>NZ_CP052859.1:5565000-6165000 GCF_012935695.1 Pseudomonas sp. ADAK18
GCGCGTGTGCCGCCACCGGCAGCGATAAACCAATAACCATGGCCAAACCAAGCAGACGAGCCTTCATCGGGTAACTCCTGGACAATTGTCGGCGTTAGACGCCGCAAAGCCGCCAGTGTTGCACAGCAAATAAAATAGCGACATTCATGGCCGAACATGGTCTGTTACGCATTGGATTGTCAGGAGTAACGTTCTCCATGGATTTTTTTGGCCCGCACCTGCTCGGCTATTTCATTGCCACGCTGCACTTTTTGGGCACCCTCGCCGCCATCCACGCGGTGCTGACCGTCAGGACCGCCCAAGGCTCGATTGCCTGGGCCCTGTCCTTGATGTTCATCCCTTACCTCACGCTGATCCCCTACCTGATCTTCGGTCGAAGTACCTTCGACGCCTATATTCAGGCGCGCCGTCAGGCCAACCAGGAAATGCACAAGGCAATCACCGAGCTGAACTGGCGGCCTTGGGTCGAGGAAGCGCTGGCCGCCCGTAATTCCCGCGCCTATGCGTCCTTGCGAGCCATGCCCAAATTGGGCCGCATGCCTTGCCTGGCGAACAATCAGGTGCGCTTGCTGATCAATGGCGACGCCACCTTCGGCGCGATTTTCGAAGCAATTCGTTCGGCGAAAACTGCAGTATTGGTTCAGTTTTTCATCATTCACGACGATGAACTCGGCCGCCAACTGCACACCCTGCTCAAGGAAAAAGCCGCCGAAGGCGTCGCCATTTACGTGCTCTACGATCGCATTGGCAGCCATTCCCTGCCCCACAGATATGTGCAATCACTGCGGGACGCCGGGGTTCAGGTGAAGGCGTTCGCCACCCGCAGTGGCTGGCTCAATCGCTTCCAGGTCAACTTCCGTAACCACCGCAAGATCGTCGTGGTCGATGGCATCACCGGATTTGTCGGCGGCCACAACGTGGGTGATGAATACATGGGCAAGAGTCCGCCCCTGGCGCCCTGGCGTGATACTCACGTGCAGGTCAGCGGCCCGGTGGTGGCGTGCCTGCAGGAATCGTTTGCCGAAGACTGGTTCTGGGCGGCGCGGGAACTGCCGCCGCTGCTCCTTCCGGACACCTACCCGGATGACGGCGTGCTCTGCCAATTGCTGGCCAGCGGCCCGGCCGATCCCTATGAAACCTGCTCGCTGTTTTTCGTCGAGGCGATTCATGCGGCCACCGAGCGAGTGTGGATCACCAGCCCGTACTTTATCCCCGATGAAGCGGTATTTTCGGCGCTGAGGCTGGCGGTATTACGCGGGGTGGATGTGCGCTTGCTGCTGCCGTCGCGACCTGATCACCGCATCGTCTACGCCGCCTCCAGCCTGTACGCCATTGAAGCGGTGCGCGCCGGAGTGCGGGTGTTCCGCTACACGCCGGGCTTCCTGCACCAGAAAGTGGTGTTGGTGGACAGCGAGATCAGCGCCATTGGCAGTGCCAACCTGGACAACCGCTCGTTCCGGCTCAACTTCGAAGTGATGTTGCTGACGGTGGATGAAGCCTTTGCCAGCGAAGTGGAAAAAATGCTGCTGGACGACTTCGCCCTGGCCCATGAAATCAGCCAAGAAGAAAACCGCGAGACCCACCGCCTACAACAACTGGGCATGCGGGTCGCGCGGCTTATTTCACCGATTTTGTAGGCTCACCCCGAAACACATGTGGGAGCGGGCTTGCTCGCGAAGGCGGTGGGTCAGTCAGATATGTACCAACTGATCCACCGCCTTCGCGAGCAAGCCCGCTTGTATGCTAGGACTTGAAGGGAGGAGAAGGGACAAAGCCCGATTCTGACTGTTGGCGCAGTACAGACCGTGGGAGATTTCGCCCCTCCTCCTTTCACCCAAGCGCCGATAAAGAATGCATCTGGCTATGACCGACGATAGGAACAAGCCTGCGCCTCTGGGTGAGCCCTTCAAGTGCTCAAAACCTTAGCCCGGAGTAAGTCCCATGGCAATGCCAGTTCCCGTCTCAAAGCCGATCGTTGGCGTCGATGTCGCTAAAAATGAGCTGGTGATTTACCACGCCGAGCTCGATTTGCTGGAAGTGATCCCGAACAACAAAACCGCTATTAAAAAATGGCTGAAGGCCCTACCGGGCGCCGTGGCGGTCGCGATTGAAGCTACTAACATCTATCACTTGGAGTTCGCTGATCTGGCCTATGAGGCCGACTGCATGATCTACATGGTGGGTGATTATGAACTCAGCCACTATCGTAAAGGTGTGAATGTCCGGGCTAAAACCGATGCTCTGGATGCCAAGTTGCTCGCACGCTATCTGAAAAACGAAGCCGAGGAGCTTCGCCCCTGGACGCCGCCATCTCCTCTGTATCGCCAGCTTTTGAGCCTTTTCCGTCGCCGGGCGGCCCTGGTTCAAGCACGTGTCAGTCTGACTCAAAGCTGGGCGAATGAGCCGTTGCTGAAGGCCTCTTTTGCTGAGCAAGTGAAGTCGATGCAAAAGCTAGAGGGCCTGATCGAAAAGATGATCGGTGATCGCCTGAAAGAAGCTGGACTCTCGGATCAGCTAAAGCGTTGTTTGAAAGTTGAA
Organism: Pseudomonas sp. ADAK18; assembly: GCF_012935695.1. Taxonomy (NCBI): domain Bacteria; kingdom Pseudomonadati; phylum Pseudomonadota; class Gammaproteobacteria; order Pseudomonadales; family Pseudomonadaceae; genus Pseudomonas; species Pseudomonas sp. ADAK18. The sequence continues at coordinate 5,567,539 of NZ_CP052859.1, forward strand.
GGTATCGGCTTTTTGACTGGAGCCCGCTTGGTTACTACCTTCCAACGAGGTGATTTTAGAAATGCGGATGCGTTTATCGCTTTCTTGGGCATGGATTTACGCGTTTCTAAGTCAGGACAAAAGATAATCGTCGCAGCTTGAGCAAGCGTGGCGACTCAGAGGCTCGGCGTCTGTTGCACAACGCCGCAATGGCAGCGAGTCGAACGGCTGCATGGAAGGAGTTTTATCAAGCGCAACGGGCGCGGGGTTATAGCACCACACAGGTACTGGTAATGCTGGCCCGTAAGCTTGCTCGAGTGGTATTCGCCTTGCTGAAAGGACAAAGCGAATACCAACCGAAGGTTGGTTGAGGGTTGCCCCTCAACCATAGAATCTCCCACACAAGCCCATTCCCACATTAGCCCTTCAGTGTTCCCATTCAGCGGTACAGATCATCCCGCGTCCACGGCAGCTCATGGCTACCATCGGCATGAGGTTTCACCGCCAGAATCTGATGCAGGTTGATCCAGCCCCGGGCAAACGCATACGCACAGCCCGCCAGGTATAGCCGCCAGATCCGCAACGCCTGCTCCGGCACCATCTTCGCCGCCGCTTCCAGGTTGTCTTCCAGGCGCTCGCTCCAATGATCCAGGGTGCGGGCGTAGTGCAGGCGCAGGCTTTCCACGTCGACCACTTCCAACCCCACCTCACTGATCTCGGCAGTCATCATCGACAAGTGCGGCAACTCGCCGTTGGGGAACACATAACGCTCGATAAAATCCCCGGCGCCACGGCCCACTGGCCGGCCATCGGTGTGCTTGGCGGTAATGCCATGGTTCATCACCAGGCCACCCTCGCGCACCGCGCCGAACAAGGTCTGGCAGTATTGCGCCAGGTTGGCATGGCCGACGTGTTCGAACATGCCCACGCTGACCACCTTGTCGAAACGACCGTCTTGCGGCAGGTCACGGTAATCCAGCAGTTGCAGCTCAACTTGATCTTCCAGGCCTTCGGCTTTCACCCGCTCCCTGGCGAGTTCCAACTGTTCCTTGCTCAGGGTGATACCAAACACCTTGACCCCGAACTCCCGCGCGGCATAACGCGCCAGCCCTCCCCAACCGCAACCCACGTCCAGCAAATACTCCCCCGGCTGCAGCCGCAATTTGCGGCACAGATGGCGGAATTTATCTTGCTGGGCTTGATCGAGGGATTCGCTGCCGGTCTCGAAATACCCGCAGGAATAGGCCATGTCGCGGTCCAACCAGAGCTGGTAGAACGCATTCGACAGGTCGTAGTGATAGGAAATAGCCGCTGCGTCAGTGGCCTTGTCGTGGATCGAGCGCACCGGACGACTCCCCTCGTCGTCGTCAATCAGGGCGTGACTCAACTCATCACATACCCGGATCACTTCGGCGATGGATCCTTCCAGATCCAATTTGCCCTCGACAAAAGCTTCGCCCAAGGAATCGAGCGTTGGATGAGTCAGCTTCGTGACCATCATGGGATCCTTGACCACAATGGTGACGCTGGGCTCTGGGCCCAAGTTGAATTCATGGCCGTCCCAGAGTCGCAGACGCAGCGGAAGCTGAAGATTCTGTAAGGCCGGTGGAAGTTGCGCGAGCATGAGTAGTCCCCCCTTGTTTCAGACGTCTGCTGAGAGGGTAGACCATCCAGAGAAAAAGTAGGAGGCTATCGAATTGATAGCCCTTTTCTATGGTGCCCGCAGTTGGAGCAAACCGTCCTGGACCCACTGTTTCAGCCAGGTCACCGCTTGCAATGGCGCGCCCTCTTGATAAGTGACTGCCAACTCGGCGCACAGTTCTGAAAAACTCCAGCCGGTGGTCACCATGCCCATCAAAGCCCAGGCTTCAGCCGGTTCCAGGGTGCGGTATTGGCACACATTCTGGTGGCGCCAGATCAGGCAAACCTGAGCCTCGCTCAACGCTTCACTGCCAGGAAAGTCTGCCTCGTTCTTGCTCGATCGCCAGATCGCCACACTGTTGAAATGACACAGCATCTGCTGCACCGAAGGCGCCAGTTGCACCTGCAACCCAGGCCAAGCCTCGGGAGGCAACTGCGCCATGTCCTGCAACATCAGCGGCTCGCCTTGTGGCGCATCAAAGGCCAGGGTAAACGCCCATTCAAGACGTGCCAGCTCGGCCAACGGCGCGCTTTGCTCGGCGATCAAATGTTCAAGGATGAACTCGGGAAACCGCTCACCAAACCAGCGCAAGCTGTAATGACGCGAGGGGTAGCGGCGAATATAGGCCGCGCTCAACTGCGCAAACTCATCGTCCCCCAGCCAATACCACACGGCGCTGAAATCATCGCGCAGCACGTCCTGCAATCGCGCGCGGTAGGCGTTGTGGTAGATCGCAAGGCCTGTGTCGACATCCAGCGTCGGGCCGCCGAGCAGCGTCGCGCTAAAACTGCTGTTGAGGGTCTCTGATAACACATGTTGTTCAAACGCCAACTGCCAGTCGGTCAGGCGCATAAAGCCCTCCTGCCCAAGGCCGTCGCCCCCAGCTCCCGGGCCTTGGCCAACTCGGTGAGCAACTCTTCAAAGGGTGGAAAGTGGTCATCACGCTCCAGCAGCGTCGAAACCGGCCCCAGGTGTTCCAGGGTCTGTTGATACAGCGCCCAGACCGGATCACACACCGGGTGATCGTGGGTATCGATTACGTAGTCGCCATAGTCCATGTGCCCGGCCAAGTGCAGTTGGCGGATGCTCTCGGGTGGAAGGTTGCGGATAAAGGTCCAGGCATCAAAGCCATGGTTGCGGGAGCTGACGTAGACGTTGTTGACGTCCAGCAATAGCTGGCAGCCGCTGAGGTGGGTCAGGGCGTTGAGGAATTCCCACTCGGTGAATTCATCCGCCTTGGATCGCACATAACTGGAGACGTTTTCCAGTACCAAGGGACGCTGCAACACATCCTGCACCTGCCGCACACGACCGGCGACGTGGTACAGACTTTCTTCGGTGTAAGGCAGTGGCAGCAGGTCATGCAACTGGTGCGCGCTACCGCGGCTCCAGCACAAGTGATCGGAAATCCACGCCGGCTGGACCCGCTCGGCCAGTTGTTTTATTTGCTTCAGGTAGTCGATATCGAGGGCATGAGGCCCACCGATAGACAGGGACACACCATGCATCACCAGGGGATAACGCTCGGCTATCGCATCCAGGTAGTACAGGGCTTTACCGCCCTGGACCAGATAATTTTCGGAGATCACCTCGAACCAATCCACGGCAGGGGATTGTTCAAGAATCTGCTGGTAGTACTCGCTGCGTAAACCCAGGCCGTAGCCCAAAGTCGGGAGGGAGGTGGACATCGCGAACTCCTGGGAGAAGTGTCCGCAGCGGCGGTGGCCCCGCTGCGGTTGCACTCTGTTGTCAGTTATTCGCCGACTTTGCCGCCAGCTGCATCACAAGCAGCCTTGGTCATTGCCTTGAAGCCGTGGCCCTTGCAAACAGCCTGGCCTTTACAGGCGTTTTCAGCGGTCTTGCAATCGTTCATGCCTTTGCAGGAAGTAACGCCGTAGCAATGAACCTGGGCATCTGCAGCCTGCACCTGGGTAGCGACACCGGCAAACATGCCAGCAGCAGCGATAGCGAAGGCGGCACCAGCAGCAGCGGATTTAATGTTCATTCTTGTGTTCCTCATGATCGGTAATGGAGTCGGCTAAACGGATTGTTCAGTCCCGACACAGCACTAGAGTGAGGTGCTCTGGTGCCGTTACATCGAGCCTGAACAATTTCTGAAATTTATTCCTCGAGCTTCATCAACGGTTCCTGAAACCGCAACAAACGCCCGGCGTTACCCAACACCAGCAGAGTACTGAGGTTGTGCAATACCGCCGCAATCATTGCCCCCGCTGCGCCCAGCCAGCCGAAGGCTGCGAACACCACAATCGCCAGGGTCCAGCCCAGGCCGATGATCACATTGACCTGCAACGTATGCCGGCACTGACGACTCAGCCGCACGCAGGTGCCCAGGCGCCGCAGGTCGCTGCCGATCAGCACCACGTCCGCCGAGGCCAGGGCGATATCCGCCCCGCCCGCGCCCATGGCCACGCCCACCACACCGGCCTTAAGGGCCAGGGAGTCGTTGATCCCGTCGCCCACCACCATCGGGCGGAACCCGCTGCCGATTTCCCCCAGCACGCGGTTGAGTTTGTCTTCGGGCAACGCCTGAGCTTCGACATCGCTGATGCCCACTTCCAGCGCCAGGCTGTCGGCCACGCTCTGGCGATCGCCGGTCAGCAGTAACTGACGGCCAAGACCCAGCTCTCGCAGTTCCTTCATGGCCTGGCGCGCCTCCGGCTTGACGCTGTCGGCAAGCAACAACCAAGCGAGGAATTGTCCATCAAGCGCCAGTCCGGCAATCGGGCCGTCATGGTTGGGCACGGTCGTGGTCGCAATACCCAGTTGCTCAAACAGCTCCGGCCGACCAAGGGCCGCTTCGCCCTGCTCGGTTTGCGCCACCACGCCCAAACCCTGACGTTCACGAATATCCGACAGCACCAGCATCTGCTCTTGCGTCGCGAGCCCAGCCAACGCCCGGCTGACCGGGTGGCTGCTGGCCGAGCCGAGGCTGGCCGCCAGGTTCAGCAGAACTTGGCGGTCCGGCGCCGTGGTCTCAATGGATTGCAGACGCAAGGTGCCAAACGTCAGGGTGCCGGTCTTGTCGACCACCAGGGAGGTCAGGTCCGCCAGCTCTTCGAGAAACGCCGAGCTGCGAATCAAAATCCCATGGCGAGCCGCCACGGCAATCCCGGCAATCGCCGTGGCCGGCGCCGACAACACCAACGCACACGGACACGCCGCCACCAGCACCGCCAGCATCGCCTGAGCATCATTGGTCACAAACCAGGTGACCGCCGCCAGCAACAATACCAACACCATATAACTGCCGGCATACCGCTCCAGCAGCCGAGTGATCGGCGGCTTGGAGCGCTCGGCGCTTTGCATCAGGGCGATGACTTTGCCCAAGGTCGATTCGTTGCCGGTGCGGGTCACTTCCAGACGCAGCAAGCCATCAAGGTTGATCGCGCCACCAAACACCTGTACCCCGACGCTGGCTTCCAGCGGCACCGATTCACCGGTAATAGGTGCGGTATCCAGGCTGGCCTGTCCCGACAGCACCACGCCATCGGCCGGTACCCGGTCGCCGGCGCGCACCTCAACAATATCGCCGGTCTTCAAGGTGCCGTTGTCCACTTCCACAATGGTCCCGTCGGCCTGCACCAGACGGGCATGGCTGCGGGTCAGCTTGCCCAGGGCATGGATGGCCTCTTGGGAACCGATCACGCTGCGCTCTTCCAGCACATGGCCGAAGATCATGATGATCGGCAGCAAGGCAGCGGTCAGCAGGTCACCGGTGGCCCAGGCACCCAACATCGCCAGTGCAATCAATTGATCAGTGATGCCATGCAGGCTCGGGTAACGCAGGCTGTACCAAGCCGAACGCATCACCGGTACAGCCACCAGTAACGAGGCGACGCCCAGCAACAATTGGCTGACGCCGGTTTGATCAGGGGACAACCAGCGCCAGACCAGACCCAATGCGAGCAAGCCGAGGGCCAGCATGGCCAAGGTCAATTGGCGGGCTGCGCTGCGTTGTTCGGCCGATGTCAGCATCGGCGCAGCGTGAGCGGTCATTGTTCAGCTCCCTGAATAATCAGGCGGGAATCGTCTTTAGGATCGACCGTGGTCACCGAGCCGGCTTGGCCCAGGATCTTCGGCAAGCGTTCGCGGTACAGGCGCAGCAACAGGCCAGGGTCTTTCACCTGGGCCAAGCTGGCCACGGTGGCGGTTTGTGCCTGAGCATTGGCCAGGCGCTCGCTGGCTTGGGCGTGAGCCACCTGCACCAGACGGTCGGCGTCTTGGGTCGCGCCCTGGGTCAGTTTCTCAGCGTCAGTGCGGGCGTTGGCCACAGCCTTGTCGGCTTGCTGGCTGGCAGTCAGTACTGCGTTGAACGCATTTACCGCCGGGCTCGGCAGGCTCGATTGCACATCAACCCGAGTGACTTCGATGCCCAAACCCAGGCCGGTAGACGCCAAGTCCACCAGGCGCTGATTGATGCCTTGCACCAGATCACCGCGCAGGCGTTCTCGACGCTCGGCGGCCTGGTTGTCGGCACCGATCAGCTCAGGGCGAGCGACCAGAATAGTGTCCAGGTCCCGCGCCGCCGTCAGGGCCACGGCGCTTCGCGTGACCAACCGATCCAGCGCCGGCAACACATGATCACCCTGCAGCACAAAGGCGTAAGGCTCGGTGACCTTGTAGAACACCCGCACATCCAGTTGCACCACGCCGGCATCACCAGTCAGCAGATAGCCGGAGCCCGCCAGCGCATCACTCAGGGGCGTGGCCAGGCTGGCAACGCGGTCGGCCTGGATTGCAGCGTCGGAACGCAGCAGGTTTTCCACCCGACGCTCGATCACACGGTCGGCCGCTGGCAGCAGCACGACTTGCTCGAACGGACGCGGCCAGGCCAGCAGCAGCCCGGCGTTCTGAATCCGGTCCAGCGCGCCGAAGTGCAACACCACGGCACGGTTCTGCGGGTCGATCTGCCGCACATTGGAAAACGCCCAGGCCAGCGCCGCCAGCACGGTCACCGCGTACAACGCGAGGAAGGTCAGGCGCCCGGCCTGAATCCACGGGCTGTCGAGGTTGTCCGGGTCTTTGGACGCCTCACTCATGGCTGAACGTCCTTGGGACCGTCCACCAATGCACGGAACGGCGCAGCGTCAGTGCGCAAGATGATTTTGGTACCCGGCGTCACCACGGTGCCTAGGGTGTCGAGGGAGCGCAGCAAGTTGTACAACTGCGGATTTCCTGCATAGGCCCGGCCGTAAATTTGCGCCGCTTCGACGCGGGATTGCGCTTCGATATCAGCCGCTTTCACCGTGGCATCGGCCTGGACGATTCGCGCATCCCGCTCGGCGGCGGAACGAATCTGCGCCGCTTCACGCTTGCCGACGGCGGTGCGCTCGGTGGCAATGGTTTCGCGCTCGGCACGCATGCGGTCGACGGTGGCCGCCAGCGTCACCGAAGGCAAGGTCAGCCGTTCAATCCCCACCTGCACCACGCGCACGCCGTAGGTGGTGAGCAATTGTTGATCAATCTGCTGGCGCAGTTGCGCCTCGAAATCGGCGATATGCACCTGGTTGGCATCGGTGTTCACCAGATTGGCCAGGTCAAAACTGCTGGCGGTGGTTTCCAGGGCCGAGCCGACAAAGGTGCGAATCTGCCGTGCCGCTTCGTCCGGCTGGTTTTGTACGGCGCGCATAAAGCGTTTCACGTTGTCAGCATCACCCTGGACCTGCCAGGCCACATAGGCCTGCACGATGATCCGCAAGCCATCCCGCGTACCCACGTCCTGCAAGCCGCTGGAGGTAGTGCGCAGGCGCAAGTCCACGGGGATCGCCGCTTCGAACGGCGCCGGCCAGCGCCAGCCAAGGCCCGGATCCAACAGGACCCGCGCAGGATTGCCAAAGCGGGTGATCACCGTGGCTTCGCCGGAGCGCACCTGCACCAGGCTCGCGGCGGCGACAGCAAACAGCACCAGCAACACAGCCCAGGCCATACGGCGCCAAGGGAACGGGCCGGCTTCCTGCTCTTCATCGTGATGGTGATGATGGTGGTGGCCGTGGTGGTGACCATGATCGTGAGAATGAGCGCTCAACAGACAGACTCCTTATTGAACGGCTTTACGCGGCACCAAAGGGTCGGCCGGCAAAGTAAAAGAACGCAGATCAATCGTCGGTGCACTGCTGCCCCCCAGACGATGATCAAGAATAAGCAACTTGGCATGGGCCAGGCCCTGGCTCAGTTGGCTGAGGTACTGCTCCAGCACAAACGCCTGACCGGCGCTGGCGTAGGCCTTTTGTTCGGCAGCAAAGCGCAGGTCCGCCGCTTGTGCGCCTGCGTTGACCTCATGGGCCGTGGCCTGGGCCTGGTCGCGCGCGGTACTGGCTTGCAACAGCGCCTGGTTGGTCTGTTCACTGGCCGCGCCTCGTTCCCGGGAGATCAGCGCCTGGGCCCCAATCTGCGCCGCCTGCACGCCGTGGTAGGCGTTGGCTGCACCGGCAGGCGGGTGAATGGCTTCCACCACCGTGGCGAGGATTTCCACACCGCTGTCGAGTTTCTGCAAATCGGCCTGTACGGCCTGGCCTATTTCATCGGCGAGGCCGGTGCGCTGTTCACCCAGCAATTCATCGAGGGTGCGCGAGGCAAAGTCATGCACGAGGATGCGGCTGGCCGTACTGCGGATCAGCGTGGGCACATCGGCACTGTTGTAAGTGGCAGCGAGCGCGGCCTGATCGGTCAGGCCGATGCGATAGACGAAGCGCACGTCCATGTTGACGATCTGGAAGCTCTGCTTGTCGCCGCTGCTGCTGGCGATCACCTGGGACTTGTCATTCACATGGCTGGCGTCCCACAGGCGGTTGGCAATCAACGGCGCCGGGCCCTCGGCGGGCGCCAACTCGGTGGTGGCTGTTTCACCGACGCTGGTGGCCAGCTCGTGGACCACGCCATTTTCCACACTCAGCACTCGGCCCAATGGCCAAGGCAAACCGACATGTAGGCCTGGCCCGAAGACCTCCACCGGTTTGCCAAAACGCTCATAAATCCCACGGCCTTGCAGGGCAACTTCATGCACACCAGTGAGCAACCAACCCACCGCCAGCACCACCACCAACACCGGCAGAAACGCCCGGCGCATGTAGGTAAACGCCCAGATCTGCCGCAGGTCGATGCCGAAACGGTTGTGCAATTCATTCTGCAAGGCAAGCAACGGTTGGGGCGGCCAGCGCAGCATGTCAGCAATAAAGCTTTGCGCCATGAGCCGGGGTTCCAGGCGCTCCTGGCGCGGGCTGAACAGCGACAGCACGCCCCGCAGCAGAAACTCCAGCGCTACCAGCACCGGCAACAAGCCGATCAACACCGCGAGGCGCAGTGGCCAGACGGACTCCTCACCTGCAAACAACAGACAGATCGCACTGATCACCAGGCAGATGATCGCCACCCGGCTCAACTGCGCCAGTTGCCCGGCTTCCGGCCACTGGGCGGTGCTTTCCTGGGCCAGGCGTCGCTCGAATACCAACAAGCCAAAGGCCAGCAGCAACGCGGCCGCCGCACCGACACTCGCGGCCTGGCCTACCGCAGCAGGCGGTAATGCCAGGTTCCAGAACTCGACGATGCTGACCAATGCCAGCAGGGACCAGCCGCACAGCCACAGGACCGGCGCACCGATCTGCGCCAGCAGGCCACCCCAACCATTGCTGATGCGGCCAAGCAGACGGTCGTACCAACCGGAATCTTCCACGGCCACCGGCGAGACAATCAGTGGCGCCGTCGCCCCTTCTAAGGCTTGGGCCCGCCAATCGGCCACCCACCAGGCTGACTGCAGCCCGGCCACCAGCACCAGCAATGCCGAGGAACAGTTGATAAGCATCACCGGCCAGATCGACAGCGGTGCAAACAACGCTACGAACAGCGCCAGCACCCAGCCGCTGATGGCCAGTGCCGTCAGGCCGATACCGGCCTGACGTAAACGCCGGGCATGAAACATCCCTTGCTGAAAACGCGGCAGCCCGTCGACGGCAGCGCCCTCAGCTTCTAGATCCACTCGCATCCACACACGCCCGCTTGTACACAATTCGTTACCATATAACACATAGCGTGAAATTTTTGTTCGATTGCACATGAAGAACGACAAAACCCCTATAAACACGAGCCATCACTAGTGTCCGCCGCGATAAATCGTCACACTCCGGAAAAAGTGTTTCGCGGGTTAACGGACAAGGAAGCGCCACCTTCATGATTTCGATCTATCAGCTCAAACCGCGTTTTCAAAACCTGCTGCGGCCGTTGGTCCAGCGCCTCTACGACAATGGCACCACTGCCAACCAGATCACCGTGCTGGCCGGGGTCATTTCCCTCCTCGTGGGTTTGCTGATTGCCAGCTTTGCCCAGCACCTGTGGCTCTTTGCGCTGATCCCCGTGTGGATGATCCTGCGTATGGCCCTCAACGCCATCGACGGCATGCTCGCCCGGGAATTCGGCCAGCAGTCGCGACTTGGCGCCTACCTCAACGAACTCTGTGATGTGATCGCCGACAGCGCGCTGATCCTGCCGTTTGCGCTGATCCCCGGCGTGAGCCTGGCGCCGGTGCTGCTGGTGACCTTGCTGGCGGTGTTCAGCGAGTACGCCGGCGTACTTGGGCCGATGGTGGGCGCTTCGCGGCGCTATGACGGCCCCATGGGCAAAAGTGACCGGGCGTTTGTCCTCGGCGTGCTGGCCACCGGCGTTGCGCTCGGCTGGCTCGGTGCCGTTTGGGTCGACGCTGTCATGTGGATCGTCGCTGCGTTGTTGGCCTATACCTTGGTCAACCGTGTACGCCAAGGCTTGAAAGAAGAATCGACCTCTCCTTCTGCATAAGGATTTTGCGATGCGCGAACAGCAAGAGCACACCTTCAGCACCCATGACGGCGTAGAGCTTTTCTACCGCCACTGGCCCGCGACTGCAGCGACAGACGGAACGCCGCGTAAGGCGATCCTGCTGTTCCATCGCGGCCACGAACATTCCGGGCGCATCGCCCACCTAGTGGATGAACTGGACCTGCCTGCGTTCGACTTTTTCGCCTGGGACGCCCGCGGCCATGGCCAATCCCCTGGTGAGCGTGGCGACAGCCCGAGCTTCGCCACCAGTGCCCGAGACGTGCAGACCTTCTGTGACCACATCGGCACCACCTACGCCATCGAAGAAGAAAACCTCGCCGTCATCGCCCAGAGCGTTGGCGCGGTGATCGCGGCAACGTGGGTCCACGATTACGCACCGAAAATCCGTTCCCTGGTGCTCGCCTCGCCGGCCTTCAAGGTCAAGCTCTACGTGCCTTTCGCCCGGTCCGGCCTGGCGCTGATGCGCAAGTTTCGCGGCAATTTTTTCGTCAACAGCTACGTCAAGGCCAAGTTCCTCAGCCATGACCCGGAGCGCGTGGCGTCGTACGACAGCGACCCGCTGATCACCAAGGCGATTTCGGTGAATGTGCTGTTGGGCCTGTATGAAGCCGCTGACCGGGTTGTAGCCGATGCCCAGGCGATTCAGGTACCAACTCAGTTACTGGTTTCCGGCTCGGACTTTGTGGTCCACCGCAAACCGCAGCAGCAGTTCTTCGAACGCCTCGGCAGCCTGAAAAAGGAGATGCACATCCTCCCCGGCTTCTTTCACGACACCTTGGGTGAGCGTGATCGCGCCGTGGCCTTGAGCAGCGCCAAGCGCTTTATTCTGCAGAACTTCGAACACCCGTTGGACCGCGCCTCACTGCTGGACGCCGACAAGTTCGGCCTGACCTGCGCCGAATCCGAATCCCTGGCCGCACCGCTACCCCACAACTCGCTGCGCGACCTGTACTGGCGCATGACGCGAGCCAGCATGGGCCTGGGCAGCAAGCTGTCGGACGGGGTGAAGCTGGGCTTCGACACCGGCTTCGACTCCGGCAGTACCCTGGACTATGTGTACCGCAACACGCCCACCGGCAAGGGCGCGCTGGGGCGGATGATCGACACCAACTACCTGAACTCCATCGGCTGGCGCGGCATTCGTCAGCGCAAGTTGAATGTCGAAGAGCTGCTGCGCCTGACCATGGCCAAACTGCGTGATGAAGGCCGCGAGGTGCGGATCGTCGATATCGCCGCCGGTCACGGCCGCTACATTCTGGAAGCTTTGCAGGGTGTCTCACCGCTGCCGGAATCGATCCTGCTGCGCGACTACAGCGATATCAACGTGCGCGACGGTGGCGCACTGATTCGTGAGAAAGGTCTCGGCGACATCGCCCAGTTTGTCAAAGGCGATGCCTTTGACCGCGCGGACCTGGCGGCGCTGGAACCCAAGCCGACCTTGGCGGTGGTGTCTGGCCTGTATGAATTGTTCGCGGATAACGCCATGGTCGGCGGCTCGCTGGCCGGGCTGGCCGAAGCGGTGGAGCCCGGTGGTTATCTGGTCTACACCGGCCAACCGTGGCACCCGCAGCTGGAATTGATCGCGCGCGCCCTCACCAGTCACCGTCAGGGCCAGGCTTGGGTGATGCGTCGGCGCACCCAGGCGGAAATGGATCAACTGGTGCAAGCCGCAGGTTTCCGCAAGATCACCCAGCGAGTGGATGAATGGGGCATTTTCAGCGTGTCCCTGGCACAGAAGATCTGACCATGCGCGAACCAGGCCTATTAAAGCCGGCGGTGTTGTGGCTGCTGCTGTTGGCGCCGCTGTTTTTCAGCACCTATGGGTTTGCCACGTGGGTCACTAGCCAACGCAGCGATGTCGGCACGATGGTGTTTGGCTGGGAAACCCATATCCCGTTCTGGGCCTGGACCATTGTCCCCTACTGGTCGATTGATCTGCTCTACGGCTTCTCCCTGCTGTTGCCCTCTACTCGCCATGAGCTGAAGCAACACGCCCTGCGCCTGCTGACGGCCCAGTTAGTTGCGGTCAGTTGCTTCCTGATCTGGCCGTTGCGTTTCACCTTTGAACGGCCGGAACTGGACGGCGTGTTCGGCTGGTTGTTTGCCGTGCTGGCGGGCTTCGACAAGCCGTTCAATCAGGCGCCTTCGCTGCATATCGCCCTGCTCGTGGTGCTGTGGATAATGTTCCAACGGCATACCCAAGGCCTGTGGCGCTGGCTGGTCCACGGCTGGTTTGCCCTCATCGGCATTTCGGTGCTGACCACTTATCAACACCACTTTATCGACTTACCCACAGGGGCTCTATTGGGCTGGTTGTGCGTGTGGTTATGGCCACTGGAACACCCGAGCCCACTGCTGAGTGCGCGGCTCACCCGAGACCCACAGCGTTGGCGGCTGGGCTTGCGCTATGGCTTTGGGTCTTTGGCGCTGGTGATCCTGGCGTTTGTCTTGGGTGGCGGCTGGCTGTGGCTGCTGTGGCCGGCGGTTTCCCTGGGGTTGGTGAAGGCGAGTTATCTGGTATTGGGTGCTTCGGGCTTTCAGAAACGCGCCGATGGCCAACTCAGCCCGGCGGCGCGCTGGCTGTTTGCACCTTATCTGGCGGCTGCCTGGGTCAACTCACGGCTGTGGACACGCAAACATCCACAGCCCGATCAGGTTGTGGATAACGTTTGGCTGGGCCGGATTCCCACAGGCAGCGAGCTGGATTCGTTCAAGACAATTGTCGATCTCTGCGCCGAGCTACCCCTTGATCCACAGGGTCGAGCCTATTACAGCGTGCCCGTATTGGACCTGACCGCCCCCACCACCGCGCAATGTCTGGATGCGGCGCAAGCCATCGAACGCCTGCGCCACCACGGGCCGCTCCTGGTGTGCTGCGCCCTGGGTTATTCCCGCAGCGCCACCGCCGTGGCCGCCTGGTTGTTGACCAGCGGCCGCGCAGCCAGTGTCGACGAGGCCGTGAGCATGATTCGTACAGCACGCGCCCAGGTGGTCCTGCATCCCGCCCATCGTGAAGCCTTGGAGGGCCTGTCTTATGCGCGCTGACATGGAATTACAGGTCGTCGCCAGCTTGCTGCGCCGGGGTCGTTCGCTGGATCAGTTATCCACAGGCTTGACATTACTGGGCGTATTGTTCGGCCTGGCTCAATTGTTGATGGCCACCGTCACGCCGATCTGTCTGATTCTCAGCCTGTGGATGATTATTCTCGGCCTGCTGCAAAAGTACTGGGCATTACGGGTGGCCTTCGATGCCGACCTGTTCGCGCTGCTGGCCCGTAATAAAGACCGCACACCCGACCTCGACCAGACCCTGCAAAGCCTCGGCCTACAACCGGCCAACCGCGCCGGCCGGCCCTGGACCGAGCGCCGTCGTGGCGCCCTCAAACTATTGCGCAAGCAAGCGTACCTGCTGGCCGCGCAAGTACTGCTGACATTGGCCGTCATCCTGGCCAGCCCTTGGCTGCCCTTCGCTGGATAAGGAATCCTTATGTTCGAACCCGTGGTCGCCACCCTGATTACCTCCATGGCCCGCACTGTCACCGGCGCCCGCAGCCTGTGGCTCGGTTGCGCGCCGGTCCCGGTGCAACGCATCTATTTTGCCAACCACAGCAGCCATGGCGACTTCGTGTTGCTGTGGGCATCGTTGCCGCAGAACCTGCGCAAATTTACGCGCCCGGTGGCCGGCAGCGACTACTGGAACAAGAGCGCCCTGCGCCGCTACATCATCAGCCGCGTGTTCAACGGCGTACTGATCGACCGAGAGCGCAAGGACCCTGTGGATAACCCTTTAGCGCCCATGCTCGCTGCACTGGAAGGCGGCGACTCGCTGATCATCTTCCCGGAAGGGACACGCAACCTGGAAGACGGCCTGCTGCCGTTCAAGAGCGGCCTGTATCACCTGGCGAAAAGTTACCCACAGGCTGAGTTGATCCCGGTGTGGATCGCCAACCTCAACCGCGTCATGCCCAAGGGCCGCGTCCTGCCGCTGCCGTTGCTGTGCACCACCAGCTTCGGCGCGCCGCTGCAACTGGAAGACGGCGAAGACAAAACCTTGTTCCTCGCCCGTACCCGCGACGCCTTGCTCGCCCTCGCCCCGGAGCATTCCTGACATGGATAGCCAAACCCTGATGTTGTTCGGCGGAATCGGCGCGATCCTGGTGCTGGCCTCGCTGATCGGCCTGATCCTCAAACTGCGCACACGCGGCACCCCGAATGCGGTGATCGACAACCTCAACGCCCGCATCAATGCCTGGTGGGTGATGGTGGTGCTAATCGGTATTGCCTTCTGGCTCGGCACCGGTGCGGTGATCCTGCTGTTCTACGCGGTGTCGTTCTACGCGCTGCGGGAATTTCTTACCCTCACGCCAACCCGGCGCAGCGATTACCCGGCGCTGGTGGCCGCGTTCTACCTGGCCTTGCCGTTGCAATACCTGCTGATCTACTTCGACTGGTACGGACTGTTCTCAATCTTCATTCCGGTCTACGTGTTCCTGCTGCTGCCGATCCTGGCCTCGTTGGGCGGCGACAGCACGCACTTCCTGGAACGCGCGTCGAAAGTGCAATGGGGCCTGATGATCGCGGTGTTCTGCGTGTCTTTCGTACCGGCGCTGCTGACCCTGGACATCGTCGGCTATGAAGGCCGCAACCTGCTGCTGATCGCCTACCTGGTGATCGTGGTGCAGCTGTCGGACGTGTTGCAGTACGTGTGCGGCAAGCTGTTCGGCAAACACAAAATCGCACCCAATTTGTCACCGTCGAAAACCGTGGAAGGCTTTGTCGGCGGGATCCTGCTGTCATCACTGATCGGCGCGGCGCTGTGGTGGACCACCCCGTTCAACCCATGGCAGTCGTTCTTGATTGCGCTGTTGATCAACCTGCTGGGGTTTGCCGGCGGGATTGTGATGTCGGCGATCAAGCGCGATCGTGGGGTCAAGGATTGGGGGCACATGATCGAAGGGCACGGCGGGATGCTCGATCGGCTGGATTCGGTGTGCTTTGCGGCGCCGATATTCTTTCACCTCGTGCGGTATTGGTGGACCTGATCTGCCTCACTGATCGCTCCCTTCCAGTGGGAACGATCAGTGCCTGTTGGGCCTCAATGGAAACGCCTGTGCAGATCCGGAAATATCAATTGCGCGAACCACACAGGCAGCCCGGGAAAGACAGAACGCGACTTCGCTGAAGGCGCTTCGACCACTCCCATCTCGATCAACGTTGTCAGTTGATCGCTCGCCACTCGGTTGTGAAGCCCAGAGAATGTTTTGAAATCCGCTCGGGAAACCTCGCCTTGGGTAAGCAAAATGTGGATCGCCTTGGCCATCTCCTGTTTTATCCCCGCGTCAACAAATCGCGGTTCCAGTCCTATGACTCTCTCCAGCCTCTTTCGCAGGCTTACCAAGTCCATCGATTGCTCTATGTAATCCATTTGGTCGATACATACTTGCAGCATGAACTCAACGAAGCCGCACAGCCCAGACTGGGTCAACTGACCGCGCCCATCAAGATCACCTCGACGAGGCTGATCCTCAGCCCTTAGCTGGCGATAGTATTCGTCCTGTTTGCGGGCCAACCCTCTGGACATAGACCACAACGGGGAGGCGAGCCCAAGTTGCATCAGTTGCAGGTGCGTCATCATGCGAACGACACGGCCATTACCGTCTTCAAATGGGTGAACAAATGCCAGACGATGGTGATAGGCGAGCGAGCCCAGAACTCGGGAGGTCAAATCCGGTTGCCGGCCGTAAACCTGCTGGAGCCGCGTCAACATGGGAGTAACGGACTCCCAGGCAGGGGCCGCATGATGCCCTACTAAAACATTGCGTTGGGCCGCGTCACGCAGCTGTCCTGGTACGAGCAAGCGTCCATCACCGAGCCTTAGATCATCGTCGCTGGCACCTGTGAAAAGTCGACGATGAACGTGCGAAACCAACCCTTTAGAGAAGAAGACATCCCAGGGAGCCCCCGTTTTCGATCGGGTCAATACACGCTCCAATAAGTCCTGCACACCGATATGGCTCTCAGCCAACTCACGTAATGCCTTAGGGTCACGCCTCGGGACTCGAGCAGATAAGGTTGCAGGCTCGGTAAATTGACCTTCGATCAAATTGCTGTAATAGCTGTTTGTGATCCGCATCAGGTCACCGATGCGAGCAGCAGTCTGTGCAGGAAGCAGTCCGGTAAGCCGACCCGCACGAAACGACAGCGATTCAGCGGTGCGCAAAATGGATGGCGGGAAACCAGGGGAAGGCCAAATCGGCTCTAACCAGTGATTACCGGAGATGAATGGTGACGTCATTCCTGTCGACCTTTTCCGATTTATTTTCCGTTTTTTCTCTAATCATTGATCAATGATAGCTGGGCAATACAGTGATTAAGAACATTTAATCAGATTTATATTTTCCGATTTATTTTCGCATATTATTTGAGCTTTCACCCTTACGAAAAGACATCGCTCATTGAATGCGCAAGACAAGTAAAAGGTGGCGGCAAGCTCTCACCGACTTAAACGCGATAACGTCTGAAACTACCCCGCTGAACGTCCCTTCCCTTTCCTTCGCAGGACATTTCCGAGAGAATCCCCAGCGCTTGTGCCCTGCCTTTTCGGCGTCTAGTCTGCGTCCGTCACTGTCAATTCAGTGACCGGGTTTAGCAGCTCGAACGTTCGACATTGGGTGCACAAGCGCCATCTCAAGCAAGGCGTTTTTTTACGCCAACGCTTTATGGTGGCTGTGCGCAGGGCACCTTCGGGTGCGCCGGGTTCCCAATGTTCCGGTCTGCTAACCTGCGTACAGCTGCCACCCATTGTTTAGCAGCGATGTCTGGCAGCTCCAATCGCCTACATTGGAGTTATCGCAATGGTCAAAGTAACGCCCAATCCACCTTTCGCCTTCTTTATCCCTCACCCTGAACTCAGCTTCGAAGATGCCCTCGCCCATGCCTCCGAGCTGCTCAACTGCGCAGTGGCTTGCGAATCCGCTGATCAATTGAGCGGCTCATCCCGAGCAGCGATGCACCTGGTAGAAATGGCCAAGGTGATGGTGGATAGATCGCTGGATTGCCTGCACCCCCAATAAAGAAAGCAACCTTCAGCCGGGGGACATACCCCGGCGTCTGCCCCCCCTGAATCGCAAAGCAGCCTATTGATCGGCTTTGCCCTCCGTTTGACCTTCGTCCAGCAAGCCTGAGTCGCATAACCGCAAAAAACACTGGCTGCGCGGTGTATCTACGTCATCTTTTGTATCAAAGACGCGTGTAAGATACGCGGCACATTGCCAGGGATGCTCACCATGTTTGACTCGTTCAAAACGACCAGTCGCCGGTTTTTCGGTGCATTAATTTCAGTGGTGAGTGTTCTGTTCGGCGCCGTCCGATGGTTGCTGCGCAGCCTGTTCGGCCAATGGCATCCGCCACGCTGGCTGAACGCCGTTGGCAACGGGTTGGCCAACGTCGGCCACAAGGCGCGCGCCTACCCACGTCAGGCTGCCGGCGGTGTGCTGGGCCTGGTGTTGCTGGCGGCCGCCGGGTTCTATGGCTGGCACTGGTACTCCAATCTGCCGCAGCCCCACACCGTGGGTTATTCGCTGCATAAGCCGAGCCTTACCGACTACACCCAACAACCACCGGTTGTGGATAACTTGCAAGTGCGCTTCGCCGAGTCGGTGGCGCCGTTGCAAGACATTGGCAAGACAGTCAGCCAGGGCATCGTGATCAAACCCGCCGTCCAAGGCACTTGGCGCTGGACCGATGACCGCACATTGTTGTTTGTCCCTGATAAAGACTGGCCCATTGATACCGGCTACAGCGTCGACCTGTCCAAGAAAGACCTGTTGGCGGGTGGCGTCTTGCTCGACCAATACAGCACCCAATTCTCCACCCAGCCGTTCCACGCCAAGCTGGCGCAAAACGAGCTGTATCAAGACCCGGCCAATCCGACCCTGAAACAGCTGGTGGCAACCTTCCACTTTTCCCACCCGGTGGATGAAGACAGCCTGCGCAAGCGCGTCTCGGTAACCCTCGGCAAAGGCCTGGCCTATCGCGACGCACAACTGCCGAACCTCCCGGAAATCACCTTCGACGACACCAAGCTCAATGCCTATGTGCGTTCCGCCGCGCTGGCGACGCCGTTGGAAAGCACCCCGGTCAGCGCCAAGATCGACGAAGGCATCAAGGCGCGTGACGGCGGCAACGCCAGTTCCGCACCACTGCTGGCGGAAGTCACCGTACCCGGGCGCTATCGCCTGACCTTTACCGGCGCCGAAGTCAGCTTTGTCGACAACGAGCGCGGCGAGCCCGAGCCAGTGCTGATGTTCAGCAGCTCCAGCGCGGTGGCCGATGAAACCATCTCCACCAAAGTCCAGGCCTGGTTGTTACCGGAAAAAGCCCAGGACGATACTCAGCCCTGGAATACCAAGGACATCGACGACAAACTGCTGGCCCGCAGCACGCCCGTCAAGCTGACCCACGTTCCCAGCGTCGAGCCCCTGAACACCCTACACGCCTTTAAATTCAAGGCCCCTGCCGGTCGTGCCCTGTATGTACGGGTACCGGCCAATCTGGAAGCCATCGGCGGCTACCTGGCGAAAAATCCGACAGCCTCCCTGCTGAGCATGCCGGCTTACCCGCGCACCTTGCAGTTCCTGTCTGATGGAGCCCTGCTCAGCCTCAACGGCGAAAAACGCCTGGGTTTCATGGCTCGTGGTGTTCCGGGCGCCCACGTGGAAATTGCCCGTGTGCTGCCTAACCAACTGCAGCACCTGGTGGACCAGAGCAGCGGCAGTTTTGCCCGACCGAAGTTCTCCAACGACTACTTCGACCGGATGGTGGAACGTCAGTCCCTGGATATTCCCCTGTCGGCCGCCGACCCATCGAAAACCCTCTACGACAACGTCGACCTGAGCAGCTACCTCACCGCCAACGGCGGTCGCCGAGGCATATTCGTCCTCAAGCTCAGCCCTCAAGACGAGCCGGCCGAATACACCTTCGACTATTACCGCAACAACACCAGCGACCTGCGTTTCATCGTGGTCACCGATTTGGGGATCATCGCCAAGCGCTCCAGCGACGGCAGCCATGACGTGTACGTGCAGTCCATTGGCAACGGCTCGCCCGTCGCCGATGCCCAGGTCGATATCATCGGCCGCAATGGTTTGCCGGTCGGCAGTGGTCGCACCGACGCCGAGGGCCACGCGCACTTCGCCAAGCTGGATGAACTGCGCCGTGAGAAAACGCCGCTGATGTATGTGGTCAGCCGCGGCAACGACCAATCCTTCCTGCCGATTGCTCGCCAGTCCCAGCAGTTGGACCTTTCTCGTTTTGATGTAGGCGGCCTGGAAGAAGACGGTGCGATTGATCGCCTCAGCGCCTACTTGTTTACCGATCGCGGCCTGTACCGACCGGGCGAAATCGCACACTTGGGCATGATCGTGCGCAGCGGCAATTGGAAAGGCACCTTGCAAGGCTTGCCGGTTGAACTGCAAATCACCGACCCACGCGGGCTGGAAGTGATTCGCCAACCCCTGAAACTCTCCACCAGCGGCTTTGAAACCTTTGATTTCCCCAGCAGTGAAGTCGCCCCTGCCGGCGATTACACGGCCACTCTGCAATTGATCGGCGAGAAACAGACTCGTACCGACTTGGGTAGCGTCAGCTTCAAAGTCCGCGACTTTGAACCAGACCGCATGAAAGTCAGCCTGAGCCTGCACGACACGCCTGTGCAAGGCTGGATCCCTCCGGACCAAGTGGTGGCCAAGGTTACCGCGATGCACCTGTTCGGCGCCCCGGCGTCCGGCCGGCGTGTCACCGCAAAAATGTCCCTGAGCCCGACGCTCGCGGCCTTTGATCGTTACCCGGATTACCGCTTCCGCCTCAATGATTCACTGGAAGAAGCCAACTCCGAAGACCTGGCCGAAACCACCGTCGACGACAACGGCCAGGCCGTACTCGACCTCAACCTGCAACGCTACGCCAACAGCACCTACCGCCTGCAAGTCATGACCCAGGTGTTCGAAGCCGAGGGCGGGCGCAACGTCGCCGCGCAAAGCGCGTTGTTGGTGTCATCGGCACCGTATCTGGTGGGTGTGAAGAGTCAGGACTCGCTGTCGTTCGTCGCCAAGGACGCGCCACGCCAGGTGCAATGGCTGGCCGTGGCTCCCGACCTCACGCCAATGGCGGTGGACGGACTGACCAGTGAAGTGGTCGAGCATCGTTATGTCTCGGTGCTGGTGAAACAATCCAACGGCACCTACAAGTACGAGTCGCGGATCAAGAACATCAGCCAGCCGGCCTCGCCTGTGGTGATGACCAAAGAAGGTGCCAAGCAGGCGCTGAACACGTCCACCCCCGGCGATTTCACCCTGCAACTCAAGGACGCCAACGGCAACCTGCTGAACCAGATCGACTACAGCATCGCTGGGCGTGGCAACACCTCGCGCTCCCTGGAACGCAACGCCGAGCTGCAACTGCGCTTGGATAAACGCAGCTACGCCACCGGCGATGAGATCGCCATCAGCATCCGTGCGCCGTACACAGGCGCCGGGTTGATCACCATCGAACGGGACAAGGTCTACACCCAGCAGTGGTTCAAAGCCGACAGTACCAACAGCGTGCAACACATTCGTGTGCCGGCGGGGCTTGAGGGCAATGCCTACGTCAACGTGCAGTTTGTGCGGGACATGGGTTCGTCCGAGGTCTATATGAGCCCGCTGTCCTACGGTGTGGTGCCATTCAGCATCAACCTGGATGCGCGGCGCATGGCCTTGAAAGTCGAAGGCCCGGCGAAGATCGAGCCGGGGCAGACTCTGGACATCAAGGTCAACACCGACCGTCCTTCCCGTGCGGTGATCTACGCGGTGGACGAAGGCATCCTGCAGGTGGCGCGCTACCAGACGCCGGACCCGCTGGGCTTCTTCTTCCAGAAGCGCGCACTGGAAGTCGGCACCAGTCAGATTCTTGACCTGATCCTGCCGGAATTCAGCCGCCTGCTCAGTGGTGCAGCGCCAGGGGGCGATACAGAAAACGCCTTGGCCTCACACCTGAATCCATTCAAACGTAAACACCAGCCGCCTGTGGCCTGGTGGTCAGGGTTGGTGGATCTACCCGCAGGTGAAACGGTGCTGCATTACCAAGTGCCGGACAGCTTCAACGGCAAGCTTCACCTGTTTGCGGTGGCGGTAGATGCCGACAGCGTGGGCGTCAGCGAAGCCAACACCGAAGTACGCGGACCGTTGGTGATCACGCCGAACGTGCCGGCTTTTGTCGCGCCTGGGGATGTGTTCAGCGTCAGTGCTGGGGTGTTCAGCAACCTGGAAGCGGCGGCAGATGTGAAGTTCGAATTGCAGACCAGTGACGGCCTGCAAGTCCAGGGCGACAAGGCCAGTACTCTGGCGCTGCAACCGCGCAAGGAAGGCGTCGCTGAGTTCAAGATCAAGGTCCTGGAAAACCTCGGTTCGGCGGACTTGCGTTTCGTCGCAGTGCTGCCCAATGGCAAGCGCATCCAGGTGGCGGAAACCACCTCGATCCGGCCATTAAGCGAGCATCGGGTCGCCCTCAGCCTGGGCCGCTTCGACAGCGCCAGCAAAGAGCTGAAACCCACCCGTCAACTGTTCACACAGCTGCGGGACGTGCAATTGGGCGTGGCCGCCTCGCCGCTGGTGTGGGCCAACGGTCTCAAGCATTACCTGGATGACTACGGCTATGCCTGCACCGAGCAACTGGTGTCCAAGGCTATGCCTGCGTTGATCTGGGGCGGTAACGCACCCGAGGCCGAGCAGGCCTTCAGCGGCGCGGTACGCATGCTTCGTCAGCGCCAGAACCAGGCCGGCGGCTTTGGTTTGTGGGCGGCCAACCCGGACGTGGCGCCTTACGTCAGCCTGTACGCCACCGACTTCCTGATCGAAGCCAAGGAGCGCGGCCTGCCGGTGCCGGAAGACGTGCTGGTACGTTCCAACGCCTACCTCACCGAGCTGGCCAACGGCCCAAGCGAAGGCCTGTCGGAATTGCGCAATCGCGCCTACGCCGGTTACCTGTTGAGTCGTCAGGGGATTCTGGTCAGTGGTGCCTTGAGCGATATCCGCGAGCGCTATGAAACCTACTTCAAAGACACCTGGCAGAACGACATTGGCGCCGCTTACCTGGCCGCCAGCTACAAGTTGCTCAAGCAGGATCGCCAGGCCGATGTGTTGTTCCGCAAGATCCCATGGCGTTCATTGACCGATAAGTGGGACAGCGACGGCCTGTATTATGACCCGCTGGTGCATGACGCCGAACACCTGCATCTGCTCGCTCGACACTTCCCTGAGTTGCTGGACGACGTGCCGGCGACCCTGCTGGATAAACTCGGCAAGCGCCTCAATGAACAGCGCTACAACTCGCTGTCGGCGGCGCTGTTGCTGCGGGCCTTGGACAACTATGGCCAGCGTGCGCAAAGCGACATGACCCTCAAGGCCACCGCCTGGCTGGCAGACAAACAGCAACAACTGTTGCAGATGGCTGGCCAACCGCCGCGCGCTGCCGTGCCTGCTACCACGCAAAAACTGCTGATGGAAAAATCCGACGGTCCACCGGCGTTCTACATGCTCAGCGAGGCCGGTTTTGATCGGGGCACCACCCTCAAGCCGATCAACAATGGCCTGGAAATCATCCACGAATACCTCGACCTGGAAGGCAAGCCGGTAAGCAAGGTCGAGGTGGGCGATGAGTTCCTGGTGCGTCTGCGCCTGCGGGCAACCGATCGGGATCAGGTGCAACAAGTGGCCGTGGTCGACTTGCTGCCCGGTGGCGTCGAGCCTGTGTATAACTTGCCGCCAGAACCTGAAGCCGCCAGTTCCGAAGAAAGCGAAGGCGACGATTCGGAGTCCGTGGAAAGCAGCGAAGACACCGAAGAAGCCGACGCCTGGCAAGCGCCCATCGGCGAAACCGACCTGAGCAACTGGCAGCCGGACTACGTCGATGTACGGGATGATCGAGTGGTGTTGTACGGCACCGCGCTGCGGGATGTGGGCACTTTCGTCTACCGCGTACGCGCCACCAACGCCGGGATCTTCAACACGCCACCGGCCTACGCCGAAGGTATGTACGAAACCACCCTGCAAGGGCGCGGCAAAGTAGGCCAGCTTGAAATCGTCAAACCTTAAGCGCCTCAAACCGCTGCTGGCCACCGGGCTGGCAGCGGTGGTGATACTCGCGGGGCTGCGTTTGTGGCCTCATGCGTCCCTGGAGCAAGCCGCCACTTCGTCACGGGTGGTGCTGGCCGATGACGGTTCGCTGCTGCGCATGACCCTGGCCGATGACGGCCAATATCGCCTGTGGCTGCCATTGGAGCGGATTTCGCCATCGCTGGTGGAGGCACTGCTGCTCAAGGAAGACCGCAACTTCTACTGGCACCCGGGAATTAATCCGCCCGCGTTGCTGCGGGCGGCGATGGCGACCTACAGCGGCGGCCAGCGTCAGGGCGGTTCGACCTTGAGCATGCAATTGGCGCGGCGATTGTGGGATCTCAATACACGCCAAGTGCCAGGCAAGCTGCAGCAAATGGTGTTGGCGCTGTGGCTGGAAGCCCGTTACAGCAAGCACGACATTCTTGAGGCCTACCTTAATCTCGCGCCCATGGGCGGCAATATCGAAGGCGCCGAGGCCGCCAGCCGGATTTATTTCGGTAAGGCAGCGGCGCAGTTGTCCTTGTCTGAAGCCCTGGCGCTGGCGGTGATTCCCCAGCAACCGGGCCGGCGTGCGCGCTTCGGTCCATCGCTGCAAAATGCCCGGCTGCGGTTGATGACCGACTGGCGCGAAACTTATCCACAAGACCCGCGTAACGACAGTTTGCTCGACCTGCCGCTGGAAGCACGCAACCGGCAGCAGATTCCGTTTCTGGCGCCGCACCTGAGCGAACAGTTGTTGGCCTCCCAGACTGGCAACGAGTTGAACAGCACCCTCAACTTACCGCTGCAGCAGTTGCTGGAACGCCTGATCACCGGCTTTATCGCCGAGCGGCGCAGCAATGGTGTAGAAAACGCCACGGCCATCCTGATCGACAGCCGCGACCAGAGCGTCAAGGCGCTGGTGGGTTCGGCGGATTACTTATCCACAGGCATCCACGGTCAGGTCAATGGGGTGCTGGCGCGAAGGTCACCGGGATCGACGCTCAAGCCGTTTTTGTATGGATTGGCGCTGGACCAAGGGGTGATTCACCCCATGAGCATCCTCAAGGACATGCCCAGTAACTTCGGCTACTTTCAGCCGGAAAACTTCGACGGCAGTTTTGTCGGGCCGCTGACGGCGCGCGATGCGTTGATCCGCAGCCGCAATATCCCGGCGGTGTGGCTGGCCAGCCAGGTCAAGTCACCATCGCTGTACGGTTTGTTGCAACGGGCCGGGATCAAGGGGCTGCGGGGCGAAAGCCATTACGGTTTGGCCCTGGCGCTGGGCGGTGGTGAGATGACACCTGAGGAGCTGGCAGGTCTGTATTTGATGCTGGCGGGTGACGGGCATTTGCGACCGTTGCGCTATCTGGTGGAGCAGACTCAGGTCACCGGGGCACAGTTACTCACACCCCAAGCGACCTTTATGGTGCGCGACATGCTGCGGCGCAATCCGCGCCCCGACGGCCTGCCTGCCAAGCGTTGGCGCACCGCCTGGAAAACCGGCACATCGTGGGGGTTTCACGACGCCTGGAGCGCTGGCCTGGTGGGCCCGTATGTGCTGGTGGTGTGGGTCGGCAATTTCGATGGTCGACCAAACCCTGTGTTTATCGGTGCCAAAACCGCGGCGCCGCTGTTCTTCCGTATCGCCGACGCCCTGCCCCTGGCCTTGCCCACTGTGGCCGACAAACCGGACAAGCCGCCCGCCGGTCTGATCCGCATCGACATCTGCGCCGCCTCCGGCGAACTGCCCAACCGCTGGTGCCCTCGCACCCGCAAGACCTGGTACATCCCCGGCGTGTCGCCCATCCGGGTCTCCAACCTGCATCGCCCGGTGCTGATCGACACCCGCACGGGCAAGGCCGCCTGCCCACCGTTTGATCCGCAGTACACGCGCGAAGAAGTCTTCGAGTTCTGGCCCAGCGATGTACAACGGCTGTTCCGCGCCGCTGGCCTGCCACGCCGCACGCCGCCCACGGTGATGAAAAGCTGCCAGCCCAATCGCCTCAGCGACCAGAGCGAAGCGCCGCAGATCCGCTCACCGCTCACGCAGGTCAGCTATCACCTGCGTCTGTCGCAACCCCAGGAAAGCATTCCCCTGAGCGCCAACGCCGCCAGCGATGCACAAACCCTGTATTGGTTTGCCGACCAGACCCTGATCGGCCAGGGCTCGCCCCAGGCCACTTTGAACTGGCGGCCAGGAAAGTCGGGGGCGTATCGGTTGCGGGTCAGTGATGACCAAGGCCGCAGCGCCAGCCGCGGATTGCGGGTGGAGTTTGTGCCTTAGGGTGATTTGGTCTTGAGGATACTCGCCACCAGCGCCTGCAAGGCTCGTTGCTGAGTGATGGAAAAGCCCAGGGCAACAACAATCACACTCAGCCAGATCAAAAAGATCTTGAACGGATCAAGCTCAAGCGCCACCAGTGCCCAGGTCACGCCTGCGCCGCCGATCACTCCAACCGCCCACCAGGCGATGAGTATGGGCTGCACTACCTTGTGGATATCTCGATAGAGGAGCAACCGGGCGATGCACATCAGCACAAAAACCATTCCCGTCCAACCGAAGGCTGCCATCAACGGTAACGACGAACCCTGGCGCTGATACAGCAAAGCCACCCATTCGTGGAATGGCCCCAATGCTGCCATCTGCTGGAACGTCTCGCGGCTGGGCAGCTCCCACTGCGTCCATTGCGCCGGACCAATGACCATCAGCGCAAGGCTGAACAGCGCCACCAAGGCACCACACAAACCGAGGGCGCGCCACGCCGGGACAGCAACACGGTGGTTCTTTACGTTACGCAGCCGTTCTACGCCAAACACTGCGCCGGCTTGCTCACTTTGGGCGATCACGGTTTTGCCGTTACGTTGGATCGCGGTGCCAATCACAACTACCTCCAGGCCTTCGCTGAGCAGGATCTCTCCTTGCTGGCGGCCAGGACCCGCGGTGTAGCGGTAGTCCCCCAGTTGCGGCACCTGGCCTGAGAACAGCTCAATGCCTTCGGCGAGGATATCCACAGTGCCGTGGGCATCCTTGAGGGCAAAGTCACTGCACTGTGCGTCGGTAAATACCGTCCGCCATACGTTCTCGCCGCTGTTGTCGCGATAGCTCTCCTGAATCCGCAGCGAATACCCCGCACAGGGCACGCCATCCACTGGAGAAAAACGAGACTCCTTGAGCACCACGGTGCCGCTGACTTTTACCAGGCCTGGATTCAACGAATACGAAGGACTGAGGGGCAGGCGCTTGTCCGCACGATAGAAGCCTCTGTTCATGATGACGGCATCCCTGGCTAGTTATCCACAGGCTCGCAGTCTAGCGCGAACGACTGCGTAGAGACCCGGTGAATAAGACTTCTGCGCAAAAGAAAAACCCCCGAATATCGGGGGTTTTTCTGTGTATCGATACGCTTTAAAGGCTTACTCCACCGTCACCGACTTCGCCAGGTTACGCGGCTGGTCAACGTCCGTGCCTTTGAGCACGGCAACGTAGTACGACAGCAGTTGCAGCGGGATGGTGTAGAGGATCGGGGACAGGGTGTCGTGGATGTGCGGCATGTTGATGACGTGAGTGCCTTCACCATTGGTCATGCCAGCCTTTTCGTCAGCGAAGACAATCAGTTGACCGCCACGGGCACGGACTTCCTGCAGGTTGGACTTGAGCTTCTCCAGCAGTTCGTTGTTCGGTGCGACGGTGACAACAGGCATGTCGTCATCAACCAGGGCCAACGGGCCGTGTTTCAGCTCACCGGCCGGGTAGGCTTCAGCGTGGATATAGGAAATTTCCTTGAGCTTCAGGGAGCCTTCCATCGCCACTGGGTACTGCGCGCCACGACCGAGGAACAGGGTGTGGTTCTTGTCGGCAAACAGTTCGGCGACTTTTTCCACAGTGCTGTCCATCGCCAGGGCTTCACCCAAGCGGGTCGGCAGACGACGCAGTTCTTCCACCAGAGTGGCTTCAACGCCTTCAGCGAGGGTACCGCGCACTTGGCCCAGGGACAGAGTCAGCAAGAGCAGGCCCACCAATTGGGTGGTGAAGGCTTTGGTCGAGGCAACGCCAATTTCACGGCCGGCCTGGGTCAGCAGGGTCAGGTCGGATTCGCGCACCAGGGAGCTGATGCTGACGTTGCAGATCGCCAGGCTACCCAGGAAACCCAGCTCCTTGGCGTTGCGCAGGGCAGCCAGGGTGTCGGCCGTTTCGCCGGATTGAGAGATGGTCACAAACAGCGTGTCCGGCTGAACCACCACCTTGCGGTAGCGAAACTCGCTGGCCACTTCGACTTGGCACGGGATGCCGGCCAGCTCTTCCAACCAGTAACGCGCAACCATACCAGCGTGGTAGCTGGTGCCACAGGCAACGATCTGCACGTTGCGCACTTTGGCGAACAGCTCGGCCGCTTGTGGGCCGAAGGCGTTGACCAGTACCTGGTTCTGGCTCAGTCGGCCTTCCAGGGTGCGTTGCACCACAGACGGTTGCTCATGGATTTCCTTGAGCATGAAGTGGCGGAATTCGCCTTTATCAGCGGCTTCTGCGCCGTCACGGTACTGCACGGCTTCGCGCTCGACGGTGCGGCCGTCGACGTCCCAGATTTGCACGCTTTCACGGCGGATCTCGGCGATGTCGCCTTCTTCCAGGTACATGAAGCGGTCGGTAACCTGACGCAGGGCCAATTGGTCGGAGGCGAGGAAGTTCTCACCCAGGCCAAGGCCGATCACCAACGGGCTGCCACTGCGGGCGGCGACCAGGCGGTCCGGCTGACTGGCGCTGATCACGGCCAAACCGTAGGCACCATGCAATTCCTTGACGGTGGCCTTGAGGGCTACGGTCAGGTCGCTGTGGTCCTTGAGCTTGTGATTCAACAGGTGGGCGATGACTTCGGTGTCGGTGTCCGAGGTGAAGACATAGCCAAGAGCCTTGAGCTGTTCACGCAGCGATTCGTGGTTTTCGATGATGCCATTGTGAACCACCGCCAGGTCACCGGAGAAATGCGGGTGGGCATTGCGTTCGCACGGCGCACCGTGGGTGGCCCAACGGGTGTGGGCGATGCCCAGACGGCCTACCAGCGGCTCACCAGCCAGAGCGTGCTCCAGCTCACTGACCTTGCCCGGACGACGCATGCGTTCCAGCTTGCCGGCGTTGGTGAAGAGCGCCACACCGGCGCTGTCGTAGCCGCGATATTCCAGGCGTTTGAGGCCTTCTAGCAAAATGGCAGTGACGTTGCGTTCAGCAACTGCGCCAACAATTCCACACATGGTTTCTCTCCTAGATGACTGCCGCGCAAATCAGCGTAATGCCGCGGGCTTGAATCTGGTCGCGGGCCTCAAGCGGCAGGCGATCATCGGTGATAAGGGTATGGACGCTGCTCCAGGGCAGTTCCAGGTTGGGAATCTTGCGGCCAATCTTGTCGGACTCGACCATGACCACCACTTCGCGGGCAACCTCGGCCATGACTCGGCTCAGGCCCAGTAACTCGTTGAAGGTGGTGGTGCCGCGCTCCAGGTCGATGCCGTCAGCACCGATAAACAATTGGTCGAAGTCGTAGGAACGCAGCACTTGCTCGGCGACCTGGCCCTGGAACGAGTCCGAATGAGGGTCCCAGGTGCCGCCGGTCATCAACAGCACCGGCTCGTGCTCCAGCTCACTCAGGGCACTGGCCACATGCAGCGAGTTGGTCATCACCACCAGGCCGGGCTGTTGGCCCAGCTCGGGGATCATGGCGGCGGTGGTGCTCCCACTGTCGATGATGATTCGTGCGTGCTCGCGCAGTCGCATCACGGCCGCACGCGCGATGGCGCGCTTGTAGACCGAAATGGGCTGGGCGGGATCACCCACCAACTCTTGAGGCATGGTGATCGCACCACCATAGCGACGCAGCAACAGACCGTTGCTTTCGAGGGCGGCCAGATCCTTGCGGATGGTCACCTCCGACGTCTCGAAATGCTTGGCCAATTCGTCCACGCTGACCTCACCTTGCTCGGTGAGCATGGCAAGGATGTTGTGGCGACGTTGGGGTGTATTTCGTTTCGACATGATGGCTTTAAGTTTCGTTTCGAAAGATAACGAAGGCAATCAAAACCTATTGGCTCAGAATCGTCAAGCGGCAGCCATAAATTTTTTGAAACCACACAGACCAAATGTGGGAGCGGGCTTGCTCGCGAATGCGGTGTATCCGTCAGCACAGGTATCAACTGACAGATGGCCTTCGCGAGCAAGCCCACACACATTAGGGATATGTTGTATTCGAGGTTGTGGATAACTCAGGTCTTTTTGATTTTTACCGGGCGCTTCCAACCGTCGATGTTGCGCTGACGTGCACGGGCCACCGCCAGCTGCGACTTATCCACATTCTGATTGATGGTTGAACCAGCGGCGGTATTTGAGCCATCACCGATGGTTACCGGCGCTACCAACGAGTTGTTGGAACCGATAAACACATCTTCACCAATGGTGGTCTGGTGCTTGTTAGCGCCATCGTAGTTGCAGGTGATCGTACCGGCACCAATGTTGGTGCGGGCGCCGATCACCGCATCACCCAGGTAAGTCAAATGGCCCACCTTGGCTTCTTCACCAAGCTTGGCGTTTTTCAGTTCGACGAAGTTACCCACATGAGCTTTCGCGCCCAACACACTACCCGGACGCAGGCGGGCGAACGGGC
Organism: Pseudomonas sp. ADAK18; assembly: GCF_012935695.1. Lineage (NCBI taxonomy): Bacteria > Pseudomonadati > Pseudomonadota > Gammaproteobacteria > Pseudomonadales > Pseudomonadaceae > Pseudomonas > Pseudomonas sp. ADAK18. The sequence goes on from NZ_CP052859.1 coordinate 5,597,772, forward strand.
CGGCATCGCTGCCCTCGCCCATGACTGCACCATCAATGTGGCTGTTGGCTTTGATCACAACGCCTTGGCGCAGGGTACTGTCCTTGATCACGCAGTTAGGACCGATCACCACGTTGTCTTCGATAACCACCCGGCCTTCGAGGATCACGTTGATATCGATCAGCACATCGCGGCCCACGGTGACGTCGCCACGCACGTCAAAACGTGCCGGATCACGCAAGGTCACACCCAGGGCCATCAGTCGGCGAGCTTCGCGCAGTTGGTAGTGACGCTCCAGTTCCGCGAGTTGCTTGCGGTCGTTGGCGCCCTGGACTTCCATCGGATCGTGAGGCTGCTCGGTGGCAACCACCAGGCCGTCGTTGACGGCCATTTCAATCACGTCGGTCAGGTAGTACTCGCCCTGGGCGTTGTTGTTGGACAGGCGGCCCATCCAGTCAGCCAGGCGATCGGCGGGTACCGCGAGAATTCCGGTATTCCCTTCAGTGATGGCGCGCTGGGCTTCACTGGCGTCTTTGTGTTCAACGATGGCTGTAACCTTGCCGTCGGCGTTGCGCACGATGCGGCCGTAACCGGTAGGGTCATCCAACTCGACGGTTAGCAAACCCATCTGGCCCGGCACCACGTGCTTGAGCAGGCGCTGCAGGGTTTCCACTTCGATCAGCGGCACATCACCGTAGAGGATCAACACGGTATCGGCCTTGATGAAGGGCACCGCTTGCGCGGTGGCATGACCGGTACCCAATTGCTTGTCCTGCAATACGAAATTCAAGTCGTCCGCCGCCAGGCGCTCGCGCACCACATCGGCACCATGGCCAATCACCACATGGATGCGTTGCGGCTCCAATTGCCGGGCACTGTGGATAACATGTCCCAGCATGGAGTTTCCGGCAACCGGGTGCAGCACCTTAGGCAAGGCCGAGCGCATACGGGTGCCTTGGCCGGCGGCAAGAATTACGATTTCAAGAGACATGAATGGCTACCAATCCTGGGCGGTCCGGCTTCAGACCAAAGAAGTGTTTTGCAAAAAAAGAAAAAGGGTAGCCGAGGCTACCCTTTTTAATCAATCACACATGAGGCAAGACGGCGTGGCCACTTACTTCTTGCGGATCTGCTGGAGAGTACGCAACTGAGCTGCGGCCTCGGCCAGACGTACTGCAGCAGCGCTGTAGTCGAAGTCTGCGCCTTTTTCGTTCAGGGCCTTCTCGGCAGCCTGGACGGCTTCCTGAGCGGAGGCTTCATCCAGATCGGCAGCACGTTGCACGGTGTCGGCAAGTACCTTGACCATGTTCGGCTGAACCTCGAGGAAACCACCAGAGATGTAAAACACCTCCTTGTCCCCGCCCAGCTTGGTCAGAGTAATCGGACCAGGCTTCAGGGATGTAATCAATGGCGCGTGGCCAAAGTTAATACCCAGATCACCCAGCTCGCCGTGTGCAATCACACTTTCAATCTGACCGGAGAAAATTTCCCCTTCCGCGCTGACGATATCGCAATGGAATGTCATAGCCATCTGATTGCCTCAACCTGATTAGCGCCCGTTACCGGGCGCCGGGATTACAGTTTCTTGGCTTTCTCGATCGCTTCTTCGATGCCGCCGACCATGTAGAACGCTTGTTCTGGCAGGTGGTCGTAGTCACCGTTGAGGATGCCTTTGAAGCCAGCAATGGTGTCTTTCAGGGAAACGTATTTACCCGAAGCACCGGTGAAGACTTCAGCCACGAAGAACGGCTGCGACAAGAAGCGCTGGATCTTACGAGCGCGGGATACCAACTGCTTGTCGGTTTCCGACAGCTCGTCCATACCCAGGATCGCAATGATGTCCTTCAGTTCTTTGTAACGCTGCAGCACGTACTGAACGCCGCGAGCGGTGTCGTAGTGCTCCTGGCCGATCACGTTCGGATCCAGCTGGCGCGAAGTCGAGTCCAGTGGATCGACCGCTGGGTAGATACCCAGGGAGGCGATGTCACGGGACAGTACAACGGTGGCGTCCAAGTGGGCGAAGGTGGTCGCTGGCGACGGGTCGGTCAAGTCATCCGCAGGTACGTATACCGCTTGGATCGAAGTGATCGAACCTTCCTTGGTCGAAGTGATACGTTCTTGCAGAACGCCCATCTCTTCAGCCAGGGTCGGCTGGTAACCTACTGCCGAAGGCATACGGCCCAGCAGTGCGGATACTTCAGTACCGGCCAGGGTGTAACGGTAGATGTTGTCGACGAACAGCAGAACGTCGTTACCTTCGTCACGGAACTTCTCGGCCATGGTCAGGCCAGTCAGTGCTACGCGCAGACGGTTACCCGGCGGCTCGTTCATCTGACCGTAAACCAGTGCCACTTTGTCCAGAACGTTGGAATCCTTCATCTCGTGGTAGAAGTCGTTACCCTCACGAGTACGCTCACCCACACCAGCAAACACGGAATAACCGCTGTGCTCGATGGCGATGTTACGGATCAGTTCCATCATGTTTACGGTTTTGCCTACACCGGCACCACCGAACAGACCGACTTTACCGCCCTTGGCGAACGGGCAAACCAGATCGATAACCTTGATGCCGGTTTCCAGCAGGTCGTTGCCGCCTGCCTGCTCTGCGAACGACGGCGCAGGACGGTGAATGCCCCAACGCTCTTCGGTGTCGATCGGGCCAGCTTCGTCAATCGGGTTGCCCAGTACGTCCATGATCCGACCCAGGGTCGCTTTACCGACCGGTACGGAAATGGCTGCGCCAGTGTCAGTGACTTCCAGACCGCGCTTCAAGCCCTCGGTGGAACCCATTGCAATGGTACGAACCACGCCGTCGCCCAGCTGCTGCTGAACTTCCAGAGTGGTGCCGGCATCGCTTTGGACTTTCAAAGCGTTGTAGATGCTCGGTACGCTGTCGCGTGGGAATTCCACGTCGATAACGGCGCCGATGATTTGAACGATACGTCCGCTACTCATAGCTGGATCCTCTGAATATTTGAACCGTTAAACCGCGGCAGCGCCGCCGACGATTTCCGAGATCTCTTGGGTGATCGCAGCCTGACGCGCCTTGTTGTAGATCAGCTGCAAATCACTGATCAAATCACCGGCGTTGTCGGTAGCGTTCTTCATCGCGATCATCCGCGCAGCTTGTTCAGCCGCGTTGTTCTCGACCACCGCCTGGTACACCTGCGACTCCACGTAGCGCACCATCAAGCCGTCAAGCAGCTCTTTGGCGTCTGGTTCGTAGAGGTAGTCCCAGTGGTGCTTGAGTTCCTGATCCGGGGTCGCCACCAATGGAATCAACTGCTCCACGGTCGGCTGCTGGGTCATGGTGTTGATGAACTTGTTGGATACCACGGACAGGCGGTCAATCCGGCCTTCCAGGTACGCATCCAGCATCACCTTCACACTGCCGATCAAATCATTGATCGACGGCTCTTCACCCAGGTGGCTGATAGCTGCAACGACGTTACCGCCGAAGTTGCGGAAAAAGGCCGCACCCTTGCTACCAACAACACACAGATCGATCTCGACGCCTTTTTCGCGGTTTACCGCCATGTCCTTGACCAGGGCCTTGAACAGGTTGGTATTCAGACCACCGCACAAACCACGGTCACTGCTCACTACCACATAACCCACACGCTTAACTTCGCGGTCGATCATGAACGGGTGGCGGTACTCCGGGTTGGCGTTAGCCAAATGCCCAATTACCTGGCGGATACGCTCCGCATAAGGACGGCTAGCAGCCATGCGCATTTGTGCCCTGCGCATTTTGCTGACCGCCACTTTTTCCATGGCGCTGGTAATCTTTTGCGTGCTTTTGATGCTCGCAATCTTACTGCGAATCTCTTTTGCGCCTGCCATGTAACACCTATCAGGTTAGCAAGCGGGAGCCTCGCGGCTCCCGCTGCGGCTTACCAGGTTTGGGTGGCCTTGAACTTCTCGATACCGGCTTTCATGCCAGCGTCGATTTCGTCATTGAAGTCACCCTTCACGTTGATCTTCGCCATCAAATCGGCGTGATCTCGGTTGAAGTAAGCAATCAGCGCTTGTTCAAAGCTGCCGACCTTGGCGATTTCGACGTCAGTCAGGAACCCACGCTCAGCGGCATACAGCGACAACGCCATGTCAGCGATCGACATTGGGGCGTATTGCTTCTGCTTCATCAGCTCGGTAACGCGCTGACCATGCTCAAGTTGCTTACGGGTCGCTTCGTCCAGGTCAGAAGCGAACTGGGCGAATGCCGCCAGTTCACGGTACTGAGCCAGAGCGGTACGGATACCACCGGAGAGCTTCTTGATGATCTTGGTCTGAGCGGCACCACCCACACGGGATACCGAAACACCGGCGTTCACAGCAGGACGGATCCCGGAGTTGAACATGGCCGATTCCAGGAAGATCTGACCGTCGGTGATGGAAATCACGTTGGTCGGAACGAACGCGGAAACGTCGCCAGCCTGGGTTTCGATGATCGGCAGTGCGGTCAGGGAACCGGTTTTGCCGGTCACTGCGCCGTTGGTGAACTTCTCTACGTACTCTTCGGAAACGCGGGATGCGCGCTCCAGCAGACGGGAGTGGAGATAGAACACGTCGCCTGGGTAAGCTTCACGGCCTGGTGGACGGCGCAGCAGCAGGGAAATCTGGCGGTAAGCCACTGCTTGCTTGGACAGATCGTCATAAACGATCAGCGCGTCTTCACCGCGGTCGCGGAAGTATTCGCCCATGGTGCAACCGGAGTACGGTGCCAGGAACTGCAGCGCAGGAGATTCCGAAGCACTGGCAGCCACGATGATCGTGTTGGCCAGGGCGCCGTTTTCTTCCAGCTTGCGAACCACGTTGGCGATGGTCGATTGCTTCTGACCAATGGCTACGTAGACGCAGAAAATGCCGCTGTCTTTCTGGTTGATGATCGCGTCGATCGCCAGAGCGGTTTTACCGATCTGACGGTCACCGATGATCAGCTCACGCTGGCCACGGCCGACAGGAATCATGGCATCGACAGCCTTGTAGCCAGTCTGTACAGGCTGGTCTACCGACTTACGCCAGATCACGCCTGGAGCAACTTTCTCGACCGCATCGGTCTCGGTGTTGTTCAGCGGACCTTTGCCGTCAACTGGGTTACCCAGTGCGTCGACTACGCGACCCAGCAGTTCCTTACCAACCGGAACTTCGAGGATGCGGCCAGTGCACTTGGCGCTCATGCCTTCAGCCAAAGACTGGTAAGCGCCCAATACAACGGCACCTACAGAGTCTTGCTCAAGGTTGAGAGCCATACCGAAGACGCCGCCCGGAAACTCGATCATCTCGCCGTACATTACGTCGGCCAGACCGTGAATCCGCACGATGCCGTCAGATACGCTGACGACAGTGCCTTCGTTACGGGCTTGGGAGGTCACATCGAGCTTGTCGATGCGGCCCTTGATAATTTCACTTATTTCGGAAGGATTGAGTTGCTGCATTGCTCTGCTGCCCCTTCAAACTCAAGATTTCAATGCTTCGGCAAGGCTCGCGAGTTTGCCGCGAACCGAGCCATCGATAACCAGGTCGCCGGCGCGAATGACAACACCCCCAATGAGGGACCTGTCTTCCGCAACTTGCAGGCGCACTTCCCGGTCGAGTCGTGCACTGAGAACCTTGGCGAGTTTGTCTTGCTGTTCTTGGTTCAATGCAAAAGCACTGGTGACTTCAACGTCTACCGACTTCTCTTGCTCGGCCTTGTACAGGTCGAAAAGAGCGGCAATCTCCGGCAAAAGCGGGAGACGGTCGTTTTCGGCAACGACGTGAATGAAGTTCTGCACTTTTACATCAAACTTGTCGCCGCACACGTCAATAAACGTGGCGGCCTTATCTGCGCTCGTCAGTCGCGGGGCCTTGAGCACGCGCTGCATAGTGTCGTCTTGCGACACTGCTGCAGCCAGGCCGAGCATGGCTGACCAAGAGGCCAGCTGCTGGTGGGCCTGGGCGTGCTCGAAGGCTGCCTTAGCGTAAGGTCGGGCCAACGTGGTCAATTCTGCCATGATCGCCCTCGCTTAAATTTCAGCAGCCAGTTTGTTAACCAGCTCCGCGTGCGCGTTTTGATCGATTGTGGCACCGAGGATCTTCTCAGCACCGCCGACCGCCAGAGCACCCAGTCGGGTACGCAGCGCGTCTTTGACGCCGTTCAGTTCCTGTTCGATCTCGGCATGAGCCGAAGCCTTCACACGTTCAGCTTCGACGCGGGCTTTATCAACAGCCTCTTCGACGATCTGATTACCGCGTTTCTTGGCTTGCTCAATGATTTCAGCTGCCTGTGCTTTCGCATCGCGCAGTTGATGGCCCGCTTTCTCTTGGGCCAACTCCAGGTCGCGAGCTGCACGGCTGGCAGCGTCCAATCCATCAGCGATCTTCTTCTGACGTTCGTGCAAAGCCGCGATGACCGGAGGCCACACGAACTTCATGCAAAACACTACAAAAATGAAGAACGCAACGGATTGGCCAATCAGGGTTGCATTAATGTTCACGCCAACACCTCGCTCATTCGTTGTCCATCACCCCAATCAACTCGAAAAATTCGAGTGATTAGCCAGCGAGTTGACCAACGAAAGGGTTCGCGAAGGTGAAGAACAGAGCGATACCAACGCCGATCATGGTTACGGCGTCGAGCAGGCCGGCAACGATGAACATTTTAACTTGCAGCATTGGAACCATTTCTGGCTGACGCGCTGCGCCTTCCAGGAACTTGCCGCCCAGCAGGCCGAAACCAATGGCAGTACCCAGGGCGCCCAGGCCGATCAACAGTGCAACAGCGATAGCGGTTAGACCAACTACAGTTTCCATCTTTCCTCCCGACTTTTACGTCGTATGGTTTAGGTTTTTTAGATTTTAAAGCGGTAAAACAAATCGTTTCATAGCCCTTTCAGGCCACCCTCCCGTTTGACCGGGAGGGACATCAGACTAGTCGAGACTGGTCTTAATGGTTCTCTTCGTGCGCCATCGACAGATAGACGATGGTCAGCATCATGAAGATAAACGCCTGCAGGGTGATGATCAGGATGTGGAACACAGCCCACGCCCACTGCAGAACTACGCCCAGGCCGCTAAGCCAGAGCAGACCGCTGCCGAACATCACAGCGATCAGAATGAACACCAGCTCGCCGGCATACATGTTGCCGAACAGTCGCAGAGCCAGGGAGATCGGCTTGGCGATCAGGGTCACGAATTCCAGCAGGAAGTTCACCGGAATCAGCAACGCTTGCAGGAAAATATTCTTGCTGCCAAACGGGTGCAGGGTCAGTTCGCCGATGAAGCCGCCGATGCCCTTGACCTTGATGCTGTAGAAAATGATCAACGCAAACACCGACAGGGCCATGCCCAGGGTGGCGTTAGGGTCTGTGGTCGATACGGCACGGAATGGAATGTGTGCATCGCCGGTGATCAGGATGGCCAGTTGAGGAATCCAGTCGACCGGTATCAGGTCGACGGCGTTCATCAGGAACACCCAGACGAAGATAGTCAGTGCCAGTGGTGCAATCACCGGGCTACGGCCATGGAAGCTGTCTTTCACGCTGCCATCGACGAATTCGACCAATACTTCAACGAAGTTCTGCAAAGCACCTGGCTGACCGGAAGTCGCCTTCTTTGCCGCCATGCGGAAAATCAGGACGAAGATCAGACCCAATGCGACAGACCAGCCCAGAGTATCCAGGTGGAATGCCCAAAAGCCCATTTCTTTGGCTTCTGCTGCGGTGTGGGCAAAGCCCCAGCCGCCATTGGGTAGCTGACCGAAGGTCAGGTTCTGCAAGTGGTGCTGGATATAGCCCGAAGCGGTTGTTTCTGCCATGGTTGCCTCAAACGCCCTAAGGTCTCGAAAGTCTTGTTTTCATAAGCAGGGGAGCGAACCAGTTAACCAGTTGGGTCAACACGAAGACGCCGAATACAGCTAGCGGCGCCAATGGCTTCACACCTGCAAAGGTCAGTGCGAACAGCACTGCCGTCAAAATCAATTTCCCCGCCTCGCCAGCATAAAAAGACCGGACGATGGCTTGGGCTGCTCGGGCGCCGGAAAACCGAAAGGCCCTGTGAGCAAAATACATATTGGGCAGCAAGGCTATCAGGCCTCCGCAGAGTCCTGAATATCCGGCAACGACTCCATGCCAATACCAAAGCGCCAAAGCGGCAATCAGTAAAATGACAAATTGGGCCACTAAAACCGGGAAAACGGCCAAGCGATGGAACGGCAACGTGTTTGGCGTGCGGGTTTCCATCACTCTTGCTCCTCAATAGTCGGCTGCCGGAAATCAATAACTTGGCATAATTTGTGCCGACAAAATGCGCGCAGAGTATAGGGGCGGTTCTGCCCCTATTCAACTGCCGGGTAGTGATTTCCGACTGCGCGCTACAGAAGCAATTGTTTCAGCGGATGTGGGCAAGGACGCCCTGAAGCTCATCCAATGAGTTATATCCGATGACCAATTGCCCTTTGCCTTTCTTCCCATGACGAATTTGCACCGCAGAGCCTAGGCGTTCGGCCAGGCGCTGCTCCAGGCGTGCAATATCCGGATCAGGTTTGCTCGTTTCGACCGGTGCAGGTTTACCACTGAGCCATTGGCGAACCAGAGCCTCAGTCTGACGAACGGTGAGACCTCGTGCGACAACGTGTCGCGCCCCTTCAACCTGTTGATTTTCCGGCAACCCGAGCAATGCACGGGCATGACCCATTTCCAGGTCACCGTGGGAAAGCATGGTTTTGATCACTTCCGGCAAGGCAATCAGGCGCAGCAGGTTGGAAACCGTGACACGGGATTTACCCACGGCATCGGCAACTTCCTGCTGAGTCAGCTTGAATTCCTGCTGCAAGCGCTGCAGGGCAATCGCTTCCTCGATCGGATTGAGGTCTTCGCGCTGGATGTTTTCAATCAGCGCCATGGCGATGGCGGTTTCATCCGGCACATCGCGGACCATCGCCGGGATGGTTTCCTGGCCAGCCTGCTGGCTGGCGCGCCAGCGGCGCTCGCCGGCAATGATTTCAAAGCGACCACCACCAATCGGGCGAACCACGATTGGCTGCATCACGCCCTGGGCCTTGATCGACTGCGCCAGTTCTTCCAATGCCTGGGGATCCATGTCCCGGCGCGGCTGGTATTTGCCACGCTGGATCAGATCCAGCGGCAGGTGCTGCAGCTCACGCTGATCGGCCTGTACCGCCTGTTCTTCAAGCGAAGTGACAGTCGGACCACTCAGCAGTGCATCCAGTCCACGTCCGAGACCTCGTTTCTTGACGGCCATGAGGATTCCTTAAGTTGGCTGGGCTGCAGCGGTGCGGGAGTTGCGGCGTTGGCGACGAACCATCTCGCCCGCCAGGGCCAGGTAGGCAATAGCACCACGGGATGACTTGTCGTACGCCAGCGCGGGCATGCCATAGCTTGGCGCTTCGGCCAGGCGAATGTTGCGTGGAATCACGGTGTCGTACAACTGATCACCAAAGTGTTCCTTGAGCTGCGCCGACACATCGTTCATCAGGCTCAACCGCGGGTCATACATCGTCCGCAGCAAACCTTCGACCTTCAGGTTCGGATTGAGCAATTCGGCGATACGCTTGATGTTATCCACAAGATCGCTCAAGCCTTCCAGGGCGAAGTACTCGCACTGCATGGGGATAATCACCCCATCGGCGGCAACCAATGCGTTCAGCGTGAGCATCGACAGCGACGGTGGGCAGTCGATCAAAATGTAGTCGTAGTTCTCGCGGATCGGCGCCAAGGCGCTACGCAGACGACTTTCTTTCATCTGCATTTCCAACAGCACCACTTCCGCCGCAGTCAAATCGCGGTTGGCCGGCAGCAGTTGATAACCACCGTGCTCGGAATAGTGCATGGCCTGGGCCAGGTCACACTCGCCAATCAGCAAGTCGTAGACCGAGTTTTCCAGGCCGTGTTTATCCACACCGCTACCCATGGTGGCGTTGCCCTGTGGATCGAGGTCGATCAACAGCACCCGACGCTTGGTAGCGACCAGGGATGCTGCGAGGTTGATGCAGGTGGTGGTTTTGCCCACGCCACCTTTCTGGTTCGCTATCGCGAATACCTTAGCCATTCTTGCTTGTGTTCCCAATCATGCCGTGCGGCGCAGTATCAGCAGATGGCGTTGGCCTTGGCAACCGGGTACGGCCAAGGCGTGTTCGCTATCGAGGTGGAAGTCTGCCGGCAATGCTAACAGCTCGTCGCTTGGATGAACGCCCTTCATTGCCAGCCAACGCGTATCGCGGTCGCCAAGATGGCGGGTCCAGTTGCTGAAGTTCTCCATGCTGCTGAACGCCCGGGACACAATTCCGTTGAAAGGCTGTTCAGGCGTGAAGGCTTCGACGCGGCTGTGGATAACTTGCAGGTTATCCAGCTTGAGTTCGAGTTTGACCTGCGTCAGGAAGCGCGTTTTCTTGCCGTTGCTGTCCAGGCAGGTCACTTGCGACTCGGGAAACAGGATCGCCAATGGGATGCCAGGCATGCCACCACCGCTGCCAACGTCGAGCCAGCGGCCATTTTCGATAAACGGCATGACGCTGAGGCTGTCGAGCAAATGCCGGGAAACCATTTCATCAGGATCCCGTACGGCGGTGAGGTTGTAAGCCTTGTTCCATTTGATCAACAGGGCCAGATAACCCAACAGCAGTTCGTGCTGGGCCTCGGTCAGGTTGATGCCAAGTTGGCGAGCGCCTGTGGATAACTCTTCGGCGTGTTGCAAGGTGACCAACGAACTCAAGCGCTTTGCTCCAACTGACGGCCCGCGCCGCGTTTTTTCAAATGAATCATCAACAGCGAAATGGCTGCCGGGGTGACGCCCGGGATACGCGACGCTTGGCCCAGGGTTTCCGGCCGAGTTATCCCCAGCTTGCTTTGGATCTCTTTGGAGAGACCCGAGATGTTCGTGTAATCGATATCCACAGGCAGCTTGGTATCTTCACTGGCACGCAGACGAACGATCTCGTCTTGCTGGCGATCGATGTAGCCCGCGTACTTGGTCTTGATTTCGACCTGTTCGGCGACCTGTGGATCTTCTGCACCGCCGCCAGTTACCGAGATCAGACCAGCGTAGTCGATTTCCGGACGGGACAGCAGGTTCAGCAGGTTGTACTCATGAGTCAGCGGTGTGCCGAATTTTTCAGCAATGGCATCGCCCTGCTCGGTGCCCGGGCGAACCCAGGTACTTTTCAGGCGCTGCTCTTCCAAATCGATGCTTTCGCGTTTTTTGCAGAAGGCGGCCCAACGCACGTCATCCACCAGGCCCAATTCGCGACCTTTTTCGGTCAAGCGCAGGTCGGCGTTGTCTTCACGCAGAATCAGGCGGTATTCGGCCCGGGAAGTGAACATCCGGTACGGTTCCTGGGTTCCCAGGGTAATCAAATCGTCGACTAACACGCCGATATACGCTTCATCACGACGCGGGCACCAGCTGTCTTTGCCCTGAGCGCGCAATGCTGCGTTGGCTCCGGCCAGCAAACCTTGGGCGCCGGCCTCTTCGTAACCGGTGGTGCCGTTGATTTGCCCGGCGAAGAACAAGCCGCCGATAACTTTGGTTTCCAGGCTGTACTTCAAATCACGCGGATCGAAGTAGTCGTACTCGATGGCATAGCCAGGCCGCACGATATGGGCGTTTTCCATGCCGCGAATCGACTGCACAATCTGGATTTGCACGTCGAACGGCAGGGAAGTGGAAATCCCATTCGGGTACAGCTCGTGGGTGGTCAAACCTTCCGGTTCGATAAACACCTGATGGCTTTCCTTGTCGGCAAAGCGGTGGATCTTGTCTTCGATCGACGGGCAGTAACGCGGGCCAATGCCTTCGATCACCCCGGAATACATCGGCGAACGATCGAGGTTCGCGGCAATGATTTCGTGGGTTCGGGCGTTGGTGTGGGTAATCCAGCAACTGACCTGCTTGGGATGCTGTTCCTTGGAGCCCATGAACGACATCACCGGAATCGGCGTATCACCGGCCTGCTCGGTCATCACCGAGAAATCCACAGAACGACCGTCGATACGCGGTGGTGTACCGGTTTTCAGGCGGCCCACCCGCAGCGGCAGTTCGCGAAGGCGCTGAGCCAGGGCGATTGACGGTGGATCACCGGCACGACCACCGGAATAGTTCTGCATACCGATGTGGATAAGTCCACCGAGGAAGGTACCAGTGGTCAACACCACGGATTCTGCGAAGAAACGCAGGCCCATTTGGGTGACAACACCGCGTACCTGATCCTGTTCGACGATCAAGTCATCGGCGGCTTGTTGAAATATCCACAGGTTCGGCTGGTTTTCCAGGGTTTCGCGGACAGCGGCCTTGTACAGGATCCGGTCGGCTTGAGCCCGAGTGGCTCGCACAGCCGGGCCTTTGCGGCTGTTCAATACGCGAAATTGAATACCACCCTTATCGGTGGCCATGGCCATCGCGCCGCCCAGGGCATCGATTTCCTTGACCAGATGGCTTTTGCCAATCCCACCAATGGCAGGGTTACAGCTCATGGCACCGAGGGTTTCCACGTTATGCGTCAGCAACAGGGTTTTTGCCCCCATGCGTGCTGACGCCAGTGCTGCCTCGGTACCGGCATGACCGCCGCCGATGACGATCACTTCAAAACGGGAAGGGAAATCCACCACGCACCTCGTGCCTGCTTCATGTAGGTAATTAGGAATGGGCGTTCGAGCTTTGGTTTTCGAACGCGTTGGCAAGTATAGGGACTTCGCCCTTCCTAAAGAACCCTTTGCACAAAATTTAACCAGCTGTGGATGAATCACAGACAATAGAAATTAAAAGAGAGAAATTTATTAAATCTTTGTTTTTATGTTTATTTCTACTGAGCCTACTTTCTGTGGATAGAATCCTACAGGCTATATTTTACGCTGTGTACAGAGATTCAAAAGTCTGTGGTTAGGTACCAATGAGGCCCTTGGATAAGTGGTTTAAGCCTGTGGATTAAACAGGTGGTTATCCACAGAGGGAGTTTTACTCAGTTTTCGCGCCCTGTTATCAACTGGGCACAAGGGTGGTTATTCACAGGGCTTAATCCACAGAAAAGCGTCCGCCACAGCAAATAGCGCCCACGAAAAAGCCGCCGCTACCGATAGCGTTTGTCAAAAGTTGGAGTTGAGTGCCCTGAAACGGACGGAACAGACAGGCACGAATGGCCTGTCTGTGAGTAACGAAGGACTATTTACCGATGCAGAAGCTGGAAAAGATCCTGCCCAGCAGATCATCGGAGCTGAATGCGCCAGTAATTTCTCCCAGCAGCCGTTGAGCCTGGCGCAAATCCTCGGCAAGCAGCTCTCCTGCTCCAGCCAACGTCAGCTGCGCTCGTCCATGCTCAAGGGCCGCGCTGGCATGTCGCAGAGCCTCCAGGTGCCGGCGGCGGGCACTGAAGCTGCTTTCCGATGTCTGTTCGTAGCCCATGCACGCTTTGAGGTGGTCGCGCAGCAGTTCCAGACCATTGCCTGCCGACTTGGCACTGAGGCTGATGGTCACGTGGCCATCCTCACTGACTTCCAAAGCAATTGGCTCTCCCGTGAGGTCCGCCTTGTTTCGAATCAGGGTGACTTTGGCCGGATCCGGCCGCTGTTCGAGGAATTCCGGCCATAGAGCAAAAGGATCCACAGCCTCCGGAGCAGTGGCATCTACCACCAACAACACCCGGTCGGCCTCGCCAATGGCCTTGAGCGCTCGCTCCACACCGATTTTTTCCACCTGGTCATCGGTATCGCGCAGCCCTGCGGTATCCACGACGTGCAGCGGCATACCATCGATGTGGATATGTTCGCGCAAGATATCTCGCGTAGTGCCGGCGATCTCTGTAACGATGGCCGCCTCACGCCCGGCCAAGGCATTGAGCAGGCTGGACTTGCCGGCATTCGGTCGACCGGCAATCACTACGGTCATCCCGTCACGCAGCAATGCGCCTTGCCCGGCTTCGCGAAGAACGGTGGATAACTCATCACGGACCTTATCGAGCATGGCCAATACATGGCCATCAGCGAGGAAGTCGATTTCCTCTTCCGGAAAATCAATGGCCGCCTCGACGTAGATCCGCAAGCTGATCAACTGTTCGGTGAGGTTATGCACACGCAGGGAAAACGCGCCCTGCAACGAGCGCAACGCATTGCGCGCAGCTTGTGCAGAACTGGCCTCGATCAGGTCTGCGATAGCTTCAGCCTGCGCCAGGTCGAGCTTGTCATTGAGAAACGCGCGTTCACTGAATTCACCCGGCCGGGCCAGGCGGCAACCCAGTTGCAGGCAGCGCTGCAGCAACATGTCCAGGACAACCGGGCCTCCATGGCCTTGCAGCTCCAGAACATCTTCACCAGTGAAGGAGTTGGGCCCAGGGAAATACAGGGCAATACCTTCGTCCAGGACTTCTTCGTTATCGCCCAGGAACGGGCCGTAATGGGCATACCTCGGTTTCAGCTCACGGCCACTGATGGCCTGTGCCGCCACGCGGGCGAGCGGCCCGGAAATACGGACGATGCCGACACCACCACGACCTTGAGCGGTGGCAACGGCGGCGATGGTTTCACGAGGAGCGCTCATCAACGGGTACCCAGACAAAAGTGACGGAAAGCAAAACGCCCCACTAGGGGGCGTCTTGAGTGGTTATCCACAGAGTAAGTTACGCCTCGGCTTTTTTGGTAGCCGCTTCGATCTTACGTGTGATGTACCACTGTTGAGAGATCGACAACACGTTGTTGACCACCCAGTACAGAACCAGACCAGCCGGGAACCACAGGAAGAAGAAGGTGAAGATGATTGGCATCATTTTCATTACCTTGGCCTGCATCGGATCCGGAGGTGTAGGGTTCAGGCGCTGCTGGATAAACATGGTCGCGCCCATGATGATCGGCAGGATAAAGAACGGGTCTTTGATCGACAGGTCAGTTATCCACAGCATGAACGGAGCCTGGCGCATTTCCACGCTTTCCAGGAGTACCCAGTACAGCGACAGGAATACCGGCATCTGTACCAGAATCGGCAAGCATCCACCCAACGGGTTGATCTTCTCTTTCTTGTACAGCTCCATCATGGCTTGCGACATTTTCTGCCGGTCATCGCCATGTTGCTCTTTCAGCGCGGCCAGTTTCGGGGCCACGGCACGCATACGCGCCATCGACTTGTAGCTGGCAGCCGACAGTGGGAAGAAGATCCCCTTGATCAGCATGGTCAGGAAGATGATCGAGAAGCCCCAGTTACCGACGATGCTGTGGATATGTTGCAACAGCCAGAAAATCGGTTGGGCAATGAACCACAGGAAGCCGTAATCCACAGTCAATTCCAGACCTGGGGACAACTCTTTGAGCACAGCCTGGCTTTTCGGACCGGCGTACAGAGTAGCGCTGGTTTCTGCCTTGGCACCTGGCGCGACGGTCAATACCGGCCCAGTGAAACCAATGATGTAGTTGCCTTGGCTGTCTTTACGGGTTTGAACCAGGTTTGCATCACCCTTGGCCGGAATCCACGCGGTCACGAAGTAGTGTTGCAACCAGGCAACCCAACCACCTTGAACGGTTTCTTTCAGCGAGCCCTTGTCGATATCTTTCATCGACACTTTTTTGTACGGCTCGTTACTTGTCCACAGGGCAGCGCCCAGGTAAGTAGCTGTGCCGGTAGCGGTGCTGGAAGATGGATCAGCGCTTGCGTCACGCTTGAGTTGGGCAAACAGGTTGCCCGTCCATGGCTTGGCGCTTTCGTTGTCGATCAGATAAGTGACTTTCAGATCGTACAAACCGCGGGTAAAGCTGAAACGCTTGATGTAGTTGACGCCGTCGTGACTGAATTTCAGGTCGACGTTCAACTGATTCTGGCCATCAGCCAGTTGATAAGACTTTTGTTCGGTCGAATAAATCGGACGACCGGTAGCACGAGCATCCGGGCCGTCAGTGCCAGTCAGGCCACTTTGAGCCAGATAAGTACGTTCGCCACCGTTATCGAACAGTTGGAACGGAACATCTGGATGGTCTTGGCGACGTGGATACAGCGGCAGCTTCAGCTGTGCAATATCACCGCCTTGTGGGTCGATAGCCAGGTCCAGCACATCCGTTTTGACGTGGATGAGGTCTTTATTGGTAACGACTGGAGTTTCCAGAGGTGCGCTGGTGTTGGTATTCGCGCTGGGTACATCGGCACTGGCGGCAGCATTGTTACCCAACGGGGTGTCCGGAATAGCCGGTGCAGCCTGATTGGTAGCAACATTCTGAGTCGGCAGGGCAGCCTGGCCATAGTCCTGGTTCCACTTAAGAACCATGACGTAGGACACGATTGCCAGGGCGACGATCAGGATCGTGCGTTTAATATCCATGATTACTCGGCCATCGAAGAAGAACGGGAGGTAGGGATAGGTGGAACCGGGTCATAACCACCGGGATTCCACGGATGACAGCGACCTAAACGACGAAAGGCCAGCCAGCCACCGCGCAGAAGGCCATGATTTTCTATGGCTTCCAACGCGTAGCAGGAACAACTGGGGTAGAAGCGACAGTGATTTGCCATCAGAGGACTAATGGCATAGCGGTAAAACTGGATCGGAACGAGGGCCAGTTTACGCATCAGTACTGTCTACCCCTACAGTTTCGGGGCTGACTGCTGGTGCTGGCTTGTTGGTACGAGCCAAACGTTTCCAGAGCTTGCCGAAATGCTGAATCAATTCGGGGTTTTCTACGTCCCCCAAGCCTTTGCGCGCGACGATAACAATATCCCAACCAACCAGAGTGTCCTGGTGGAGGCGAAACGATTCGCGCATCAGACGCTTGAGGCGATTGCGCTCAACGGAGAGCTTTACGCTCTTCTTGCCAATCACCAACCCAAGACGGGGGTGATCAAGATCGTTGTTACGCGCAAGGAGCAGGAGATTTTTCCCCGGAACCTTGCCGGTGGGGGAGTCAAAGACTGCCTTGAAATGCCGGGGGGTTAGCAGACGCTTTTCCCGACTGAAGTCCTGACTCACCACCAGTGCCGGATTATCAAACTGCCAGACGCGCACGACCTTTGGCGCGACGACGCGACAGGACGGCACGACCGTTCTTGGTGGCCATGCGGGCACGGAAGCCGTGGGTACGGGCGCGTTTGATGGTGCTGGGTTGGAAAGTACGTTTCATGGCGTGTTACCTGGTTCGTCCACAACGGGCCGGAATGGCCCCCGTTTTAAGAGACCGGCGATTCTAGAGAAAGCAAGCCTCTAGGTCAATTTCCAACCAGCTTTTCCTTTAATTAGGTATTCGAGACGTTTTCAACCCCTCGAGCTTTCATGAGCAATGCCATAGATATAAAAATAAAGAAGGAAGTTATTTAAAGCTTTTCTGTAAAGCTTATAAAAGCTAGGGAGACCATCTTCTGTGGATAACTGCCTTCAGGCCATGTTCTACGTGATGTACAGAGAATGACAACACAGGGGAGAAACGGTGCTCTGCCTGTGCTGCGCTATCGGATAAGCTGTGTGTGGAATGGCTAGTTATCCACAGGCCAGTTACCCACAGACTTTCGCCCCCACTTGTACAACGAGCTTAGGGTCGCTTATCCACAGAGCTTATGCACAGACCATTTGTCGCCTTTTTTACGGTTAAAGCATTGATTCTTGGTGGCCTGTGAGCAACCTACATGTGGATAAGTGGGCGGCTGGCCGCTACAATGGCGGCTGTTTTTGCCTCACCGGCTTTCAACTTAGGGGATATCCGTGTCAGTGGAACTTTGGCAGCAGTGCGTGGAGCTTTTGCGCGATGAGCTGCCTGCCCAGCAATTCAACACCTGGATCCGTCCGCTACAGGTCGAAGCCGAAGGCGACGAGTTGCGTGTCTACGCGCCCAATCGCTTTGTTCTCGACTGGGTCAACGAGAAGTACCTGAGCCGCGTTCTCGAATTGCTCGATGAACATGGCAATGGGCTTTCCCCAGTGCTCTCCTTATTAATAGGCAGCAAGCGCAGTTCCGCACCTCGTGCCGCACCGAACGCGCCGCTGGCGGCTGCCGTATCGCAAGCCCAGGCTGCGGCGGCTCCGGTCAACAACACGCTGGGTGCGCCTGCTGCTGTGACCCCTTCCAAATCATCGACGCAGAAAAACGCGCCGATGAACGAAGAGCCATCCCGTGACAGTTTCGATCCGATGGCAGGTGCCAGCTCACAGCTGGCACCGATTCGTGCCGAGCAACGTACCGTGCAGGTCGAAGGTGCGCTCAAGCACACCAGCTACCTGAACCGCACGTTCACGTTTGAGAACTTTGTCGAAGGTAAATCCAACCAGCTGGCCCGTGCGGCCGCCTGGCAGGTCGCCGACAACCCCAAGCACGGCTACAACCCGCTGTTCCTTTATGGTGGCGTTGGCTTGGGTAAAACTCACTTGATGCACGCTGTGGGTAACCATCTATTAAAGAAGAACCCGAATGCCAAGGTTGTGTACCTGCACTCTGAGCGCTTCGTGGCTGACATGGTCAAGGCCTTGCAGCTCAATGCAATCAACGAGTTCAAACGGTTCTACCGTTCTGTTGATGCACTGCTGATCGATGACATTCAATTCTTCGCCCGCAAGGAACGTTCCCAGGAAGAGTTTTTCCATACGTTCAACGCCTTGCTCGAAGGTGGCCAGCAGGTCATCTTGACCAGTGACCGTTACCCAAAGGAAATCGAAGGCCTGGAAGAGCGCTTGAAGTCGCGTTTTGGATGGGGCTTGACCGTTGCGGTAGAGCCGCCGGAGCTGGAAACACGGGTCGCAATCCTGATGAAAAAGGCCGATCAGGCGAAAGTCGATCTGCCCCACGACGCTGCATTCTTTATTGCCCAGCGCATTCGCTCCAACGTGCGTGAACTGGAAGGCGCGCTCAAGCGGGTCATCGCTCACTCGCACTTCATGGGCCGCGATATCACCATCGAGCTGATTCGCGAATCCCTGAAAGACCTGTTGGCGCTACAGGACAAACTGGTCAGTGTGGATAACATTCAACGCACGGTGGCCGAGTACTACAAGATCAAGATTTCTGACCTGCTGTCCAAGCGCCGTTCGCGCTCGGTAGCACGTCCTCGTCAGGTGGCCATGGCGCTCTCCAAGGAGCTGACCAACCATAGCCTGCCGGAAATTGGTGATGTGTTTGGCGGTCGCGACCACACCACGGTCTTGCACGCGTGCCGCAAGATCAACGAACTTAAGGAATCCGACGCGGATATTCGCGAGGACTACAAGAACCTGCTGCGTACACTGACTACTTGATGAACACCAGCGCAGCTTATTAAGGCAAGGGACTAGACCATGCATTTCACCATTCAACGCGAAGCCCTGTTGAAACCCCTGCAACTGGTCGCAGGTGTCGTCGAGCGCCGACAGACCTTGCCGGTGCTTTCTAACGTATTGCTGGTTGTCGAAGGCCAGCAACTGTCGCTGACCGGTACCGACCTGGAAGTCGAACTGGTTGGTCGTGTCCAATTGGAAGAGCCCGCCGAGCCTGGCGAGATCACCGTGCCAGCGCGCAAGCTGATGGACATCTGCAAAAGCCTGCCCAACGATGCGCTGATCGACATCAAGGTCGACGAGCAGAAGCTGGTGATTAAGGCGGGTCGTAGTCGTTTCACGCTGTCCACCTTGCCTGCCAACGATTTCCCGACCGTGGAAGAAGGCCCGGGTTCGCTGACCTGCAGCTTGGAACAAAGCAAGCTGCGTCGCTTGATCGAGCGCACCAGCTTCGCCATGGCCCAGCAGGATGTGCGTTACTACCTCAACGGTATGTTGCTGGAAGTATCGGAAGGCATCATCCGCGCCGTAGCCACCGACGGTCACCGTCTGGCTATGTGCTCGATGAAGGCCGATATCGGTCAACCGGATCGCCACCAGGTCATCGTGCCGCGTAAAGGTATCCTCGAGTTGGCACGTCTGCTCACCGAACCGGACGGCAACGTCAGCATTGTTCTGGGCCAGCATCATATCCGTGCGACCACCGGCGAGTTCACCTTCACCTCCAAGCTGGTAGACGGCAAGTTCCCGGACTACGAGCGTGTGCTGCCTAAAGGTGGAGACAAGCTGGTGATCGGTGATCGTCAAGCTCTGCGTGAAGCGTTCAGCCGTACTGCGATTCTGTCCAACGAAAAGTACCGTGGTATTCGTCTGCAACTGGCCAACGGTCAGCTGAAAATTCAGGCCAACAACCCGGAGCAGGAAGAAGCGGAAGAAGAAGTGGGCGTCGACTACAACGGCGGCAACCTGGAAATTGGCTTCAACGTCAGCTACTTGCTGGACGTGCTGGGTGTAATGACTACCGAACAGGTTCGCCTGATTCTGTCCGACTCCAACAGCAGCGCTCTGGTGCAAGAGTCCGACAACGATGATTCGGCTTACGTTGTCATGCCGATGCGCCTGTAATCATGTTCAGCAGAAGCTAGATGTCCCTCAGTCGTGTCTCGGTCACCGCGGTGCGCAATCTGCACCCGGTGACCTTCTCCCCCTCTCCTCGTATCAATATCCTCCATGGCGCCAACGGCAGTGGTAAAACCAGCGTGCTGGAAGCCATTCACTTGTTGGGCCTTGCCCGTTCCTTTCGCAGTGCCCGTTTATTGCCGGTGATTCAATACGAACAATTGGCGTGCACGGTATTTGGTCAAGTCGAATTGGCCGAAGGCGGGCATAGCAGCCTGGGGATATCTCGTGATCGTCAGGGGGAGTTTCAGATTCGTATTGATGGGCAGAACGCTCGCAGTGCGGCGCAGTTGGCAGAGATTCTTCCATTGCAACTGATCAACCCCGACAGCTTTCGACTGTTGGAAGGTGCACCGAAAATCCGCAGGCAATTCCTCGATTGGGGAGTGTTCCACGTGGAACCGCGTTTCATGGCCACTTGGCAGCGCCTGCAGAAGGCCCTGCGGCAGCGGAACTCATGGCTGCGGCATGGTACACTTGACGCCGCTTCACAAGCTGCCTGGGACCGGGAACTGTGCCTGGCCAGCGCTGAAATAGATGAATACCGCCGCGCTTATATCAAAGCCTTGAAACCAGTCTTTGAGCAAACCTTGAGCGAGTTGTTGGAGCTCGAAGGTTTAACGCTGAGCTATTACCGAGGTTGGGACAAAGAGCGAGAGCTGAGTGCAGTGCTCGCGACGTCCTTGCAACGGGATCAGCAAATTGGCCACACCCAGGCCGGACCACAACGGGCTGATTTGCGCCTTAGACTAGGTGCACATAATGCCGCAGATATCTTGTCTCGCGGTCAGCAGAAGTTGGTGGTGTGTGCCCTGCGTATCGCCCAAGGGCATCTGGTTAGCCAGGCCCGGCGAGGTCAGTGTATTTATCTGGTGGATGACTTGCCGTCCGAACTGGATGAGCAGCACCGCCGCGCGCTTTGCCGCTTGTTGGAAGACTTACGCTGCCAGGTGTTTATCACCTGTGTAGACCACGAATTATTGAGGGAAGGCTGGCAGACGGAAACGCCAGTCGCTTTGTTCCACGTGGAACAAGGCCGTATCACCCAGACCCACGACCATCGGGAGTGAAGGCATGAGCGAAGAAAATACGTACGACTCGACCAGCATTAAAGTGCTTAAAGGTTTGGATGCCGTACGCAAACGTCCCGGTATGTACATCGGCGATACCGATGATGGCAGCGGTCTGCACCACATGGTGTTCGAGGTGGTCGATAACTCGATCGACGAAGCTTTGGCCGGTCACTGCGACGACATCAGCATCATCATCCACCCGGACGAGTCCATCACCGTGCGCGACAACGGTCGCGGCATTCCGGTAGATGTGCATAAAGAAGAAGGCGTATCGGCGGCAGAGGTCATCATGACCGTGCTCCACGCTGGCGGTAAGTTCGACGACAACTCCTATAAAGTATCCGGCGGTTTGCACGGTGTAGGTGTTTCCGTGGTGAACGCCCTCTCCGAACTGCTGGTGCTGACCGTGCGTCGCAGCGGTAAGATCTGGGAGCAGACTTACGTTCACGGCGTTCCGCAAGAACCGATGAAAATCGTCGGCGAGAGCGAAACCACCGGTACCCAGATTCATTTCCGTCCATCCGACCAGACCTTCAAGAACATCCACTTCAGCTGGGACATCCTGGCCAAGCGGATCCGTGAACTGTCCTTCCTCAACTCCGGTGTGGGTATCGTCCTCAAGGATGAGCGCAGCGGCAAGGAAGAGCTGTTCAAGTATGAAGGCGGCCTGCGGGCGTTCGTTGAATACCTGAACACCAACAAGACTGCGGTCAACCAGGTGTTCCACTTCAATGTTCAGCGTGAAGACGGCATCGGTGTGGAAATTGCCCTGCAGTGGAACGACAGCTTCAACGAGAACCTGTTGTGCTTCACCAACAACATTCCACAGCGCGATGGTGGTACTCACCTGGTGGGTTTCCGTTCCGCACTGACACGTAACCTCAACACCTACATCGAAGCGGAAGGCTTGGCGAAGAAGCATAAAGTCGCCACCACCGGTGACGATGCACGTGAAGGCCTGACCGCGATTATCTCGGTGAAAGTGCCGGATCCAAAGTTCAGCTCCCAGACCAAAGATAAACTGGTCTCTTCCGAAGTGAAGACTGCAGTGGAACAGGAGATGGGCAAGTACTTCTCCGACTTCCTGCTGGAAAACCCGAACGAAGCCAAGCTGGTTGTCGGCAAGATGATCGACGCGGCTCGCGCTCGTGAAGCAGCACGTAAAGCCCGTGAGATGACCCGTCGTAAAGGCGCGTTGGACATCGCTGGTCTGCCGGGCAAACTGGCGGACTGCCAGGAGAAGGACCCTGCTCTCTCCGAACTGTACCTGGTGGAAGGTGACTCTGCTGGCGGTTCCGCCAAGCAGGGCCGTAACCGTCGTACCCAGGCCATCCTGCCGTTGAAGGGTAAGATCCTCAACGTCGAGAAGGCACGTTTTGACAAGATGATTTCCTCGCAGGAAGTCGGCACCTTGATCACGGCCCTGGGCTGTGGCATTGGCCGTGACGAATACAACATCGACAAGCTGCGCTACCACAACATCATCATCATGACCGATGCTGACGTCGACGGTTCGCACATCCGTACCCTGCTGCTGACGTTCTTCTTCCGTCAGTTGCCGGAGCTGATCGAGCGTGGCTACATCTACATCGCCCAGCCGCCGTTGTACAAAGTGAAAAAGGGCAAGCAAGAGCAATACATCAAAGACGACGACGCCATGGAAGAGTACATGACACAGTCGGCCCTGGAAGATGCCAGCCTGCACTTGAACGATGAGGCCCCTGGGATCTCCGGTGAGGCGCTGGAGCGCTTGGTAAACGACTTCCGCATGGTAATGAAGACTCTCAAGCGTTTGTCGCGCCTGTACCCCCAGGAGCTAACCGAGCACTTCATCTACCTGCCAGCCGTCAGCCTGGAGCAGTTGGGCGATCACGCACACATGCAGGATTGGCTGGCCCAGTACGAAGTTCGCCTGCGTACCGTGGAGAAATCCGGCCTGGTCTACAAAGCCAGCCTGCGTGAAGACCGTGAACGTAACGTCTGGCTGCCAGAGGTCGAACTGATCTCCCACGGGCTGTCGAACTACGTCACCTTCAACCGCGACTTCTTCGGTAGCAACGATTACAAGACCGTTGTGACCCTCGGCGCGCAACTGAGCACTCTGCTGGACGACGGTGCTTATATTCAGCGTGGCGAACGTAAGAAAGTGGTCAAGGAGTTCAAGGAAGCCTTGGACTGGTTGATGGCCGAAAGTACCAAACGTCACACCATTCAGCGATACAAAGGTCTGGGCGAAATGAACCCGGATCAGCTGTGGGAAACCACCATGGACCCAGCCCAGCGCCGTATGCTGCGGGTGACCATCGAAGACGCCATTGGTGCGGATCAGATCTTCAACACCCTGATGGGTGATGCGGTTGAGCCTCGTCGTGACTTCATCGAGAGCAACGCCCTGGCTGTGTCCAACCTGGACTTCTAATAGGGTTCTCAGTCGGTAAAACAAAAAGGCCAACGCTTAGCGTTGGCCTTTTTTATTGGACTGGAATTGAGGTTTTTAGAAATGCTCCACGTGGAACATCAAAAAGCGTCTCAGTTGTCAGTGGTCGTCACACTCTCCAACCGATATCCATATCCATAGATCGTCAGCAATTGCCAACCCCTGTCCGCGGTAAGCCCCAGTTTGTTGCGTAGACGATAGATATGCGTATCCAACGGGCGTGAGGACACCATCTCTTCATGGGTCCAGAACCGTTCATAGAGGTACTCACGGGACAGCGGACGCGCCAAGTTAGCAAACAGACACCGGGCCAAGCGGTACTCGCGCTCGGTCAGGCTGATGGGCTTGCCGGCCCGAGTGACGGTCAGCTCGGCGTCATCGAATGTCAGGTCATTGAAGGTGAGTACTTCGCCGGCGGCGGATTTCTGCAAGCCATGGCGTCGCAGGACGGCTGTCACACGAGCCTTGAGCTCGTTCGGACGAAAGGGCTTGCTGACGTAATCATCTGCGCCACTGTTCAGCGCCTGAACGATATCGCTCTCGGCATCTCGGCTGGTGAGCATGATGGCGGCGGGTGGTACCTCCATGTGCTCACGCGTCCAGCGCAACAGTGCCAGACCGCTCAAATCAGGCAATTGCCAATCCAGAATCAGCAGGTCAAACGTTTCACGGCGCAGTTGGCGCAGTAAATCTTCACCGCTCTCAAAGCAATGCAGCGTCCATGGCTGTTCCGAGGCGGTGGGGATTTGTCGCAGTGTCTGTTCCACCCGCCGTAATTCTGCAGGTTCGTCATCCAGTATTGCGACACGCATGGGAGGGTCCTTTCTTCTTGAAGAGTGCGGCTAGTTGTCGGCCTGTTTCGATAAGGGCTGTACTGCGTAAATTCTAGCTGTTGAATCTGAACAATTATCGCCAAATTCTCAAGCCCCCTGGATCTATAGGTACGCTGATATCAAATGGCCGTTAAGCCGTAGGAAATCATCAATACCCAAGCTGGGAAGATACCGGCTCGAGACCGTCAGGAAAAGGATCAATGGCAATCAGGCTTTATGCTGTGTCGGGACGAGCGATCGTTATGGAGCGGGTCAATGTGTGGGGGAGGATGGTTTTGTTGGTGATCGCGGCGGGTCTGGGGACCGAAACGGTAGGAGCCTCTAGCCCGGCAGTGGCACCTACCCCCTTTGACAAGCGGCAGACATTAAGTGAACCAGGCAATGGAATGGGCTTCGCGAGCTCGCCCTTCCAGCAAGCCAGCGTGACTCAAGAGAACCAGCGCTGGGTCTTCTAGTTGTGTTGAATCTGAACAAATGTTGCAGATTCCCCTGATGCACCTCTGCTGTAGGTAAATTCTCTCCCGCTGAGTGACACACAGATTGGAGCGCGGGAGGCGCTCCGACACAGGATGTGTCAACCACAGTCCGAGGTTCGCCACGAACTGTTGTCGGAGGGATGAGAAGGACAGTGTTTCTTCGATGTATACCCCGGACCAGGGCACATGGCCGGGTTCGACACAGGGACGTGTCATCCTCTCAATGGATTCCACGCCCCGAACATTACGGCTATCGAGTGCGATACATCATCGGGTATCGTAGGCGGCATTCAAGGTCTTCCTGCTGCAAGACGCTTTCTGAAAGTGCTTTCTGATGACCCATTAGAACTAGAATCTTGATGAGCGCCATGACCTTCTTTTCCTACCGATACCGTCACCTCTTTTCCACACTGTTAGGCTCAGGCCTGATCGTTACGCTGGGTGCAGTCAGTCTGCCTGCCGTTGCGCGCCCCGCTCTTCCCCGCGCCCCCTACATTGATGACAACCTGCTATGTCGTGCGCAGCCGTTGCCGGCCGTCGTCCAGCATCTGACGGGCGAAGCCTGGAAGCTGGATGACAAAGGCGTGCCGACCGTTCTGATGGAAGGCATGGTCATTGATGAGCAGGAGAGTGTGAAAACCTCTCCTTCGGCATTTGTCAGCCTGCTGCTGGGGGATGGTTCGCGGATCGTGCTGCCTTCCAGCTCCCAGGTCCGCTTGCACCTGGTAGAGGAACAGGCGATCCCTCAGGTCATTCTTGAGCAGGGCCAGGTCGAAGCCTATGTGATCAAGCGTGCCAGCGATTATGACCGTTTCCAGATCGTGACCCCGGTGGGCGTACTCGGTGTACGCGGTACGCACTTCCGGGTTCGCAACGATGGCGAACAATCGGTGGTTGAAGTGCTTAATGGGCAAGTGGCGGTCAATCGTGATGAGACGCCGCCCACTACTAAGGCCATTAAAAAGAAACCGGTGGTCGGTCCGGTGGCGGGCGAAGTGAAGGTCGGCGCTCGCCAAGGGTTGGTGTTCAAGAAACAAGGGGAGCTCAAGCCGGTAGAGCTGCTGGACCCTCCTACCTTGGTGGGCCAGGATGGCCAGAAGGGCGATGCGCCGGTCTGGACCCTGTTCCTGCGACCGCTGCCGGGCGCTCAGCGTTATCGAGCACAGGTCGCTACCGATAAGGAGTTCATGAACATCAAGCAGGAAAACTTCTCCAGTAAGCCGCAAATGAGCTTCACTGGGCTGAAAGCGTCGTTCTACCACGTGCGCTTGTCTGCTTATGATGAACAGGGTCTGGAAGGAGCCACCGGGGTCTATGACATCTTCTACTACCCGCCCGCGACGCGTGTGCAGCAGACCTCCGGCGGTTGACCGGTGAGGCTGTGGCGCAGGGCTGAGAAGCGCCAGCCGACCCAGGCCCAGCGGCTGTTCAACGGCCTGGTTCGTGAGTGGCTGTGGATTAGCCTCCTGTTGTTGCCCATGACGGCATTCCTGTCCCTGAGCCCGGGTCTTGCCCTCAATAACCTGCTGTATGACAGCCTCCGCCGCTTCAGCCCCTTATCGGTTGATCCACGCATTCTATTGGTGACCATTGATGACCGCAGCCTTAAACAGCTGGGCCAATGGCCGTGGTCGCGGCGCATACACGCCGACCTCATTGATCGCCTGAGTGCTGCCAAACCCGCAGGCATTCTGTTTGATGTGATTTTCAGCGAGCCGGCCCGTGAGCCCGCCAACGATCAACGTTTGGCCGAGGCCATCTGCAACGCCGGCAATGTATTGCTGCCACTGATTCGTGAGGGGATGCCTCGCTATGGCCAGCCTGTGGCGCAAATCCAACCCGTGCTGCCGCTGCGTGATTGTGCCCGGGGTGTTGGCCATATCAATGTTGAAGCCGACAGCGATGGCATTGTTCGCAGCCTCTATTTACGTGAAGGTCCACCCGGCCAAATGACGCCACAGTTGGCGTGGCTGGCGTTCGAACTGGCTGGACAGAAAGCCTCGATGCCGGGCCTGTCCGAGCCATCGGAGCGTGCCGATTGGCAGCGGGAGAATGCCATTCGGATTCCTTTCATTGATGCCAGTGCCGGCTTTGCCAGTGTCCCCTATGTCAGCGTGTTGCGTGGAGAGGTTCCGCCTGAGATTTTGCGTGATCGCCTGATTCTGGTGGGTGCCACCGCGCCCGGCATGGGCGACCGTTATGTCACGCCACTGTCAGCCAGTGTGGGCACCACTGCTGGCGTCGAGATTCAGGCCAACATCCTCAATGGTCTGCTGCAAGAGCGCAGCATCGTAGTGTTGCCCGGTTGGCTGGCAGCGTTGATGGCCACCGCCATGGTGGCCCTGCTGCTGGGCTTGTTGCTGTTCCGCCCCCGCTACGCACTGTGGTTGACCTTGGGCTGCATGAGCGCCGCCCTCCTCAGTTCCTGGGGCTTGTTGCGCCTAGGTGGCTGGTGGTCGCCTGCAGCGTGTCTGATCGGCTTACTGCTCGCCTACCTGATCTGGAACTGGCGCCGCCTGAGCGTGATCCTGGCCTATTTCGGCTGGGAACTGGCCCGCCTGGACAACGAACCCAAGGTGCTGCCCGAACGCCGTCGTGCGCCCGCCAGCAAGGGCGATGTGTTGCAAGGGCGGATCTTTGCCCTGGAACAAGCCGTCAGCCGTACCCGCGATACCCGGCGCTTCATGGCGGACGGCCTGGAGTGCTTGCCGGTGGCGACATTGATCACCGACCCGGTGGGGAAGATCCTGCTGGCCAACCGGATTGCCCGAGACGTGTTTGGTAATGAGTTGATTGCCGAAAACCTGCTCGGACAACTGGCCGGATTGGGTTATCCACCGCTACAGGATGGCCTTCGTCCTTCGTTGTCGACGTTGGAAATCGTCGAGTTCCGCGACACCCAGCAACGCAGCCTACGCCTGGACCTGGCCCCCCTGCGGCCGGCAGACGGCGATGTGGCCCTGGGTTGGCTGCTGAGCATGACGGACTTGAGCATCGAGCGTGATGCCCAGCAGCAACGGGAAACCCTGCTGCGTTTTCTGTCCCATGACTTGCGCGCGCCTCATTCGGCAATCCTGGCCTTGCTGGATGTCCAGCGCCACGAATCCTCAAGGGACACGCCGGTGTTCGCCCAGATCGAACAGCAGGTGCGACGGGCGCTGAGCCTTACTGAATCATTTGTCCAACTGGCCAAGGCCGAATCCGACGGCTACCAATTCCAGCCCAGCTTGTTCGCCATGCTCGTGCTCGACGCGTTTGACCAAGTGGCGCTAATTGCCCAACTGAAGGGTATCCACTTGGTTCACGATCTGGACGAGGCCGGCGAAGAGATGGTCTCGGCGGATCAATCGCTGCTGACTCGCGCTCTGTTCAATGTGCTGGAGAACGCGATCAAATACAGCCCGTCCGGGACCACGGTAACGTTGAGTCTGAGCTGTGCTGGCGAGTGGCTGACATGTCGAATCAGCGACCAGGGCCCTGGCATTGCCCCCGAGGACTTGCCTGTCTTGTTTGGTCAGTACCGGCGCTTTGCGTCGTCCCAAGGCAGCGAAGGCTTGGGGTTGGGGCTGACCATGGTCAAGGCGGTAGTGGATCGCCATGGTGGACGTGTCGAGTGTGAGAGTGAGGTGGGGAAAGGCACCACATTCAGCCTGCAATTGCCGTTGTGGAACGAGTGAGTTGGCACGCTTTTTACCTGTGCATAAAAAACCGGCCACGAGAGCCGGTTTTTTAATGCGGAAAAAACTTATGCACCTTTTTCGTTGTTTTATGAGCTTGAGAAATATGTAATTAAATCAGCAATTTATTCGGTAAAAACGCCAATTCGCCAACAAACCGTACACAGGTTATCCACAGAAATTCAAATTGCCGCCGAATCAATTTCAACAGGCAGCGGTGGCAATGAACCCATGGCCCGTTGTTGGGCCTCATTCCAGGCTGCGGCGCGGTCATTGAGCGCTGCAATGGCTCGCGGTCCTTCGCCTTCGGCGTACATCGGTTCGCCGATCACCACCGTAATGGTGCCTTCGCGCTTGGCCCAACCGGTCTTCGGCCAGAACTTGCCGGCGTTGTGGGCAATCGGCAGCACGGGCAGGTTGGCATTGACTGCCAGCGCTGTACCACCGCGAGAGAACTTGCCAACGGTGCCATACGGTACACGCGTACCTTCCGGGAAGATCAGTACCCAAACCCCATCCTTGAGCAGCTCATCACCCTTCTTTGCCACATGCTTGAGCGCTGCCTTGGGGTTGTCGCGGTCGATGGCGATCGGTCGCAACATGGCCATGGCCCAGCCGAAGAACGGCACGTACAGCAACTCACGCTTGAGCACCTGGCTCAGCGGCGAGAAGTAGGCAGAAAGGAAGAAGGTTTCCCAAGTGCTTTGGTGGTTGGACAGAATCACGCAAGGCTGGTCCGGGACGTTTTCGGCGCCCTTGATCTCGAAACGAATATTCAGGAACACCTTGGTCAGCCACAACGCGCAGCGGCACCAAAAGACATTAATGAAACGATAGCGCGCCTTGAACGGCAAAAAAGGCGCGATAAAAAAGCTCAGGGTGCACCAGAGAAACGAACTGGTGCCCAACAGCAGGTAAAAGAAGAAGGTTCTGATGGCCTGCAAAATCGACATGGCGGCATTTACCGTTGCGGGACTACGCCCGCCTGTTAAAAGCGCGCTCCCGAACAGTCCTTGGTCAGGAAGTCAGAAGGGCTGCTAGTTGTTGATAAGTTCTGCGGCAACGGCCGCCAGATCGTCAAAAATCAAGGTGCCTACCGGCAGGGGTTTACCCTGGGTCTTTTCGCCTTTCCCGGTTTTTACCAAAACTGGCTGTGAGTCGACGGCCTTGGCCGCCTCCAGGTCACCGAGACTGTCCCCGACGAACCATAGGCCAGTCAACGGCACATTGTAATATTCGGCAATGGTTTTTAGCATGCCCGGTTTGGGCTTGCGGCATGCGCAGCCCTCATCCGGCCCATGAGGGCAATAAACCACCAGCCCCAACTCACCGCCCTGCTCTGCCACCAATGTGCGCAAACGCGCGTGCATGGCGTCCAGGGTGGCGATGTCGTAGTAGCCGCGGGCAATGCCGGACTGGTTGGTGGCGACTGCCACCGTCCAGCCGGCCTTGCTCAACTGCGCGATGGCCTCGATCGAGCCGGGCAGTGGAATCCACTCCTCCACCGACTTGATGTAAGCGTCGGAGTCGTAATTGATCACTCCGTCCCGATCGAGAATCAGCAGTTTCAACATGATCAGCCCAGTACGGAAATGTCAGCGATGTTGATGAACAACCCACGCAGGCGCGCCAGCATGGCGTAGCGGTTTTTCCGCACACCCGCGTCTTCGGCGTTGATCATCACGGCTTCGAAGAACGCATCCACCGGCTCACGCAAGCTGGCCAGACGGGCCAGTGCTTCGGCGTAGTTGCGTTCGGCGATCAGCGGCTTCACTGCATTTTCTGCCTTGGCGATGGCCGAGTTCAGCGAGAACTCCTTGGCATCGGCAAACAGGCCCGGGTCGACTTCGGCATTACCGAGGTTCTCGGCCTTGCTCAGCAGGTTTGACACACGCTTGTTCACGGCGGCCAGGGCACCGGCTTCCGGCAATTTGCGGAAGGCCTGTACGGCCTGTACACGTTGGTCGAAGTCCAGTGCCGAACCTGGTTGCAGGGCACGCACCGACAGGTACACCGACACGTCCACGCCTTCGTCTTCGTAACGGGCACGCAGACGGTCGAACACGAACTCCAGCACTTGCTCGGCCAGGCCGGCTTGCTTGACCTTGGTACCGAACTGGCCGACCGCAAACACCACGGCCTGGGTCAGGTCGAGGTCGAGCTTTTTGTCGATCAGGATACGCAGCACACCCAGGGCTGCACGACGCAGGGCATACGGGTCTTTGCTGCCGGTAGGCAGCATGCCGATGCCGAAGATACCGACGAGGGTATCCAGCTTGTCAGCGATGGCCACGGCCGCACCGGTGAGGGTGGTCGGCAGTTCGGCGCCAGCGCCGCGCGGCATGTACTGCTCGTTCAGAGCCAGAGCGACGTCTTGTGGCTCGCCGTCATTGAGGGCGTAGTAGTAACCGGCAACACCTTGCATCTCCGGGAACTCGCCGACCATCTCGGTGGCCAGGTCGCACTTGGAGAGCAGGCCTGCGCGGGCTGCCCAAGCGGCGTCACCGCCAATGCGTGGCGCGATGTAGGCGGCCAGTTTGGAAACCCGTACAGCCTTGTCGTAGACGCTGCCCAGTTTTTCCTGGAACACCACGTTCTGCAGGCGCAGGTTGAAGTCTTCGAGCTTCTGCTTCTTGTCTTGCTTGAAGAAGAACTCGGCGTCGGTCAGGCGCGGGCGAACGACTTTTTCGTTACCGGCGATGATCTGCTGCGGGTCCTTGCTTTCGATGTTGGCCACGGTGATAAAGCGCGGCAGCAGCTTGCCATCGGCGTCCAGCAGGCAGAAATACTTCTGGTTGTCCTGCATGGTGGTGATCAGCGCTTCTTGCGGCACGTCGAGGAAACGCTCTTCGAACGAGCACACCAGCGGCACCGGCCACTCAACCAATGCGGTCACCTCGTCCAGCAGGCTCGGCGGCACAATGGCGGTGCCTTCCTGTAGACGTGCCAGCTCTTCGGTGCGTTTGCTGATCAGCTCGCGACGCTCGTTGGCGTCGGCCAGCACGTAGGCGGCACGCAGGTCGTTGAGGTAGTTGGCGGGCGCGGTGATGCGCACGTTTTCTGGATGGTGGAAGCGGTGACCACGGGAATCACGGCCAGCCTTCTGAGCGAGGATGGTGCAATCGATGACCTGGTCACCGAGCAGCATCACCAGCCATTGGGTTGGACGCACGAACTCTTCCTTGCGAGCACCCCAGCGCATGCGCTTAGGGATAGGCAGGTCGTTCAGGGAGTCTTCGACGATGGTCGGCAACAGGCTGGCGGTTGCCTTGCCTTTGATGACCTGGCTGAAACGCAGCTTTGGGCCGCTCTGGTCGATTTCGCTCAGCTCAACGCCGCACTTCTTGGCAAAACCAAGCGCGGCTTGTGTCGGATTGCCTTCGGCATCGAAGGCCGCCTGGCGTGGCGGGCCGTCGAGGTTGATGCTGCGGTCCGGCTGCTGGGTTTCCAGCGAGGTGAGCAACACGGCCAGGCGGCGTGGCGCGGCGTAGACTTTCTTCGCTTCGAACTTCAGGCCGGCGGTTTGCAGGCCTTTTTCGATACCGGCCAGGAACGCGTCGGCCAGGGTGTTCAGTGCCTTGGGTGGCAGCTCTTCGGTGCCCAGTTCAACCAGGAAATCTTGAGCACTCATTGTGCAGCCTCCAGCTTAGCCAACACTTCATCACGCAGATCCGGGGTCGCCATCGGGAAGCCCAGCTTGGCGCGAGCCAGCAGGTAGGCTTGGGCGACGGAGCGCGCCAGGGTGCGTACACGCAGAATGTATTGCTGGCGCGCAGTGACCGAGATGGCTCGGCGGGCATCCAGCAGGTTGAAGGTGTGGGATGCCTTCAGGACCATTTCATAGCTCGGCAACGGCAGCGGCTGATCCAGTTCGATCAGGCGCTTGGCTTCGCTTTCATAGAAGTCGAACAGCTCGAACAGTTTCTCGACGTTGGCGTGTTCGAAGTTGTAGGTCGACTGCTCCACTTCGTTCTGGTGGAACACATCGCCATAGGTGACCTTGCCGAACGGACCGTCAGCCCACACCAGGTCGTAGACCGAATCCACGCCTTGCAGGTACATGGCCAGGCGCTCGAGACCGTAAGTGATCTCGCCGGTTACCGGGTAGCACTCGATGCCGCCTGCTTGCTGGAAGTAGGTGAACTGGGTGACTTCCATAC
The DNA here is from genome assembly GCF_012935695.1 of Pseudomonas sp. ADAK18. Taxonomy (NCBI): domain Bacteria; kingdom Pseudomonadati; phylum Pseudomonadota; class Gammaproteobacteria; order Pseudomonadales; family Pseudomonadaceae; genus Pseudomonas; species Pseudomonas sp. ADAK18. The sequence goes on from NZ_CP052859.1 coordinate 5,630,787, forward strand.
CGTTGAGCCAGACTTCCCAGCCCAGACCCCAGGCGCCCAGGGTCGGCGATTCCCAGTTGTCTTCGACGAAACGGATGTCGTGGACCAACGGGTCCAGGCCGACGTGTTTCAACGAGCCCAGGTACAGTTCCTGGAAGTTGTCAGGGTTTGGCTTCAGTACCACCTGGAACTGGTAGTAGTGCTGCAGGCGGTTAGGGTTTTCGCCGTAGCGGCCGTCAGTCGGGCGACGACTGGGCTGCACATAAGCGGCGTTCCAGGTTTCCGGGCCGATGGCCCGCAGGAATGTTGCGGTGTGGAAAGTGCCGGCGCCTACTTCCATATCGTAGGGCTGAAGTACCACACAACCTTGCTCGGCCCAGTATTGCTGGAGGGCGAGGATCAAGTCTTGGAAGGTACGCACGGCTGGCGTAGGCTGGCTCACGAAATTCACCTGTTACTTGGGCTGCGATTTAAAGAGCGGGAGTATACCCGATTCGGCCCCGCCACCACTCCCTGGAGCCTTATGCCACGCTGCTTTTGGTGTTCTGAAGATCCGCTGTACATGGCTTATCACGATCAGGAGTGGGGAACGCCGCTGCGCGATGCGCAGGGCTTGTTTGAACTGCTTTTGCTCGAAGGGTTCCAGGCGGGTCTGTCCTGGATCACCGTTTTACGCAAACGCGAGCATTATCGGAAGGTCTTGTTTGGCTTTGATGCACAGCGTCTGGCGCAGATGAGCGATGAAGAAATCGAGGCGCTGATGCTCGATCCGGGTATCGTTCGAAACCGCCTGAAACTCAACGCTACCCGGCGCAATGCCGCTGCCTGGCTGGCGTTGGAGGACCCGGTGAAGTTTCTTTGGTCGTTTGTTGGCGGCGTGCCCAAGGTCAATCATTTCAAGGACCGCAGCGAAGTCCCGGCGATTACGCCAGAGGCCGAAACCATGAGCCGCGCCCTGAAAAAAGCCGGATTTACTTTTGTTGGACCGACCATCTGCTACGCGTTCATGCAGGCCTCGGGCATGGTCATGGACCACACTCGGGACTGCGATCGCTACGCCACCTTGGTCCACGGCGGTTAGAATGACCGCTTTGCGCACCGCACAAGATCAGGAGTGACCTGTGGAAAAGTTTAAAGGCGCCTTGTTGGTAGGCGCTCTTCGGTTGTTTGCCCTGCTGCCCTGGCGCGCTGTGCAAGCCGTGGGTTCGGCCATTGGCTGGATCATGTGGAAAACTCCTAACCGCTCCCGTGAAACGGTACGAATCAACCTCTCCAAATGCTTCCCGGACATGGATCCGGCCGAGCGCGAGCGCCTGGTAGGCCAGAGCCTGATGGACATCGGTAAGTCGTTGACCGAAAGCGCCTGCGCCTGGATCTGGCCGGCCCAGCGTTCCATCGACCTGGTGCGTGAAGTCGAAGGCCTGGAAGTGCTGCACGAAGCCCTGGCCTCGGGCAAAGGCGTGGTGGGCATCACCAGCCACTTGGGCAACTGGGAAGTGTTGAACCACTTCTATTGCAGCCAGTGCAAACCGATCATTTTCTACCGTCCACCCAAGCTCAAGGCGGTGGATGACCTGCTACGCAAACAGCGGGTGCAGTTGGGCAACCGAGTCGCCGCATCCACCAAGGAAGGCATCCTTAGTGTGATCAAGGAAGTGCGCAAAGGTGGCCAGGTGGGCATTCCCGCTGACCCGGAGCCGGCGGAATCGGCCGGGATCTTCGTGCCGTTCTTTGCAACCCAGGCGCTGACCAGCAAGTTTGTGCCGAACATGTTGGCGGGCGGCAAGGCAGTGGGTGTGTTCCTGCATGCGCTGCGGCTGCCGGACGGTTCGGGCTACAAGGTGATTCTGGAGGCGGCGCCGGAAGACATGTACAGCACTGACACCGCCACTTCATGCGCGGCGATGAGCAAGGTGGTGGAGCGGTATGTGGGGGCGTACCCGAGCCAGTACATGTGGAGCATGAAGCGCTTCAAGAAGCGCCCACCGGGTGAGGCGCGGTGGTATTGAATTGCGCTGATCTATAGGCCAATGGAGATCTAATGTGGGAGCTGGCTTGCCTGCGATGCAGGCAACTCAGTCTTTCAGTTACACCGAGGTGATGCTATCGCAGGCAAGCCAGCTCCCACAGGGATCACCTCAGGCTTGGCGATCGAGTTTCTTCAGAAACACCGTCATTTCTTTTTCGGCCTGTTTGTCGCCATGTGCCAGGGCCGCTTCGATGCCCTTCTCCCAAGCTCGTCGTGCTGCGACGTTATCCCCCAACCCCAACTGCGCCTTCCCCAACAACTTCCACGCCGCCGAATACTTCGGGTCAAACTCGACGCATTTCTGCAAATGCTCGGCCGCCTTGGCGTTATCTTTCAGATCCAGATAACCCTTGCCCAAACCAAACCGCAGTAATGAGTTATCCACACCCTTGGCGAGCATTTTTTCCAGGGATTCGAGCATGTTGTGAACTCCGTATAGACCTGTAGCCGCTGCCGCAGGCTGCGATAAGACCAAAGGTCTTCAGCGATCTGGAAATTTTACGACCCTGCGGGCCGATCGCAGTCTGCGGCAGCGGCTACAAGATCAGAAAAAGCTCAGCCCCACGTGGAACAACTTCTCCACGTCGCGGATATGTTTTTTATCCACAAGGAACAGAATCACATGGTCGCCGGTGGCGATTACCGTGTCGTCGTGGGCGATGATGACTTCTTCATCCCGAATGATCGCGCCAATGGTCGTGCCAGGCGGCAAGCCAATGTCACGGATGGCCTTGCCAATCACTTTGCTCGACTTCGAGTCACCGTGGGCGATTGCCTCGATGGCTTCCGCCGCGCCCCGACGCAACGAGTGCACGCTGACGATATCGCCGCGCCGCACGTGGGCAAGCAAGGTGCCGATGGTCGCCAGTTGTGGGCTGATGGCGATGTCGATATCGCCGCCCTGGATCAGGTCGACGTAGGCCGGGTTGTTGATGATGGTCATCACCTTCTTCGCACCCAGCCGCTTGGCCAGCAACGACGACATGATGTTGGCTTCGTCATCGTTGGTCAGGGCCAGGAAGATATCCGCGTCGGCGATGTTTTCTTCCAGCAGCAGGTCGCGGTCCGAGGCACTGCCTTGTAGTACGACGGTGCTGTCGAGGGTGTCGGACAAATACCGGCAGCGCGCCGGGTTCATCTCGATAATCTTCACCTGGTAGCGGCTTTCGATGGCCTCGGCCAAGCGCTCGCCGATCTGCCCGCCACCGGCGATGACAATGCGTTTGTAGTTCTCTTCGAGACGGCGCATTTCGCTCATGACTGCACGAATATTGGCTTTGGCGGCGATGAAGAAAACCTCGTCGTCAGCCTCGATCACTGTATCGCCTTGGGGCAGGATCGGTCGGTCGCGACGGAAGATCGCGGCTACCCGCGTCTCAACATTCGGCATGTGCTCACGCAACTGCCGCAGTTGCTGCCCCACCAACGGCCCGCCGTAGTAAGCCTTGACCGCCACCAGTTGCGCCTTGCCTTCGGCGAAGTCGATCACCTGCAAGGCGCCGGGAATCTCGATCAGGCGCTTGATGTAGTGGGTGACGACCTGCTCCGGGCTGATCAGCACGTCCACCGGAATCGCGTCGTTGTCGAACAGGCCGGCGCGGGTCAGGTAGGCCGCCTCACGCACCCGGGCGATTTTGGTCGGGGTGTGGAACAGGGTGTGGGCGACCTGGCAGGCGACCATGTTGGTCTCGTCGCTGTTGGTCACCGCCACCAGCATGTCGGCGTCGTCCGCGCCGGCTTGGCGCAGCACCGTGGGGAACGAGGCACGGCCTTGCACGGTGCGGATGTCCAGGCGGTCGCCCAAGTCACGCAGGCGCTCGGCGTCGGTGTCGACCACGGTGATGTCGTTGGCTTCACTGGCCAAATGCTCGGCCAGCGTACCGCCGACCTGCCCTGCGCCGAGGATGATGATTTTCATCCGGTCACTCCCTTAAAACCATTCAGCCGCGTGCGGCGGCAATCTTGATCAGCTTGGCGTAATAGAATCCGTCGTGGCCGCCTTCCTGGGCCAGCAACTGCCGTCCATGAGGCTGCTTGATCCCGGCCTGGATGTCGAGGTCCAGTTCCCGCGCGCCGCTGGTGCGGGTGAGGAACGCTTCGATCACTTCGGTGTTCTCGGTGGGCAGCGTCGAGCAGGTGGCGTAAAGCAGCACGCCGCCGACTTCCAGGGTAGGCCACAACGCGTCCAGCAGCTCACCTTGCAACACGGCCAAGGCGGCGATGTCGTCGGGTTGGCGGGTCAGCTTGATGTCCGGGTGGCGACGAATCACCCCGGTGGCGGAACACGGTGCGTCCAGCAGGATGCGTTGGAACGGCTTGCCGTCCCACCAGGCGGCGGTGTCGCGGCCGTCGGCGGCGATCAGCTCGGCGCTCAGGCCCAGGCGTGCGAGGTTTTCACGCACGCGCACCAGGCGCTTGGCTTCCAGATCCACAGCCACCACGCCGGCGAGGCCAGGCTCTACTTCCATGATGTGGCAAGTCTTGCCGCCCGGTGCACAGCAGGCGTCCAGCACCCGTTGGCCGGGCGCCAGGTCCAGCAGGTCGGCGGCCAGTTGGGCGGCCTCGTCCTGCACGCTGATCCAGCCTTCGGCAAAACCAGGCAGGCTACGAACGTCGCCAGGCTCTGTCAGAACGATACCGTCCTGGCTGTAGACACAGGCACTGGCTGCTACACCGGCTTCGCTCAGCAATGTGAGATAGGCATCGCGTGTCTTGTGACGGCGATTGACCCGCAAGATCATCGGCGGATGCGCATTGTTGGCGGCGCAGATGGCTTCCCATTGCTCAGGCCAGAACGCCTTCAGGGATTTTTGCAGCCAGCGCGGGTGAGCGGTGCGCACCACCGGGTCATGTTCCAGCTCGGCCAGCAGGGCTTCGCTCTCGCGCTGGGCGCGGCGCAGCACCGCGTTGAGCAACGCCTTGGCCCAGGGCTTTTTCAGCTTGTCGGCGCAACCCACGGTTTCGCCGATAGCGGCATGGGCCGGAACGCGGGTGTAGAGCAATTGGTAGAGGCCCACCAGCAGCAGTGCTTCGACATCGGCATCAGCAGCCTTGAACGGCTTTTGCAGCAGCTTGGCCGCGAGCGCCGACAAACGCGGCTGCCAGCGGGCGGTGCCAAACGCCAGGTCCTGGGTGAAGCCGCGGTCACGGTCTTCGACTTTATCCAGTTGGGTCGGCAACGAACTGTTGAGGGAAGCCTTGCCGTTGAGAACGGCGGCCAAGGCCTTGGCGGCGGCCAGACGTGGGTTCATTGGGCTTCCACCGCTTGGCCCAGGATGATCCCGACGGCAAATTTCTCACGGCGGCTGTTGAACAAATCGCTGAAGTTCAGCGCCTTGCCGCCGGGTAATTGCAGACGGGTCAGACACAATGCTTGCTCACCGCAGGCGACCAACAGGCCGTCCTTGCTGGCGCCGATGATCTCGCCTGGTGCGCCTTTGCCTTCGGCCAAGCTGGCCGCCAGTACTTTCAGGGCTTCGCCATTGAGGGTGCTGTGGCAGACCGGCCATGGGTTGAAGGCGCGTACCAAGCGCTCCAGTTCTACGGCCGGGCGGCTCCAGTCGATGCGCGCTTCGTCTTTGTTCAACTTGTGGGCGTAGGTGGCGAGGCTATCGTCCTGGATTTCGCCTTCCAGAGTACCTGCCGCCAGACCGGTGATGGCCTGGACGACAGCGGGCGGGCCCATTTCGGCCAGGCGATCGTGCAGGCTGCCGCCAGTGTCCTCAGCACTGATCGGTGTGGTGACTTTCAGCAGCATCGGGCCGGTGTCCAGGCCTGCTTCCATGCGCATCACGGTTACACCGCTCATCGCGTCACCGGCTTCGACGGCGCGCTGGATCGGCGCGGCGCCGCGCCAGCGTGGCAGCAGTGAGGCATGGCTGTTGATGCAACCCAGGCGGGGGATATCCAGCACCGCCTGGGGCAGGATCAAACCGTAGGCCACCACCACCAGCAAGTCGGGTTTCAGCGCGGCGAGCTCGGCTTGAGCATCGACGTTACGCAGGGTCGGCGGTTGCAGCACGACGATGTTGTGCTCCAAGGCCAACTGCTTGACCGGGCTGGGCATCAGTTTTTGCCCACGACCGGCCGGACGGTCCGGCTGGGTATAGACCGCCACGATCTCGTAGGGACTATCGAGCAGAGCCTTGAGGTGTTCGGCGGCAAACTCTGGGGTACCGGCAAAAACGATGCGCAGTGGCTCGGTCATGGGAAACGTCTCACAAAAGAAAAAGGCTTGCCGGAGCAAGCCTTTGAAAGAAAGGAATCAAGCTTGCTGGCGATGTTTCTTTTCCAGCTTCTTCTTGATCCGGTCGCGTTTAAGCGTGGACAGGTAATCGACGAACAACTTGCCGTTGAGGTGATCGCATTCATGCTGGATGCACACCGCCAACAGGCCTTCGGCAATCAGCTCGAACGGCTTGCCGTCACGGTCCAGGGCCTTGATCTTGACCTGCTGCGGACGGTCGACGTTCTCGTAGAAGTCCGGCACCGACAGGCAGCCTTCCTGGTACTGGCCCATCTCGTCGGTCAGGGTCTCGAACTCAGGATTGATAAACACCAGAGGCTCGCTGCGATCTTCGGACAGGTCCATGACCACGACGCGCTGATGCACGTCGACCTGGGTCGCGGCGAGGCCGATACCCGGGGCTTCATACATTGTTTCAAACATGTCATCGACCAACTGACGAACCTTGGCGTCCACTACGGCCACTGGCTTGGCAATAGTGCGCAGGCGTGAGTCCGGAAATTCGAGGATGTTCAAAATAGCCATAAGCGTAATTGCTGCACATGTGAGGTAAAGGCAAGTCGGCATCGGGGATGGACCCCGGGAGTGCCGGTGGAAAACGTCCGAAAGCCGCTAAGGCCAAGGCGTTTCACGCGAACGTACATAATAAAGGAGATTCACCCCGTGAGGAAATCGCTACTCGTCTTGCTGTTGTGGGCCATGACTGCCGAGGCCCATGTACCGGCGCTGTCCAGCGACACTTATCCACAGCTCCCGCAGGCCCTGGACAGCCAGACCCGAAAGGCTATCCAGCGCTTTTTACTGCACAACCGAATACTTGATACCCCACACATTCTGGACACCGCGCCTTACATTATTGCCGCCGAGGCTGGGCGGGTACTGGGTGCCAATGGTGAGCGAGTCCACGCGCGGGGCGTTCTGGACCCTGCGCAACCTACCTATGGAATTTTCCGCCGGGGCAAGGTTTACACCGACCCTGACAGCCAGGAGTTCTTGGGCGTCAACGCCGACGATATCGGCACCGCCCGCTTTGTGATGGCAGGTGATGTGACGACCTTGGCCGTGCAACGCGTGACCCAGGAGGTGCGACCGGGGGATCGTTTGCTCGCCGCGCAGCCCTCAGCCTCTCTGTCGGACTTACTGGCTCAAGTGCCTGCGCAGCGCATTGCAGGGCGAATCATCGACGTGCCTCGTGGCGTGACGCAGATTGGTGTGCTCGACGCAGTCACCCTGAACAAGGGACGCCGCGACGGCTTGGTGGAAGGCCATTTGCTTACGGTGACAAAAACCGGGGAAACCGTGCGCGACCGGATCACGGGCGCTGCGGTGAAGATTCCAGATGAACGTGTCGGCACCCTTTTGGTGTTTCGCACCTATGAAAAACTCAGTTACGGACTGGTCCTTAGCGCTTCACGCTCGCTAGCGGTGATGGACCGTTTCGAGAGTCCTGAACAAACACAATAATTAGCCAGCTAAATAAGTTACCAACAGAGTTATCCACAGCTTGTTCCGATCAAGGATGATCACATGTCATCGACCGATATCCGCACCTTTTCCCCGGCAGAACTGGAAGCACGCTTGCGTTTGCACCGGCTACCGGAGCTTGGGCCCAAGCGTTTCAAAAAATTGATCGAGGCCTTTGGCTCAGCCTCGAAAGCCATTAGTGCACCAGCCAGCGCCTGGCGCTCCCTGGGTTTGCCACTGGTTTGCAGCGAGGCCCGGCGCAGCCAGGAAGTTCGCGACGGCGCCAGTGCCGCATTGGCCTGGCTTGAGCGCCCGGCCCAGCATTTGCTGATGTGGGACCAGCCGGACTACCCCGCGCTACTGGCAGAAATTGCAGATGCACCGCCGCTGTTATTTGTCGCCGGCGACCCCACCATCCTGGAAAAGCCGCAACTGGCCATGGTGGGCAGCCGTCGCGCATCCAGGCCTGGCATGGACACTGCTGCGGCGTTTTCCCGCAGCCTGGCAAGTGCCGGTTTTGTCATCACCAGCGGCTTGGCGCTTGGAATAGACGGTGCGGCGCATCAGGCAGCATTAGATGTCGGTGGACAGACAATCGGCGTGTTGGGCACCGGCCTGGAAAATTTTTATCCACAGCGCCACCGGCGTCTGGCGGCAGCGATGATTGCCCAGGGCAGCGCGGTGGTTTCCGAGTTCCCCTTGGATGCGGCTCCTCAGGCAGGCAACTTCCCACGGCGCAATCGCATCATCAGTGGTTTGTCCCTGGGGGTGTTGGTGGTGGAGGCCAGCGTCGCCAGTGGTTCGCTGATCACCGCTCGGCTGGCGGCGGAGCAGGGGCGCGAGGTGTATGCGATCCCCGGTTCCATCCACCATCCGGGCGCCAAGGGTTGCCATCAGTTGATACGCGATGGCGCAATGCTGGTGGAGACCATCGAACACATTCTTGAGGGCCTGCGGGGCTGGCAGGCGTTGTCCCGCCCAGCGCCGATCGCGGTGACTCATCCATTGGTGGCGCTGCTGCATGCCGCTCCCCACACCAGCGAAGCCTTGGCGGTTGCCAGCGGCCAAGCGCTGTCCCACGTGCTGGCAACGCTCACGGAATTGGAACTGGAGGGCCGGGTTATCTGTGAAAGCGGTCGTTGGCTTGCGCGCAGCTAGGTTTTGTAACGAAGATCGGTAAACTGCGCAGAGCTTTAGTCCGGAGAGTGAGTAATGGTCAACAGGTGGCGTGTGCGGGAAGCCGCGCGAGAAATTCGCGCAGGCGCGGTGATTGCCTATCCAACCGAGGCGGTCTGGGGCCTGGGCTGCGACCCTTGGAACGAGGAAGCGGTGGATCGTTTGCTGGCGATCAAGGGCCGTTCAGTGGATAAGGGGCTGATCCTGATTGCCGATAACATCCGCCAGTTCGATTTTCTCTTCGAAGACTTCCCTGATCTGTGGATAGATCGCATGGCCAGCACCTGGCCGGGGCCTAACACTTGGCTGGTGCCTCATCAGGACTTGCTGCCCGAATGGATCACTGGGGTGCATGACACGGTGGCGTTGCGGGTCAGTGATCATCCACTGGTGCGGGATTTGTGCTCGCTGGTGGGGCCGCTGATCTCCACCTCGGCCAACCCTCAGGGCCGCCCGGCGGCGCGCACGCGGATTCGCGTGGAGCAGTATTTCCGTGGACAGGTGGATCTGGTGCTGGGTGGGAATCTGGGTGGGCGCAAGAACCCGAGCCTGATTCGGGATCTGGCGAGTGGTGAGATTGTGCGGCCGTCTTGAGACCGAGTTGAGGTCATCGCGAGCAAGCCCGGCTCCCACATATGACCGTATTTCAATGTGGGAGCCGGGCTTGCCCGCGATGAGGACCGTCCAGGCCCCAGAGATCTAAAGCCTCAAGGCAAGAGAATGGTCGACCCCGTTGTCCGTCGCGCCGACAGCTCCGTCTGCGCCTTCGCCGCCTCCGCCAGCGAATACCGCTGATTGATATCAATGCGCACCTTGCCGCTCTTGATCATCGAAAACAGATCATCCGCCATCGCCTGCAGGTTTTTCGGGTTGTTGGCATAGGTCGCCAGCGTCGGTCGGGTCACATACAGCGAGCCCTTGGCCGCCAGAATCCCCAGGTTGACCCCATCCACGGCGCCCGACGCATTACCAAAACTCACCACCAGGCCGCGCGGTGCCACGCTGTCCAGCGACGTCAGCCAGGTGTCCTTGCCCACGCCGTCGTACACCACCGGGCATTTCTTGCCGTCGGTCAGTTCCAGTACGCGTTGTGCGACGTTTTCCTTGCTGTAGTCGATGGTTTCCCAGGCGCCGAGGGATTTGGCCAATGCGGCTTTTTCCGGCGAGCTGACGGTACCGATCAGCTTCACGCCCAAGGCCTTGGCCCACTGGCAGGCCAGAGAGCCGACGCCACCGGCAGCGGCGTGGAACAAGATGGTTTCGCCACCTTTCAACTCATAGGTCTGGCGCAGCAGGTATTGCACGGTTAGGCCCTTGAGCATGGCGCCTGCGGCCTGTTCGAAACTGATGTCGTCCGGCAGGTGCACCAGGTTGGCAGCCGGTAACACATGCAGCTCGCTGTAGGCGCCCAACGGGCCGCTGCCATAGGCCACGCGGTCGCCGACCTTGAATTGAGTCACTTCACTGCCCACCGCCTCCACCACCCCGGCGCCTTCCGCGCCCAGGCCTGATGGCAACGCCGGTGGCGCGTACAGACCACTGCGAAAATAAGTGTCGATGAAGTTCAGGCCAATGGCCTTGTTGCTCACGCGAACCTGCAGCGGGCCCGGTTCTGCCGGCGTGTAGTCGACATACTCAAGCACTTCGGGGCCGCCATGGGCACGGAACTGGATACGTTTGGCCATCTGCACTCTCCTCAAGTCAATGTCGCGAAGGGCTCCTATCGGACTCCTAAGCTTGATCTTCGTCAACTGCGGCGCAACCCGGTGCGGTGGTATCCTGTGCGCCCATTTGCCGCCGACGCCCAATGGCCTCGCGTAGCTTTGCCCGATTCAAGGTGATGCCATGACTACCCGCACCGAGGCTGTTAAAGCCTACCTGCTCGACCTGCAAGACCGCATTTGCAGCGCCCTGGAAACCTTCGAGACGGACACTCGCTTTATCGAAGACGCCTGGACCCGGCCTGCCGGCGGTGGCGGTCGTACCCGTGTGATCGAAAACGGTTCGGTGATCGAAAAAGGCGGCGTCAACTTTTCCCACGTCTTCGGCAGCGGCTTGCCGCCGTCCGCCAGCGCCCATCGTCCGGAACTCGCCGGTCGTGGTTTTGAGGCCCTCGGCGTGTCGTTAGTGATTCACCCCCATAACCCTCACGTGCCGACGTCCCACGCCAACGTGCGCTTTTTCATTGCTGAAAAAGAAGGCGAAGAGTCGGTGTGGTGGTTCGGTGGCGGCTTTGACCTGACGCCCTACTATGGCAACGAAGAAGACTGCATCCACTGGCACCGCGTGGCCGAGCAGGCCTGTGCACCCTTCGGCCCGGACGTCTATTCGCGCTACAAGGCCTGGTGCGACAGCTACTTCCACATCAAGCACCGCAACGAACCCCGGGGTATCGGCGGCCTGTTCTTCGATGATTTGAACGAGTGGGACTTCGACACCTGCTTCGCCTTCATACGCGCCATTGGCGATGCCTACATCGACGCTTACCTGCCGATCGTCCAGCGCCGCCAAGCCACGGCCTATACCGAGCAGCAGCGCGAATTTCAGGAATTCCGCCGTGGCCGCTACGTCGAATTCAACCTGGTCTATGACCGTGGCACCCTGTTTGGCCTGCAATCGGGTGGCCGCACCGAGTCGATCCTGATGTCCCTGCCGCCGCAAGTGCGCTGGAGCTATGACTGGAAAGCAGAGGCCGGCAGCGAAGAAGCACGCCTGACCGACTACTTCCTGCAAGACCGCGACTGGCTGGGTGTTGTTGCACCCAAGGCAGCGGTTTGATGGATCGTTATGTCGTTTTTGGTAACCCTATTGGCCACAGCAAGTCGCCACTGATTCATCGCTTGTTCGCTGAGCAGACCGGCGAACAGCTGGACTACAGCACCTTGCTGGCTCCGCTGGAGGATTTCACTGGCTGCGCCCGTGAGTTTTTCCTACAAGGCCGTGGCGCCAACGTGACTGTGCCGTTCAAGGAACAAGCCTATCGTCTGGCCAACACCCTGACTGAACGTGCCCTGCGCGCTGGTGCGGTAAACACCCTGAGTAAACTTGCAGATGGCAGCCTGCTAGGCGACAACACCGACGGTGCCGGCCTGGTGCGGGATTTGACTATCAACGCTGGCTTGAGCCTGCAAGGCAAACGCATCTTGCTGCTGGGCGCGGGCGGCGCGGTGCGTGGTGCTCTGGAGCCGTTGCTGGCTGAGCTGCCGGCCTCGTTGATCATTGCCAACCGCACCGTCGAAAAGGCCGAATTGCTGACCGCGTTGTTTGATGATCTTGGTCCCGTATCCGCCAGCGGTTTTGACTGGTTGCGCGAGCCAGTGGACGTGATCATCAACGCCACCTCTGCCAGCCTGTCGGGTGATGTTCCGCCGATTGCCAGCAGCCTGATCGAGCCGGGAAAGACTTTTTGCTACGACATGATGTACGCCAAGGAGCCTACGGCGTTCTGCCGCTGGGCCAGCGAACAGGGCGCAGCGCAGGCAATGGATGGCTTGGGAATGCTGGTGGAACAGGCGGCGGAAGCGTTCTTCCTGTGGCGCGGCGTACGACCGGAGTCGGCGCCGGTGCTGGCTGAGTTAAGGCGGCAGTTGGCCTGACACAAATCTAAATGTGTTCAGTCTTCAAAATGGAGGGGGCATTTATCGGCCCCTTCCAGCTTCTTCAACTCTTCCACCACCTGCGGCCTGGCCCGGCGCAACGTCAGGCTGCGTCCCAACCCCTTCAATCGCCGCGCTTCCTGGTGCAGCATTTCCACCCCGGAATAGTCGATAAAGTTGATCTGCTGCGCCTCGATCACCACCCGCTGGCCCTGCAAGCTTTGCAGGCGCACTTGCAGGTAATGGCTGGCGCCAAAAAAGATCGATCCGCCCACCCGCAACACATCTTCCTCGCCGTCACGCCATTGCTGGACCCGTGGCTGCGAGGTGCGCTTGAGGTAGAAAAACAACGACGCTAATACGCCAGCGTAGATCGCCGTCTGCAACTCCAGCAGCAGCGTGGCGGCGCAGGTCAGGCTCATCACCACGAACTCGGCGTGGCTGACCCGGAACAATGCGCGAATGCCCCGATGGTCCACCAGCCCCCAACAAATCAGCAGAATGCTGGCGGCCATGCTTGGGATTGGGATATGGGCGATCAACGCGGCGCCGAACAGCGCAAACACTGCGACCCACAGCGCAGAAAATACGCCGGCCAAGGGTGAGCAGGCGCCCGCCTCGTAGCTCAGGCCCGAACGGGTGAAGGAACCGGCCGATAGATACCCGGAGAAAAATCCGCCCACGATGTTCGACAGTCCCTGGGCGCGGACTTCCTGGTTGGCGTCGAGCAATTGTTGGGAGCGTGCCGACAACGAGCGAGCAATCGACAGGCTGGTCACCAACCCCAGCATGCCCACCGCCACAGCGCTGGGCAGAAGGCGCAGGACCATGTCCAGATCCATCGGCAGCGGGCTGAACGGTGGCAGTTTGCCGACGAAGGCGCTGACCAGCGCGACGTGCCCGAACATCGCCGGCCACAGCCAGGCCACCAGGCTGCCCAGGGTCAGGGCAATCAACAAGGTCGGCCAGCGTGGCACCACTAACTTGAGCAATACACCCACGGCCAAGGTGCCCAACCCGAGCACGAGCGAAGGATGATCCCACTCCCCCGCGTGGTTGATCAGCGCCAGCAGGCTGTTGATCGCCGTGGCCTCGCTCGGCAGGTCCAGCCCCAGCAGATTGGGTAACTGCCCCAAGGCAATCACCACCGCCGCACCGAGGGTGAAACCGAGCACCACGGAGTGCGAGACGAAATTCACCAAGGCGCCGAAGCGCAGCATGCCCAGTAACCACTGAAACACTCCGGCGAGGAGGGTCAGCAGCAGGATCAAGGTGATGTAGTCCTGGGATCCGGGCACTGCCAGCGGGCTGATGCTGGCATAGAGCACGATGGAGATCGCCGCCGTCGGGCCGCAGATCAAATGCCAGGATGAGCCCCAGAGGCAGGCGATCAATACCGGGATAATCGCGGCGTAGAGGCCATATTCTGGTGGGAGACCGGCGATCAATGCGTAGGCAATGGATTGCGGTAGCGCCAGGACTGCGCCACTGAGCCCGACGATGGCGTCCCGCCCGACGCTGGCGCGGGTTTGGCGCGGCAGCCAGCTCAGGAAGGGGAAAAGGGTATGGCGGTTGGGCCGGGGCATTGGGCGCTCGGTTGAAAAGGTTTGAATCAGGGTATCACCCGACTGTGGGAGCCGGGCTTGCCCGCGATGCAGGCGCCTTGGGTTACCTGTTAAAACGCGTGATGCTATCGCAGGCAAGCCAGCTCCCACAGGGATAGGTGTCGGGCGTCAGAGTTTGGCTTTTACCGCCGCCAATGCATCCTGCCCATCCACGGTTTTAACCCCGTCCAACCACTTATCCAGCACCGCCGGATTCGCCTTGATCCACGCCTTCGCCGCCTCAGCATTGCTGACTTTCTTGTTCACCGCCTCAGCCATGATGCTGTTCTCCATCTCCTGGGTAAAACTCAGGTTGGTCAGCAGTTTCCCCACGTTGGGGCAAGACTGCGCATAGCCCTTGCGCGTCAACGTGTACACGCTGCCTGTGTCGCCAAAGTACTTCTCCCCACCCTTGAGGTAATGCATCTTCAACTGCACGTTCATCGGGTGCGGGGTCCAGCCGAGGAAGGTCACGAAGCGCTGTTTTTTCACCGCCCGGGACACTTCGGCGAGCATCGCCTGTTCGCTGGATTCGATCAGCTTCCACTGGCCCAGGTCGAAGTCGTTCTTCTTGATGATCTCTTGCAGCGAGATATTCGCCGGTGCACCCGAACCGATGCCGTAGATCTTCTTGTCGAACTTGTCGGCAAATTTGTTGAGGTCGGCAAAGTCATGCACACCGGCGTCCCACACATAGTCCGGCACGGCGAGGGTGAACTCGGTGCCGTCGAGGTTCTTCGCCAGTTGCACCACATCGCCATTGGCCACGAACTTGTCATAGAAGCCTTGCTGCGCGGGCATCCAGTTACCCATGAACACATCCACCTGGCCGTCCTTGAGCCCACCAAACGTGATGGGTACCGCGAGGGTATCGACCTTGGCTTTGTAGCCCATGCCGGTCAGTAAAAAACCGGTAATGGCGTTGGTCGCGGCGATATCACTCCAGCCTGGATCGGCCATTTTCACCGTCTCGCAACTCGAGTCCGCGTAAGCGTTGGCGCTGCTTAATGCCAGCAGACCGACGCCCAGTGCTGTGGATAACTTCATCATGGCCTTCCCCTTGGTTTTATTGGTTTTGGCAGGGTTGTGGGTAACGTGCTTTACGCTCCAGATCGTCAAGGTCGATATGGTTGCGCATGTATTGCTGACTGGCGTCCACCAGTGGCTGGTGGTCCCAGCTCTTCAGCTTGCCCTGGGTCAGCGCCTGGCTGACCAGGCGACGACGACGTTGGCTGGCGAGCACCTGCTGGTGGATCGCCGGAATGTCCCATTTGGCCCGCGCTTCATTAAGGAATGCATCGAACCGCGACCGGTGTTCCGGTGACTGGCTGAGCTCTTTCTGCTCGTGCGGGTCGTTGTGTACATCGAACAATAGACACGGATCGTCTTCGCTGTAGATGAACTTGTAGGCGCCCCGGCGGATCATCATCAGCGGCCCGATGGTGCCTTCGGCCATGTATTCGCCGAACACTTCGTCATGCCCGCCCTGCCCTTGCAAGTGCGGGACCAGCGAGCGGCCATCCAGTGGCAAGTTAGCTTCAAGCTCTCCGCCAGCCAGTTGCACCAGGGTCGGCAGCAGGTCGGCGGTGGAGACCGCCGCCGTCACGCGGCCTGCCTTGAATTGCCCCGGCGCACTGATCAGCAGCGGCACCCGGGCGGCCATTTCAAACCAGTGCATTTTGTACCAGAGCCCACGCTCGCCGAGCATGTCGCCGTGGTCGCCGGAGAAGATGATGATGGTGTCGTCTGCCAGGCCGGTGTCTTCCAGGGTTTGCAGCAGCTTGCCGACGTTGCTGTCGATGTAGCTGCAGGCGCCGAAGTACGCGCGGCGGGCATCGCGGATCTTGTCCACAGGCAGCGGCTCGTCCCACAGGTCGTAGACCTTGAGCAGGCGTTGGGAATGTGGGTCTAGATCAGCCTGTGGCGGGGTTGCAGGCAGCGGGATGTCGTTGTCGTCGTACAGGTCCCAGAACGGCTTGGGAATGGTGTACGGGTCGTGTGGATGGGTCATCGACACGGTGAGGCAAAACGGCTGGTCACCGTCCTCGCGGATATGGTCGAACAGGTACTGCTGGGCCTTGAACACCACCTCTTCGTCGAAATCCAACTGGTTGGTGCGCACGCACGGCCCGGCTTGCAGCACCGACGACATGTTGTGATACCAGGTTGGGCGCACGTCCGGTTCATCCCAGTTCACCGCCCAGCCATAGTCGGCCGGGTAGATGTCGCTGGTCAGGCGTTCTTCATAGCCGTGGAGTTGATCCGGGCCGCAGAAATGCATCTTGCCCGAGAGCGCGGTGCGGTAGCCGAGGCGGCGCAGGTAGTGGGCATAAGTCGGTACGTCGGCAGGGAAATCCGCCGCGTTGTCGTAGGCGCCGATCTTGCTCGGCAGTTGCCCGCTCACCAGGGTAAAGCGCGAGGGTGCGCACAGCGGACTGTTGCAATAAGCGGCGTCGAACACCACGCCTTCGGCGGCCAGGCGGCTCAGGTTCGGCAGTTTGATAGGCGAAGGACCGTAGAACGGAAGCATCGGCGCGGCCATTTGATCGGCCATGATGAAAAGAATGTTCTTGCGCTTCATGGTTTCGCGGCATTCCATAGTCGATATTTATGCGATTGAGCATGCAGGCCATGGAAAACGTGGTAAAGCCCATGAAAAGCAATGTCTAGGATAAGCACAGCTTATGTATGAATCCCTCGGCGACCTGTCACTGGATCTGCTGCGCGCCTTTGAAGCGGCAGCGCGGCAACGCAGTTTTACCGCGGCGGCAATGGAACTGGGCACTACCCAGCCCGCCATCAGCCAGCAGATCAAGCGCCTGGAAGAACAACTGGCGGTGCGCCTGTTTGACCGCATCTACCGTGGCATTGAACTGACCGATGCCGGCGCGCTGCTGTTCGAGCACGTACAGGCCGGCTTGCAGAACATCAACCAGGGCTTGAGCACCATCACCCAACAGGATCAGCACGAAGTGCTGCAAGTGGCGACCGATTTTGCCTTCGCCGCCTATTGGCTGATGCCGCGTCTGCATCGCTTCCATGAAGCCAACCCGCAGGTGGATGTGAGCCTGGTCACCAGCGAGCGCAATCACGCCACGTTGCGCAGCGATATCGATGTGGCCGTGTTGTTTGGCGACGGACGCTTCAAGCAGGGCGAGAGCCTGTGGTTGTTCAACGAAGAGGTGTTTCCGGTGTGCAGCCCGCAGTTGCTCAAGGACCGCACGACCCCGTTGTCGATACAGAGCCTGCAGGAGTACCCGTTGCTGCACCTGCGCCAGGAAAACAACAGCCAGTGGTTCGACTGGAGCGGCGTATTCCGCGAACTGGGTATCACCGCCGCGCCCACGCCTGGCCAACTGCGCTTCGATAACTACACGCTGTTGATCCAGGCGGCGATTGCCGGGCAAGGCGTGGCCATCGGTTGGCGACACCTGGTGGATAACTTGCTGGAACAAAAGTGGCTGTGCCGGCCGATTGGCGACACCGTGATCTCGCGTTTTGGTTATTACGTGGTGCTGCCCCAACGCAAACGTCGGGGGCAGTTGATCGAACGCTTTGTCGACTGGCTGGTGGCGGAGCAGGCCCGCAGCGCGCAATCCCTGACTGGCCTGGCCCTGCCGTCCATTGCGGTCTAGGATTTGCCGATCATTGAGTCCGGAGCCTGTCATGCAACGTATCAAGGGCTACCACGCCCATATCTATTTCGACGCCAGCACGATCGATCAGGCGCGCAAGCTCTGCGAAGAGGCCGCGCAATTGTTCCCGCTGCGCATGGGCCGAGTACATGAGCGCCCGGTGGGGCCGCACCCGGATTGGAGTTGTCAGTTGGCGTTTGAGCCGGAATACATCGGCGTGGTCTTGCCGTGGCTGGCGCTCAATCGCAACGGTCTGGTGGTGTTTCTGCATCCCGATACCGGTGATGACTTGAAAGACCATACCGAGCATGCGATCTGGATGGGGGCGATGCGGACATTGGACTTGTCGATATTTTAGATGTTTTTGTTCCCTATATATGGGACTGATATTTATATATTGAGACTTTAAGGCTCTTGGGTTTATATTCGCCTCATCCGCTCAGAAGACTTCAGGTGAAGCGATGCAGGCGCAATTGATCGCGCTCGATTGGGGAACCAGTTCCCTTCGTGCTTATAAGCTCGGCCCCGCAGGCGTCGTCCTCGAACGACGCGCATTGGCGTCGGGGATCATGCACCTGCCCACCGAGCCTCGGGAGATCGCCGGGGTTTTGTGCAGCAATGGTTTCGAATTGGCGTTTGACGCTGCCTGTAGCGATTGGCTGGATGAGCAGCCCACGCTCCCTGTCATCGCTTGCGGCATGGTGGGCAGTGCGCAGGGTTGGAGTGAAGCGGCTTATCGCGACACGCCGGCCGATGTCGCGACCCTCGGCCAGGCATTGCACGTTGTGCGCAGCCTGCGGGGCGTCGATGTGCATATCGTGCCTGGTGTGATCCAGCGCGGCGGCTTGCCTAACGTAATGCGCGGCGAAGAAACCCAGGTGTTGGGGGTGCTGCAAAGCTTGCCGCTCGATGTGGCCAACCGACGGTTGATCGGCCTGCCGGGCAGCCATTCAAAATGGGTCGAGGTGGTGGAAGGCTGTATCACTCATTTCGACACCTTCATGACCGGCGAGCTGTTCGCCGTGCTCAGCCAGCACAGCATCCTGGGACGTACCCAACAACCGTCCGCGCAGTTTCAGGCCGAGGCTTTTGACCGGGGCGTGCGGGTAGCGTTGTCGGCGGACGGCCAACGCGGGCCGCTGTCGACCTTGTTCAGCGCTCGCACGCTGGGGCTGACCGGTGAGCTGGCGGGCCATGAGCAAGCGGACTATCTGTCCGGGCTGCTGATCGGTCATGAATTGCTGGCACTCAATAGCAACCCGCAGCCCGACATCGTTCTAGTGGGCAACACTCAACTGTGCACCCGCTACCAACGTGCGCTGGCACTCTGCGGCTTTTCCCACGTGACCCTCGCACAAGAGGCCACCGAGCGCGGTTTGTGGCAGCTCGCAGTCGCCGCCGGGCTGGTTGCCGCATCCGTTCAACCTGACTAGAGGCCCGACATGCTCAAGCAAGCACTGACACACAACGGTTTGATCGCGATCCTGCGCGGCGTGCGTCCTGAAGAGGCCGCGGGCATCGGCCAGGTGCTGTACCAGGCCGGCTTTCGGGTGATCGAAGTGCCGCTCAACTCACCGGATCCGTACACCAGTATCCGCACCCTGCGCGATACCTTGCCGGCTGATTGCCTGATCGGTGCCGGCACCGTATTGACCCCCGAACAGGTGACGCAGGTGAAAGCCGCCGGCGGCCAAGTGATCGTCATGCCCCACAGCGATGCCAAGGTGTTGCGGGCGGCCAAAGCGGCGGGTTTGTATCTGTCGCCCGGGGTCGCCACGCCCACCGAAGCCTTCGCCGCGCTGGCCGAAGGCGCCGATGTGTTGAAGCTGTTCCCCGCCGAGCAAATGGGCCCGGCGGTGGTCAAGGCCTGGCTCGCGGTATTGCCGGCGGGCACGGTGTTGCTGCCGGTGGGCGGGATTACGCCAGAGAACATGCAGGTGTTTTTCGACGCGGGCGTCAAAGGTTTCGGCCTGGGCTCCGGGTTATTCAAGCCGGGCATGACTGCAGATCAAGTGGCGAGCCGCGCCCAAGCCTACGTCGCGGCCTGGAACGCCTTGGGCTGATTACCTTTCTCCATCTACAAGAGCGATAAGAAGATGAAAATCACCAAACTGACGACCTTCATCGTCCCGCCGCGCTGGTGCTTCCTCAAGGTAGAAACCGACCAGGGCGTGACCGGCTGGGGCGAGCCCGTAGTCGAGGGCCGCGCCCATACCGTGGCCGCCGCAGTGGAAGAGCTTTCCGACTACTTGATCGGCAAAGACCCACGCAACATCGAAGACATCTGGACCGTGCTCTATCGCGGCGGCTTCTACCGTGGCGGCGCGATTCACATGAGCGCGTTGGCTGGTATCGACCAGGCGCTGTGGGACATCAAGGGCAAGGCCCTCGGTGTGTCGGTCAGCGACCTGCTGGGTGGTCAGGTGCGGGACAAGATCCGCGTCTATTCGTGGATCGGCGGTGACCGTCCGGCAGACACCGCTCGTGCAGCTAAAGAAGCCGTTGCCCGCGGCTTTACCGCTGTGAAAATGAACGGCACCGAAGAGCTGCAATTTCTCGACAGTTTTGAAAAAGTCGACCTGGCCCTGGCCAACGTGGCTGCCGTACGTGATGCGGTGGGCCCGAACGTCGGCATCGGCGTGGACTTCCATGGCCGGGTGCACAAGCCCATGGCCAAGGTGCTGATGAAGGAGCTGGACCCTTACAAATTGATGTTTATCGAAGAGCCGGTGCTCAGCGAAAACTACGAAGCCCTGAAAGAATTGGCGCCCTTGACCAGCACCCCGATAGCCCTTGGCGAACGGCTGTTCTCCCGCTGGGATTTCAAACGCGTGCTCAGTGAGGGTTACGTCGACATCATCCAGCCCGACGCGTCCCACGCCGGCGGCATCACCGAAACCCGCAAGATCGCCAACATGGCCGAAGCCTACGACGTGGCCCTGGCGCTGCACTGCCCGCTGGGCCCGATTGCCCTGGCGGCGTGCCTGCAACTGGACGCGGTCTGCTACAACGCGTTCATCCAGGAACAGAGCCTGGGCATCCACTACAACGAGAGCAACGATCTGCTGGACTACGTCCGCGATCCGGGGGTTTTCGACTACGACCAGGGCTTCGTGAAAATCCCTAACGGGCCGGGGCTGGGCATTGAGATCAACGAGGAGTATGTGATCGAGCGTGCTGCCATCGGGCACCGCTGGCGCAACCCGATCTGGCGCCATGCCGATGGGAGTTTTGCGGAGTGGTAAGCCCCGCGCGAATCATCTGAAGGAACGCGGTCAATGTGGGAGCGGCGGTGCGACGATTCGACTTGCTCGCTCCCACCTTTGATCCGTTTTCTCCAACAAGTCCCTCAATAAACATAAAAAGAGGCACCCCCCATGCAACCTGAATCCTTTACAGGGCAGGCGAAGCTGGTCACGCCCAGCCGAAAGCGCTATTTCATCATGGTCCTGCTGTTTATCACCGTGGTGATCAACTACCTGGACCGCAGCAACCTGTCGATTGCCGCACCCGCCCTGACCTCTGACTTGGGCATCGACCCGGTGCATGTGGGGTTGATCTTCTCCGCTTTCGGCTGGACCTACGCCGCCATGCAAATCCCTGGTGGGTGGCTGGTGGACCGGGTTCCACCACGTATTCTGTACACCGTGGCCTTGTTGCTATGGTCTATTGCCACCGTCATGCTCGGATTTGCCGCGAGCTTCATTGCACTGTTTGTTTTACGCATGGCGGTGGGTGCTCTGGAGGCCCCGGCTTATCCTATCAACAGCCGCGTGGTCACCAGCTGGTTTCCCGAGCGTGAACGCGCCACTGCCATTGGTTTCTATACCTCCGGGCAGTTTGTCGGGTTGGCGTTCCTGACGCCCGTACTGGCTTGGATGCAGCATCACTATGGCTGGCAAGTAGTGTTTTTCAGCACCGGGGCCGTGGGAATTCTCTGGGCCTTGGTCTGGTACGCGGTGTACCGTGAGCCACGGGATTTCAAGGGTGTTAACAGCGCTGAAATCGAACTGATCCGTGAGGGGGGCGGGTTGGTGGACCTGTCTTCGCAAACTGCCAAACGCAAGACTCCCTTCAGTTGGGTTGACTTGGGGATTGTGTTGAGCAAACGCAAACTCTGGGGCATTTACCTGGGGCAGTTCTGCCTGAACTCGACGCTGTGGTTTTTCCTGACGTGGTTCCCTACCTACTTGGTGAAATATCGCGGCATGGACTTCATCAAGTCTGGCCTGCTGGCGTCCCTGCCCTTCCTGGCTGCGTTTGTCGGCGTACTGTGTTCGGGGCTGTTTTCCGACTGGCTGATTCGTCGCGGTGCTTCGGTGGGCTTTGCGCGTAAGCTGCCGATCATTGGTGGGCTGCTGATTTCCACAGCGATCATCGGGGCCAACTTTGTTGACTCGACAGGCTGGGTGATTGCGTTCCTGGCGGTGGCATTCTTCGGTAATGGTCTGGCGTCGATCACCTGGTCACTGGTGTCGACCCTGGCGCCCGCACGGTTGCTGGGATTAACGGGTGGCGTGTTCAATTTCATTGGCAATCTGTCGGCTATCACCACGCCGATTGTTATAGGCTTTCTGGCCAGCGGGGATTCGTTTGCCCCGGCTATCACGTACATCTCAGTACTCGCGCTGCTGGGTGCGTTGTCCTATGTACTGCTGGTGGGCAAGGTTGAACGTATCGAATTGAAGGACGAGCGGGCGACCTGAGGTCGCCCGCTTTATCCAGGTTACGGCCCTGTCGGGACTGACATTTCGTTACGGAAGATATTGTGAGGGTCCCAGCGTTTCTTGGTGCGGCGTAGGCGGCTTTCAATGATGGTGTTCGGGAAAAATATCCGGTACCACTGGTCGTTTTTCTCGTTGGCCGGATCGCCTCCCAGGAACGTCATGTCCAAGTCTGGATAGTTGATGTAACACCCCTCGAACTGGTCATTGACGGGTACGCCCACAGTGTCGGAGAAGGCTTGGAAATAGAGTCCACGGATCCAGTCTGCGTGGGCCTGGTCCGACTCGGCAGACGCGTCACGCCAGTAACATTGTGGTTGCCACTTGAGGTAGGACGAGCGTTGGGCCGCCGAGGTCTGCGCTCGTACCGGGCCATCCATTTCATTGATGCGACCGCCAAAGGACTGGATCTGGATCAGGCTCTGGGTCAGGAAGTTCTCTGGGTCCGGTCGGGTCAGGGTCGCCCAGATCGCGGTGAGCACCTGAGGCGTAAAAATACCTTTCTGGTAGGCCGACTTGTAGCGGCCTCGTTGGTTGTCGCCGGAGCCGTTGACCGATTGGGTGAAGGCCAGCCAATCCATGCGCCTGGCCACTTGATGCGCCACCTCCAGTGAGTCGATCGTGCGTCCGGCCTGGCTGCCCCGCGGCAGGTGAACAACGTAGAACGGCGTGATGGATTCGGTCGCCCTTATCCCGGCGGCGGCGAGCAGGCGGCTGACGAAATCATCGAAGGGCGCCATGTCCTCAAGCAGTCCATTCTTGTCCACATAGTGAATGCCTAATGTCACGTTGCCAGTGTGCTGATGGCGCATCTCCAGTTTGGTCGCCAGGCCCCAGGTGTCGGGGTTTGCTTGGTTGTCGACGAACCAGGCTTGATAGGCCGCCAGCAGGCGATTGAGAACTTGGGGGGTGAGATCGGCCCAGTCCCATTCCAGCACTAGCCAACAGACTTCCTTGGGGGCCTCGGGCAGCGCCTTGAAGTAATAGCTGGTGATGATACCGAACTGCCCGCCGCCGGCACCGCAGCAGGCGGCGAACAGATCCAGCTCATCAACTGCGGTGCTTTCGCGTGAAACGTGCACCTTCAGCAAACCCGTGCCGTCCGGGTTGGGCACCAGCATGTCGACGCCGGACAACCAATCGCAGGTCAGGCCCTGCTGGCGTGAGAAAAATCCATACCCACCACCGCAGATATGTCCGCCCGCGCCGACGGAATAACACGAGCCGCCCGGTAGGGTCTTGCCTGCGGTTTTGTACAGTGCGACGGCCGTATCCCAGTTCTGGCTACCGGCGCCCAAGCGAAACTGATAGAGGTACTGCGCCTCCGGAACCAGCGTCGAGCCGATCTTCCCGTCGGCCTGGTACGCTAGGGCATTCAACCGGCCGATATCGAGAATCGACAGTTCTTCGTCGGTAGCGCCAGGCATTCGGTTCGCAACGAACCCTTCATAACAGTGCCCGCCACTGCGCACCGTGATACGCCCGCCGGGGACGGCAAGGGCCAGGGCGGCGGCCTCGATAATGTCCTCTTCGTTGTAGCAAATGTAGATATTCGTCGCGCCCTGAGGCGAGGACTCGCCTTGGACATTGTCCCGTGGCCAACGCAGATTGAAGCCCTTTTGCAAGGTAGAGTGGCGACGGTCCGAGGGGGTAATGAGATCAAATGCCATGATGTACTCCAAAGAGTCAGAATGACTTCTGATGCGACTAAACTTAACGACCGAAATGGCAAGAAATGCAGATGCGAGCTTGCAGGGAAGTTAGATAGCAATAGGCATGAAGTGCGTTACGGGCCCGGATACCTATGAAGCCCGCCCATTGAGCCTAGCGCAGAAAATGAAACGGCCGAGGGTTTAAGCAACCCCTCGGCCGTTTGCTCTCCAGATGGGTTCTAGTACAGCGCGCCGTCCAGAATCTGATAGACGATGCTGGTGCCAATCGCGATCAACACGACATCTCCACCTGAGCGCCTCCACTCGTAGCCAGGGTATTGCGGCAGGTGCGCCAGGGCGCGATTGTCCAGGCGTTCGCCGTAATAGTTACGAGGCAGTGGCTGGCCCTGGACCAGACGAATACCGCGCGGCGGCGGTGCACCACGGCGGAAATCGTTGTGGTTGTCGCGGATGGCTTGTCGCACAGGGCCGAAGTCCTGGGGCGGGCCGCCACGGTGGTTGTCCTGGGGGCCACGACGGTCATCGCCACGGTGTTCATTTTGGCCTGGTCCCCCGCGGTCAGGTCCGCCACCCTGGTCGTAGGGTGCAGCTTGCGCCAGGGCGCTGGCACCGAGCAGCAACACGCCGAGACCGGCTATCAAGCGTTTAGGCATTTTCATGGGGGTTACTTCCTCGCGGCTGCACGAACAAAAAAGGGATTTCGAACTCGGTTCGAAATCCCTTGGTCTTGCTGTTTAGGCCGTGATTTAGCGACATGATTCCTCTGTATCAGGAACTTTACCTACCGCTTACAGGCCGCTTACAGGCGAGCGTTGCGGACACCTTCCGACAGCGCGGCACACAGGCTCAAAACCCCATCGATTGCCTGCTGATCGTTACTGGCATTGGCGATGTGATCGATCAGCGCCGAACCTACCACCACACCGTCCGCCAGACGTGCGATGGCTGCGGCCTGCTCCGGGGTGCGGATACCAAAACCGATGCTGATGGGCAGGTCGGTATGGCGACGCAAACGCGTAACGGCTTCTTCAACGTGTTCCAGGGTGGCCGCGCCAGCACCGGTCACACCGGCAACCGACACGTAGTACACAAAGCCGGAGCTGCCGTTGAGCACGGTCGGGAGGCGCACATCGTCAGTGGTCGGCGTGGTCAGGCGGATAAAGTCGATACCGGCAGCTTGGGCCGGGTCGCACAGTTCGCCGTTATGCTCTGGTGGCATGTCGACCACGATCAGGCCATCAACGCCCGCTTCCTTGGCATCGCTGATGAAGCGCGGCACGCCGTACATGTGAATCGGGTTGAAGTAGCCCATCAGCACCAGCGGTGTGTCGCTGTTGCCCTTGCGGAACTCGCGGACCATTTGCAGGGTTTTCGTCAGGTTCTGCTTGGCGGTCAGCGCGCGGATGTTGGCCAGTTGAATGGCCGGGCCGTCGGCCATCGGGTCGGTGAAGGGCATGCCCAGCTCGATCACGTCGGCACCGGCCGCCGGCAGGCCCTTGAGGATCGCCAGCGAGGTGTCATAACCCGGGTCGCCAGCGGTGACGAAGGTCACCAGGGCGGCGCGGTTTTGTTCTTTCAGTTGCGCAAAACGTGTTTGCAGGCGGCTCATTAGTGTTTCTCCTGCTGAGACTGTTCCATGTGGTGCATCACGGTTTGCATGTCTTTGTCGCCACGGCCCGACAGGTTGACCACCATCAGGTGATCCTTGGGCAGGGTCGGTGCGCGCTTGAAGACTTCGGCCAGGGCGTGGGCGCTTTCCAGTGCAGGAATAATCCCTTCCAGGCGGCAGCATTTGTGAAAGGCGTCGAGGGCCTCAACGTCAGTCACTGAGGTGTACTGAACGCGGCCGATGTCATGCAACCAGGCATGTTCAGGGCCAATGCCGGGGTAATCCAGGCCTGCAGAAATCGAGTGGGCGTCGATGATCTGGCCGTCGTCGTCCTGCAGCAGGAAGGTGCGGTTGCCGTGGAGCACGCCCGGTACGCCGCCGTTTAGGCTGGCGGCGTGCTTGCCGGTTTCGATGCCATGGCCAGCCGCTTCGACGCCGATGATTTCCACGCTGGTGTCATTCAGGAATGGGTGGAACAGGCCCATGGCGTTGGAGCCGCCACCGATGCACGCCACCAGGCTGTCGGGCAGACGGCCTTCCTGGGCTTGCAACTGGTCACGGGTTTCCTTGCCGATCACCGCCTGGAAGTCGCGGACCATGGCCGGATACGGGTGTGGACCGGCCACGGTACCGATCAGGTAGAAGGTGCTGTCGACGTTGGTTACCCAGTCACGCAGGGCTTCGTTCATCGCATCTTTGAGGGTGCCGGTGCCGGCCACCACAGGGATTACTTCGGCGCCCAGCAGCTTCATGCGGAACACGTTGGCCTGTTGGCGCTCGATGTCGGTGGTGCCCATGTAGATCACGCATTGCAGGCCAAAGCGCGCGGCGACGGTGGCAGTGGCCACACCGTGCATGCCGGCGCCGGTCTCGGCAATGATGCGCTTTTTGCCCATGCGCCGCGCCAGCAGGATCTGGCCGATGCAGTTGTTGATCTTGTGGGCACCGGTGTGGTTCAGCTCTTCGCGCTTGAGGTAGATCTTGGCGCCACCGCAGAACTCGGTCAGGCGTTCGGCGAAGTACAGCGGGCTTGGACGTCCGACGTAGTCGCGTTGGAAGTAGGCCAATTCTTCGTTGAAGGCCGGATCGATCTTCGCCGCTTCGTATTCGCGGGCCAGGTCGAGGATCAACGGCATCAGGGTTTCCGCCACGTAGCGGCCGCCGAACGCGCCAAACAGGCCGTTGGCATCAGGGCCGTTGCGTAAATCGGTCTGGGTCTGAGTCATGGGACGCTCCAGGGCTGCTATTTGAAAAGAGGAATAAGAAAACAATGATGGCCACTCTACCTCTGACGCTTTGCGGTGAAAACCGATAAGATCGCCGTAACCTGTCAGGAAAACTCACAGATGAATAGAGACCTTCCGCCACTCAATGCCCTGCGTGCGTTCGAGGCCACTGCCCGGCTCAATAGCGTCAGCCAGGCTGCTGAGCAGTTGCATGTGACCCATGGTGCGGTCAGCCGACAGTTGAAAGTGTTGGAAGAACACTTAGGTGTGAGCTTGTTCATCAAGGATGGGCGCGGCCTTAAACTCACAGATGCAGGCATCAGGCTGCGGGACGCCAGTTTTGAGGCGTTTGAGCGCTTGAGGGATGTCTGCGCAGAACTCACGCAAAGCAGTGCTGATGCGCCGTTTGTGCTTGGATGTTCAGGAAGCTTGCTGGCCCGTTGGTTCATTCCCCGATTGGGGCGCTTGAACGCCGAGCTGCCGGACTTGCGCTTGCACCTGTCGGCGGGTGAAGGCGACCTCGATCCTCGGCGCCCGGGGCTGGACGCGCTGCTGGTATTTGCGGAACCGCCATGGCCCGCTGATATGCAGGTCTACGAATTGGCCAGTGAGCGTATCGGTCCGGTGATGAGCCCGCGTTTTGTTCATTATGAGCGTCTGCGCCAAGCGTCTGCCGAGGCGCTGCTGGGCGAATCCCTGCTGCACACCACTTCGCGTCCGCAAGCCTGGCCCAGTTGGGCGCAGCACCACGGGATCGAGTCCGGCGCGTTGAAGTACGGGCAGGGTTTTGAGCATTTATATTATTTGCTGGAAGCCGCCGTGGCTGGCCTGGGTGTGGCGATTGCCCCTGAGCCGTTGGTGGCGGAAGACTTGCGGGCGGGGCGCCTGGTTGCGCCGTGGGGTTTCAGTGAAACCCCGGCGCAACTGGCGTTGTGGCTACCCAAGCGCGCCGCTGACGGGCGCGCTCGGCAACTGGCGCAATGGCTCAAGGCTGAGCTGGCGCGCCAGAACGGTTAGTCGCCGCGTTTGCACAGCAGGTAAGCGGCCAGCAGGCCCAGCGCACCGATGGCGACACCCGCAGTCGTCCATGGGTGTTCCTGGGCGTAGTCTCGGGTGGCGGCACCGGTTTCACGGATTTTGACTTTGCTTTCTTCGTAGGCATCGCTGATCAGGTGACGTGAATGCTTGAGGGCATTCTCGGCGTTGCTTTTC
Organism: Pseudomonas sp. ADAK18; assembly: GCF_012935695.1. Classification (NCBI taxonomy): domain Bacteria; kingdom Pseudomonadati; phylum Pseudomonadota; class Gammaproteobacteria; order Pseudomonadales; family Pseudomonadaceae; genus Pseudomonas; species Pseudomonas sp. ADAK18. The sequence continues at coordinate 5,658,960 of NZ_CP052859.1, forward strand.
AGGGCCTTCAAGGTTTTGCGCGACTCGTCCGACGCATCGTCCTTGAGGCTCTCGAGGGATTTGAGCAGGCTCGAAATCTCGGCTTCCATGCTTTCCAATGACGCTTTGCGTAACGAGGTGTTGGCCATGTGGGCTCTCCTGGAGTGATTGAGTGGCGTGTGTTGATTCCGACTGCGGCGGTTTCAGAAAGTGCAGTAAATCTGAACTTCCGAGTGGGAAGGGCCGCCAGAAGCAGTACGAGGAATCACTGCTAGGCTTGATTAACGACTAAAGGAGAAACTGCCATGACCGATCATCACACCTACAAGAAAGTCGAATTGGTGGGCTCGTCCCCTACCAGCATCGAAGACGCCATCAACAATGCCCTGGCCGAGGCCAGCAAGAGCATCAAGCATCTTGAGTGGTTTGAGGTGACCGAAACCCGTGGGCATATCAAGGATGGCAAGGCGGCGCATTTCCAGGTCACCCTCAAGGTGGGCTTCCGTATTGCGAATAGTTGATTGCGTGGGTTGAACTTGCGGGCTGGCCGATTGCCATAAGCTGCGCTACAACCTTAGGGGGGCCGACGCGCTACGTGTCGGTGCGCTCTTTTCAACCAGCGCAAGGAAAGTAACGGATGAAAAACTTCTTTTTGGTAACAGGTTTGGCGGTAGGTTTGTTGGGTGCGGGCACAGCCCTGGCGGCCAAGCCGTGTGAAGAGCTGAAAAGCGAGATTGCAGCGAAGATCGATGCCAAAGGCGTTCCGCATTATTCGCTGGAAATTGTCGACAAAGGCGCTTCTGCTGGCGGCACGGTAGTCGGTCGCTGCGACGGCGGCACCAAGGAAATCGTCTACAAGCGCGGGTGATCTCGTGTTGCAGACATGAAAACCGACGCAAGTGCGTCGGTTTTTTTATGCCTCGCGTTTAACCCTTCATCACCTGCGATAGCAGCTCGTAGGAATGAATCCGGTCAGCGTGCTCGTACAGGTCGCAGGTAAAGATCAGTTCATCGGCGCCGGTTTGCTCAATCAACACTTCCAGCTTGGCACGAATTTTCGCCGGGCTGCCCACCATCGCCAGTCCGAGGAAGCTGCCTACGGCGTCTTTCTCATGGGGTAGCCACAGGCCGTCCATGGTTTTCACCGGCGGGCGTTGCACCAGGCTTTGCCCACGCATCAACGCGAGGATTCGCTGGTAAACCGAGGTGGCCAGGTAATCGGCCTGCTCGTCGGTATCGGCGGCCACCAGCGGGATGCCGAGCATCACGTAGGGCTTATCCAGCACCGCCGAAGGCTTGAAGTGGTTGCGGTAGACGCGAATCGCCTCGTGCATCAGGCGCGGTGCGAAATGCGAGGCGAAGGCGTAAGGCAAGCCGCGCTCCCCCGCCAGTTGCGCGCTGAACAAGCTCGAGCCCAATAGCCACACGGGCACGTTGGTGCCGGTGCCTGGCACGGCGATCACCCGCTGGTCTGGAGTACGCGGGCCCAGGTAGGCCATCAGTTCTGTTACATCTTCCGGGAAGTCATCGGCGCTGCCGGAGCGTTCACGGCGCAGGGCGCGGGCGGTCATCTGGTCGGAGCCGGGCGCGCGGCCCAGGCCCAGGTCGATACGGCCCGGGTAGAGGCTTTCCAGGGTACCGAATTGTTCGGCGATCACCAGCGGCGCGTGGTTGGGCAGCATCACACCCCCGGAGCCGACCCGAATGGTCGAGGTACCACCGGCCAGATAGCCCAACAACACCGAGGTCGCCGAGCTGGCGATACCGTCCATGTTGTGGTGTTCGGCCACCCAGAAGCGGTTATAGCCGAATTTTTCCACATGTTGGGCAAGGTCCAGGGAATTGCGCAGTGATTGCGCCGGACTGCCATTGGCCCGCACGGGCACCAGGTCGAGGGTCGAGAACTTCACGTCGGACAGCGATTTCATAAGCCTGCTTCTCCAAGGGGGCGCAGGCTTTTTGACGAACCAAAACCTGCCGCTTCATGTGCATGTTCTATGCAATGAGGGCATATACCCGAGATTCAATAGCGGATGTGAATTTGCCTACTCGATAAGTGGTGCTGTCCGACAAGATGAACTTTGCCAGAGCTTCTATCCTCAGAATCCTTATAGACGCAAAACCACAGTTGAGGAGACAGCTATGAGTATCAAGAAAAAAGCATCGGCTCATTGGGAAGGTGATCTGAAAACTGGCATCGGTTCGATTTCCACGGAAACCGGTGTGCTCCGTGAAGCGCCCTACGGCTTCAAGGCCCGTTTCGAAGGCGGCAAGGGCACCAACCCCGAAGAGCTTATCGGCGCTGCCCATGCAGGGTGTTTCTCCATGGCCTTTTCCATGATTCTCGGGGATGCCGGGCTCAAGGCCGACAGCATCGACACGCAGGCCGAAGTCACCCTGGACCAGGTGGACGGCGGCTTTGCGATCACGGCGGTGCACCTGATCCTCAAGGCGAAAATTCCCGGCGCCAGCCAGGCGCAGTTCGATGAACTGAGCAAGAAGGCCAAGGAAGGTTGCCCGGTGTCCAAGGTGTTGAATGCCAAGATCACGTTGGATGGCACCCTGGTTAGTTGATCCAAGCCCCTTGCAGGAGCGAGCAGGCTCGCTCCTGCCTGTGCAAATGTGGTCGAATAGATGACTGCAGCGTGAGCGCACACTCGTGCGCGATGCATTTAGGGAGCTTCACTCATGAAACGTTTTGCCTTGGCGATTATCTGCGGTGCACTGGCGACTTCGGCCCTGGCCGCGCCAAAGGACTGTGAAGAGCTTCGCAAAGAGATCGAAGTCAAGATCCAGGCCAATGCCGTTCCGTCCTACACCCTGGAAGTCGTCAGCAAGGAAGAAGCGGATAAGCACGATAGCGCCATGGTCGTTGGTACCTGTGAAAACGGCACCAAAGCCATTGTTTATCAAAAGAACAACGACTGATCAGAGGCAGTTGACGCTGCGTTCTTCAGCCAGCAATTGGCGCGCCGCGTTGTATAGCCGGATGTTTGGGGTATAGGCCAACGACCGCCCTTCCAGGCGATAGCGCTGGCCGGCTTCGAAATGGTCGTACTGCACGGTGATGAAGCAGGTTCGCTCATCCGTTTGCCCCAGCCCGCCGAAGCTGCCGCCGGTAGGCACTTCGAAATCAAAACGCACCATCAATTCGTGGCTGCCGGGCGGGACCTGGAAGAAGCGCCCGTCGCTCAGGGTTTTTCCATCCAGGCGTTGAGCCATTACCAATTTGGCCCCTGGTGTCGGGGTGGCGAAGTCGATCCAGGCTTGCTGTGGGTCGACCGGCGGGATGGGTGTCAACGTGCAGGCGCTTAGAAAAATCGCGGCAATTGGAAGCAAAAGCTGACGCATGGTAAGCACTCGACGCTAGGAATAGCTCCAGCATAGCGCCGATCAACTCTGTTGGCAGCCCGCGGGTTTGGCTTGGCTGATGACCTTGTGATCCTGGTCATACAATTTTGCCCAAGCCCTGAAACCGGTGCTGCCGGCATGCACCTGGTAGCGCTCGCCGGCGCTGAAATCCTTGAACGTCAGGTTGAGCCGGCAATCACGCCACAGGCGCTGCGCATCGGGGCCGATGTTGGTGGCCTCGACAGGGAATTGATAGCGCACTGTCAATTCATGGCGGCCCGGCGGCACTTCGAAATAACGTTTGTCGGTGGTGGCCTTGTCATCGACTTCCAGCGCGTGCAGCGCCGCTTCCTGACCGTTGTCGAGGTCAATCCAGGCCTGGGCCGGATCGGGGTCCGGTAACCCGACACAACCTGTCAGGATCAGCACACTACCGGTCAGCATGAACATGCGCATGGCAAAACTCCGTGCAAGCGAGATAGTCTGGCGGGCAGACTCTGCGAGGTGGTGGTAATGGTTGGGCGTTGGTGTTTACGTCATGGGTTACTTGATCGTCATTTCCGGTTTTTGTTTCCGGGTCTCATGCTTTGGCTGCTCAACGGTTGTTCGAGCGTGGGTTACTACGGCCAGTTGGCGAGCGGCCAATGGCAACTGCTGCGTGCCCGGGAACCAGTAGCCCAGGTGATCGCAGACCCTTCGCGACCACAGGTCCTGCGCGATCACCTGACCCAATCGCAGAGGGCCCGCACCTTCGCCAGTCAGCACCTGCACCTTCCGGACAACCGAAGCTACCGCCTGTATGCCGACATTGGCCGGCCCTTTGTCGTCTGGAATGTCTTCGCCACGTCTGAATTTTCCCTGCTGCCCCAGACTCACTGTTTTCCGATTGCCGGCTGCGTGGCCTACCGGGGTTATTACAGCCAGGGCGCCGCTCGGGGTGAAGCGGCGTTGTTGCAGCAGCAAGGCATGGATGTGTCGATCGGTGGCGTCGAAGCCTACTCAACCTTGGGCTGGTTCAATGACCCGATCATGAGTTCGATGATGAGCTGGGGCGATGAGCGCCTGGCCACATTGATCTTTCATGAGCTGGCGCATCAGCGGTTTTATGTGAAGGACGACACTGAGTTCAACGAGTCGTTTGCCACCTTTGTCGAGCAGGAAGGTACTCGCCAGTGGCGTGCGGCTCGCGGGTTGCCACCGGCCAGTGAGTCAGCGTTGAAGCAGCGGGATCAGTTTATTCAACTGATTCTCGACACCCGTGCGCGACTGGAGCGCTTATATGCGCAGCCAGTGTCGGTAGACACAATGCGTCTCGCCAAAACCGCTGAGTTTGAGCGCTTTCGCAGCGACTACCGGCGGATGCGCGATGCTCAATGGAGCGGTGATAAGCGCTACGACACCTGGGTTAATGCGCCAATGAACAATGCGCGGCTATTGCCGTTCGGGTTGTATGACCGGTGGGTGCCATCGTTTGCAGCGTTGTTTCGGCAGTCGGGCGGGGATTGGCTGAAATTTTATGCGGCGGTGGAGAAGCTGGGCGGGTTGCCGGTGGATGAGCGCAAGGTGGCGCTGGTTCGGTTGGAGGGACCTGATCCTGTTGTTGGCAAATAGGGCCTCATCGTGGGCAAGCCCGGCTCCCACATACGCAGGCCAAATGTGGGAGCGGGCTTGCCCGCGATAGCAATCTTATGGCTTTTGCAAAAACGCCTGATGCAACTCGGCCACTGTCTCAAAATGCCAGGCCGGCGACTCTGCACTCAATTCCTTATGACTGCCAAACCCGTACCCCACGGCCGCCGCATCCAGCCCATTGCGGTGGGCCCCGATCAGGTCGTGTTTGCGGTCGCCGATCATCAGGGTGTTGGCCGGGTCCAGGCCCTCTTCGGCCATCAGGTGGGCGATCAGCTCGACTTTGTTGGTCCGCGTGCCGTCCAGTTCGCTGCCGTAGATCACCTTGAAGTGCTTGGCGAAATCAAAGTGCCGGGCGATTTCACGGGCAAACTCCCAAGGTTTGGAAGTGGCGACATACAGCTGCCGGCCCTGGCCGTTCAACGCCTCAAGTAGCGGCATGACACCGTCGAACACACGGTTTTCATACAGCCCGGTGACCTTGAAACGCTCGCGGTAAAAATTCACCGCCTCCCAGGCCTTGGCCTCATCGAAGCCGTAAAACTGCATGAACGCTTGCAGCAGCGGCGGGCCGATGAAGTGTTCCAGCTTGGTCAGGTCCGGCTCATCGATCCCCAGTTTGGCGAGGGCGTACTGGATCGAGCGGGTGATGCCTTCCCGAGGGTCGGTCAGGGTGCCATCCAGGTCGAACAAAACGGTTTGGTAATGCATGGGTGTCCTTAACATTGGTCGAAGCCTTCGGCCAGGTGCAGGTCTTTGAGCTTCACGTAGTTCGCGGCGCTGTAGGTGAAAAAGGCGCGTTCCTTGTCAGTCAACGGCCGGATCTGTTTCACCGGGCTACCGACATACAAAAAACCACTCTCGAGTTTCTTGCCCGGCGGCACCAGGCTGCCGGCGCCGATGATCACATCGTCCTCCACCACCGCGCCGTCCATCACGATGCTGCCCATGCCAATCAGGATCCGGCTGCCCACCGTGCAGCCATGCAGCATGACCTTGTGGGCGATGGTCACGTCATCACCGATCAGCAGCGGGAAACCGTCAGGGTTGAAGGGGCCGGCATGGGTAATGTGCAGCACGCAGCCGTCCTGGACGCTGGTACGCGCACCAATGCGGATACGGTGCATGTCGCCGCGAATCACCGTCAGCGGCCAGACCGAGCTGTCGGTGCCGATTTCGACATCGCCGATCACCACCGCCGATGCATCGACAAAAGCCCCGGCACTCAAGGCTGGCGTGTGGTTCTGGTAGGTGCGAAGGGTCACGATAGGCTCTCTCTCTTCTGCTGATAGCTGCGGTGGACGTTGATTGTAATTAAGATGGCCCCATCTTTGTTCTTACATGTTTCTTCAGCCAAGGTGTCCACCGTGAGCGCGAACAACCCTCTTCTGCAGTCCTACGACCTGCCGCCGTTCTCGGCGATCCGTGCCGAGCACGTGCAACCGGCCATCGAACAGATCCTGGCCGACAACCGTGTCGCCATCGAAGGCATCCTGCAAAGCCAGGGAAAAAATCCGACCTGGGCCGGGCTGATCCTGGCCATGGACGAACTCAATGACCGCCTGGGCGCCGCTTGGAGCCCGGTCAGCCACCTGAATGCCGTGTGCAATAGCGCCGAGTTGCGCGAAGCCTACGAGGCTTGCCTGCCGGCGTTGAGCGCCTACTCCACCGAGATGGGCCAGAACCGCGAGCTGTTCCAGGCCTTTGAGGCCTTGGCCAACAGCCCGGAAGCGGCCGGTTTCGATGTGGCGCAAAAAACTATTCTGGAGCACTCGCTGCGGGACTTCCGCCTGTCGGGTATCGACCTGCCTGAAGCTCAGCAAAAGCGTTACGCCGAAGTACAGAGCAAGCTGTCGGAGTTGGGCAGCCGCTTCTCCAATCAATTGCTGGACGCCACCCAAGCCTGGACCAAGCACGTCACTGACGAAGCTACCCTCGCCGGCCTGACTGATTCGGCCAAGGCACAAATGGCCGCCGCTGCCCAGGCCAAGGGCCTTGATGGTTGGCTGATCACCCTGGAATTCCCCAGCTACTACGCGGTGATGACCTACGCCCACGACCGCGCCCTGCGCGAAGAAGTCTATGCAGCCTACTGCACTCGAGCGTCGGACCAAGGCCCGAATGCCGGTCAGAACGATAACGGTCCGGTGATGGAACAGATCCTCGACCTGCGTCAGGAACTGGCTCAACTGCTGGGCTTCGCGTCTTTCTCCGAACTGAGTCTGGCCACCAAAATGGCCGAGTCCAGCGACCAGGTGCTGAGTTTCCTGCGAGACCTGGCCAAGCGCAGCAAGCCGTTCGCTACCCTGGATCTGCAACAGCTCAAGGCCTACGCCGCCGAACAAGGCTGCCCGGACCTGCAAAGCTGGGACAGCGGTTTCTACGGTGAAAAACTGCGTGAACAGCGTTACAGCGTTTCCCAGGAAGCCCTGCGCGCCTACTTCCCCATCGACAAGGTGCTGAGTGGCCTGTTCGCCATCGTCCAGCGCCTGTACGGCATCGAGATCGCCGAGCAGAAAGGCTTCGACACCTGGCACCCGGACGTTCGCCTGTTCGAAATCAAGGAAAACGGCCAGCACGTTGGCCGCTTCTTCTTCGATCTGTACGCCCGCGCCAACAAGCGTGGTGGCGCCTGGATGGACGGTGCCCGCGATCGTCGTCGCACTCTCTCTGGTGTATTGCAAAGCCCGGTGGCTAACCTGGTGTGCAACTTCACCCCGGCCGACAGTGGCAAGCCTGCCCTGCTGACTCACGATGAAGTGACTACGCTGTTCCACGAATTCGGCCACGGCCTGCATCACCTGTTGACCCGCGTTGAACACGCTGGCGTGTCCGGCATCAACGGTGTGGCCTGGGATGCGGTGGAGTTGCCAAGCCAGTTCATGGAGAACTGGTGCTGGGAGCCGGAAGGCCTCGCACTGATTTCCGGCCACTACGAGACCGGCGAACCGCTGCCTCAGGACCTGCTTGGAAAAATGCTCGCGGCGAAGAATTTCCAGTCCGGCCTGATGATGGTGCGTCAGCTGGAATTCTCCCTGTTCGACTTCGAACTGCACGCCACCCACGGCGATGGCCGTAGCGTGCTGCAAGTGCTCGAGGGCGTACGTGACGAAGTCTCGGTGATGCGCCCGCCAGCCTACAACCGCTTCCCCAATAGCTTCGCCCATATCTTTGCTGGCGGTTATGCCGCGGGTTACTACAGCTACAAGTGGGCGGAAGTGCTGTCGGCGGATGCGTTCTCCAAGTTTGAGGAAGACGGTGTGCTCAACGCCGAAACCGGTCGTGCCTTCCGCGAAGCGATCCTGGCCCGTGGTGGTTCCCAGGCGCCGATGGTGCTGTTCGTCGATTTTCGCGGACGTGTGCCGTCGATTGACGCACTCTTGCGCCACAGCGGCCTGACCGAGGACGCAGCAGCATGAGTGAAGGGCCTGTGAAAACCAAAAAGCGCTTTATCGCCGGGGCAGTCTGCCCGGCGTGCAGCGAGCCGGACAAGTTGATGATGTGGAGCGAGGACGATGTGCCGCACCGCGAATGCGTGGCTTGCGGTTATTCCGACACGCTCAATGAACAAGGTCTTTCGGTGCCCAAGGAATTGGGCACGCGGGTCAATACATCGGCGTTGAAGGTGCCGGATCCCAAGGTGCAGGCGGTGCAGTTCTTTCCAAATCCGAAGCTGAAAAAAGACTGACTGAAATAGCCATCGTCTTTCGCCCCACCGAGGCGCAAGGCGATGTACATAGATACTGCTTTGCCCGGGTTCGTTCTTCTTAGACTTTTGAGTTCCAGTCCAAGGATGATAAGGATCGAACCCATGCCCGACCATAATCCGTTGTTACAGGTCTCTGACCTGCCATCTTTCTCGCAGGTTCGTACTGAGCATCTTGCTTCGGCGGCGCAGGCGCTGATTGCCGACAGCCGCCGTCAGGTAGGCGAAATCATCCAAACCCAGGCCCTGATCCCTACGTGGGATGACTTGGTGCTGGCCATGGATGACATTTACGCTCGTCTCGATGTTGCCCAAAACATGGTCACTGTACTGAGTTCTACTGTCGACAGTGGCTGGAAGAGCGCTGCCAGCGACTTTCATAGGCAGTTGAGCGGTTATAGAGCCGAACTGGCCGTCAATGCTCAGCTGTACGCTCTATACGTACGCCTTGATGAGAGCCCGATAGCGGCGCTTTTCGATCCGTCACGTCAACGCATACTGGAGAAAATTCTGTCGCGGTATCGGCTGTCAGGTGTCACGTTGCCGGCAACTGACCGTGACCGTTTGACTTACTTGACGGCGACCAATGCACAGCTTGAAAGCGATTTTTCCGAACTGCTCATTCAAGCGACCGCCGCGTGGAGCAAGCATGTCGAGGATGATGCATTGCTCGAGGGCGTGCCAACAAGAATCAAGGACTCGATGGCGACCAAGGCTCGTGCGCAAGGATTGACGGGATGGCTGGTCACACTGGAGGCCGAGACGGTTCGGCGTTTGATCACTGACGCCCAGAACCGGACGTTGCGCCAGCAAGTGTGTGAAGCTTTTTTTAGCCGAGCGTCTGATATCGGGCCCCACGCGGGGCTGTACGATAACAGCGACCACCTGGTGGTGGTGATGGAAGGGCGTCATGAGATAGCCAAATTGCTGGGTTACGACAACTTTGCCCAGTTGGCGCTTGAAAATCAGATGGTCGAGTCCACGGACCAAGTACTGGGTTTCTTTCAGAAACAGCTGGCAAACGAGCAATCCGCCTTTGCCAGTGACCGTCTGCAACTACAGGCTGTTGCCGCTACCTATGGCGTCTTCGACCTGAAGCTGTGGGACTATGCTTTTTTCTCGGAAAGGCTTCGCCTGCAAGTTGCGGGTGTTTCGCCGGAACAGTTACGTGAATATTTTACGTTAGATGACACGCTCTTTCGTTTATGTGGGCTCCTCCAACAATTGTTTGGCGTGCAGATCGTTGAGCGCACGGATTCTGACACGTGGGCCGCGTCGGTTCGTCTGTTCGAGGTGAGGGAATATAACGAGGTTATTGGCTATGTGTTCTTCGAGCCTTTTTGGCGCGAGGGGTCAGATCAGGTTCCAAGCACGGTTGCATTGCGTGATCGACACAAAGACGCAGAGGGTTTACTGACGCGTCCGATCGCTGTCTTGCAGTGCAACTTCATGCAGGGGCCGCCCGACCTTCCCTATTTGCTTGATCACACGCAGCTTAGAATTCTGTTCCATGAGTTTGGGCACTGCTTGCAACAAGTGCTGACAAGTGCCGAATCCCGGGAGATTTCGAGTTTGTCGGGTTATGGGCGTGATACTTCGGAGTTTATTGGCGAGTTTCTGGAGCAGTGGTGCTTCCATCCAGAGGTACTCATCTGGCTGTCCCATCACTACCAGACAGGTGAGCGCCTGCCGAACGACCTGGCAGATAAACAGCTGGCCCATCTCACCATTCAAACCAGCGGGGACACGGCCGAGTTGCTGATCAGTGCCCTATTCGATTTTGAGTTGCACAGGACATGGGGCGATGGGCGCAGCGTCAAGCAGGTGCTCGACGACGCGGCTGCGCGCGTCGGCCATCTCACCGAGTTGTCTAGCTTACGACCGGCCAATCAACTGACTCACATTATGCAAGGTTATGCGGCCAGCTTATATTCCTACCGATGGTCAGGTGTTCTCGCAAAAGAAGCTTTTCAACGGTTCCAACGCGAGGGGTTGTTCAACCCGAAAACGGGACGTTGCTTGCGCGAGGCCGTATTGGCCCCAGGGAACTCGCGATCACTGCGTGATTCATTGCAGGCATTTCTTGGTGTGATGCTGGACACCTTGGTTTAGGGTCAGGAGCCACTGCTCGCCGTATTAATCCAACTCTTCATCGAGCACAGTGCAAACGCGCTGGTGCTGCAATCACCATTGGCCAGCGCTGTGCGCAGTTTGTCGATATCGGCCTTCATCATGTAGCGAACGCCATCTTTGAAGTGGGAACTGTCGCCGAAGCCACCCAAGGTCATTTCGTTCAGCGCATCTTCTTTGCTCCAGCCCTGCACCACCACACGGTACATCGCCGAAATCAATCCTGTGCGATCCGAACCATGCTTGCAGTGCATCAAGACCGGGCCGTCGGCTTCAGCGGTCTGGATGGCACGCAGGGCAGCCAGGATGTCGGCATCGTCGACATGGTTGGTGCGATAAGGCAATTGCACCTGTTTGATATCAGGCTTTTTCAGCCAGCTGTCGTCTGATTCCGGCAGGAAGTTGATCACCGTGCCGATCTTGAGGCTTTCCAATACGGGAAGGGCAGTGCTGTCGGGCAACGCACTGCGGTAGAGCGTGGGCGACATTTGATACAGGTTGTATTGCTTGGCCACAGGCTGAGCCCATTCCGCCGGACGGGTGGGGGTGGCGTCGTCGGCTTGGGCGTGAACGGCCGCAAACAGTGTCATGAACGACAGGCAAAGTGCAGGCAGCAAATGATTCTTGAACATGCGCGGCGTAACCGAATAGGGAAATGGCTGATGGAGTTCAGGTTCGCCTATGAGGGGTCAACGTCGTGTGAGGTGCCCGTCAAAGAATCGTGAATATCCGTCCTGATGCTAATGTTTTTGCAGTTGATCGGTAAGATTTCCAGGCTGAATCGATTCTTCTTAATCCTTAGGCTGCTATCATTTGTAACTATTAATTGCTGCAGTGTTCTATTTTTCGGGGTCGGCTGGATCCCACTTGCTGCCAAAAAGACAAGTCGCTCCTTGAAGCGGCTGATAAACCCGTGACCACATGATGAGGTGCCACCATGTCTGATCAAGATCGAGACAACCCCCGGCGTGAGTTTTTGCGCAAATCCTTGACCTTGATCCCTGTGGTCACCGTCGCCAGTACGGGCCTGGGTGGCTCGGTGCTGATGGCATCCTCCGAACCCGCTCAAGCCAGCGAACCCAAGGCGCCTGTCATCAGCAAGGCCTATGATCCAAGCTATTTCACGGCCGAAGAATGGGCGTTTATCAATGCGGCTGTCGCACGCCTGATCCCGGCGGATGCCCAAGGTCCGGGTGCCCTGGAAGCTGGTGCGCCGGAATACATCGACCGCCAGATGAATACTCCTTATGCCAGCGGCGCCCTGTGGTTCATGCAGGGGCCGTTCAATGCCGACGCTGCGCCTGAGATGGGCTGGCAGAGCAAATTGGTGCCCAAGGAGATCTATCGCCTGGGTATTGCCGCGACGGATAAGTGGTCGAAGGCGTTCAACGGTAAAGTATTTGCTGGGCAAGACAGCGCTACCCAGGACGATATGCTCAAGCGTCTGGAGGCTGGCGGCGCTGAAATGGCGGTGCATTTCGACACGGTGCCGCCAAAGATTTTCTTCAATCTGTTGCTACAAAACACCAAGGAAGGGTTCTTCTGCGACCCGATCCACGGTGGCAACAAAGGCATGGTCGGCTGGACCATGATCGGCTTTCCCGGCGCGCGCGCCGATTTCATGGATTGGGTTGAACGCAACGAGCAATATCCCTTCCCGGCTGTTTCTATCCGTGGCGAGAGGGCGTAAAGCATGGCAACCATCATGAAGAAAGTGGATGCGGTCATCGTCGGCTTCGGCTGGACGGGCGCGATCATGGCCAAGGAACTAACCGAAGCGGGTTTGCACGTCGTTGCACTTGAGCGCGGACCGATGCAGGACACCTACCCGGACGGCAACTATCCCCAGGTCATCGACGAACTGACCTACAGCGTTCGCAAAAAGCTCTTTCAGGACATCTCCAAAGAGACGGTGACCATTCGCCATAGTGTGAATGACGTAGCATTGCCCAATCGCCAGCTGGGTGCCTTCCTGCCGGGTAACGGTGTCGGCGGTGCCGGTTTGCACTGGTCGGGTGTGCACTTTCGCGTCGACCCTATTGAATTGCGCATGCGCAGCCATTACGAAGAGCGCTACGGGAAAAGCTTCATTCCCAAGGACATGACCATCCAGGACTTCGGCGTCAGCTATGAAGAGTTGGAGCCGTTTTTTGACTATGCGGAAAAGGTCTTCGGGACCTCTGGCCAGGCCTGGACGGTGAAGGGCCAATTAGTGGGCGAAGGTAAAGGTGGTAACCCTTATGCGCCTGATCGTTCGAACGCTTTCCCACTGGAATCGCAGAAAAACACCTACTCGGCGCAGCTGTTCCAGCAGGCCGCCAATTCTGTGGGTTACAAGCCGTACAACCTGCCGTCCGCCAATACTTCGGGGCCTTACACCAACCCTTACGGCGCGCAGATGGGGCCGTGCAACTTCTGCGGCTTCTGCAGTGGTTATGTCTGCTACATGTATTCCAAGGCCTCGCCGAACGTGAACATCCTGCCGGCCTTGAAGCAGGTGCCTAATTTTGAACTGCGGCCGAATTCCCACGTACTGAAGGTCAATCTCGACAGCACCAAGAGCAAGGCCACCGGCGTGACCTACATCGATGCTCAGGGGCGTGAGATCGAGCAGCCAGCGGACCTGGTGATCCTCGGCGCCTTCCAGTTTCATAATGTGCGATTGATGCTGCTGTCGGGCATCGGTAAACCCTACGATCCGATTTCCGGTGAAGGCGTGGTGGGTAGGAACTTCGCCTACCAGAATATGGCCACCATCAAGGCTTTCTTCGACAAGGATGTGCACACCAACAACTTCATCGGCGCCGGTGGCAACGGTGTGGCGGTGGATGATTTCAACGCTGACAACTTCGACCACGGGCCCCACGGCTTCGTTGGCGGCTCACCGATGTGGGTCAACCAGGCGGGCAGCCGGCCGATTGCCGGTACGTCCAACCCGCCGGGCACACCGGCCTGGGGCAGTGCCTGGAAGCGTGCCACTGCCGATTACTACACCCACCAAGTGTCGATGGACGCCCATGGCGCCCATCAGTCCTACCGGGGCAACTACCTCGATCTGGACCCGGTTTACCGCGATGCCTACGGCCTGCCGCTGCTGCGCATGACCTTCGACTGGCAGGAAAACGACATCAAGATGAACCGCTTCATGGTCGATAAAATGAGCAAGATCGCCGAAGCGATGAACCCCAAGGCGATTGCTTTGTTGGGCAAGAAAGTCGGTGAGCACTTCAATACGGCGGCCTACCAGACGACTCACCTCAACGGTGGCGCGATCATGGGCACCGATCCGAAAACCAGCGCGTTGAACCGCTATTTGCAGTGTTGGGACGTGCACAACGTGTTTGTCCCTGGGGCATCTGCGTTCCCACAAGGCTTGGGCTACAACCCTACAGGCTTGGTGGCTGCTCTGACCTATTGGTCGGCGCGGGCGATTCGCGAGCAATACCTGAAAAACCCCGGCCCACTGGTTCAGGCATAAGGAGCGATGACCATGAAAGCATTCGTTATCGCCTCCCTGGCCTTGTTCAGCAGTTGTTCGGTGAGCGCGGCTGAAACCGACTTGATCAAACAGGGCGAGTACCTGGCCCGCGCCGGTGACTGCGTGGCCTGCCACACCGCCAAGGGTGGCAAACCCTTTGCCGGTGGCCTGCCGATGGAAACCCCGATCGGCGTGATCTACTCCACCAACATCACCCCGGACAAAACCGGCCTGGGGGACTACAGCTTCGAAGACTTCGACAGGGCCGTGCGCCATGGCGTCGCCAAAAGCGGTAGTACCCTTTACCCGGCCATGCCCTACCCGTCTTATGCGCGGGTCAGCGAAAGCGACATGCAGGCGTTGTATGCGTACTTCATGAAGGGTGTTGAGCCGGTCGCGCAAGAGAACAAGGACAGTGATATTCCCTGGCCCCTGAGCATGCGTTGGCCTTTGGCGGCCTGGCGCTGGATGTTTGCCCCTGCTGTCTCTGGCGCTCAGGCCCAGACCGCTGCCGATCCGGTGATCAGCCGTGGTGCATACCTTGTTGAAGGCCTCGGCCACTGCGGCGCGTGTCATACGCCACGGGCCCTGACCATGCAGGAAAAAGCCTTGAGCGCCTCTGAAGGCAGTGCCTTTCTCTCCGGCAGCGCGCCATTGGAGGGCTGGATCGCTAAAAGCTTGCGTGGCGATCACAAGGATGGCCTGGGCAGTGGGAGCGAAGAGCAGTTGGTGCAATTTCTCAAGACCGGTCGCAGTGATCGCAGCGCGGTATTCGGCGGCATGAGCGACGTTGTGGTCCACAGCATGCAGTACATGTCGGAAGAAGACCTGACGGCTATCGCCCGTTACCTCAAGAGCTTGCCGGCCGTTGATCCTCAGGATCAGCCGCATCAGTACGACAAGCAGGTAGCGGACGCGCTGTGGAAGGGTGATGACAGCAAGCCCGGGGCGTCGGTCTATATCGACAACTGCGCGGCGTGTCACCGTACCGATGGCCATGGCTACACCCGGGTATTCCCGGCACTGGCAGGTAATCCGGTGCTGCAGACGGCAGATGCCACATCGTTGATCAACATCGTGTTGAACGGCGGTACGTTGCCGGCGACTCACACCGCGCCTTCGACCTTCACCATGCCGGCATTTGCCTGGCGGTTGTCGGATCAGGAAGTGGCGGACGTGGTCAGTTTCATTCGCGGCAGTTGGGGCAACAAAGGTGCGCCGGTGAAAGCCAGCGAAGTGGCAGGCTTGCGCAAGAGCGACATGCAGACCACGTCGGGTGATGATCTGGGCCAAGTGACACAGCAGCACTGATTCAGCCCTTGCCGCCCAACGGCACTGGTCAGAAACATTGCGCCTCTATACTGTATATAAAAACAGTATAGAGGCGTTTTCATGTCCACTCCGTTGCCACCCCGCGGGCGCGGCACCGCCACCAACCTGCACAATCGTTTTGCGCCCACCGTCAGCGTGGCCGAGGATGACGGCTGGTTTCAGGAAGTGCCGCAGACCCAGGGCACTGAAGTCCGCATCGAGACGGCGAAAACCATCATTACCCGCAACAACTCGCCAGACTTGCCGTTTGATCGGTCCATCAATCCGTACCGAGGCTGCGAGCATGGCTGTATCTACTGCTACGCTCGGCCCAGTCACGCGTATTGGGACCTGTCACCGGGGTTGGATTTTGAAACCAAGCTGATTGCCAAGACCAATGCCGCAGACGTGCTGGAACAGCAACTGTCGAAACCTGGCTATACCTGCGCGCCGATCAACCTGGGGTCCAACACCGACCCGTATCAACCCATCGAACGCGAATACAAGCTCACCCGACAAACCCTGGAAGTGCTGCTGCGCTACCGCCACCCGGTGACGATCATCACCAAGGGGTCGCTGATCCTGCGCGACCTCGACCTGTTGACCGAGCTGGCTCGCCAACGGTTGGTGGCGGTGATGATCAGCCTCACCAGCCTGGATGACGAACTCAAGCGTATCCTCGAGCCGCGTACGGCGGCGCCCAAGGCCAGGTTGCGCGCGATCAGGGTGATGCGTGAGGCGGGGATTCCGGTGGGCGTGCTGTGTTCACCGATGATCCCGATGATCAATGACAGTGAACTGGAAAACCTGCTGGCCGAAGCCCACGCTGCCGGGGCGCAAAGTGCGGCCTACATGATGCTGCGCTTGCCCCTGGAAGTTGCGCCGCTGTTCGAGGAGTGGCTGGCGGCCCATTATCCGCAGCGGGCGGCCCACGTGATGAGCCTGGTGCGGCAGGTGCGGGGCGGTGAGGTCTATGACAGCCGCTTTGGCATACGGATGCGCGGTGAAGGGCCGTTTGCCGATCTGCTGGCGCAACGTTTTGCCAAGGCGATCAAACGATTGGGGCTTAACCGCCGGGAAGGGTTTAATCTGGATTGCACCGCGTTTTGTCCTCCGGGCAGGCAGATGGCATTGTTGTAAACTGCCAAGTGAAAGTGAACTTCCGTGTAGGAATAGTCGCGTTTTGATATCACTGAAACCCGCGATCTAGAGCGGTTCATTCAGTTTGAGTTAAGTTTCGGCGGGTACGGTGTTCATCGAGTGACTAATGAGTCGGCGCTGCGGGTTCGGCGCCGAACCGCACCGGGAAACGGCCCTACTCCAACCAAAGAGGATGAATCATGAGTGACAAGGATAAACAGCCGTTGGCTGCGTCGGCTTCAGCCCCTTATGAGGCGGAGTCCGCCGATGCAGCGCTGCAGCACATTGTTGAAGGCTTTTTGCACTTCCATCACGAGATCTTTCCCCAGCAGGAAGAACTCTTCAAGAAGCTCGCCACGGCCCAGAGCCCACGAGCGATGTTCATTACCTGCGCCGACTCGCGCATCGTTCCGGAACTGATTACCCAAAGCTCCCCGGGTGATTTGTTCGTGACCCGTAACGTGGGCAACGTCGTGCCGCCCTATGGGCAGATGAACGGTGGTGTTTCCACGGCCATCGAGTACGCGGTACTGGCCCTTGGCGTGCAGCACATCATTATCTGCGGCCACTCCGATTGTGGCGCCATGCGCGCAGTACTCAACCCCCAGAGCCTGGAAAAGATGCCCACGGTCAAAGCCTGGCTGCGGCATGCCGAGGTCGCCAAGACCATGGTCCAGGACAACTGTGACTGCGCCAACGAAAACGAAAGCATGCATGTGTTGACCGAAGAAAACGTCATCGCCCAGTTACAGCACCTGCGTACACATCCGTCGGTGGCCTCGCGCATGGCCAACGGCCATTTGTTTATCCATGGCTGGGTCTACGATATCGAGACCAGTGAAATCAAAGCCTACGATGCGGACCAAGCGGCGTTCCTTCCGTTGAACGGTACCCAACCGATTCCTTCGGCGACGCCTAAAGCGCGCTTCTAAAACATTCCCCTGCCGGGTAACGCGATGGCTGCCATTTGTGCAGCCAGGCCTTGCCATGCCCGGCGAATGCCTCGGGAGAGTCATCATGCGTGCTGCTCAACTAAAAGCTGTGCTGCCACGGGAGCTGTTGGCATCCGTGGTTGTGTTTCTGGTCGCCCTGCCTTTATGCATGGGGATCGCTATCGCCTCCGGTATGCCACCGGCCAAAGGCTTGATCACAGGGATCATCGGTGGCCTGGTGGTGGGCTGGTTGGCTGGTTCGCCATTGCAAGTCAGCGGCCCGGCAGCCGGATTGGCGGTGTTGGTATTCGAGTTAGTGCGACAGCATGGCATGGCCATGCTCGGGCCTATCCTGTTGCTGGCGGGGTTCCTGCAGTTGGTGGCCGGGCGTTTGCGTCTGGGTTGCTGGTTCCGTGTGACCGCCCCGGCGGTGGTGTACGGGATGCTGGCAGGGATCGGGGTACTGATCGTCCTTTCACAAGTCCATGTGATGTTCGACGGCGTGCCTAAACCGTCGGGCCTGGATAATCTTGTCGGCTTCCCGGCGGCTCTGGTTCAGGCCATTCCGACCTTGGGCGGTGGGCTTGGCTGGCAGGCCGGTTTGCTTGGGCTATCGACGATTCTGGTGATGTGGCTGTGGGATAAATTCCGTCCGCAAAAGCTGCGCTTCGTTCCAGGCGCCCTATTGGGCGTGGGTTTGGCAACGGTGACCAGTTTGGTACTGGCGTTGCAGGTCAAACGCGTGGAGGTGCCGGAAAACCTGGCG
Organism: Pseudomonas sp. ADAK18; assembly: GCF_012935695.1. Lineage (NCBI taxonomy): Bacteria > Pseudomonadati > Pseudomonadota > Gammaproteobacteria > Pseudomonadales > Pseudomonadaceae > Pseudomonas > Pseudomonas sp. ADAK18. The sequence goes on from NZ_CP052859.1 coordinate 5,677,382, forward strand.
GACGCCATCGATTGGCTACGGCCCAGCGACCTGCTGAACCTGGCGGATCCCAGTTTGTTGATTGCAGCCTTCGCCGTGGCGTTTATCGCCAGCGCCGAAACCCTGCTCTCGGCGGCGGCCGTCGACCGTATGCATAACGGTCAGCGCTCTGATTTTGATAAAGAGCTGTCGGCGCAAGGTGTAGGCAACATGCTCTGTGGCCTGGTGGGCGCGTTGCCCATGACCGGCGTAATCGTGCGCAGCTCGGCCAATGTCCAGGCGGGTGCCACCACGCGCTTGTCGGCGATGTTCCACGGTGTGTGGTTGCTGGCTTTTGTGTTGCTGCTGTCCAGTGTGCTGCAAAGCATTCCGGTGGCGAGCCTGGCGGGAGTACTGGTGTACACCGGCATCAAGCTGGTGGACATCAAGGCTTTTCGTGGCTTGGGCCGCTATGGTCGGATGCCGATGTTCACCTACGCCGCCACGGCCTTGGCGATCATCTTCACGGACTTGCTGACCGGTGTGTTGGTGGGCTTCGGGCTGACGCTGGTCAAGCTGGCGTGGAAGGCCTCTCGGCTGAAGATCAGCCTGATCGACCTGCCTCAGGACGGTGAAATGGAATTGCGGCTGACCGGCGCGGCGACTTTTCTCAAGGTGCCGGCGTTAACCCAAGTGCTGTCGACCATTCCGGCGGGTACCACCGTGCATGTACCGCTCAATAACCTGAGTTATATCGATCATTCCTGCCTTGAACTGCTGGAGGAATGGGGGCGTGCCAATGCGGCCAAGGGCTCGAAGCTGATGATCGAGGCGCGCGGGTTGAAGCGTCGATTGGAAGGAAGGGTACGCACGACGACGGGAATAGGGTCGGCGGCTGCCTGAGTAATGTTGAGTCCTGTGGAAGCCGGGCAAACCCGGCTCCCACATTCGATCTTTGCCAGTCGTAAATTTACGCCGGCTGATCCAGCTCCAACCCGACACCCAACTGCCGCGACAGGGACGGCCAGCGCTTCCAGGCCGCTTCGGTATCCGGGCTCTTGAGCTTGTCGCGATAGGCTTCGACAGACTCCAGGGCGAAGCTCTCTTCATTGAGCATCTCGTCCACCGCATGGTGCACGGCTTCATCCAATTGGTTGGCGAACGTTTCACCAATCAATTGGTGGGCGATCAGATTGGCCACGGTGGTATCCAGCGGAATCAGCGGCTGGCCGAAATGCTTGATGTACAGATCGTTGACCTCTTCCACCAGGCGATGAGCCAGGTAAGCCTCGTCCAGCAAGCCGTCCAGGCCTTCGTGGCCGGCCAGGATCGCCAGCGGCTGAAGGAAGAACTGCTCGGCGATTTTCAGCACCGGCTTGATCTGGCTTTCAATACCGGCTTCACGGGCCACGTCGTTGGCTGCGTCGAGCAACTCCGGGACCTGGTCGATATAGGCGGTAACAAAACGCGTCATCACACCCTTGGCGTCAACATCGGGCAGGGAAATAGCGGGGTGCAGATGTGGTAACTGGACCTCCAGCTGTTGAGCAAGCTGGCCAGTGCTGGCTTCGTGTTGATGGGCACGGGAAATCTGCTCGCGCAATGCGGCGGTGTTCATGAAAGCTCCGGGAATACAGGGGTAGGAAAAGGGAGAGGATAAGGTAGCTCGTTTATACGAGCGGCTAAGACGCATTTGGCATAATTATTTCATGGTTATGCGCCGGTGTTATATCGAAATGCCATCGTTCGTCGGATAACCCCCGCCGTCCGCCGGTTTGCCGGCTCCGTTCGTCCATTTTAGTTCATTTGCCCCCTCACATTGCGGGGTGGCGGTCGCTGTCTATACTCGGGTTTGTACGCAATTAGCTGATGACGCCAGACTGCATAAGCAGGCAAGGCTTGGCGGTGTGTTTGCAATTTGGAAGCCGCTCCCTTGGCCGCAGGTGCAAACCGGCGGGATAACAAGAACGATAAGGGGAACCCGCAATGACGCGACATCCACACGTTTGGATGGGCCTACTCTTGTGGTCAGTATTCAGCCAGGCGCAGGCCGCCTGGACGACGAATATGACGCCAGGGGCCACAGAAGTCAGTCACGCCGTGTTCGACCTGCACATGACCATTTTCTGGATCTGTGTGGTGATCGGCATCGTCGTCTTTGGCGCGATGTTCTGGTCGATGATTGTTCATCGACGCTCAACCGGCCAGGTGGCGGCCAAGTTCCACGAGAGCACGACGGTCGAGATTCTCTGGACGGTGGTGCCTTTCCTGATTCTGGTGGCGATGGCTATTCCAGCCACCAAGACCCTGATCAACATCTACGACAGCAGTGAGTCGGATATCGACATCCAGGTCACCGGCTATCAATGGAAGTGGCATTACAAATACCTGGGCCAGGACGTCGAGTTCTTCAGCAACCTGGCCACTCCTGCCGAGCAGATCCATAACCAGGCCGTCAAAGGCGAGCATTACTTACTGGAAGTCGACCAGCCGCTGGTACTGCCGGTGGGCGCCAAGGTGCGCTTTTTGGTGACGGCTGCCGACGTGATCCACTCCTGGTGGGTGCCGGCCTTTGCGGTCAAGCGCGACGCCATCCCAGGCTTCGTCAACGAGGCCTGGACCCGGATCGAGAAGCCCGGCATTTACCGTGGCCAGTGTGCCGAGCTGTGCGGCAAGGACCACGGCTTCATGCCCATTGTGGTGGACGTCAAGTCCAAGGCCGACTACGAAACTTGGCTCGGCGAGCGCAAGGCCGAAGCCGCCCAGCTCAAAGAGCTGACCTCCAAGGAGTGGACCCTTGAAGAGTTGGTGGCCCGTGGCGACAAGGTCTACCACACCACCTGCGTGGCTTGTCACCAGGCCGAAGGCCAGGGCTTGCCGCCGATGTTCCCGGCGCTCAAGGGCTCGCCGATTGCTACCGGCGCCAAAGAGGATCACCTGCATCGCGTGTACTTCGGCAAGCCAGGCACCGCCATGGCTGCCTTCGGCAAGCAGCTCTCGGAAGTTGATATCGCGGCGGTCGTGACCTACGAACGCAACGCGTGGGGCAACAACAAGGGCGACATGGTCACTCCCAAAGACGTGCTGGCTTTGAAACAGGCGGAAAGCAAATGACCTCATTCATTGCGTATTCCCTGAACCGTCCCGCCCACTCGTTTGCAGGAGAAAGGCCATGAGCGCTGTGATCGATGACCACGGTCATGCCGGTGACCACGCTCACGGCCCTGCCAAGGGTCTGATGCGTTGGGTGCTGACCACCAACCACAAAGACATCGGGACCATGTACTTGTGGTTCAGCTTCGCCATGTTCTTGCTGGGCGGTTCATTTGCCATGGTGATCCGGGCCGAGCTGTTCCAGCCGGGCTTGCAGATCGTCGAGCCGGCGTTCTTCAACCAGATGACCACCATGCACGGGCTGGTCATGGTGTTCGGTGCGGTGATGCCGGCGTTTGTCGGGCTCGCCAACTGGATGATCCCGCTGATGATCGGTGCGCCGGACATGGCCCTGCCACGGATGAACAACTTCAGCTTCTGGCTGCTACCGGCGGCGTTCCTGATGCTGGTCTCTACCCTGTTCATGCCGGGTGGCGGGCCGAACTTCGGTTGGACCTTCTACGCCCCGCTTTCCACCACCTATGCACCGGAAAGCGTGACCTTCTTCATCTTTGCCATTCACTTGATGGGTATCAGTTCGATCATGGGCGCGATCAACGTGATCGCCACCATCCTCAACCTGCGCGCACCGGGCATGACCCTGATGAAGATGCCGCTGTTCGTCTGGACCTGGCTGATCACCGCGTTCTTGCTGATCGCGGTGATGCCGGTGTTGGCGGGCTGCGTGACGATGATGCTGATGGATATCCACTTCGGCACCAGCTTCTTCAGTGCTGCCGGTGGCGGTGACCCGGTGTTGTTCCAGCATGTGTTCTGGTTCTTCGGTCACCCCGAGGTGTACATCATGATCCTGCCGGCCTTCGGTGCCGTCAGCTCGATCATCCCGACCTTCTCGCGCAAGCCGCTGTTTGGTTACACCTCGATGGTGTACGCCACGGCGAGCATCGCCTTCCTGTCGTTTATCGTGTGGGCGCACCACATGTTCGTGGTGGGCATTCCGCTGGTGGGCGAGTTGTTCTTCATGTACGCCACGTTGCTGATCGCGGTGCCCACTGGGGTCAAGGTGTTCAACTGGGTCAGCACCATGTGGCAAGGCTCGCTGACCTTCGAGACGCCGATGCTGTTTGCCGTGGCCTTCGTGATCCTGTTTACCATTGGCGGCTTCTCTGGGTTGATGCTGGCGATTGCCCCGGCGGACTTCCAGTACCACGACACCTACTTTGTGGTGGCGCACTTCCATTACGTACTGGTGCCTGGTGCGATCTTCGGGATCTTCGCTTCGGCCTACTACTGGCTACCGAAATGGACCGGCCACATGTACGACGAAACCCTGGGCAAGCTGCATTTCTGGCTGTCGTTCGTGGGGATGAACATGGCGTTCTTCCCGATGCACTTCGTCGGGCTGGCGGGCATGCCGCGCCGGGTGCCCGACTACAACCTGCAGTTCGCTGATTTCAACATGGTCTCCTCCATCGGTGCCTTCACCTTTGGTGCGACGCAGATCTTCTTCCTGTTCATCGTCATCAAGTGCATCCGGGGCGGCAAGCCTGCACCGGCCAAGCCATGGGATGGCGCTGAAGGGCTTGAGTGGAGCATTCCTTCGCCGGCGCCCTATCACACCTTCACGACCCCGCCGGAGGTCAAATGAACAGGTTATTGCGGTTGGAGCGCGGTAAGTGTGAGAGCGGGCTTGCTCGCGAAGATGGTGTGCCAGTCAGTATTTTCATTGGCTGTGAAACCGCTTTCGCGAGCAAGCCCGCTCCCACATTGACCGGATTCGCCTCGGGTGAGCGTCATGTCTGAGTCAGTGCCTATCAAGCGCCTGGTCACCCGCCTGTTGATTCTGGTGGTGGCGATGTTCGCCTTCGGCTTTGCCCTGGTGCCGATCTACGACGTGATGTGCAAGGCGTTCGGTATCAATGGCAAGACGGCCGGGCAGTACGAAGGTGAGCAGATCGTCGACCCATCACGGCAGGTTAGGGTGCAGTTTCTCTCCACCAACGCCATCGACATGGTCTGGGAGTTCCACTCCAAGGCCGACGAAATCGTGGTCAACCCGGGTGCCGTCAACGAGATGCTGTTCGTGGCCTACAACCCTACTGACAAGCCGATGACGGCCCAGGCGATCCCGAGTATTTCGCCCGCAGAAGCGGCGATGTACTTCCACAAGACCGAGTGTTTTTGCTTCACCCAGCAAGTGCTGCAGCCAGGTCAGCGTATCGAGATGCCCGTGCGCTTCATTGTCGACCGCGACATGCCCAAGGATGTGAAGCATTTGACCCTGGCGTACACGCTGTTCGATATCACCGCGCGCCAACCGCCCGTGGCTGTCCATACCGGCGGCTAGGCGTGCCTGCGGGCTCGATTAGGAGAACGAATACATGTCGACTCATGATACGTACTACGTACCGGCGCAAAGCAAATGGCCAATAATTGCTACCCTGGGCATGCTGATCACGGTGTTCGGGTTGGCTACCTGGTTCAATGATCTGAAGGCTGCGCGCCCGGAATCCCACGGCCCGCTGATCTTTTTCGTTGGCGGCTTGCTGTTGGCCTACATGATGTTTGGCTGGTTCGGTGCGGTGATCAAAGAGAGTCGCGCCGGTTTGTACAGCCCGCAGATGGACCGCTCCTTTCGCTGGGGCATGAGCTGGTTCATCTTCTCCGAGGTGATGTTCTTTATCGCGTTCTTCGGGGCCCTGTTTTATGTGCGCCATTTGTCCGGCCCGTGGTTAGGAGGGGAAGGCCATAAAGGTGTGGCGCACATGCTCTGGCCGAATTTCGAATTCACTTGGCCGTTGCTCAATAACCCGGACCCGAAACTGTTTCCGGCGCCCAAAGGCACCATTAGCCCTTGGGGCTTGCCGCTGATCAACACCATCTTGCTGGTCAGCTCCAGCGTGACCATCACCATCGCCCACCATGCTTTGCGCAAAGGCCATCGCGGCGCGTTGAAGATCTGGCTGGCGATCACCGTGTTGTTGGGCTGGGCATTCCTTGGCTTTCAGGCCGAGGAATACATCCACGCCTACAAGGAGCTGGGCCTGACCCTGGGGTCCGGCGTATACGGCGCGACCTTCTTCATGCTCACCGGCTTTCACGGTGCCCACGTGACCATTGGCACCATCATTCTGTTCGTGATGCTGATGCGCATCTTGAAAGGGCATTTCAATGCCGAGCACCAGTTCGGATTCGAGGCGGCCAGTTGGTATTGGCACTTTGTGGATGTGGTGTGGATCGGGCTGTTTTTCTTCGTTTACGTGCTGTGAGGCGCCTACCACGGCGCATGTGAGACCAACTGGCCGCTAAAGAAACCCCAGGCGATCAACGCCACGGTGATCACGGCCAGTACGACACGCACGGTCAAGGCCGTGACGAGGCGATTGGAGTTGCCCTCGTCTTTGACCAGGAAGAACAAGCCACTGAACAGGCTCACAACGGTAGCGATCAGCATCAGGGCAATGGCTGCTTTGAGCATGGTTTGGCTCCGGGGCTCTTTTTTTGGAGGGGCGAGCAATGAGATTCAGTATAGCCAGCGCAGCACCGACCTCTACGGTCGCGCCATGAAACGCTTTCGTCCCGGGATTGCGCCGACGCTGGTGGTGTTGGTGCTGCTACCGCTGCTGGTATTTCTCGGTTTTTGGCAATTGTCCCGTGGCCAGGAAAAACAAGCGCTGTTGGACAGCTACGCGGAGCGCCGCGCTACCGAGCCCATGAGTAGCGAGCAATTGCGTGCTACGGCCGACCCAGCCTTTCGCCGAGTACATTTGCGCGGGCAGTTGGACGCCGAGCACAGCGTGCTGCTGGATAACCGCTTTCGCGACGGCAAGGTGGGCGTCGAGTTGCTACAGCCCTTTCATGATCAGGCCAGCGGTTTATGGCTGCTACTCAATCGTGGCTGGCTGCCTTGGCCTGACCGGCGCACGCCGCCAGTCTTCACCACCCCTGAACAGCTGCTGAATATCGACGCCTGGGTCTACGTAGCGCCCGGGGCCGCTTTCCAATTGCATGCCGATCCGGCAGGCGCGCCATGGCCGCGCCTGCTGACTGCGCTGCACCCCGACACGCTATGGGCGGAGCTTGCGCGCAGCGGGTTTGGCTACGAGGTGCGAGCCGAAGCGGGCCCCGGCACCTACGAAACCAACTGGCCGGTGGTGGCCATGGGGCCGGAAAAACACCTCGGATATGCCGTGCAGTGGTTCGCCATGGCGCTAGCCCTGTTCGGTCTTTACCTCTACCTCGGATGGCACAACGCAAAGGAGAAGCACGATGGGAGCGGCCATGAATCCACTCAACATGTCTGACGCGCCTGCAGCGCCCGACCGGCGCAAGGGGCGCTGGCAACTGATCCTGATCCTGCTGATGGTGATCGGCCCGATGGTGTTGGCCACCTTCATGTACAAGCTGCAGTTCTGGGTGCCGCAAAGCCGCAGTTACCACGGCGAGATGATCGGCAATGGCCAGACCCGCGCCGATATCGGCGTGCAGGCCGAAGAGGATCGCTGGCAGTTGCTGGTCACTGCGCCTGTGGCCTGCGCGGCCGATTGCCAGCAACTGGTGTACCTGGCGCGCCAGCTACAGATCGGCCTGGGGCGCGATGCGTCCCGCGCCAGCCATGCCTTGGCCAGTGCGCAGCCCGTCAGCACCGACTATGACGCCAAGCTCAAGGCCGAGTACCCGCAATTGCAGCGTTACTCCCTGGACCTGTCGACCTTCAACAAAGACGCCGCCGCCCAGGGCAGCGGTGATGCGCAGCTGTGGATCGTCGACCCTCACGGCAACCTGGTGCTGCGCTATGACGCTCAGGTCAAGGGCAAGGATTTACTGAACGACCTGCGTCTGCTGCTGAAACTGTCGAATATCGGATAAGGGCATCGTCATGGCCAAACTTGGATTTCGCCTCGCGCTGTTTGCCACCTTGCTGGCGCTGATTGTGGTGCTGCTCGGCGCCTATACCCGGCTGACTCATGCGGGCCTCGGTTGCCCGGACTGGCCGGGCTGCTATGGCTTCATCAGCGTGCCGCAAAGCGAAGCCCAACTGGCCCATGCCGAACTGCACTTCCCGGACACGCCGGTGGAGGCTGACAAGGGCTGGAGCGAGATGGTCCATCGTTACTTTGCCGGTACCCTTGGTCTGTTGATCGTACTGTTGGCCGCGCGCGCCTGGACCCATCGACATCACCCCGGCCAGCCGCTGAAGTTGCCTTTGTTTTTGTTGGCGGTGGTGTTTGCCCAGGCCGCGTTTGGCATGTGGACGGTGACGCTCAAGCTCTGGCCTCAGGTAGTGACCGGGCATTTGCTCGGTGGATTTGCGACCTTGAGTCTGTTGTTTTTGCTGACCTTGCGATTGTCCGGCGTGTTGCCTGCGCTGATCGTGCCCAAACGGTTGCAGTATTGGGCGACGGCCGGGCTGGTGGTGGTGATCGGCCAGATTGCGTTGGGCGGTTGGGTCAGTTCCAACTATGCGGCGGTGGCCTGTATCGACCTGCCGACCTGTCACGGCCAGTGGTGGCCGGCGGCGGATTTCGCCAATGGATTTCACCTGACCCAGCATATCGGTCCCAATTATCTGGGCGGCCAGCTCGACAGTGATGCACGTACTGCGATTCATCTCACCCACCGGATTGGGGCTTTAGTCGTGACCGTCGTGTTGTCGGGGTTGGCCTGGCAGCTCAAGGTCGTCGGCATGACACGTTTGGCTGGCCTCCTGCTGATCGCCCTTGCGGCGCAAATCAGCCTGGGCCTGAGCAACGTATATTTCCACCTTCCGCTGCCCGTAGCGGTCGCTCACAACGCCGGTGGCGCAGCATTATTGCTGACGCTGGTGCTGATCAATTACCACGCCCGAACCAGCCTGGTCCGGGTTCGCCATCACTTGCCGCTGGGCTGGCGCTTCAGCCCGCGCAGGCGCGTGTCGGGCCTCATCACAATAAAAGGAGAGATGCCATGGCGACCTTGATCGGCGCGGGTCACAGCCAGGCGATCTGGCGTGACTACCTGGAGCTGACCAAGCCCAAAGTGGTGGTGTTGATGCTCATCACCTCCCTGGTAGGCATGTTCCTCGCGACCCGCGCTGGCGTGCCGTGGGCGGTGCTGATTTTTGGCAACCTGGGGATTGCCCTGTGTGCGGGTGGCGCGGCGGCGGTCAATCATGTGGTGGATCGGCGCATCGATGCGGTGATGGCTCGCACCCACAAACGTCCGCTGGCCCAAGGTCGTGTCTCGCCGGCCGCCGCCCTGACCTTCGCCCTGGCGCTGGCCGTGGCCGGGCTGGCCTTGCTGCTGGCGTTTACCAATCCGCTGGCGGCTTGGCTGACCCTGGCTTCGCTGCTGGGCTACGCGGTGATCTACACCGGCTTCCTCAAGCGCGCCACGCCGCAGAACATCGTCATTGGCGGCCTTGCCGGCGCTGCGCCACCCTTGCTGGGTTGGGTGGCGGTTACCGGCCACGTCAGTGCCGAGCCCCTGCTGTTGGTGCTGATCATCTTCGCCTGGACCCCGCCACACTTCTGGGCCCTGGCCATTCACCGCAAGGAGGAATACGCCAAGGCCGATATCCCGATGCTGCCGGTGACTCATGGCGAGCACTACACCAAGGTGCATATCCTGCTGTACACCTTCGCCTTGCTGGCGGTCAGCCTGATGCCCTATGTCATCCACATGAGCGGCCTGCTGTACCTTGGATGTGCATTGGTTCTGGGCGGGCGCTTTCTGCAATGGGCCTGGGTGCTGTACCGTGGCAGTCGGCCGCACGCGGCGATCAACACCTTCAAGTACTCTATCTGGTACCTGTTTTTACTGTTTATCGCCCTGCTCGTAGACCACTACTTATTGTTGAACCTATGACTCGAACTCAAAAAACTGTTTTTATTCTGGTGGCCGCGGTCGCGTTGATCATGGGCCTGACCGTTAACAAAGTACTGTCCGGCAAGGGTCAGGGTGATCCGACGGCGTTGATCGACGCGGGTATCATCCTGCTGCCGCAAAGCCGGCAATTACCGCCTGTGACCATGACCAATCAGGACGGCCAGCCGGTGGTGGTCAATGAGTTGAAAGGCAAATGGAGCATGCTGTTCTTCGGCTACACCTTCTGCCCGGATATCTGCCCGACCACCCTCGCTCAACTGCGGCAGATCAAGAGCGAGTTGCCCAAGGAGGTCGTGGACAAACTGCAGGTGATCCTGGTCAGCGTGGACCCCAATCGTGATAACCCGGCGCAGCTCAAGCAGTACCTGGGTTATTTCGATCCGCAATTCGAAGGGCTGACGGGGGCTTCGGTGGATGACGTGCAGAAGGTCTCCAATGCCGTGAGCATTCCGTTCATTCCGGCGGACACCAGCAAGCCGAACTACACCGTCGACCACAGCGGCAACCTGGCGTTGATCGGGCCGGACGGTACCCAGCGTGGGTTTATTCGCGCGCCGTTGAACAACCAGAAGCTGGTGGCGCAGTTGCCGGGGTTGTTGCAGCGTAAATAAGCCTGGCGGTGGCGCAAAAAAGTGGGAGCTGGCTTGTGTGGGAGCCAGCTCCCACAGTCGATCTCCAGTGTTCCGGAGATCGGGTTTCTTCAAGTTGGATCAGAACGCTGGCAAGATCGCGCCTTTGTACTTCTCAAGAATGAACGCCTTCACTTCGGGTGTGTGCAGCGCCGCAACCAGTTTCTTCATTGCGTCCGAATCCTTGTCGTCCGGACGGGCAACCAGGATGTTCACGTAAGGCGAGTCTTTGCCTTCGATGACCAAAGCATCCTTGGAAGGATCCAGCTTGGCTTCCAGCGCGTAGTTGGTGTTGATCAGCGCCAGGTCAACCTGGGTCAGCACGCGCGGCAGGGTGGCGGCTTCCAGCTCGCGGAATTTCAAATTTTTGGTGTTGCCGGTGATGTCCTTGATGGTCGACAGTATGTTGGTCGGGTCCTTCAGGGTGATCAGGCCGTTGTTGGCCAGCAGCAACAGCGCGCGGCCGCCGTTGGTGGCGTCGTTCGGGATCACCACGTTGGCGCCATCAGGCAACTCGGCGAGCTTCTTGTACTTGCTGGAGTAGGCGCCCAGAGGCTCCAGGTGCACACCGGCAACACTCACCAGGTTTGTACCCTTGGCCTTGTTGAACTCATCCAGGTACGGCTGGTGCTGGAAGAAGTTGGCGTCCAGGCGCTTTTCGGCCACCTGCACGTTCGGCTGAACGTAGTCGGTGAAGACTTTGACCTGCAGGTCCACGCCTTCCTTGGCCAGCGCAGGCTTCACGAACTCGAGGATTTCCGCATGCGGCACCGGCGAAGCGGCCACCGTCAGGGTCTCGGCGGCGTGGGCGGAAAACGCGGCAACGGCGGCGAAAGCAACCAGTAGTTTTTTCATCCAGCAAGCTCCTTGTTCGGGCATTGGCCGGCTTCGCGCCGGCAACGGCCGTTATTTTCGAGAAAAGTGCACCACCAGCTTATCGCCAACGGTTTGCAGAATTTGCACCAGGATCAGCAGCAACACCACGGTGACCACCATCACGTCGGTCTGGAAGCGCTGATAGCCGAAGCGGATCGCCAGGTCACCCAGGCCACCGGCACCCACCACACCGGCCATGGCCGTGTAGGAAACCAGTGTAATCGCCGTCACGGTAATCGCTGCGAAAATGCCGGGGCGAGCCTCGGGCAGCAGTGCATTGGTGATGATCTGGCGGGTGCTGGCGCCCATGGCCTGGGTCGCTTCGATAATGCCGCGATCCACTTCGCGCAGGGCGGTTTCCACCAGGCGCGCGAAGAACGGCGTTGCGCCGACCACCAGTGGCGGAATCGCACCCGCAACGCCAAGGGAGGTGCCGGTAATCAGTACCGTGAATGGAATCATCACGATCAGCAAAATAATGAACGGCAGCGAGCGCAGGATGTTCACGATCAACGACAGCAGGGCGTACAGGCCTTTCTGCTCGAACAGTTGGCGCGGGCTGCACAGGAACAGCAATACGCCCAGTGGCAGGCCCAGCAACACGGTGAACAGCAGCGAACCGAAGAGCATGAGCATGGTGTCGCCGGTGGCGAGCCAGATTTCATACCAGTCGATGTTGGCGAAAAAACTCAACAGGGTCTCCATTAGCGCAGCACCTCCATGTGGACGTCTGCCGCGGTGAAGCGGGCGAACGCCGCCTCCATGTCGCCGCCGGTAACGGCGAGGGTCAATTGCCCGTAGGGGATGTCTTTGATGCGGTCGATACGACCGGCGAGGATGCTGTAGTCCACGCCCGTTTCACGAGCCACGGTACCCAGCAGCGGTGCGTAGGTCGCTTCGCCCTGGAACGTCAGGCGCACGATGCGGCCCGGGACGTGGGCGAAGTCATCGCGCTGCTCGCTTTCGTCGACCTGATCGGCTTCTTGTACGAAGCGCTTGGTGGTCGGGTGCTTGGGGTGTAGGAACACGTCGGCTACAGAGCCTTGCTCGACGATCACACCGGCGTCCATCACGGCCACCTGGTCGCAGACCCGGCGGATCACGTCCATTTCATGGGTGATCAGCACGATGGTCAGCTTCAGCTCGCGGTTGATCTCGGCCAGCAGTTGCAGGACCGAGGCGGTGGTCTGCGGGTCGAGGGCGCTGGTGGCTTCATCGCACAGCAGGATTTTCGGCTTGGTGGCCAGGGCGCGGGCGATGCCGACGCGCTGCTTCTGGCCGCCAGACAACTGCGCCGGATACTTCTTGGCGTGGTCCGACAGGCCGACCCGCTCCAGCAGTTCAGCCACACGCTGGTCAATCTCGCGGCGCGACAACTCGCCTGCCAGGGTCAGTGGCAGCGCCACGTTGTCGGCGACGGTCTTGGACGCCAGCAGGTTGAAGTGCTGGAAGATCATCCCGACCTGTTGCCGAAAACGGCGCAGGCCGTTGGCATCCAGGGCGGTGACTTCTTCGTCATCCACCATGATCTGGCCACCGCTGGGTTGCTCCAGGCGATTGATCAGGCGCAGCAGGGTACTTTTTCCCGCACCGGAGTGGCCAATCAGGCCGAACACCTGGCCGTTTTCGACGCGCAGGCTGGTGGGGTGCAGTGCGGGGATATCCTTACCGGCGACCCGGTAGGTTTTATGGACGTTATGAAACTCGATCACGTAGCGAACCTTGTGGGGCGCATTGAAAAGGGATCAGCGGTTAGCCGGGCGCGCATTTTAGCCTGTCCGTATAGAGGTTCTTAGCATTTATTTCGCATTCAACCAGCGATTTGGCGATAACGCGATCAAAGGTCATAAAAAAGGAACGCTGCAAAAGCGTGTCGGTCACTCATTAGGCAACTCGAAATTCCTGGGTGCCGTGCCTGGGTTTTGCTCAAACGAGCCGGAGACCGCTCTGGCCAATGCAAACGAGGAGTTTTTGTCTGATGAGCACGAAAAAACCAGTGACCCCGCCCAAGAGCGAACTCGCGGGTACCGATACCCTGGACCGGGGCAACACCAATGCCAAGCTGCAAAGCCTGGAAAAATTTCGCTCCGATGCGACGAGCCAGGCGCTGCGTACCAATCAGGGCGTAAAAGTCTCCGATAATCAGAATACGTTGAAGGTGGGGTCCCGAGGGCCTTCGTTGCTGGAAGATTTCATCATGCGTGAAAAGATCACGCACTTTGACCATGAGCGCATTCCCGAGCGCATCGTGCATGCCCGGGGTGTAGGCGCCCATGGGTATTTCCAGTCCTACAAGAACCATTCGGCCCTGACCAAGGCCGGTTTCCTGCGTGATCCGGGGCATAAAACCCCGGTGTTTGTGCGCTTTTCCACCGTGCAAGGTCCTCGAGGTTCTGGCGATACCGTGCGGGATGTGCGTGGTTTTGCTGTGAAGTTCTTCACTGAGGAAGGCAACTTCGACCTGGTGGGCAACAACATGCCGGTGTTCTTCATTCAGGACGCCATCAAGTTTCCTGACTTTGTTCACGCGGTAAAACCTGAACCGCACAACGAGATGCCTACGGGCGGTTCGGCTCACGATACGTTCTGGGATTTCGTTTCGCTGCAGCCGGAGTCGGCACATATGGTGATCTGGGCCATGTCTGACCGGGCGATTCCAAAAAGCCTACGAAGCATGCAGGGGTTTGGCGTTCACACCTTCCGCTTTGTGAATGCCGGAGGTCAGTCCAACTTCGTCAAATTCCACTGGCGTCCTACGGTGGGTACCTGCTCCCTGGTGTGGGATGAAGCGCAAAAGCTGGCCGGTAAAGACACTGACTTCCACCGCCGCGACCTGTGGGAATCCATTGAAGGGGGCGATTACCCGGAATGGGAGTTGGGGGTGCAGATCATTGCGGAAAAGGATGAGCACGCGTTCGACTTTGACATTCTCGACCCCACCAAGCTGATTCCCGAGGAGCTGGTGCCCATCACGCCGCTGGGCAAGATGGTGCTCAATCGCAACCCGGATAACTATTTTGCGGAAACCGAGCAGGTCGCCTTCTGTCCTGGGCATATCGTGCCGGGTATCGACTTCTCCAATGACCCGCTGCTGCAAGGCCGGTTGTTTTCCTACACCGACACGCAGATCAGCCGTCTGGGTGGGCCGAATTTTCATGAGCTGCCGATCAACCGGCCGGTCACGCCATTCCATAATGGGCAGCGCGACGCCATGCACCGCACCACCATCGACAAGGGCCGTGCTTCCTATGAGCCGAACTCGATTGATGGTGGTTGGCCGAAAGAGACGCCACCCGCAGCGCAGGACGGTGGCTTCGAGACCTATCCAGAGCGCATTGACGCCTACAAGATCCGTGAGCGCAGTGAATCGTTCAGCGATCACTTCTCCCAGGCGCGGTTGTTCTTTCGCAGCATGAGCAAGCCTGAGCAGGAGCACATCATCGCCGCCTACAGCTTCGAACTGGGCAAGGTGGAGCGTGAGTTTATCCGGGCTCGGCAGGTCAATGAGATCCTGGCCAATATTGACCAGGAACTGGCCAAGCGTGTGGCGCAGAACCTGGGGCTGCCGGTGCCGAAGAAAGGTACGGTGCCAGAGCGCAAGACGTCCCCGGACCGATCGCCGGCGCTCAGCCAGGCGAATCTATTGTCGGGTGACATCAAGACGCGGAAGGTGGCGATTCTGGCAGCCAACGGTGTCGACGGTGCAGCGATAGCCGCGCTGAAGAAGGCATTGTTGGCCCAAGGTGCTCACGCCAAGCTGCTGGGGCCGACTTCCGCGCCGGTGACCACTGCCGACGGCAAGAGCTTGCCGGTGGATGCGTCTATGGAAGGTTTGCCGTCGGTAGCGTTCGACGCGGTGTTTGTACCGGGCGGCGCCAAGTCGGTGCAGGCGTTGAGTGGCGACGGGGTGGCGTTGCATTACTTATTGGAGGCATACAAGCATTTGAAGGCGATTGCCTTGGCCGGTGAGGCGAAGCAATTGCTGGATGTGCTGAAGCTTACGGCGGATGCGGGGTTGATTGTCGGTGGGGACGCCAAGGCGTTGAAGGCGTTTTTTGCGGCGATTGCCCAGCATCGGGTCTGGGATCGTGAGCCGAAGGCCAAGGCGGTTCCGGCTTAAGTTATTGATCGTTTGTTAGATCGCTTTCGCGAGCAAGCCCGCTCCCACACTTGAATGGATTCACAAATCAAATGTGGGAGCGGGCTTGCTCGCGAATGGCGTTATTCCGCCTTGCGCGGAATCAACACCACTTGCGCCGGGATGTTCTTCAGAATCTGCCGGCGAATCTTCAAGTCATACCCAGAATCGATCCGCTTAACCCGTTTGGTCAGCAACGTGGCCAGCCACGGGTAGTCCTGAGTGCGTGGCGCCTGGATGCTCACGTCACACTGGTAATTCACCACATCGGTGGCGATTGCATCCAATTGGTGGCGCAACTCCTCGATATCGGCGAGGTTCAGCGCAACCGTGGTGCTTTCAGCAGTCGGGTCGATGATCTTGGCCGGTGGCTTGGCTTCGGCGGCTTTCAAGGCAGCTTCGGCCTTATCCAGCTCAGCTTTACGGGCGTGGGCGATGGCACTGTTGACGCCGCCAGTCAGTGCTGGAGCCTTGGGCATCAGGGCCCGGGCACGGCTCAAAGCGGTGGCGGCGGCGTTGACATCACCTTTTTGCAAAACGATCTGGCTGCGCTGCAAGTAGGCTTCGGCCAATTGGCGCTGGTAAGGCTCCAGCGTCGGGTCGTTGGGCGACTGGGCCTGCAGTGCGGCGAGCTGGTCTTCAGCGGTGGCCAGCTCACTGCTGGCGAGGTTTTGTTCCAGCTGTGCGATGGCCGAAGCCCGCAAGTCCGGGGCCTCCGCGGGCACGGGCGGCGTACTTTGACAGGCGCCCAGCAGCAGGGAAAATGCGGCAAGGAGCAGATAACGGGAGGTGAACAGCTTCATTCCTGCGACTCTCTAATTGCGCAAAAAGCGAGCAAGTCTACACCCCACGACGGGGCAGGACAAAACTCAGCAGAAACAGTGCGGCCGCCGTGACCACAATCGACGGGCCGGCCGGAGTGTCCTTGAACCAGGACAGCGCCAGGCCGCCACACACCGCGAGCATTCCCAGCAGGCTTGCGCCAATCGCCATTTGCTCCGGAGAGCGTGCGTGACGCTGGGCGGCAGCGGCGGGAATGATCAGCAGCGACGTGATCAACAATACGCCGACAATCTTCATTGCGACAGCAATCACCACGGCAATCAGCAACATCAGGGTCATGCGCAACGCCGCCACGGGCAAGCCTTCAACAGTGGCCAGCTCTTCGTGGACGGTGATGGCCAGCAAGGGGCGCCACAGGGCCACCAACAGCACCAGCACCGCCGCGCTGCCACCGAGGATCCAGGCCAGGTCCGTCGGGCTGATCGCCAGCAGATCGCCGAACAGGTAGCCCATCAGGTCGATCCGCACTTCATGCATGAAGCTCAGCACCACCAGGCCCAGCGACAGGGTGCTTGGCGCCAATATCCCCAGCAATGTATCGGAGGCCAGCGGCTGGCGCTGTTGCAGGGTCACCAGCAGCACCGCCAGCAGCAGACAGCCGACGGTGACGGCGATGGTCGGGCTGACATCCAGCAGAAAGCCCATTGCCACACCGAGCAGTGCGGCGTGGGACAAGGTGTCGCCAAAATAAGCCATGCGCCGCCAGACCACGAACGAGCCCAGCGGGCCCGCCACCAATGCCAGAGCCAAGCCTGCCAGCAGGGCGTAGAGCAGAAAATCAGCCATGCTTGCAGCTATCTCCATGAACGTGGGTGTGGGGGGCGGATGTGTCGTCGACCACGGCACCATGCAGGTCATGGGCGTGATCGTGGTGGTGGTGATAAATCGCCAGGCTCTGGGCGTTCTTGCCGAACAGTTCGACGAAGGCCGGATCGCCGCTGACTTGTTCCGGGTGGCCGGAGCAGCACACGTGGCGATTGAGGCACACCACCTGGTCGGTGGTGCTCATCACCAGGTGTAAATCGTGGGAAACCATCAGTACGCCGCAGCCGTGGCGGTCCCGCAAGCGGGTGATCAGGCTGTACAGCTCAGCCTGGCCGGCGACGTCGACGCCCTGCACGGGCTCATCGAGCACCAGCAGTTCAGGTTCGCGCAACAGGGCGCGGGCCAGCAGCACACGCTGCATTTCGCCACCAGAGATGCTTTGCACCGGGCTGTCGATGACTTGCTCGGCACCGACTTCCTTGAGGGCGGACAGCGCTCGGGTGCGGTCCACGCCAGGTACCAGGCGCAAAAAACGCAGTACCGACAGCGGCAAGGTCGGATCGACGTGCAGCTTTTGCGGCATATAGCCGACCCGCAGCTTCGGCTTGCGCCAGACGCTGCCGCTGTCGGGCTTGAGCAGGCCCAGTACGGCGCGTACCAAAGTGGTCTTGCCTGCGCCGTTGGGGCCGATCAGGGTGACGATCTGCCCCGGCTCGACGCTCAGCGCAATGTTATCCAGCACGTTTTGCCCGGCGAACGTGACCCCGACCTGCTCCAGGCGGATTAGCGCAGTGCTCATCAAGCCCCCTGGCAACCCGAGCAGATGCCGACCACTTCGACGGTTTGCCCTTCGACCTTGAAGCCGACTTCGGCAGCACTCTTGATGATGCTGTCGCTGATGATTTTTTGTTCAAGCTCAATGGCCGCGTGGCATTCGCGGCAGATCAGGAACTGGCCCTGGTGGGCATGTTCTGGGTGATTGCAGCCGACGAAGGCGTTGAGGGACGCGATACGATGCACCAAACCGTTTTCCAGCAGGAAATCCAGCGCCCGGTAAACCGTCGGCGGCGCGGCGCGGCGGCCGTCCTGCTCGCTGAGCACGCCGAGGATGTCGTAGGCACCCAGAGGCTTGTGGCTCTGCCAGACCAGTTCCAGCACCCGACGGCGCAGGGCGGTCAGGCGCAGGCCTTGACGTGCGCACAGGGCATCGGCCTCCGACAGCGCGGTGTGCACGCAGTGAGAGTGGTCATGGGGACGGCTGGCAAGCGGTGTTTTAGGCATGAGCGGCGACAGATATTTGTGAGAGACGTTATTATGTTACCTGTTCCTGCCTCCTTGAGTGGTCATCGTGTCCAGACTTTTTCCCATTTTTGTCGTATTTGTCACCAGTTTATTCATTACGGGTGCTGCTCAGGCCGAGGTTCGGGTGCTGACCAGCATCAAGCCCCTGCAATTGATCGCCGCGGCTGTGCAGGACGGGGTGGCGATTCCAGAGGTGTTGCTGCCGCCGGGGGCGTCGCCGCATAACTACGCGCTACGTCCTTCCGACGTACGGCGTGTGCAGTCGGTGGATCTGCTGTACTGGATCGGGCCGGACATGGAAAGCTTTCTACCGCGCGTATTGAAAGGTCGCAGCTTGCCAACGGTGGCGGTGCAGGATCTTCCGGGGATGAAACTCCGTCGTTTTACCGAAGATAGCCACTCTCATGCCGAAGATGCCGACGAACATGATCACGATCACCGTCCAGGCAGCCTGGACGCGCATTTGTGGTTGTCGTCGGTTAATGCCCGGGTGATCGCCGCCCGTATGGCAGCGGACCTTAGCGCCGCAGATCCCGCCAATGCCGAGCGTTATCAGAGCAACGTGAAAGCCTTTGATGGCCGTCTGGATGCGCTGGATGCCCGCTTGAAAGCCCGGATGGCGGATGTCGCCGGCAAGCCTTACTTTGTGTTCCATGAAGCGTTCGATTATTTTGAGGACGCCTACGGCCTCAAACATACCGGTGTGTTCAGTGTTGCGGCGGAGGTGCAGCCCGGCGCCCAGCATGTGGCGGCGATGCGTACGCGTTTGCAGGAGGTCGGCAAGACCTGCGTATTCAGCGAACCGCCATTGCGCCCGCGCCTGGCGGAGACGCTCGTCGCTGGTTTGCCAGTGAAACTGGCGGAACTGGACGCCCTCGGCGGCTACACCCCGGCCACGGCCCAAGGGTATGAGCAGGTGCTGGAGAAGCTGGGGAATGACCTGGCAGGTTGCCTGGAGTCGTTGTAAGCCGCAGCACAAGCCAAATGTGGGAGCGGGCAAGCCCGCTCCCACATTTTGACCAAGTACACTCGTTCTATTGCTTACAAGGCAAACGGCAGCGGCGTATTGACCTGCTGACGCTGTGCCAAGCGCTGCTGAAACTCGGCCGGGTCGTGAATCAGTACGTCCTGGCCGGCAAAGGATTCAGCTGCGATCAGCCGTGACAGCCAGAACCGCACGCAAGCCACCCGCAACATCGTCGGCCACAGCTGCGCTTCCTTGGCGGTAAACGGCCGCAGCCCGGCATACGCCCCTAACAGCGCACGCGCCCGTTGCCCATCGATCACGCCGTTGGTGTCCGAACACCAGTCATTCAAGGCAATGGCCACGTCGTACAGCATCGGCCCGGAGCAGGCGTTGTAGAAGTCGATCAGCCCGGTCAGGTGCGTGCCTTCGAACATCGCGTTGTCGCGAAACAGGTCGGCGTGGATATTGGCCCGGGGCAGCGCAAGGATTTGCGCCTTGTGCTGCTCGATCTCGTCCAGAGCGTCTTGCAGCAGGCGCCGGGGCTCCTCGTCCAGGTGCGAGATAAGCTGCGTGCCTTCGCTGAGCATCCAGTCCAGCCCGCGATCGGTTTTGCGTTCCAACACCTTGCTACCTTGGGTGGCCAGGTGCAGGTGACCGAGCAGCTCGCCCACTTGCACGCAATGCTGGGCGTTGGCGTCTTTGATGTGCTTGCCTGCCAGGCGCGGTTGCAGCAGTGCCGGTTTACCAGCGAGTTCGCGCAGGGCCACACCGTCGGTGGTGCGTAAAGCGTAAGGCACCGGCAGGTTGGCGTCGTGGAGCACGTCCAGCAGTTCGATGAAGAACGGCATTTCTTGCACGGGGCCACGTTCAACCAGGGTCAGGACGAACTCGCCCTGTTCCAGGCTGATAAAGAAATTGGTGTTTTCGCTACCGGCGGCAATCCCCTGGAAGTCAAGCAGGCGGCCGAGCCCGTAAGGGGCGAGAAAGGTTTCCAGCTCGGGCCGAGCCAGGGGGGTGAACACAGACATGGTTAAAACTGCCATTACGGGCGCTGCAGGGCGCAGCGCCGGTTTAAGTTAAGAAATCATTTCCATTCGAAGATCTTCCATGACGGAATCAGCATATCCGGCTGGTCCGAGCGGATGAAATTCGCATCGGTTCCGTCCGCGCGCACCAGGAAATACGGTGGTGCGCCCTTGACGGTGACCTTGATCGCATACAGGAAGCCATTTTGGCGGTATTCCTGGATCGTTTTGTCGCCTTCGGTGCGGATGGTCACTTCCGGATCTGCTGAAGGCGCAGTGTCTGCCGCGACGGCAGCCAGTGGAACGAATGCAATCAAGCCCGTCAGCAACAGGCGATTTAGTGTGCGCATGATAACCTTGTCCCTTTGTCGTCATTGGTCCGGCTATTCTAGCGCCTGACCCGCCGAAAAGGTTGATCCTGCTCATGAGCCAAGCCCCCCTCGTCCTGGTGGACGGTTCTTCATACCTGTACCGCGCCTTCCACGCGTTGCCACCACTGACCACTTCCAAAGGCCTGCCGACCGGTGCGGTCAAGGGCGTGTTGAACATGCTCAAAAGCCTGCGCAAGCAGTACCCGAACAGTCCGTTCGCGGTGGTGTTCGATGCCAAGGGCGGGACATTTCGCGATGAGATGTACGCCGAATACAAGGCCAACCGCCCGAGCATGCCCGATGACATGCGCCTGCAGATCGAGCCGCTGCACCAAAGCGTGATCGCCCTGGGCTTCCCGCTGCTGTGCGTCGAAGGCGTCGAGGCCGATGATGTGATCGGCACCCTGGCCCGCAGCAGTGCGGCCGCCGACCGGCCGGTGGTGATCTCCACCGGTGACAAGGACATGGCGCAGTTGGTGGACGGGCACATTACCTTGGTCAACACCATGACCGGTAGCGCCATGGACATTGAAGGCGTGAAGGAGAAATTCGGTGTCGCTCCCGAGCAGATCATCGACTATCTGGCGCTGATGGGGGATTCGTCCGACAACATCCCAGGCGTTCCGGGCATTGGTCCGAAGACCGCTTCCGGCTTGCTGGTGGGCGTCAACGGTGGTTTGAAAGAGCTCTATGAGCAGCTCGACATCGTTCCGACCCTGCCGATCCGGGGGGCCAAGACCCTGCCGGCCAAGCTTGAAGAACACAAGGAGATGGCTTTCCTCTCCTATCAGTTGGCGACCATCAAGATCGATGTGCCGCTGGACGTGGGGCTGGAAGATTTGCACCTGATCGAGCCTGACCGTGAAAAGCTGCTTGAGCTTTACACCCTGCTTGAATTCAAGAGCTGGTACGAAGAGATTCAGCGCGACGCCAAGCGTGTCGAGCTGAAGGCAGTGGCCGAGGCTGCTCCGGCGGCTTCTGCCGCTGTGGAAACAGTTGAAGCGGTCGCGTCGGTTCCTGTCGAGCCTGTGTACGAAACCATCCTTAACCAGGCTCGATTCGACGTCTGGTTGAAGAAGCTCAACGACGCGAAGTTGTTTGCCTTCGATACCGAAACCACCGGGATCGACGCCCAGCAAGCACAGTTAGTGGGTGTGTCCTTTGCCGTGCAAGCCAATGAGGCGGCCTACATTCCGTTGACCCATTCCTACATTGGCGTGCCGGATCAGTTGGACCGGGACACCGTGCTGCTGGCTTTGAAGCCGCTGCTGGAGGATCCGCAAAAACTCAAGGTCGGCCAGCACGCCAAGTTCGACATGAACATTCTGGCCAACTGCGCCATTGGCGGTGATCCCGCGTGCGGCATCACCGTGCGCGGTATCGCCTTCGACACCATGCTCGAATCCTATGTACTGAATTCCACCGCGACCCGGCACGACATGGACAGCTTGGCGAAAATGTACCTGGACCATGACACGGTCAGCTTTCAGGACATCGCCGGCAAGGGTGCCAAGCAACTGACCTTCGACCAGATTCCCCTTGAGCAAGCCGGCCCCTATGCGGCTGAAGACGCCGATGTGACCCTGCGCTTGCACCAGGCGTTGTTCGAGCAGCTCACCGCTCTGCCGAGCCTGGCGAGCGTGCTGACGGACATCGAGATGCCGTTGGTCCCGGTATTGGCACGTATCGAGCGCCAGGGCGCCCTGGTGGATGCCGAGCTGCTGGGCGTCCAGAGCATCGAACTGGGCAACAAGATGGTGGCGCTGGAGCGTGAGGCGTTTGAGATCGCTGGCGAGGAATTCAACCTCGGCTCGCCCAAGCAGTTGGGGGCGATTCTCTACGAAAAACTGGGACTGCCGGTATTGAAGAAGACCGGCAAGGGCCAGGCCTCCACCGCTGAGGAAGTGCTGGCCAAGTTGGCCGAAGATGATTATCCGCTGCCCAAGGTGCTGATGCAGTACCGCAGTATGAGTAAGCTGAAAAGCACGTACACCGACCGGTTGCCCGAGCAGATCAACCCGCGTACCGGACGTATACACACCTCGTACCATCAGGCCGTGGCGGCGACCGGGCGTCTGTCTTCCAGCGATCCGAACCTGCAGAACATTCCGGTGCGTACCGCAGAAGGCCGGCGGATCCGTCAGGCATTCGTCGCGCCCAAAGGCTACAAGTTGCTGGCGGCGGACTATTCGCAGATCGAGCTGCGCATCATGGCGCACCTGTCCAAGGACGAAGGTTTGCTGAATGCGTTCCGCGACAACCTGGATGTCCATACGGCCACGGCGGCCGAGGTGTTCAAGGTGGAGCTGGGTGAGGTCACGTCCGATCAGCGGCGCAGTGCCAAGGCGATCAACTTCGGCCTGATCTACGGCATGGGCGCGCAGAAGCTGGGCAAGGACATTGGTGTCGACACCAAGACGGCCAAGGCCTACATCGATGTTTACTTCGCCCGCTATCCGGGGGTTCGCGAGTATATGGAGCGCACCCGCGCCCAAGCCTCCGATCAGGGTTACGTCGAAACGCTGTTCGGACGCCGGCTGTATCTGCCGGACATCCACTCCAACAGGCCTCAGGAGCGTGCTGGCGCAGAGCGTACGGCGATCAACGCGCCGATGCAGGGCACTGCGGCGGACATCATCAAGAAGGCAATGGTCAAGGTGGATGACTGGCTGACGGCGTCAGGCCTGGATGCCAAGGTCATCCTTCAGGTGCACGATGAACTGGTGCTTGAGGTCCGTGAAGATCTGGTGGCCGAAGTCAGCGAGAAGATTCGCGAGCACATGAGTGGTGCGGCGAAGCTGGACGTGCCGTTGCTGGTGGAGGTCGGGGTGGGCAATAACTGGGACGAGGCTCACTAAACACGCGGTTTTGCCGAGACGTCATGTCGCGGCAAAACCGCGGCAGTGCTTTAGATCGGAAATCGCCGAGGGTTATTTCCAATAGTTTTTTTTGGCCTGCCGGAACTTAACCCGCGAAAGGTCACTCAGAGTTACTGAATGGGTGGTGAAGCCCTTCAATGCTCCTATGTTGTGTTAAGTGTTGGCAGATATCTGGACCTCACCCTAGCGGTCCGGAACTTGTACCCCGAACTTCCCTCCCCATACGAAGTCCGGGGTTTTTTTTGCCTGTAGTTTTTACTCCGCTACTTCAGAACCCTTGTCCGCCAGTTCCATCCAGCCTGCCAGCACGGTGTAGGCGTCTTCCAGGCCCATGCGTTTTGGCGCCGAGAACAATTGGATGGTGATCGCGTCGCCCCAGCCTTTACGAATTTCGGCTTGTACCTTGAGCAAGGTATTTTTCGCTGCGCCGTAGGTCAACTTATCGGCCTTGGTCAGCAAAATGTGCATCGGCATGCCGCTGGCAACGGCCCAGTCGAGCATCAGGAGGTCGAAGTCGGTCATTGGATGACGGATGTCCATCATCAGAATCAAACCCTTCAAACTCTCCCGGCCACCCAGATAGGCTTCCAGGTGACGCTGCCAGTGCAGCTTCAGCGGGATGGGTACTTTTGCGTAACCGTAGCCCGGCAGGTCGACCAGACGCCGATCATCGTCTAGCTTGAAGAAGTTGAGCAGCTGTGTGCGCCCTGGAGTTTTCGAGGTGCGCGCCAGGCTGGCATGGGTCAGGGTGTTCAGCGCGCTGGATTTGCCAGCGTTGGAACGCCCGGCGAAGGCGACTTCAAAGCCTTCGTCATCGGGGCATTGGTCGACTTTGGCGGCGCTGAGCATGAAGGTGGACTGTTGGCACAGACCGAGGATGGGGTTCTTGAGTTGCATGAGATTTCCGATGTGGGCGGTGCCGGGAATAGGTGCGGCAAGCGGTGTCGTTTCCGTTTCAGTAGCGCCAGTATATAATGCCGCAGATTTTGTGTGTGCTTTGTCCCAGCGAAGGATGAAGTTCACGGGAGCGATAGACCTTTATTGCGCATTAGAACGCAAAACGCTCTCAAACCCTGAAAAGGTTGTTGCATGACCAAGTGGCTGCTAGCTGTCGGTGTCCTGATACCGCTTTACAGCGCTCAGGCTACACAGGATCCGGAAGCTGTGTACAACCGCGTTTGCGTGGCCTGCCATGCCGGACAACTGCCAACCGCCCCCAAACGGGGTGACCAGGCAGCTTGGGCGCCGAGATTGGCGCAAGGCATGGATACGTTGGTGCAACAGGTGACCCAGGGTTTCAAGGCGATGCCGCCGCGTGGTTTATGCATGGACTGCAGTACCGAGGATTACCAGGCCATCATTCGTTTGATGGCGAGCAAACCCGGTCCATAACTCTATAACCCTTAGCCGTAGTTGGATTAGCTGATGAACAAACTGATCGTGAGTCTGCTGTTGACCTTGGGCATCACCGGTGTTGCCCATGCTGCAGGCGACGCCACTGCTGGCCAGGCGAAAGCCGCCGTATGTGGTGCTTGCCATGGACCGGATGGCAACAGCCCGGCGCCAAACTTTCCCAAACTGGCGGGCCAGGGCGAGCGTTACCTGACCAAGCAGATGCACGACATCAAGGACGGCAAGCGTACGGTCCTGGAAATGACCGGCTTGCTGACCAACCTCAGCGATCAGGACCTGGCGGATATTGCGGCGTATTACGCCAGCCAGAAGGGCAGCGTTGGCGCAGCGGATCCCAAGCTGGTGGCGCACGGCGAAGAGTTGTTCCGTGGCGGCAACCTGGAAAAAGGCATGCCTTCGTGCATCGGTTGCCACTCGCCTAATGGCGCTGGCCTTGCTGCTGCAGGCTTCCCGCACTTGAGCGGTCAGCACGCCCAGTACGTTGGCAAACAGCTGACCGACTTCCGCGAAGGCAACCGCACCAACGATGGCGATACCAAAATCATGCAGAGCATCGCGGGTAAACTGAGTAACAAGGACATCGAAGCGGTGTCCCAGTACATTCAGGGCCTGCACTAAGGCTGGGCGTTGCAGGGGATCACATCTCTTGCAACGTTAACGCTCGATTAATCTGTCGATGCAAGCATAAAAAGGGTGGCTTTGGCCGCCCTTTTTTGTGGCCGCTGCCGTTACACTAACGAACTCATGCCCGTGTAGACCTGTCTGAATAAAGGTCGCGCGAGGCGACTTTATTTGTCCAGGAGTAAAGCATGCGTAATCTGATCCTCAGCGCCGCTCTCGTCACGGCCAGCCTCTTCGGCATGACCGCACAAGCTGCCGACGTGCCGCTTGAAGCCGGTAAAACCTACGTTGAATTGGCCAATCCTGTACCGGTCTCCGTGCCGGGCAAGATCGAAGTCGTGGAGCTGTTCTGGTATGGCTGCCCGCATTGCTACGCGTTTGAGCCGACCATCAACCCTTGGGCCGAGAAGCTGCCATCGGACGTGAATTTCAAACGCATTCCAGCCATGTTCGGCGGCCCTTGGGACGCCCACGGCCAATTGTTCCTGACCCTGGAAGCCATGGGTGTTGAGCAAAAGGTCCACAACGCGGTGTTCAATGCCATTCAGAAAGAAGGCAAGCGCCTGACCAAGCCAGATGAAATGGCTGATTTCGTCGTCACCCAAGGCGTCGATAAGGACAAGTTCCTGGCGACGTTCAACTCTTTCGCCATCCAGGGCCAGATCAAACAGGCCAAGGAACTCGCTCAGAAATACGGCGTGCAGGGCGTTCCAACCATGATCGTCAACGGCAAGTACCGCTTTGACCTGGGTACCACCGGTGGTCCAGAGCAGACCCTGAACGTTGCCGACCAGCTGATCGCCAAAGAGCGCGCAGCCAAGTAAGGGGCCCGTCATGCGCCGCTGGGGTACTGAACGTGTGGTTGGCCTGCATGACCCGCAGGTCAACGAGCACCACCTGGAATCCACAGGCCTGCCGGCAGACAGTCGGTTGCGCCTGCTGAGCTTCAATATCCAGGTGGGGATCAGTACCGAGAAGTACCGGCATTACCTGACCCGGGGCTGGCAGCATTTGCTACCCCACAACGGGCGTGCGGGTAATCTGCAAAAGATTGGCGATCTATTGGGCGATTTCGACCTGGTAGCCTTGCAGGAAGTCGATGGTGGCAGCCTGCGTTCCGGCTACGTCAATCAGGTCGAACACCTGGCCCAGTTGGGTGCCTTTCCTTATTGGTATCAACAACTCAATCGCAACCTCGGCCGCCTGGCGCAGCACAGCAATGGTGTGCTCAGTCGCTTGAAACCATGGGCTATCGAGGATCACCCGTTGCCGGGCCCCAAGGGCCGAGGGGCGATTCTCGTACGTTTCGGTGAAGGCCCCGAGGCGTTGGTGGTGGTGATGATGCATCTGGCGCTGGGGGCTCGAACCCGCACTATGCAACTGGCCTACATCCGAGAGTTGATTGGCGGCTACAAACACCAGGTGCTGATGGGTGACATGAACACCCATGCCAGCGACCTGCTGCAGAATTCCCCGTTGCGCGACCTTGGGTTGCTGGCTCCACAAGTCGAGGCCACGTTCCCCAGCTGGCGTCCGCAACGCTGTCTTGACCATATCCTGCTAAGTCCGACCCTGACGCTCGAGAGCGTGCAGGTGCTGGCGCAACCCATCTCCGATCACCTGCCGGTCGCGGTAGAGATTCGTCTGCCGGGTTCTCTCACGTCTGATGCATTGCCCGCGTTGAGCCCCGGCCCTCGCGGATCCCTTGCATGAGTGACGACGCCCAACGCTGGAAAGAAAAATACCTGTTAAGCGTCGAGCAACAAGACAAGCTCGAACGTCGCTGGGCTGCCCGCCTCGACTTGTTGCGTCGGGGGCTGGTACGCAGCACCTTGGCGGCTGAAGGGACCGACCGGGCGGTTGATCAATGCATGAAGGAAATGCGCGATGTTGTCCGCTCCGACGACATGGACGCGGGTTTGGCCGCTTTGTTACCGCGCCTGGAAAAAGCCGTGCTGGATTCTGAGCAGCGTCGGGAAACCCGGGTTGATCAGATCAGCACCGCCCTGACTGCGCTGGTGACACAGTTACAGGCGCTTCCGCTGCCACGTGAGGTCAGCCGTCCGCTCAAGACTTTTGCCAAACAGTTGGAGGGCCGGGTGGGTCAGGCGCGGGAGATCCCGTTGCTGCTCAGCGAGTTGAGTGGTCTTCAAGGGCAGGCGTTGAATAAGCTGGAGCCGGAAAGCGAGTCCAGTCGTCCAGGGTTGTTGCAACGCTTGTTTGGCGCAAAGGAGGCTGACGTAGAGGCGTTGGAAGCTAAGCCAGCAGCTCCGTCGCGCCATGCAGTGGAGGCACCTGCCGTTGCAGTGAGCAACACAGTGAAACCTGCGATTGCGCCAGAAACGCCCTCGCAATCGGCAGAGCTGGCGCAAGCGTTGCGGGCTTTTGCTCCGTTATCAGAGGCTGCACCTGCACCCGCACCCGCACCCACGCCTACCAAAGCACCTGCGCCCGAGGCTGAGCGCCCTCCGGTGGTAGAAGCTGCCGAGGTCGCCAACGAAGCATTCGTATTCTCCCCGCCGATAAACATCGCGCCTCATGCGCCAGTTCTCGAAGCACTGCCAGAAACCCCCGAGTCCCTGGAGGCCGAACAAGGCGCCGACGAAATGGATGAACCGGTGCCCGAAAGTGCTCTGGCTGCCATGGTTTCAGCGCCTGCGGTTCAGGTCTACACACCGGAGCTCACGACCATCGGTAGCCTGTCCTTGCCGCCGGTCCTGGCCGACGAGTCGGATGACCTTGACCCTGAAGTTTTGCAATACGCCTTGCCGGACTCTCCCGAGCCTTCCTACAGCTCGGTGGCCAAGCACATCGAAGACACCCTATTGGGTTTGCTGGAAGATTTGTCCTTGCCCGAGCGCCACCGGCCCCAGGCCGAAGCCATGCGTGAGCGGCTGACCCACGGGCTGAACTGGTATGAGTTGCTGCCAATCCTCGATGACCTGGCCGTGTTGATGCTGGCGATTACCGACAGCGGCCAGCACGAGTTCGAAGCCTACCTCAAGCAGCTCAATGGCCGGCTTGAGGCGTTCCAGAGCAATTTGCAGGCGGCCAGTGATGGTCACGCGGACAGTCGCTCGGCCGCGCGGGAGCTGGATACGCAAATCCGTGAGCAGGTGGACGGCTTGCAAAGCAGTGTTCAAGACGCCGCCGACCTGGAAAGCCTCAAGCATGTACTGGAAAGCCACCTTGAAGGCCTGTTGGGCACCATGGATCAGCATCAGCAGCAACGTGATCAGCGCGAGCAGGAAGTTGCCGCGCGTTTGCAAGGGCTGGCGGAGCGGGTCGCGAACATGGAGCAAGAGGCCCAGGGCTATCGCGAACACCTTGAGGTGCAGCGCCAGAAAGCCTTGATTGATCCGCTCACAGGGTTGCCCAATCGTGCGGCCTGGAGCGAGCGCCTGGAGTATGAGGTCAATGCCTGGCATCAGCGTGGTAACAGCCTGTCGCTGGCCATGCTCGACCTGGATCACTTCAAGCGCATCAATGACGGCTACGGCCATTTGGCCGGCGACAAGGTGCTGAAAATCATCGCCAATGTGTTACGCAAGCGTCTGCGGCCGATGGATTTTATCGCGCGTTTTGGGGGTGAAGAGTTTGTCTTGTTGATGCCGGAATCACCCCTGGCCGACGCATTGGCGTTGGGTGAGACCCTGCGCGCGGCCATCGAAGCCTGCCCGTTTCACTTCAAGGGCGAGCCGGTGACAATCACCGTGTCCATGGGCATGGCGCAGTTTCAGCCGGGGGAGCGCAGTGAGCTGGCCCTCAAGCGCGCCGACGAGGCGTTGTATCGGGCCAAGGCGGCAGGACGTAATCAGGTGCAGGCCGCCTGAAAAATGTTCCATTTTGTTTAAAAGCCCGCATTTGGAGGCTTGGCAGCAAACGGTACGTTACACTGTTGCATTATCGTCTTTAAGCGTACCGTCTTCTGCCATGAAATTTCTGTGTTCTGCCCTTCTGTTTCTGATGCTCGCCGGTTGCGCCAGCGGCCCTCGCCTGGATACCAGCCACCCTTCGGTGAACCACGACAACCGCGTGCAGTTTGTCATCGTGCACTACACCTCGGCGTCCCTTGAGCGGTCACTGGCGTTGTTGACCCATGGTCAGGTCAGCAGCCATTACCTGATCGGCGATAATGCGTCCGCCACCATCTATAAGCTGGTGGATGAAAGCCAGCGCGCCTGGCATGCCGGGGAAAGTGAGTGGATGGGTCGCACCTGGCTCAACTCCAGCTCCATCGGGATCGAGATCGTGAACCCCGGGTATCGTGATACACCGACGGGCCGAATCTGGTACCCCTATTCCGAAGCGCAGGTTCAGTCGCTGGTGGTCTTGCTCAAGGACATCAGCAAGCGTAACAAGATCGACCCGCGAAACATCATTGGCCACAGCGACATCGCCCCGCTGCGTAAACTGGATCCGGGGCCGTTGTTTCCCTGGAAGCGCCTGGCTGACGAGGGGCTTGGGGTCTGGCCGAACGCCCAGGCAGTCGCACGCTACAAGGCGCAGTACGTGAACCAGCTACCGAGCATTACCTGGTTCCAGGAGGAGTTGGCGCGATTGGGCTATCCGACCCCGCAGACCGGTGAGCTGGATGTTGCGACGCGCCATGTGCTGGCCGCGTTCCAGATGCACTTCCGTGCATCGCTGTTCGACGGTACACCGGATGCCGAGAGCGCAGCGATCTTGCGGGCGTTGAATCAGTCGTAGCAAAGAGCCTATAGCGGCAGGGCCATATAAAATTGTGTTCCCTGCCCTGGCCGCGAATAGACCCCCATGCGCCCGCCATGCAGTTGCACGATCTCTTTGCACAGCGCCAGGCCCAGACCGGCGCCGCCTTTCTTGCGGCCCACCTGGACGAAGGGTTCGAAGATCCGACCCTGTTGGCCATAGGCAATGCCTTCGCCGTTGTCCTCGACGCTGACGATCACCCGTTCCCCGTGACGACGTGCTTGCAGATGGATTTGCCCACCTTCAGCGGTATGGCGCAGGGCGTTGCCTAGCAGGTTGTCGAGGACGCGTTCCAGCTGCGTCTGGTCGGCATGCAGTCTCGGCACCTGGGATTGCACCTCCACCAGCAGTTCGATGTTTTGCGCATTCGCCTGTTCGGCGAAACGCGCGCGGGCCTGCTCAAGCAGATCGGTAATATCGCAGGGCGCCAGGGTGAGCTTCTGCAAACCGTTCTGGTAGCGCGAGAAGTTGAGCAAGTCGTTGATCAATTGCATCAGGCGCTGCATTTCTTCATTGACCGTACTCAGCAGGTCAGCTTCGCGAGATTCGGGAGGGAACTTTGCCCGCTCCTGGAACAGGCCGAACGCCATGTGCATACCGGTGACCGGCGTACGCAGTTCGTGGGAGGCGCGTAATACAAATTCGCTGCGCACCCGTTCGAAGGCGCGTTGTTCGGTGACATCATGCAGCACCATCACCGCCCCCAGAATATGTCCTTGGGTATGGCTGACTGGCGTCAGGCTGTAGGTCAGCAGGCGCAGTTCGCCCTCAACCTCCACTTCCAGATCCTCGGGTGCCCGCTCCAGATTGCCACCGCGCAGGACCAAATGCAGTTGCTCATCCAGCTCCGGGCGCTCCAGTGCCTCGCCCAGGCCTTGGCCCAGCCGATGTTCGTTCCAGCCCAACTGGCGCTGGGCTACCGGGTTAAGGTGCTCCAGCCGGCCCTGACGGTCGATCATCAGTAAACCATCGTCGATGCTGTCGAGCACGGCCTGCAGGCGTTGTTGCCCGGCGAGCAGCTCATCGACATTGGTTGCCTGATGCTGGCGCAAGGCTTCAGCCATGATGCCGAAGCGTCGGGTCAGCAGGTTCATCTCTGCGGCGGAGGAAATAGGCAGTGTCACCTCAAAGTTGCCCTGGCCGATCTTGTCGGCAGCCTTGGCCAGTGCCTCAATCGGCCCGCCGAAACGCCGGGCAATGCCGTGGGCCGTGACAAAACCGATGATCAGCACCGCGATGCCGACCAGCCCCAGCAAGCCAGCAATCAGTAAGGCACGTTCCCGTGACTTGTGCTCGGTGTCGTTGATGTTTTCCAGGGCGCCCTTGTGCTCGGCGATCAGGCCGTTGCGCAACACGTTGAAGGTATCGGTGAGCTTGTCGTTGTTGCCCAGCGCCGGTGAGGCTTGATGGGGCTCGTCGAAGGCCTTCAGGAAGTTCAGGTAGTCCGTGCGCGCCTGGGTGAACCCGCTGCTCTTCCCGTCACTCTGTTCGTGGGCGATCCCTTGGTCCAGCAAGTCGAAATATTGCTGTTTTGAGGCTTGCAGCGTGGCCTGATCCGGATGCTCGTTAAGCATCATGATCAACTGGTCACCCAGGGTCTGACGCAGTTTGAGTCCAAGGTCCAGGGTGATGAAATTGCTGCGGATCAGCGACTCCTGGGTCTTGGCCATTTGCATGACGCTCACCAATCCCAGCAACAATCCCAGCAGGGCAACGGTGATCAGCGCTGAGATACTCAAAAACAGCCGAGTGCGCAGTTTCATCGCAAGCTTCATAGGGTGCAGCTCACAGGTTGTATTGTTTGCGTTTGCGGTACAGCGTCGACGCGTCAATGCCGAGGGTTCTGGCCGCTTGGTCAAGGGTATCGCTGGTGGCCAGGACTGCACCGATATGGGCTTTCTCCAGTTCGTCCAGGCTCAACGCCGCACCGATGCGGGGTGCGTTGTTGGTCGGCTGCTCGGCCATCCCGAGGTGGCTGATCTCGACCTTCTCTTGAGCGCAGATGATGCTGGCCCGCTCCACTACGTTACGCAGCTCGCGGATATTGCCCGGCCAGCGGTAGTTGAGCAGCGCTTCCCGCGCCTCATCGCTGAAGCCCCTGGCCGGCCGAGCATATTCCTTGACGAAGCGTGCAAGGAATCGGTCGGCGAGGGTGAGGATGTCTTCGCTGCGCTCGCGCAGGGGCGGCAGGTGCAAGGTGATGACGTTCAGGCGATACAACAAGTCTTCGCGAAAGCGCCCGTCACGGACCATGTCTTCCAGGTTCAGGTTGGTGGCTGCCAGGATCCGTACATCGGCGCGGCGAGTGACCGGGTCGCCGACGCGCTCGTATTCCTTGTCCTGAATAAAGCGCAGCAACTTTGGTTGTAACGTGAGGGGAAAA
The DNA here is from genome assembly GCF_012935695.1 of Pseudomonas sp. ADAK18. NCBI lineage: Bacteria > Pseudomonadati > Pseudomonadota > Gammaproteobacteria > Pseudomonadales > Pseudomonadaceae > Pseudomonas > Pseudomonas sp. ADAK18. The sequence continues at coordinate 5,710,264 of NZ_CP052859.1, forward strand.
TCGCCGATTTCATCGAGAAACAGTGTGCCGCCATCGGCCTGGTTAACCCGGCCCAGCGTGCTCTCACTGGCGCCGGTAAAGGCCCCGCGGCTGTGACCGAAGAGTTCGCTTTCCATCAGCTCCGCCGTCAGGGACGGGCAGTTGATGGTGACGCAGGACTTCTTCGCGCGCTTGCTCCAGCCATGGATCGCCCTGGCCAGTTCACCCTTACCGGTGCCGGACTCGCCGAGGATCAGGATATTGGCGTCGGTGCCCGCCACTTGGCGCGCTGTCTCCAGCACCACCATCATCGCGGGGCTATGGGAGTCGAGGCCGTCCTTGGGTTGGCGCACTTCACCTTCCAGTGCTTCCAGGCGGGCCGAAAGTTGGCGCACTTCCAGCTGCTTGGCGGTGGCCAGGCGCAGTTGGTCAGGGCTGCAAGGCTTGACCAGATAATCAGCAGCTCCGGCTTGAATGGCGTCGACGGCGGTATCGACGGCCGAATGGGCGGTGACAATCACCACGCGCATCCAAGGCGCCTGGATGCGCATTTGCGCCAATACATCGAGACCGTTGTCTTCCCCCAGGCGCAGGTCCAGGAAGCACAAGTCGAACACTTGGCGTTGCAGCAAGGCATCGGCCTGGGCGGCGCTGTTGGCAGTGGCTACGGTGTAGCCTTCATCTTCCAGGCAGTAGCGGAAGGTGCGAAGGATTGCGGACTCGTCATCCACTAAAAGAATACGGCCTTGAAGTTCCTTGGCTGATTCCATCTGTCCCGCGCTCCCTTAAAAATGAATGATCTTGTTTAGTCCCGGAATAATCGGGCAAGTTGCATGGTTTATTCTGATTGATTAAATGCCCCACTGCTCCGCTATCTGCGATTGCTCCTTGAGGGGAGCCGATTGAGAGCGTTCAAGCATCCCCGTGCCCTTTCGGCATTCCAGGCACCGTTTCCTATCCTTTGATCCGACCACTGACCATCGTGCATTTCGCACGGTATGGAAAGGGGCATCGTGCAGGATGCTCGTAAGATGAAAATCATATCGATCACAAGTCACTGATTTTATTGGTTTTTATTTCATAAAAAAACTGGCACGCGGACTGCAATAGTCCCTGTACAAGCGTCGCTGGGCATTGAAACAGCCTACGAGCCAAAACGAATAATCAGAATGCGGAGAGAATCAGGATGACTCGCCAAAGCTTCAGCCAATTGCATGTATCGCCGCTGCGCTTGCAGCAAGGCCTGTTTGCCAGCCTGGCATTGATGGTGACCTTGATCGGTGGTCAGCAGTTGCAGCATTGGAAGCAGAGCCAGCAGCCTGCTCCGCAGTTCGAGCGCTCGATGACGACTCAGACCCATTTCCGTTCTGTTGGCAGCGCCGCCGCCGACGTGACAGCCCCGCAATTGATGACGGTTGACCAAGGCTCGGCTTTGGATGACCTGCCTTATCAGGAGCGTTGGGTGTTCTAGGCATAAAGCGGCTGCTCAAGTTGAGTATCTGCAAGGCTGTACCGCTGTTACCTCTAAAGAAGCGAAAGGAGAATCACCATGTTGAGTTGGGCAATCACATTTTTGATCATCGCCATTGTGGCTGCAGTCCTGGGCTTCGGTGGTATCGCAGGCACCGCCACGGGTATTGCCAAGATTCTGTTTGTGGTCTTCCTGGTGATGTTCATCGCTTCCTTCTTCTTTGGTCGTCGTGGCCGAGGCTGAATATGTTCAATTCGTCCCTTAAAGCTGTAGCTGTCGCCCTGTTGTTGGGCGGCAGCGGCCTGGTCATGGCGGCCAATGATGGCCAGTCCAGGGCCAACGAACTGCTGAGCGCGGACCCGCAATACCGCGAAACCTGGCAAGGCGTGGTCAAGAAGGAAGAGCGTCTGCCTGAGTGGGTGATGAACCTCTCGGGTTCCGCCGAGCAAATGAATGCCGTGACCGAAGATGGCAATCAGTATTTGGTAGGACCGCTCTGTGAAACCGAGCAGACCTGTTTGAACAAGCGCCTGATTGTGGCGGTTAGCTTCGACAAGAAGCACGCTTACGGGATGTTGGTGGAAGTGCCGGCCGGCCTACCGGCGGATAAATCCCCGACACGGCATGCCGAATACCGTTTCCTCGGTAAGCCGAATGAAGGTATGCAAGGGCTGCTTAAAGAACAGCTGAAGAAAGATCCGAATTGGTATTAGGCCTCGCCTACATAGAAAGAAGCCCACCGCTTCTTTCTGTTTGCACCGCTCTATAAAGGTGGTGCATGACCAGGGGGCCGGGTTGCTCTGATCAAGCTCGATCGGCGTGACCTACGGGTACAGTGAGTGCCTGCGCAAGGGCCGGGTCAGGAGAAAAGCTGCGGCGCAAGTTCGCAGGCCCGATGGCTTGTTGAACTTGCGACGGGCTTGCTGCTCTCATGTGGCTCATATCTCATGCCGCCTATAGCTGCAAATTTCCCTTTTGCTTCATCCCAACCATTTCTTGGTGTTTCCGCGCGACCATCTATCGAGAAAGTTTGCCTTCCGCCAGACGACTTTTCTGATGGTATGCATAGGAATTTTCACAAGTTTTTATCGCCCGGTATAAATTTCCTAAAAACCCTGAGCGAGCCTGAAATGGCTGGTTCACGGCATGTATGACTGCCGAAATGTCGTATTTGAACTGACCGTTCGGACAAAAAACTTCAAAAAACCTCATGCCGATTCGGCATAGGGTAGGCGTTTACGGCATTAGACGTCGCCCCCTTGCATCGGAATAGTTGCGCCTTTTTTCGCCTGCCAGTGAGCCATGTCGGTTGACTTGCGGTGACCTTCTACGGGGGCCGATGCACACACTTTTTCGCTCTCGAGCGTTCCAGCTGGCGCATCTGCCTGAGTCCACTTGAAGTAAGGGTAATGACATGAAGAAGGCAAAGCTAAGCCTCGCCTGGCAGATCCTCATCGGTCTGGTGCTGGGGATTGCAATCGGTGCGGTGCTTAACCATTTCAGTGCCGAAAAGGCCTGGTGGATCAGCAACGTCTTGCAGCCCGCCGGCGATATCTTTATCCGCCTGATCAAGATGATCGTTATCCCGATCGTGATTTCGTCGCTGATTGTCGGAATCGCGGGTGTCGGTGATGCGAAAAAGCTCGGTCGGATCGGTGTAAAAACCATCCTTTACTTCGAAGTCGTCACCACTATCGCCATCGTGGTCGGTTTGTTGTTGGCCAACCTGTTCCACCCCGGTGCCGGTATCGACATGAGTACCTTGGGTACTGTCGATATCTCCAAGTACCAGGCGACCGCCGCCGAGGTTCAGCATGAACATGCGTTCATCGAGACAATCCTCAACCTGATCCCGTCGAACATCTTTGCCGCCGTCGCTCGTGGCGACATGCTGCCAATTATCTTCTTCTCCGTGCTGTTCGGACTTGGCTTGTCGAGCCTCAAGCCCGAACTGCGCGAGCCTCTGGTCACGATGTTCCAGGGCGTGTCCGAGAGCATGTTCAAAGTCACCCACATGATCATGAAATACGCCCCTATCGGTGTATTCGCGCTGATCGCGGTGACCGTCGCCAACTTCGGCTTCGCCTCCTTGCTGCCACTGGCCAAGCTGGTGATCCTGGTTTACGTCGCCATCCTGTTCTTCGCTTTTGTGATTCTGGGCTTGATCGCTCGCCTGTTTGGCTTCTCGATCATCAAGCTGATGCGCATCTTCAAGGATGAGTTGGTGCTGGCCTACTCCACCGCCAGTTCCGAAACCGTATTGCCGCGCGTGATCGAGAAGATGGAAGCCTACGGCGCGCCGAAGGCTATCTGCAGCTTCGTGGTGCCTACTGGTTACTCGTTCAACCTCGACGGTTCAACCCTGTACCAGAGCATCGCCGCGATCTTTATCGCGCAACTGTATGGCATTGATCTTTCAATTGGCCAGCAACTGATGCTGGTACTGACCCTGATGGTCACCTCCAAAGGCATCGCCGGTGTTCCGGGTGTGTCCTTCGTGGTGTTGCTGGCAACCTTGGGCAGCGTGGGTATTCCGTTGGAAGGCCTGGCCTTCATCGCCGGTGTCGACCGCATCATGGACATGGCCCGTACCGCACTGAATGTGATCGGCAACGCCTTGGCCGTGTTGGTCATCTCCCGTTGGGAAGGCATGTACGACGATGCCAAGGGCGAGCGCTACTGGAACTCCCTGCCACACTGGCGCACCAAGCAAGTGCTGCCGGTTGGCGAGACCACTCGCGGCTGATAACGCGATGCCTGCGTGACCTGAACAAACCCCGGGAAATCCGGGGTTTGTCGTTTCTGTCAGCCCCGCTATCATTCGCCCCATCTTTCGGGGGATTTAACTGATGCTCAATGGCCTGTGGCTTGGCTTCTTTGTCGTGGCAATGGTGTCAGCACTGGCGCAATGGCTGATTGGCGGTAACGCCGGGATCTTTGCGGCGATGGTGGAAAGCATTTTCGCCATGGCCAAGTTGTCGGTGGAAGTGATGGTGCTGCTGTTCGGTACCCTGACCTTGTGGCTGGGCTTTCTGCGTATCGCCGAGAAAGCCGGGATCGTCGACTGGCTGGCCAAGGCCCTGGGCCCGTTGTTTCGTCGCCTGATGCCGGAAGTACCTGCCGGCCATCCGGCCATCGGCTTGATCACCCTGAACTTTGCCGCCAACGGCCTGGGCCTGGACAACGCCGCCACGCCTATCGGCCTGAAAGCCATGAAGGCGCTGCAAGAGCTCAACCCCATCCCCAACACCGCCAGCAACGCGCAAATCCTGTTCCTGGTGCTTAACGCGTCCTCCCTGACCCTGCTGCCGGTGACCATCTTCATGTACCGCGCCCAGCAAGGCGCGGCCGACCCGACGCTGGTGTTCTTGCCGATCCTGCTGGCCACCAGCGCCTCGACTCTGGTGGGCCTGTTATCGGTGGCCGTTATGCAACGCCTGCGGCTGTGGGATCCGGTGGTGCTGGCCTATCTGATTCCAGGGGCGTTGGTGTTGGGCGGTTTCATGGCGTTGTTGGCGACGCTGTCCGCCACGGCCCTGGCTGGCTTGTCATCGATCCTCGGCAACCTGACGCTGTTTGGCCTGATCATGTTGTTCTTGCTGATCGGTGCGCTGCGCAAGGTGAAGGTCTACGAGGCGTTCGTCGAAGGCGCCAAAGAAGGCTTTGATGTCGCCAAGAACCTGCTGCCTTACCTGGTGGCGATGCTTTGTGCGGTAGGCGTGTTGCGGGCCTCTGGTGCGCTGGACTTCGGCCTGGAAGGGATTCGCCATGTGGTGGCCTGGACCGGCATGGACACCCGCTTCGTCGATGCGTTACCGACCGCGATGGTCAAGCCATTCTCGGGCAGTGCAGCGCGGGCGATGCTGATTGAGACCATGCAGACCCAGGGCGTGGACAGTTTCCCTGCGTTGGTGGCGGCGACGATTCAGGGCAGTACCGAGACCACGTTCTATGTGTTGGCGGTGTACTTTGGGTCGGTAGGCATTCAGCGGGCGCGGCATGCGGTTGGGTGTGCGTTGTTGGCGGAGTTTGCTGGTGTGGTTGCTGCTATCGCGGTGTGCTACTGGTTCTTTGGTTAAGGTCTCAATTGCTTTCGCGAGCAAGCGGGCTTGCTCGCGAAAGGGCCCTCAGCGTTTCGGCGCTGTATTGCCTTGCCCCACCACCCAATCCACCACCTGCTTGTTCAGCGAATCCCCAGCCTGACCAAATCCCGCAACCACCGCCGGGACTTTGGTATCACTCACCGGCTGGCGCACTTCAAACCGCCGACTGGCAATAATCCGCTGATCACCTGCCCGCACCAGCCGCGCGTCGAAATGAATCACCACCTCGACCGCCCCGCTCCGGTACTCACTCTGGAATGCCTGCAACTGTCCGCCTAGCTCAAAGTCGGCCTGCAGATTAGTGTCATCGGTACTGAGCAGCGTTACCCGCCCATCTCGCTGGAACCCGTCCAGCAGACGATTACGCAACAGCACCGGCGCCGGATCGCTCCAGCGCGAGTTCGCATAGCTGCTGATCAAGTCGCCCTGAGGCACCACGGCAATGCGCGGGCTGTCGAGGAATTCGCTGGTCTGTGGCTTGGCCAGGCGCAACGACCAGGACACAGGCGTGCCATGGCTGGCAACCTGGGCCGAAGGCAACCGGTAGACGTCCGATGGGTCGGCCTTGGGCAAGATCGAGCAGGCGCTGACCAAGGCCAGGGCGACAGGGGCGATGATGCGGTAAGCACGCTTCATGGCGTGAACTCCTTGTTCTTGTCGCTGCCCAGCAGATAACCGCTGGGGTTGGCTTCCAGGCGGCGGGAAATGGCCCGCAACGAACCCAGGGTGTCGCGCAGTTCGCGCACGGCTGGGGCCAGTTCGTTGAGGCCCTGCATGCCGCTGTTCAGGGAGTCCTTGTTGTCGGTCAGCAAGGCATTGATCGTCGCGGTGCTTTGTTCCAGGGACTGCATGGCCTGTTCGGCGCTGCCGAACACCTGCTTGCCCTGCTCGCTGAGCAGGCCGTTGGCGTTACGCATCAGGGCTGTGGTCTGCTCCAGCGTGGCACTGGCCTGCTTGCTGACTTGCATCAGTTGCTGCATGACGACCTTGATGTCGCCGCGCTGATCGGCAATCGCCCCGGTGGTTTGTTGCAGGTTGTCCAGGGTCTTGCTGAGCCGGTCGACGTTGTCTCGGGAGAACATGCGGTTGGCGTTGTGCAGCAGCAGGTTGATGCTGGTCATCAGGTCGTTGCTGTTATTCAACAGGCGCGCAATCGGTGACGGCGAGGCGATGATTTGCGGCAGTTCGCCGTCCTTGCCCTTGAGTTCCAGGCTTTGTGGCGTACCGCCGCTGAGTTGGATAATCGAGGTGCCGGTGATGCCGGTCAGCGCCAGTTTGGCCTGGGTGTCTTCCTTGATCGGCGTCTGCCCGGCCAGGCGGATGCGTGCCAGTACCCGGCGCGGATCCTTGGGATCCAGGCGCAGGCTGGTGACATCACCGACCTTGATCCCGCTGTACTGTACCGCGCTGCCTTGGGACAGGCCGCTGACCGCCTCGTTGAAGATCACTTCGTAATCCTGGAAGGCGCTGTCGACGCTGGACTTGGCCAGCCATAGGCCGAACAGCATCGCGCCGACCACCACCAGCACGCTGAACAGGCCGATCATCACATGATGGGCTCGGGTTTCCATGTCATACCTCGTTGAGCTGTTTAGCGGCATCCAATGCCGCGCGGCCGCGTGGGCCATGGAAGTATTCGTGAATCCAGGGGTCGTCCGTTTCCGAGACGACATCGATGGCACCGGCCACCAGCACTTTTTTCTGCGCCAGCACTGCCACTCGGTCAGTGATGGTGTACAGCGTGTCGAGGTCATGGGTGACCAGGAACACACTCAGGCCCAACGCATCGCGCAGGGTCAGGATCAATTGATCGAATTGCGCCGCGCCAATCGGGTCCAGACCGGCGGTCGGCTCATCGAGGAACAGGATGTCCGGGTCCAGCGCCAGTGCCCGCGCCAGTGCTGCTCGCTTGATCATCCCGCCCGAGAGCGAGGCCGGGTACTTGTCGGCGGCAGACAATGGCAAGCCGGCCAGGGCCAGCTTCACCGCCGCCAGATGTTCGGCGTCGGGACGGCTGAGGCCGGCGTGTTCGATCAATGGCAGCGCGACGTTTTCCGTGACCGTCAGCGAGGAAAATAGCGCGCCCTTCTGGAACAGCACGCCGAAGCGCCGTTCCACCAACGACCGCTCGTGCTCCGAAAGGCTGGGCAGGTTCTGCCCAAACACCCGCACCTCCCCTTCGCTGGGCCGCCGCAGGCCGATGATGCTGCGCAACAGCACTGACTTGCCGCTGCCGGATCCACCGACCACGGCCAGGATCTCACCCTTGTATAAATCCAGGTCAAGGTTTTCGTGGACGCTCTGGGCCCCGAAACGGTTGCACAGGCCACGGACTTCGATCACCGCCTCGGCAGGCGCACGGGTTGCGCGACTCACCAGCCCATCTCCATGAAGAATAAAGCGGCGACCGCATCGAGGACGATCACCACGAAAATCGACTGCACCACGCTGGAGGTAGTGTGGGCACCCACCGACTCGGCACTGCCGCTGACCTTGAAACCTTCCAGGCAACCAATGGCGGCAATCAGGAAGGCGAAGATCGGCGCCTTGACCATACCCACCAGGAAGTGTTGAACGCCAATGTCCGATTGCAGCAGCGAGAGAAACATCGCTGGTGAGATATCCAGGGCCACGGCGCAGACCACGCCACCGCCGACAATCCCCGAGAGCATCGCCAGGAATGTCAGCATCGGCAGTGCCACCAGCAGTGCCAACACCCGGGGCAGCACCAGCAGCTCCATTGGGTCCAGGCCCAGGGTGCGGATGGCGTCGATTTCTTCGTTGGCCTTCATCGAGCCGATTTGTGCGGTGAAGGCGCTGGCGGTACGGCCGGCCATCAGGATCGCGGTGAGCAATACCCCGAACTCCCGCAGGAAAGAGAACGCCACCAGGTCCACGGTGAAAATGCTTGCGCCGAAACTGGCCAGCACCGTGGCCCCGAGAAACGCCACCACGGCGCCCACCAGAAAGGTCAGCAGGGCAACGATGGGTGCAGCGTCGAGGCCGGTTTGTTCGATATGGGCAACCATCGGCGTCAGGCGCCAGCGCTTGGGCCGGAATACCCCGCGGGCGAAGGTTTCCAGGATCAGGCCGATAAAGCCCAGCAGTTTCATTGCGTCTTGCCAGACGGTATCCACTGCCCGGCCGATGCGCGCCAGCACTTGAATGCCGGCGGCCTCCTCAGGCTCTTTGATCGGCACGCAGAAATCGTTCAAGGAACGGTAGACGGTTTTGAGCAGCGCACGATCGGCGATGGAAAGGCTGCAGTCGGTATGTTCGGCCGATTGCTCAAGGCGCTCGGGGCCGAGCAATTCCACCAGCAGCGAAGCGCCGGCAGTGTCCAGGGCGCCCAGGCCGTTCAGGTCGATGTGAGTGCTGGCGTCATATTGGCCATCGAGGGTTTCGGATAGTTTCTTCAGGTTGCTGTAGTGGGCCAGGGTCCAATCCCCCGTAACCCTGAGCTGCGCAGGGTGGGCGGAGGTGTCCAAATGGGCGTTACCGGCGGTTGTGCTGCTAGTCATAAGCTCCGAGCTTGTTTGGCAACTACACAGTTCCTACGTAATAGCACGATCCAGCCTACTTTGGTGCGTCTGTCGTCGTCGTGTCAGTCACCTTGAAGCGCAGCACGCCGATCACTTGCCCGTCTTCGGTCAGCACCTGAACTTGCCAGCGCCCTACTGCGTCGGGTGGGAAATTCTGCTTGTGGGTCCAGGCTCGATAGCCTTCCTTGCGCCCACCGTGGATATCCAGGGCAATGCGGTCAACCTCCGTGCCGTTGAATTTCCAGACGTGGTAGATCCGCTCATCCAGGCCACGCGGCGCATTGATCGCGGTGTAGGCATACAGGCCGCTGCTGCGCAGTTGGCTGGCGCTGACTTCTTTTAAATCATCACCGGGGGTGCGGTCCTGCAATTGGGTGCTGATGGCTACTTCGGTCATCCACAGGGTCGCGGGTGGGACCCAACTGCGCAGGAACCAGCCGGCGCAACCGATCGCGGCGGTCACGGCCAGCAACATCACCCAACCGCGTACGCTGCGCAGGGGCAAGCTCACGGCCAGGCTCGGAATCGACAACGCCATCGCCACACCGAGCGCCAGCTTGTAACTCTGGGCAGTGGTCAGGTGCAGGATGATCGGCAATGCGGTGAGCAGAGCCGCAAACAGAGTCAGCGTGTGCAGGGCCAGAAACAATGAGCGCTTGGGCGCCAGCCATTTGTAATACAGCGGGTCGATGATCGAGACCAGCGCCGCCGCCCCCAGCAGGCCGGTGAAAACCGATTGGCCGCTGTTCCAGGCGGTGGTGACGAAGAAGAACGGCAGGACAAAAAACAGGCTTTCCTGGTGAATCATCTGCGTGGCGTAACGCAGCAGCGGCTCGGGGATTTCCCGCTTGAAGACTTTGCTGAACAACTGGGTGAGGCTGTTTTCGAGCATCAGCCATAACCAGCTCACCAGCATGATGATCGCGATCCAGCTGGCCATGCCCTGCTGGCGATCCACCAGAATGAAGCTGCCCACACCCGAGATAAAACCGCCGAGCGCAATCACCCCTGGGTAGCGCTTTATCAGTTCCAGGATGCGCTGGATGTAATGGGTCAGGGTCGGCATTCGGCGGTTCACAGTCTTTGTAGGGAAAAATCCCCGACAGAATAACGTCTTAGCCGTTTTATCGGGGCTTCATTACGCAATCCCTTTGCGATAACGGCGGATGCCGAGCAACACAATCATAATCAGCCCCAGCACGCCGCCTGCGATCCAGCTCAGGGCATCGTAACTGAACAAGGGTTTCTCGATGCGCCAGTACCCGGGCTGCTTGAAGACCTGCCGCAGGGCCTGGTTGGTCTGTTCAAGGCTGACGGCCTTGATGCGCTTGACCGGGTCACTGAAGTGCCCGTCGGCGTAGTCGCCCGAGGCGCTCCAGTAATAGTCGGCCAAGGCACTGTTGCCCTGCACCGCCCAGGCTTGGCGGGCGATAGCGGCCTGTTGCAGACGAGCGAACGTGGCCGGTTCGAGGCCGTCCTTGAGTAGTTGAGCCTTGAGCGTTTCCAGCACCTGCTCGGCTTCGGGCAGGTTTTCCCGATCAAGGTCGGCATTGAGGCTCAGGAAGCCGACGCCGCCGAGCACTTCCCGCTCGGTCCAGGGGCCATAGGACAAACTGTGCTTGAGCCGCAGCTGACGATACAACGCCCAATCCAGATAGTCCTTGAGCAGGTCGTAGGTTTCATCGTGCTGGTCATCCAGTACTGGCTCGGGGAACAGCCAGTGCAGCTTGGCACCGTCGCCGACCCAGCCGTGGATCAGATCGCGACGCGTGGCGGCCGCGTGCTGGATTTCCGGCAGAGGGTGATGCTCGGTGGGGTCAACCGGGTCGAGCTGGCCGTAGGTGCGTTCCAGATAGGCCGGTATCAGTTTGTCGAGGTCGCCGACGATGATCAGGGTCATGTTATTGGGGGCGTACCAATCCTTGCGCAGCTTTTCCAGTTGGGTGTGGGTCAGGTGGTCGACGTCGGCGCGCTCGGCACATTTGAGGCCCAGTTCCACTGCCAACTGGTTGCTGGCGCTATGGCCCAGGTCTTGGCGATCCAGCAGGCGTTGCAAGTGTGAATAGTGGCCGCCGTCTTCCCGCTCGACGACTTGTTTAGCGGCGATGACTGCTGCATCGGTCAATTCGGTGCGGGTCAGGATCGCCAGCAGCAGGTCCAGCACCTTGCGCTGGTTCTGTGCGGGGGCTTCGATGACGAAGGTGGTGTCGGCATTGCTGGTATAGGCGTTCCACTCTCCGCCCAAGGCTTGCATCTGCTCTTCCAGGGCGCCTTCGCCACCACCGTCGATACCGCTGAACAGCAGGTGTTCCAGCAGGTGCGGCAGTTCCTTGTCCTGGCAACCGAAGTCATCCAGGCCCACGCCCACCACCAGACGAATGGCCACATGCCCGCGCTCGGTGCCCGGTTTGAGCAGCAGTTGCAGGCCGTTGGGCAGCGTATAGCCTTCGACCTGCAGGCGATCAAAGGCAAAAGAGTGTGCCGAGCCCATCAGCAGGCAGGCGAGTAGCAGGCGACGCATAAGCAGATTCCCTGGCAGAGAGTGTATTTCTCCCGTCAGCTATAACTGACTTCTGTGTCTGCCGGACGTTCAGGGCGAATGAGTGATGTCGGCAATATTGTCTGCCCCCAGCGCTCCGATTTCGGAAGTTTCCAACACCACATAAGCACTGCTGCAGAACAGCGAGTTCAGACGTTTCATGTCGGCAATCAGCTCCAAGTGCAGGGAGCTGGTCTCCAGGCTTTGTACGATCTTGCGCTGCAAACGGCTGACGTGGGCGTGGGCCAGGCGCCGCTCCTGGGCGCGGAAGCGGCGTTTTTCCCGCAGCAGTTGCCGGGCGCTTTCCGGGTCGGCACTGAGGAACACCGAGAGGCCCAGGCGCAGGTTGGCGATCAGTTGGCTTTGCAGGCCGGCCAGTTCTTCCAGGCCGACTTCTGAGAAAGAGCGGCGTTGGGAGGTCTTTTGCTGCTGGACCTTGCGCAGCATGCGCTCGATCAGGTCCCCGGCCAGTTTCAGGTTGATCGACAGTTCGATGATCTCGGCCCAACGGCGGCTGTCTTGCTCGCTGAGGTCTTCGCGGGGCATTTGCGCGAGGTAAAGTTTGATGGCGCTGTAGAGCGCCTCGACGTCGTCGGTCAGGCTGCGTATTTCCTGGGTGATAGCGGTCTGCTTGCCCCGCAGCACTTCCAGCATTGCGGTGAGCATGTTGTCGATCAGGTCCCCCAGGCGCAGGGTTTCGCGGGCCGCGTTGGCCAGCGCCAGGCTTGGGGTGGCCAGTGCTGTCAGGTCCAAGTGACGTGGCTTGGCCAGGCCGTTGACCTCTTCACGCTCCGGCAGCAGCCAGGCGCACAGGCGGGCCATTGGGCCAATGGTGGGCAACAGGATCAGGCAGCGGGTGACGTTATAGAGCAGGTGGAAGGAGATCACCATGCCTTGGGGGCTGTAGTCCAGGCTGTCCATCCACTTCACCAGCGGATCGAGGACCGGGATGATCAGCAGTAAACCGATCAGCTTGTACAACAAGCTCCCCAAGGCCACCTGGCGACCGGCGGCGTTCTGCATGCTGGTGCTGAGAAAGGCCAGCACGCCGCTGCCGATGTTGGCACCGATCACCAGGCCGATGGCCACGTGCAGGCTGATGACGCCTGCGCCTGCCAGGGTGGCGGTCAGCAGGACGGCGGCCAGGCTGGAGTAGGAAATCATTGCGAACAGCGCGCCGATCAAGGCGTCGAGCAAGATATCGCCGGTCAGTGAGGCGAACAGGACTTTGACGCCCTGTGCATGGGTAATGGGGCCGGCGGCTTCGACGATCAATTGCAGTGCGAGGATGATCAGGCCCAGGCCAATACCGACGCGGCCCATTTGCCCGGCGCGGGTCTGTTTGCGCGACAGGAAGAAAATCACCCCAAGAAAAATCAACAGCGGCGACAGCCAAGACAGGTCTAACGTCAGCACTCGGGCCATCAGCGCGGTCCCGACGTCGGCGCCCAGCATGGTTGCCAGGGCAGGCATCAGGCCCATCAGGCCCTGGCCGACAAAGGAGGTCACCAGCATTGCCGTAGCGTTACTGCTTTGCACCATGGCGGTCACGAGGATGCCGGCGATAAACGCCAGCCAGCGCTTGGACATGTTCTGCCCGATGACTTGGCGCAAGTTGGAGCCGTAAACCCGCAGGATGCCGGTACGGACAATGTGCGTGCCCCAGATCAACAGGGTCACGGCGGAAAGCAGATTGAGCAGGGTCAGCATGCTCGGCCCCCTGTATTGAGTCGTGCCCCACAGGGGCAAGTAATAGTGCCGCGTGCTGTTCTACGTCTTGTACTTAAGCTGTAGTTGGCGAATGGGCTCTGCGCCAGCATCGCATAGCTAAAGATGGGATTGAAACAAAACTGTCATGAAATCAGCTTTTTGCAGATGAAAAAAAGGGGCTCGAGAGCCCCTTTTTCAGCAGCGGGTCAAGCTTATTGACCCGGAATGTCCTTGCGCAGTTTCACAGGGTCCTGCTGTTTCTTCTTTTTCGCGATGGCGGTGCGCATCTTGATATTCACCGCTTCTACTGCCAGGGAGAAGGCCATGGCGAAGTAGACGTAGCCTTTCGGTACGTGCACGTCGAAGGCTTCGGCGATCAGCACGGTACCCACCACCAGCAGGAACGACAGCGCCAGCATTTTCAACGACGGGTGTTTGTCGATGAATTCGCTGATGGTGCCAGCGGCCAGCATCATCACCAGTACGGCGACGACGATCGCGGCGACCATCACCGGGACGTGGGACACCATGCCGACGGCGGTGATGACCGAGTCCAGGGAGAACACGATGTCGATGATCGCGATCTGGATGATGGTGTAGATGAACTTGCCGCCCTTGCCGCCCGGCTCTTCGTGGGTTTCGTCTTCACCTTCCAGGGCGTGATACATCTCCTGGGAGCTTTTCCACAGCAGGAACAGACCACCGAAGAACAGAATCATGTCGCGACCGGAAATGCCCTGGCCGAAGACCACGAACAGATCGGCGGTCAGTTGCATGACCCAGGTGATCGACAGCAGCAACAGGATTCGCGTGACCATGGCCAGGGCCAGGCCGAAAATCCGGGTGCGTGCCTGCATATGCTTGGGCATGCGGCTGACCAGGATCGAAATCATGATGATGTTATCGATGCCCAGGACGATCTCGAGAGCCGTCAGGGTGAAGAAGGCAATCCAGATTTCCGGATTGGTCAGCCATTCCATGTGTATTCCTTTGAGCAAGTGTTAAACCGCGCCAGCTGAAGCGCCGCGCGGTGAGTCGGTACGATTATAGAGTGCTGAACAGCGGAAAAATCCCCATCAGCAACGCGGCGACCATTATGCACAGGCACACCAGCACTGCCCACTTGAGGGTAAAGCGCTGGTGATCGCCAAACTCGATACCGGCCAGGGCCACCAGCAAGTAGGTCGAAGGTACCAGCGGGCTCAACAAGTGCACGGGCTGCCCAACGATCGAGGCGCGGGCCATTTCCACGGCGGTGATGCCGTAGTGGCTGGCGGCTTCGGCCAGTACCGGCAATACGCCGTAGTAGAAGGCATCGTTGGACATGAAGAAGGTGAACGGCATGCTGACCAGTGCGGTGATCACTGCCAGATACGGACCCAGAGCCTCAGGGATCACCGCCAGCAGGCTCTTGGACATGGCATCGACCATGCCGGTGCCGGACAGAATGCCAGTGAAGATACCGGCGGCGAAGATCAGCCCGACCACCGCCAATACGCTGCCGGCGTGGGCGGCGACACGGTCTTTCTGCTGTTGCAGGCACGGGTAGTTGACGATCATCGCGATACTGAAGGCCACCATGAACAACACCGGCAGCGGCAACAAGCCGGCAATCAGGGTACACATCAGGGCGAAGGTCAGGGCACCGTTGAACCAGATCAGCTTCGGACGACGGGCGTCCGGGTATTGCGAGACGCTGATTTCGCTGTGGTCGATTTCATCGCCTTGCAGGTGCAGCTCACCGAGACGCGCACGTTCGCGCTTGCCGTACATGTAGGCAATCACCAGGATCGCCACTACACCGGCCGCCATTGCTGGAATCATCGGTACGAAAATATCTGACGGGTCCACATGCAATGCGCTGGCGGCACGGGCGGTCGGGCCGCCCCAAGGTGTCATGTTCATCACACCGCCGGCGAGGATGATCAAGCCGGCCATGATCCGCGGGCTCATGCCGATGCGCTGGTACAGCGGTAGCATGGCGGCCACGCAGATCATGTAGGTGGTGGCACCGTCACCGTCCAAGGACACGACGAGTGCCAGCACGGCGGTACCGACCGAGACTTTCAGCGGGTCGCCCTTGACCAGCTTGAGGATCTTGCGCACGGCCGGGTCGAACAGGCCGGAGTCGATCATCAAGGCGAAATAGAGGATGGCAAACATCAGCATCACGCCGGTCGGCGCGAGCTTGGTGATGCCTTCAAGCATCATCGGGCCGATCTTCGGTGCAAAACCACCGAACAGCGCGAACAGAATCGGGACAATGATCAGGGCGATCAGCGCGGACAGGCGCTTGGTCATGATCAGGAACATGAACGTGATGACCATGGCAAAGCCAAGGAAAGTCAGCATAGGAATACTCCAGGCGTAGCGCGGCTAGGGAATGGCGAACCGGTAGGGGTCAGCGCAGAACGAAAAACGCGAGGCGTACGGGTGGAGTCGGGACAAACAGGCGGGTACGAGGGGACATCGGGAATCACCATTGTTGTTGTTAACAACCGGTCTGTTGCCGGTAGTGGGGGGCGATCCTAGACCTGGAAGCTTTCAGCCAGCTTTCGCTGAACAAACAGGCGACGGGGAGTAATCTGACGGATTGATGGCCCAGGGAGGTGGGAAATGAGTGAGCAACACGTAGGTGGCTGCCATTGCGGCAGCGTACGTTACCGGTTCGATGGAGCGTTGGTGGACATTGCCCATTGTCACTGTTCGATTTGCCGACGCGTTAGTGGTGGGCTGGTGACGACCTGGATCACCCTGCCCCGATCAGCGTTCGCCTGGGTCACGGGGCAGCCTGCGCGGTACGATTCTTCGGCAACGTGCGTACGGTATTTCTGTTCGAATTGTGGGGCGCAGTTGGCACTGGTGACGCAACTGAGCCCGGAAAGCATCGATGTGACCATCGCGACGCTGGATCACCCTGAGCGGGCACCGGCAGATCGGCATATCTGGGTGGAAAACCGATTGCCGTGGTTGCATCTGGATGAGCAGTTGCCGGAGGAGGATGGCGAGGTGCTATAGATGGTCAAATGTGGGAGCGGGCCTGCTCGCACATTTGGACTGTAATCCCCTGTGGGAGCGGCGGTGCGACGATTCGACTTGCCTGCGATGCCTTCAAGGCAATTCCAATCCACCGGCCGCTTTGTGCAACGCACGCAAGTGTTCACCCAGTTGCTTGAGATTGGCTTCGCTTGCGGCAATCTGCGCAGCGCGAGACGGATCAAGCAGCGCCCTCACCTCTTTATCCAGATCGCCGGTCAACGACTGCAACTGCTTCTGGCGCGAGGCGCTTTCCGATTCCAGGCGTTGCGATTCGGCGGGCTGCGGCAGGCCGTAACCGCTGCTGCCGAGCAATTCTGCCGGACGGCTGAGGAAGCCGCTGTTGGCGAGAATCTGCTGCAAGGTGGCATTGGCCTTGTCCATCCCGCCGTTCTTCAGTTCCCGGGCGCCGAGGTAGCGTTGCTTGACCTCATCCTGAGCCAGCATCAGTTGCCGGCGGAAGCTCGCCTGCTCCAGCAGCAGCAAGGCCGCGCTGGTGCGCAGGTCGGCCTTATCGAACCATGGGCGTCGCTCTTCGGCGCTTAGCGCCAGCCAATCTTCAACCTGAGCCTGTTTGATGGGCAGGTGTTTGCGCAGCACCTCGAACATCGCCTGGTAGCGCTCGCGGAAGGAATCGAAGTGATAGCCCAGTCGCAGGGCCTCTTTAGGGTCGTCCAGCACGCTGGTGTCGGCCAGACCCCGGCCCTTCAATACTTCCAGCAAACCGTTGGGGGTGATGTTGTCCAAACCGGTCAGTTGCGGGTTGGCGCTGCCGCTGCGTAACAGTTTCAGGCCCTCCACCGCGCAGTTGTTGGAGAGGAAGAAGTAATTGCCGTCGTAGCTCCAGTGCATCTCGGCGGCGTGTTCGACGGTGTCGTTGATTTCTTGGCGCGTCAGAATCAGCGGTACCGAGGCCAGGCTGCGCAATTCGGTCTTGGTGTATTCGTCGATCACCTGGGCCAGCGGCAGCACGAACAACCGTGATGGGTACTTGCCCACCAGGCCATCCCAGCTCGACAGCTGTACGTCACCCACGAAGGCGCGGTAGGACAACACCAGGTGTTGGTCCAGATCCAGCCGACAATCTGGGCCCCGAGGCCGTCCGGGCGCGCAGATCACCAGGCGCAACATGCTATGGCCCCAGCGGCTCACCAGGTTCTGGTTGGCTTCGGCCAGCAGGTAGTCGATGGCGTATACCCGTTCCGGGTCGACCTGGCCGAGGGGCGTTTTGGCGAAATCATTGCCGGCATTGAGGAACGCGAACGTCTTGGCGCAGGTGTCCTTGGCAGGCGGCGCCCAGCCGAAGTGTTCTTGGTAATAGCGATACAGCGCGGGACGTCGGCAGGCGTAGCTTGGGTCAAGAAGGAAGTACTCCATGTTGACCGCGACGAACTCCAGAGGGCTGGTGGTTTCGTAGATGTCCGGGCTGCGCGCGACTTGGTGGTTGTTCTGTTCGCGTACGCCACGACGGCCGACATATTGCGGCCAGCCGGCGAGATCCAGCAGGCGCGGGTCATCGCTGAGGGTGAAGCGGCGGTCATTTTGGCCTCGGCATTGATCGGGCAGGCCGATCAGGCCGGTGATGTTGTTCTGTCGGCTGCAACGCTGGATCAGCGCGCGGTCGGCGCTGGACCACAGGCGAGCGCGGTCGTAGATGTGGGTCAGCTCATGCAGCACGGTGGCGAGCATTTCCCGGCGCACGGTGCCGTGGGGGCGGTTGGTCTGTTTAGTCGCGGCACTGCCGTCGGTGAGGCTGGCCAGCAGGTTGCGATTCAGGTCCAGTTCGGACACCAGCGAAGCCTGGCCGTAAGCGTTTGCGGGCATATTGTCGGTCCAGCCGACGTCGATGCGTCGGTCCAACTGCTCGATGAAGCGCGGTGGCAAGGATTGCATGGCTTCATCAAGCAATGCCTGGCTGGCCTGCTGTTCGGCGGGGCTCAAGCCATCGGTCTTGAGCCGCAGTTGCAGGCTGGCCTGGGCTGCGCTGGCACACAGCAACACAGTCCCGGCGAGGAGCCAGGCGGCGAGACGCCTCACAGTGCGAGGATGGCTTCGGCGAGGACCTGATCACTGGCGTCACGGGCTTCGGGCACGCGGGTACGCAGGGTATCGAACGCGGCTTCCAGTTGGGCGCCGCGAATATCGCCGTTGGTGGCGACGAAACTGGCAGCGTCGTCGTGGGCTTCGCGCACGACTTTGGAGTCACGGATCGAGGTGGTGGTGTCTGAGGTGAAATCAATGGTGCGGCCAAAGGCACGAACAATGATGTTACTGGTGGCCTTCAGGGTTTGCGCCTGGGCAACATCGGTCAACAGCAGCAGGCCGAGGGCGGCGGCGATCAGCGATCTACGCATGGGGTGACTCCGAAACATGAAGATGGTTATTGGACGAGAATTGCCTGGGCCAGTTCAAGGTCACTGGCTTTAAGTTTTGGCTGGGTGCGACGCAGATAATCCAGCGCTGACTCCAGTCGGGCTCCCCGCCATTGGCCGTCAGTGGCAATGAAAGCAGCAGCGTCATCCTGGGCGGCCAGTATCAGTTTATGGTCGAACGGTGCGGAGGTCACTTTGCTGGTGGCATATGCACTGACAACGACACTCTGGGTGGACAGATCAAAGGCCCGAGCCGATACCGACCAGCAGGCAGAAAGCAACAGGGGAACGATCAACAGGCGGTATGAAAAAGCCATGGGACTCGACAACTGAAAACGAGCGCCAAGGCTAGCGTAATGCCCGGGCGAGAGCCAGCGGCGCCGAATCAGGGAGCGGTTGGCGCCCCCTTCGTTCCGACCTGCGGTCAGATGGCCAGGATGGCCTGGGCCAACTGAGCGTCAGTGGCCGTGTTCAGTTGTGGAGCCTGTTGGCGGATCTGTGCCAAGGCGCTTTCCAGTTTCACGCCGCGAATGGCGCCTTCACTGGCGACAAAGCTGGCAGCGTCGTCACGGGCAGCGCGTACGACTTTGTTGTCACGCAGGGAAGAGGTTGCATCGGAGCTGGCGTCGGAAGTGGCTTTCAGCGCGCCGACAATCGAATCCGTGGTCATGATCAGGCTGGTCGCATTGGCATTGGCAGCCAGGGCCAACAGGGCGGCGGCACTCAACAGGCGAAGACGGGACATGGGGTGACTCCAATAATGAACGAAAAAGGTGGCGAACAGCCGCTACTGTTTAAAGCGGGACGTTGTTGCCATTGGGCATCAGACGCCCGTTCTACAGGGTTCGCCACGCGATGACAGGATATTAAGCTGCCGTTTATCCGTTCGGATAGCCCGTTGTGGTGATTACTCACGCCAGAAAGGTTTGGACAGTTCTTCCATTCGGTCACTGTGGCTGATGCCCGCGTCGGATAATTCCCGAGGATCCAACTGGGCAAGCTGGCGCCGTGTATGGGCACGTCGTGCCCATTGGGCCAGGGCCGAAGCGATCTGGAGTAAGGCGCGCTTGAAGAACTGACGGCTTGATTGTGCGACGAGGGTGCCCGAGGTCATGGCTAGAGCCTTTCGTGAGGTTCTGGAACACCATGTTGGGCGGATCAGGCTTATCGATACAGATACACCAAGGCTAAATTGTACTGGTTAACTGTTTTGTTTTTTAAACTGTACCTGTTGCTTTGCAAGCCTTCTGTGTGCGACCCGAAACTCAAACCCCAGAAACAACAAAACCCGCCTCCGGTTACCCGGGGCGGGTTCTGCTACAACAATTCGGGATGCTGGCGGTGGACCCGGTGGGTCAGGGCCAGCGGACGCTAATTAGCGCCAGAACGGCTTGCTCAGCTCTTCGTAGCGTTGAGCTTCGCTGATACCGGCGTCAGCCAGCAGACGCGAGTCCAGACGAGCCAGTTGATGGCGGCTGGAGATGCGGCGCTGCCACAACATCAGGTTGGCGATAACGCGCAGAGCCAGGGAGGCCTGGGTGTTTACAGCTTTTTCTTCGAAGAACAGATCGGAACTGAGTGTACGTTCCATGATGACATCCTTCCGCTTGTGGCGGGATTAGGTAGTGGTTTAACTGATGCCAATGATCCTCCTCCCGCGCAAGACTCTCTAGATACAGTTCACCTGTATTGTGAGGGGCCAGTTAACTGTTTATAGGGGCTGTACTGTACGGAAATGGGGCAACTGTATCTGTCTGCCCTGAAATGGTGCGAAATAGGCATTTTTGGAAGCAGCGGTGGGATTTTTCGGTAGGAAGTGACCGGTACAGCAGTACAGTTTTTTGCAAAATGCTCTGTGACAACTACGGGCTGATGAAACTGTATTTGCATCAGCCCGGATCTGTACCAATCAAGCCTTCAACATGTGCCCGGTTTCTTCCAGGTTGATGTGCCAGCTCAGTGCTTCGCGCAGGATGTGCGGCGTGTGGCCGCCTATCGCGCAGGCGTTGGTGAAGTAGCTGTTCAAGGCGTCCCGGTAATCAGGATGCACACAGTTATCGATGATGACCCGTGCCCGCTCCCGTGGCGCCAAGCCGCGCAAGTCTGCCAGGCCGATCTCGGTGACGAGGATATCGACGTCGTGCTCTGTGTGGTCGACATGGCTGACCATCGGCACCACGCTGGAAATCGCCCCACCCTTGGCAATCGACTTGGTGACAAAGATCGCCAGGTGCGCGTTACGGGCGAAGTCGCCCGAGCCACCAATCCCGTTCATCATCCGCGTGCCGCAGACGTGAGTAGAGTTGACGTTGCCGTAGATATCGAACTCCAGCGCGGTGTTGATGCCGATAATGCCCAGGCGGCGCACTACTTCAGGGTGGTTGGAGATTTCCTGCGGGCGCAGCACCAGCTTGTCTTTGTAGTGTTCCAGATTGCCGAACACGTCAGCGTTGCGGCGCTCTGACAAGGTGATGGAACTCCCCGAGGCGAAGCTCAGCTTGCCGGCGTCGATCAGGTCGAATGTCGAATCCTGCAGCACTTCGGAGTACATGGTCAGGTCTTCGAACGGCGATTCGATCAGGCCACACATCACCGCGTTGGCGATGTTGCCGATGCCGGCTTGCAGCGGGCCGAGCTTGTTGGTCATGCGGCCGGCATCCACTTCCTGCTTGAGGAAGTTGATCAGGTGGTTGGCGATCCATTGGGTGTCGTGGTCGGGCGGCGTCACAGTGGAGGCGGAGTCCGCCTTGTTGGTGATGACGATGGCGACGATTTTTTCCGGCGGGATCGGGATCGCGGTGCTGCCAATGCGGTCGTCGACCTTCACCAGCGGGATCGGCGTGCGGGTGGGGCGATAGGTCGGTATATAGATGTCGTGCAGGCCTTCCAGGTTTGGATTGTGCGCCAGGTTGATCTCAACGATCACTTGCTTGGCGAAAATCGCGAAACTGGCGGAGTTGCCCACGGACGTGGTGGGAACGATATGACCTTGTTCGGTAATCGCCACGGCCTCGATCACGGCGATGTCTGGCAGCTTGAGTTGATTGTTGCGCAACTGCTCGACGGTTTCCGAAAGGTGCTGATCGATAAACATCACTTCGCCGGCGTTGATCGCCTTGCGCAAGGTGCTATCGACCTGGAACGGCATACGCCGCGACAGTACGCCGGCCTCGGTCAGTTGCTTGTCCAGGTCGTTGCCCAGGCTGGCGCCGGTCATCAAGGTGATTTTCAGCGGCGAGGTCTTGGCCCGTTCGGCCAGGGCGTGAGGCACGGCCTTGGCTTCACCGGCGCGGGTGAAGCCGCTCATGCCGACGGTCATGCCGTCCTCGATCAGTGCAGCGGCATCAGCCGCGCTCATGACCTTGTTCAACAGCGAAGGCAAGCGGATACGATCACGGTGCATGGATGGTTATCTCGGGCTACGGAAGCAAGATGCGCAGTCTAGTGATTTCAAAAAGTTTCGTCCCGCTACCATGGTCGAATGCCGGGCAGCGATTTAGAGCCTTCTGTCGGGTTTTCAGCGGTAATAAAAAACCCCAGCCTACTAAAGGCCAGGGTTTTGGGTATTGCGCTGGCGCAGTGTTTATTCGACGGCTTTAACCATATCTTCGATGACCTTTTTGGCATCGCCGAAGACCATCATGGTCTTGTCCATGTAGAACAGTTCGTTGTCCAGGCCGGCATAGCCGCTGGCCATCGAGCGCTTGTTGACGATGATGGTCTTGGCCTTGAACGCCTCGAGAATCGGCATACCAGCGATCGGCGAGTTGGGATCGTTCTTGGCGGCCGGGTTGACCACGTCGTTGGCGCCCAACACCAGCACCACGTCGGCCTGACCGAACTCGGAGTTGATGTCTTCCATCTCGAACACCTGGTCGTAAGGCACTTCTGCCTCAGCCAGCAGTACGTTCATGTGGCCGGGCATGCGACCGGCAACTGGGTGGATCGCGTACTTCACGGTCACGCCGCGGTGGGTCAGCTTCTCGGTCAGCTCTTTCAGGGCATGTTGCGCCCGCGCTACCGCCAGGCCGTAGCCCGGGACGATGATCACGGTGTCGGCGTTGGTCAGCAGGAAGGTGGCGTCGTCCGCCGAGCCGGATTTCACTGGGCGTGCTTCTTTCGAGCCAGCAGGACCTGCGGCATCCGTTGTGTTGCCAAAGCCGCCGAGCAGTACATTAAAGAAGGAGCGGTTCATCGCCCTGCACATAATGTAAGAGAGGATCGCACCGCTTGAGCCCACCAGTGAGCCGGCGATGATCAACATCGAGTTGTTCAGCGAGAAGCCGATGCCTGCTGCTGCCCAGCCGGAGTAGCTGTTGAGCATCGAGACAACCACCGGCATGTCGGCGCCGCCGATCGGGATGATGATCAACACACCCAGCACAAACGCCAATGCCAGCATCAGGGCGAAGGCGTTGAGGTTGCCGGTGAACATGAAGGTCAGACCCAGACCCAGAGTGGCCAGGCCTAGCGCCAGGTTCAGTTTGTGCTGGCCGCCGAACTGTACCGGTGCGCCCTGGAACAGGCGAAACTTGTACTTTCCCGACAGCTTGCCGAAGGCGATCACGGAACCGGAGAAGGTGATTGCACCAATGGCTGCGCCGAGGAACAGCTCCAGGCGGTTACCGGCAGGAATCGAATCTCCAAGATGTTTGACGATGCCCAGGGACTGCGGCTCGACCACGGCGGCGATGGCAATAAACACTGCAGCCAAGCCGATCATGCTGTGCATGAAGGCCACCAGCTCCGGCATCTTGGTCATTTCCACACGCTTGGCCATGATCGAGCCAGCGGTACCGCCGACCAGCAAGCCGACGATGACGTAGCCGATGCCCGCTGTTGCCAGCTCGGCACCGAGCTTATAGATGAGACCTACGGTGGTGAGAACCGCCAGCGCCATGCCGAGCATGCCGAACAGGTTGCCGCGTCGGGAAGTGGTTGGGTGTGACAGGCCTTTGAGGGCCTGGATAAAGCAGATCGACGCGATCAGGTAGAGCGTCGTGACCAGATTCATACTCATTACTTTTGCACCTCTGCTTTAGCCTTGGGCGCTTTCTTCTTGAACATCTCAAGCATCCTGCGAGTAACCAGGAAACCACCAAACACGTTCACCGCGGCGAGGGCCACGGCCAGGGTGCCCATGGTCTTGCCCAGTGGTGTAACGGTGAGCGCGGCTGCCAGCATGGCGCCGACGATCACAATCGCCGAGATGGCGTTGGTCACGGCCATCAAGGGCGTGTGCAGCGCTGGTGTCACGTTCCAGACCACGTGATAACCGACATAAATCGCCAGCACGAAGATGATCAGGTTGTAGATACCGGGGGAGATAAGCTCTTCCATCGTCTGAATCCCTGCTTAGGCGTTTTTGCGGATGACTTGGCCGTCGCGGCACATCAGGCACGCGGCGACGATGTCGTCTTCGAGGTTGATTTCAAACTGCCCTTCCTTAGTGAAGACCAGCTTCAGGAAGTCCAGCAGGTTGCGCGCATACAGTGCCGAGGCATCGGCGGCGACAGCGCCTGCCAGATTGGTGGGGCCACAAATGGTCACGCCATTTTCGACGATAACCTGGTCGGCCACGGTCAGCGGGCAGTTGCCGCCTTGGGCTGCTGCGAGGTCGATGACCACCGATCCGGGTTTCATCTGCGCGACGGTTTCGGCGCTCAGCAGTGTTGGGGCTTTGCGACCGGGAATCAGGGCCGTGGTGATGACAATGTCAGCTTGCTTGGCCCGCTCGTGTACGGCCAGGGCTTGGCGCTGCATCCAGCTGGCAGGCATGGGGCGGGCGTAACCGCCGACACCGACGGCGCATTCGCGTTCTTCATCGGTTTCGTAGGGGACGTCGACGAACTTGGCACCCAGGGATTCAATCTGCTCCTTTACTGCCGGACGCACGTCGGACGCTTCGATGACAGCTCCCAGACGTTTTGCCGTAGCAATCGCCTGCAGGCCTGCCACCCCGGCACCAAGAATCAGCACGCGAGCGGCTTTTACTGTACCTGCGGCGGTCATCAGCATCGGCATGAAGCGCGGGTAGTGATGAGCAGCCAGTAACACAGCCTTATAACCGGCGATGTTGGCTTGGGAGGACAGCACGTCCAGGCTTTGCGCACGGGAAGTACGTGGCGCCGCTTCAAGGGCGAAGGCGGTGATGCCGCGCTCGGCCAGCTTGGTGATGGTTTCGTTGCTGAACGGATTGAGCATGCCCACCAATACGGTGCCGCTTTTGATCAGCGTCAGTTCGCTGTCGTTGGGGGCAACCACCTTGAGGATCAGCTCGGCGCCAAACGCGTCGCTGGCACTGCCAATGGTGGCGCCTGCCGCCTCATAGGCACTGTCGACGACACTGGCATTGACGCCTGCGCCGCTTTGTACAGTGACCTTGTGGCCCTGGCCGATCAGCTTCTTGATGGTTTCCGGGGTTGCAGCAACCCGCGTTTCACCGGTCTGGGTTTCGAGAGGAACACCAATGTGCACGTCAAATCTCCTGCATGATCTTTTTGCTTTTGATTTTGTAAAAAGGCCAGTGCACCGCGAGTGGCGCATCTGGGGCGGCCGATCAGCACGATCCCGCTGAAATGGCAGCGGGGCGCGGCATTTTGCAGGCGAACTTTACGGCCTTCAAGGGATTATGACGCGTGACGAAAAATTAACTACAAGTCACCCTGTGACTGATTGTCGCAACACTTCGAAATAACCTCTTTAAATACAGGTGTTTAAAGGGTTCCAGGTGAAAATTGGGGTTTTTCCCATCGCCACTATGAATAAGTGAGTATGGGTCCTGAATAGTCGCTATAAGCCACGTAGTCAGAGGGTTGTTCGATGATTTTAGACAGACAGGTACAGTCTGTTGAATTGCGACATATCCGTATATCTGTAGGCCTTTAAATTAATTGACTACAAGGTCAATAAAATGAATTTCCCTTTAAGCATTGGGGTTGTAGCGCTGTGACTGGTCCATCAGCCAGTCCTTGAACGCATGCAGAGAGGCTGATTCGACCTTTCTCTCGGGAATCATCAGGTAATAGGCCTTGGAGCTGGCCAATACCTGAGGGCTGGCGACCACTAGCTGGTGCTCATTTAACTCCCGCTGAATAAGGAAGGGCGGGATCAGCGCGACTCCCATGTCATGCATGGCCGCCTGGGACAACATGGAGAATAGCTCGTAGCGCGGGCCTGTCATGTCGCGGGGAATATTCAACTGCTGCGCGTTGAACCACTGGCGCCAGGCGTAAGGTCGGGTGGTTTGCTGCAAAAGAGGCAGCTCGGCGATTTCCTGTGGGCTGAAATGTGTTCGGTTCCCCAGCAGGCGGGGGCTGCACACGGGAAGTGGGTTTTCTCCCATAAGTCTGTGGGATTCGGTGCCGGACCAATCGGCGTCGCCGAAGTAGATAGCGGCGTCGAATTCGGTATCGGCGAACAGGAAGGGTCGTGTGCGGTTGGTGAGGTTGACGGTGACTTCCGGGTGTCGGTGCTGGAAATCCTTAAGGCGGGGGATCAACCACTGGGTGCCGAAGGTTGGGACCACGGCCAGTTCGATGACATTGGTGCCCTGCTGACCCATCACGGACAGCGTATCCCGTTCCACTGCATCCAGTTGCGTGGCGACTCGGCGGCTATAAGACAGCCCTGCTTCTGTCAGTTTCACTCCACGGCGAGAGCGTCGAAACAGCTCGACACTCAAAAACTCCTCAAGGCTGGCGATCTGTCGACAGATGGCGCCTTGAGTGATGGAAAGCTCCTGTGCGGCCTTGGTAAAGCTCTCATGGCGGGCTGCGGCTTCAAAGCTGACCAAGGCTGTGGTGCTGGGGATCTTTCTACGCATGTACCGTACCCTCACTAATAGAGGGCATATATACCCTTTTGAATTGTTACGGAGTGAGAAATTAGCACAAGGCTATGCAAAAACCTCGTTTGCCCTCCTCGCCTGCCGGGCCTAGGCTCCATGCACGACTTTTGGTTTTACTTCGAGAGGGTTTTCTCATGGGTGGCAAGGCAAGCTTCAACTGGATCGATCCACTGTTGCTGGATCAACAGCTCACTGAAGAAGAACGCATGGTGCGCGACAGCGCCGAGCAGTTCGCCCAGGACAAGTTGGCGCCTCGTGTCCTGGAAGCCTTCCGCCATGAAAAGACCGATCCTGCGATCTTTCGCGAAATGGGCGAAACCGGCTTGCTCGGTGCGATGATCCCGGAGCAGTACGGTGGTAGCGGCTTGAACTACGTCAGCTACGGTTTGATCGCCCGGGAAGTGGAGCGCGTCGACTCTGGTTATCGTTCAATGATGAGTGTGCAGTCTTCACTGGTCATGGTGCCTATTAATGAATTCGGCACCGAAGCGCAAAAGCAGAAATACCTGCCGAAGCTGGCGTCGGGCGAATGGATTGGCTGTTTCGGCCTGACCGAGCCTAACCATGGCTCTGACCCTGGCGCGATGATTACCCGTGCGCGCAAGGTGGATGGCGGCTATAGCCTTACCGGCAGCAAAATGTGGATCACCAACAGTCCCATTGCTGATGTGTTCGTCGTCTGGGGTAAAGACGATGCCGGCGACATTCGTGGCTTTGTACTAGAGAAGGGCTGGAAAGGTCTGAGTGCTCCAGCGATTCACGGCAAAGTCGGCCTGCGCGCCTCTATCACCGGTGAAATCGTTATGGATAACGTATTTGTGCCGGAAGAAAACATCTTTCCGGATGTGCGTGGCTTGAAAGGCCCGTTCACGTGCCTCAACTCGGCGCGTTACGGGATCTCCTGGGGGGCGCTGGGGGCTGCGGAGTTCTGCTGGCATACGGCGCGTCAGTACACGCTTGATCGTCAGCAGTTCGGGCGCCCGTTGGCGGCTACTCAATTGATCCAGAAGAAGCTGGCAGATATGCAGACCGAGATCACCTTGGCGCTGCAGGGCTGTCTGCGGTTGGGGCGCATGAAGGATGAGGGGACGGCTGCGGTCGAGATCACTTCCATCATGAAGCGCAACTCGTGCGGCAAATCCCTGGATATCGCGCGTATGGCGCGTGACATGCTTGGGGGGAATGGTATCTCTGATGAGTTCGGGATTGCCCGTCACCTAGTCAACCTTGAAGTGGTGAATACCTACGAAGGTACCCATGACGTGCATGCGCTGATCCTGGGGCGTGCGCAAACCGGTATTCAGGCGTTCTATTAATAGGAGGACGACCATGGGCGCGCTATCGCACCTGCGGGTACTGGATTTGTCGCGAGTGCTGGCGGGCCCTTGGGCTGGGCAGATTCTGGCGGACCTTGGGGCTGAGGTGATCAAGGTCGAGCGACCTGGTAACGGCGATGACACCCGTGCATGGGGGCCACCCTTCCTCAAGGATGCTTACGGCGAGAATACCAGCGAGGCGGCGTACTACTTATCGGCCAATCGCAACAAGGAGTCGGTGACTATCGACTTCACGCGCCCGGAGGGGCAGAAGCTGGTGCGCGACCTGGCAGCGAAGTCGGACATCCTGATCGAGAACTTCAAGGTGGGTGGCTTGGCGGCTTATGGGTTGGATTATGAGTCGCTGAAGGAGATTAATCCTGAATTGATCTATTGCTCGATTACGGGTTTCGGCCAGACGGGCCCCTATGCCACTAGAGCGGGTTACGACTTCATGATCCAAGGGCTTGGCGGGCTTATGAGTCTGACCGGTCGGCCTGAGGGTGATGAGGGAGCTGGGCCGGTGAAGGTGGGCGTGGCGCTGACCGATATCCTGACGGGGCTCTACTCAACGGTTGCGATTCTGGCGGCTATGGCGCATCGCGATCATGATGGCGGTGGCCAGCATATCGATATGGCCTTGTTGGATGTGCAGGTGGCTTGTCTGGCCAATCAGGCGATGAACTACCTGACCACGGGTGTCCCTCCAAAGCGGTTGGGCAATGCGCATCCGAATATCGTGCCTTATCAGGATTTCCCCACGGCGGATGGTGACTTCATCCTGACGGTGGGTAATGACGGGCAATTTCGCAAGTTTGCTGAGGTGGCTGGGCAGTCGCAGTGGGCGGATGATCCGCGGTTTGTCACCAATAAGCTGAGGGTTGCCAATCGGGCGGTGCTGATTCCATTGATTCGTCAGGCTACGGTGTTCAAGACAACGGCTGAATGGGTGGCGCAACTTGAGCGAGTGGGTGTCCCTTGTGGGCCTATCAATGATTTGGCGCAGGTGTTCGCCGATCCGCAGGTGCAGGCTCGCGGCCTGGCTATTGAGCTGCCTCATGCATTGGCCGGTATGGTTCCCCAGGTGGCTAGCCCTATCCGCCTTTCCAAGACGCCTGTTGAGTACCGCAGTGCGCCTCCCTTGCTGGGTGAGCACACTCGCCAGGTGTTGGAGCAAGTGCTGGGGATGTCGCCCGCAGGTGTTGCTGCGTTAAGGGCGGCCGGGGTCATCTGATTCCGTTCTTCTATATATAGAGGGCGGGTTGCTCTCTATATATAGAAGAGCTGCTCGTTTTTTAACCATTCCTAAGTAATTGATAGAAAAGCAAAATTAGGGGTTGACGGCAGATTCTGGAAGTCTATAATTCGCCCCACTTCCGGCGCAGTCGAAACGGAAAACTCCTTGGTAAACAAAGAGTTATGTAGGTTTCGACAGCGAGCTGCTTCAGATCATCGAAGCCCAGAAGGAGTTGATAAGGCGGTGTTGTTTAGCCCTGTCAACGGTTCGATCTTCTCGGTCGAAAGCGGAGAAAAAGAGGTGTTGACAGCAGCGTGTAACGCTGTAGAATTCGCCTCCCGCTAACGAGAGATCGGAAGCGCAAGTGGTTGAAGTTACAAAGGAAACTTTGAAAACTTCTTAAAAAAATCGCTTGACAGTAACAGGGGCTGCTGT
Organism: Pseudomonas sp. ADAK18; assembly: GCF_012935695.1. Taxonomy (NCBI): domain Bacteria; kingdom Pseudomonadati; phylum Pseudomonadota; class Gammaproteobacteria; order Pseudomonadales; family Pseudomonadaceae; genus Pseudomonas; species Pseudomonas sp. ADAK18. The sequence continues at coordinate 5,739,853 of NZ_CP052859.1, forward strand.
AGAATGCGCGCCTCGGTTGAGACGAAAGATCTTAACCAACCGCTCTTTAACAACTGAATCAAGCAATTCGTGTGGGTGCTTGTGGAGTCAGACTGATAGTCAACAAGATTATCAGCATCACAAGTTACTCCGCGAGAAATCAAAGATGTAACCAACGATTGCTGAGCCAAGTTTAGGGTTTCTTAAAAATCCAAAGATGTTTGAACTGAAGAGTTTGATCATGGCTCAGATTGAACGCTGGCGGCAGGCCTAACACATGCAAGTCGAGCGGTAGAGAGAAGCTTGCTTCTCTTGAGAGCGGCGGACGGGTGAGTAATGCCTAGGAATCTGCCTGGTAGTGGGGGATAACGTTCGGAAACGGACGCTAATACCGCATACGTCCTACGGGAGAAAGCAGGGGACCTTCGGGCCTTGCGCTATCAGATGAGCCTAGGTCGGATTAGCTAGTTGGTGAGGTAATGGCTCACCAAGGCTACGATCCGTAACTGGTCTGAGAGGATGATCAGTCACACTGGAACTGAGACACGGTCCAGACTCCTACGGGAGGCAGCAGTGGGGAATATTGGACAATGGGCGAAAGCCTGATCCAGCCATGCCGCGTGTGTGAAGAAGGTCTTCGGATTGTAAAGCACTTTAAGTTGGGAGGAAGGGCAGTAAATTAATACTTTGCTGTTTTGACGTTACCGACAGAATAAGCACCGGCTAACTCTGTGCCAGCAGCCGCGGTAATACAGAGGGTGCAAGCGTTAATCGGAATTACTGGGCGTAAAGCGCGCGTAGGTGGTTCGTTAAGTTGGATGTGAAATCCCCGGGCTCAACCTGGGAACTGCATTCAAAACTGACGAGCTAGAGTATGGTAGAGGGTGGTGGAATTTCCTGTGTAGCGGTGAAATGCGTAGATATAGGAAGGAACACCAGTGGCGAAGGCGACCACCTGGACTGATACTGACACTGAGGTGCGAAAGCGTGGGGAGCAAACAGGATTAGATACCCTGGTAGTCCACGCCGTAAACGATGTCAACTAGCCGTTGGGAGCCTTGAGCTCTTAGTGGCGCAGCTAACGCATTAAGTTGACCGCCTGGGGAGTACGGCCGCAAGGTTAAAACTCAAATGAATTGACGGGGGCCCGCACAAGCGGTGGAGCATGTGGTTTAATTCGAAGCAACGCGAAGAACCTTACCAGGCCTTGACATCCAATGAACTTTCTAGAGATAGATTGGTGCCTTCGGGAACATTGAGACAGGTGCTGCATGGCTGTCGTCAGCTCGTGTCGTGAGATGTTGGGTTAAGTCCCGTAACGAGCGCAACCCTTGTCCTTAGTTACCAGCACGTAATGGTGGGCACTCTAAGGAGACTGCCGGTGACAAACCGGAGGAAGGTGGGGATGACGTCAAGTCATCATGGCCCTTACGGCCTGGGCTACACACGTGCTACAATGGTCGGTACAGAGGGTTGCCAAGCCGCGAGGTGGAGCTAATCCCACAAAACCGATCGTAGTCCGGATCGCAGTCTGCAACTCGACTGCGTGAAGTCGGAATCGCTAGTAATCGCGAATCAGAATGTCGCGGTGAATACGTTCCCGGGCCTTGTACACACCGCCCGTCACACCATGGGAGTGGGTTGCACCAGAAGTAGCTAGTCTAACCTTCGGGAGGACGGTTACCACGGTGTGATTCATGACTGGGGTGAAGTCGTAACAAGGTAGCCGTAGGGGAACCTGCGGCTGGATCACCTCCTTAATCGACGACATCAGCTGCTCCATAAGTTCCCACACGAATTGCTTGATTCATTGAAGAAGACGATAAAGAAGCAGCCCGAAATTGGGTCTGTAGCTCAGTTGGTTAGAGCGCACCCCTGATAAGGGTGAGGTCGGCAGTTCGAATCTGCCCAGACCCACCAATTTTGTGTGGGAAACGCCTGTAGAAATACGGGGCCATAGCTCAGCTGGGAGAGCGCCTGCCTTGCACGCAGGAGGTCAACGGTTCGATCCCGTTTGGCTCCACCACTAACTGCTTCTGTCATGTAAAGCTTAGAAATGAGCATTCCATCGTGATGATGGTGAATGTTGATTTCTAGTCTTTGATTAGATCGTTCTTTAAAAATTTGGGTATGTGATAGAAAGATAGACTGAACGTTACTTTCACTGGTAACGGATCAGGCTAAGGTAAAATTTGTGAGTTAAATTGCGAATTTTCGGCGAATGTTGTCTTCACAGTATAACCAGATTGCTTGGGGTTATATGGTCAAGTGAAGAAGCGCATACGGTGGATGCCTTGGCAGTCAGAGGCGATGAAAGACGTGGTAGCCTGCGAAAAGCTTCGGGGAGTCGGCAAACAGACTTTGATCCGGAGATGTCTGAATGGGGGAACCCAGCCATCATAAGATGGTTATCTTACGCTGAATACATAGGCGTAAGAGGCGAACCAGGGGAACTGAAACATCTAAGTACCCTGAGGAAAAGAAATCAACCGAGATTCCCTTAGTAGTGGCGAGCGAACGGGGACTAGCCCTTAAGTGGCTTTGAGATTAGCGGAACGCTCTGGAAAGTGCGGCCATAGTGGGTGATAGCCCTGTACGCGAAAATCTCTTAGTCATGAAATCGAGTAGGACGGAGCACGAGAAACTTTGTCTGAATATGGGGGGACCATCCTCCAAGGCTAAATACTACTGACTGACCGATAGTGAACTAGTACCGTGAGGGAAAGGCGAAAAGAACCCCGGAGAGGGGAGTGAAATAGATCCTGAAACCGTATGCGTACAAGCAGTGGGAGCCCACTTTGTTGGGTGACTGCGTACCTTTTGTATAATGGGTCAGCGACTTATTTTCAGTGGCGAGCTTAACCGAATAGGGGAGGCGTAGCGAAAGCGAGTCTTAATAGGGCGTCTAGTCGCTGGGAATAGACCCGAAACCGGGCGATCTATCCATGGGCAGGTTGAAGGTTGGGTAACACTAACTGGAGGACCGAACCGACTACCGTTGAAAAGTTAGCGGATGACCTGTGGATCGGAGTGAAAGGCTAATCAAGCTCGGAGATAGCTGGTTCTCCTCGAAAGCTATTTAGGTAGCGCCTCATGTATCACTGTAGGGGGTAGAGCACTGTTTCGGCTAGGGGGTCATCCCGACTTACCAAACCGATGCAAACTCCGAATACCTACAAGTGCCGAGCATGGGAGACACACGGCGGGTGCTAACGTCCGTCGTGAAAAGGGAAACAACCCAGACCGTCAGCTAAGGTCCCAAAGTTATGGTTAAGTGGGAAACGATGTGGGAAGGCTTAGACAGCTAGGAGGTTGGCTTAGAAGCAGCCACCCTTTAAAGAAAGCGTAATAGCTCACTAGTCGAGTCGGCCTGCGCGGAAGATGTAACGGGGCTCAAACCATACACCGAAGCTACGGGTATCACGTAAGTGATGCGGTAGAGGAGCGTTCTGTAAGCCTGTGAAGGTGAGTTGAGAAGCTTGCTGGAGGTATCAGAAGTGCGAATGCTGACATGAGTAACGACAATGGGTGTGAAAAACACCCACGCCGAAAGACCAAGGTTTCCTGCGCAACGTTAATCGACGCAGGGTTAGTCGGTCCCTAAGGCGAGGCTGAAAAGCGTAGTCGATGGAAAACAGGTTAATATTCCTGTACTTCTGGTTATTGCGATGGAGGGACGGAGAAGGCTAGGCCAGCTTGGCGTTGGTTGTCCAAGTTTAAGGTGGTAGGCTGGAATCTTAGGTAAATCCGGGATTCTAAGGCCGAGAGCTGATGACGAGTTACCTTTTAGGTAACGAAGTGGTTGATGCCATGCTTCCAAGAAAAGCTTCTAAGCTTCAGGTAACCAGGAACCGTACCCCAAACCGACACAGGTGGTTGGGTAGAGAATACCAAGGCGCTTGAGAGAACTCGGGTGAAGGAACTAGGCAAAATGGCACCGTAACTTCGGGAGAAGGTGCGCCGGTGAGGGTGAAGGACTTGCTCCGTAAGCCCATGCCGGTCGAAGATACCAGGCCGCTGCGACTGTTTATTAAAAACACAGCACTCTGCAAACACGAAAGTGGACGTATAGGGTGTGACGCCTGCCCGGTGCCGGAAGGTTAATTGATGGGGTTAGCTAACGCGAAGCTCTTGATCGAAGCCCCGGTAAACGGCGGCCGTAACTATAACGGTCCTAAGGTAGCGAAATTCCTTGTCGGGTAAGTTCCGACCTGCACGAATGGCGTAACGATGGCGGCGCTGTCTCCACCCGAGACTCAGTGAAATTGAAATCGCTGTGAAGATGCAGTGTATCCGCGGCTAGACGGAAAGACCCCGTGAACCTTTACTATAGCTTTGCACTGGACTTTGAATTTGCTTGTGTAGGATAGGTGGGAGGCTTTGAAGCGTGGACGCCAGTTCGCGTGGAGCCAACCTTGAAATACCACCCTGGCAACTTTGAGGTTCTAACTCAGGTCCGTTATCCGGATCGAGGACAGTGTATGGTGGGTAGTTTGACTGGGGCGGTCTCCTCCTAAAGAGTAACGGAGGAGTACGAAGGTGCGCTCAGACCGGTCGGAAATCGGTCGTAGAGTATAAAGGCAAAAGCGCGCTTGACTGCGAGACAGACACGTCGAGCAGGTACGAAAGTAGGTCTTAGTGATCCGGTGGTTCTGTATGGAAGGGCCATCGCTCAACGGATAAAAGGTACTCCGGGGATAACAGGCTGATACCGCCCAAGAGTTCATATCGACGGCGGTGTTTGGCACCTCGATGTCGGCTCATCACATCCTGGGGCTGAAGCCGGTCCCAAGGGTATGGCTGTTCGCCATTTAAAGTGGTACGCGAGCTGGGTTTAGAACGTCGTGAGACAGTTCGGTCCCTATCTGCCGTGGACGTTTGAGATTTGAGAGGGGCTGCTCCTAGTACGAGAGGACCGGAGTGGACGAACCTCTGGTGTTCCGGTTGTCACGCCAGTGGCATTGCCGGGTAGCTATGTTCGGAATAGATAACCGCTGAAAGCATCTAAGCGGGAAACTAGCCTCAAGATGAGATCTCACTGGGACCTTGAGTCCCCTGAAGGGCCGTCGAAGACTACGACGTTGATAGGTTGGGTGTGTAAGCGCTGTGAGGCGTTGAGCTAACCAATACTAATTGCCCGTGAGGCTTGACCATATAACACCCAAGCAATTTGCGTCGAAAGGCCAGATTGCGGTGTGTGAAGACGATACAAACCGAAAGTTTGCGTAACACACAAATCTATTACATACCCAATTTGCTGAAGCGAGGCCATCAGGCCGCGACTCAGTACCCGAATTTCTTGACGACCATAGAGCATTGGAACCACCTGATCCCATCCCGAACTCAGTAGTGAAACGATGCATCGCCGATGGTAGTGTGGGGTTTCCCCATGTGAGAGTAGGTCATCGTCAAGATTAAATTCCGAAACCCCATTTGCGAAAGCAGATGGGGTTTTGTTTATGTAGAAGTCCATGATTTTCACCAGTACGTTGCAAGCGCAACGGACTGGTACACAGAATTTCTTGACGACCATAGAGCATTGGAACCACCTGATCCCATCCCGAACTCAGCAGTGAAACGATGCATCGCCGATGGTAGTGTGGGGTTTCCCCATGTGAGAGTAGGTCATCGTCAAGATTGAATTCCGAAACCCCTGTCTGCTAACGCAGACAGGGGTTTTGTCGTTTCAGGGCAGCACAAACGATAGGCAAAGCCACAAGCCACAAGCCACAAGCCACTCGCGCGATGCAGGTCGAAGTTCAACCGGTAAGCATGCCCTCCCTTGATCTTTCATGTGGTCGACCATTTCCTCCCGAAATGATCTGGGCCTGGCGCTCCAGGCTCACCCACCAGCGGGTGCGATAGCGCAGGCGTACGGGCAATGTCTGCGGGAGGATCGCCAGCAGCTTCTCCGTGTCCTGCAGGTGACCGCCCCGACAGGCGCAATTCTGCAACACCCGCCGCGCATCCCAGGTAGCCGGGCCGATAGCATGCCCGAGGTGCCTTGAGCTCAAAGCGCTCGGTTTTCTGCAACAGCCGGACAAAGGTGTACTGGGCCAAGTCCGCCACATTGCCCAGGCGACTGCGCAGCCAAATGTTTAGCCAGCCGTGATGGTTGCTGTAAAGCGTCTGCAATGCGTACTTAGGAGACAGCATTCGTCTTGAAGGCCGGAAGATTTTGCAGCACTTGCCTCATCAGCCCTTTGTGCTGTTACCACCTGTCTGTTTCCTACGTAAAAAGAAGATGATTCTCACAAATTTCTAAGATTTATCCGGTCTTGGCCGAAAGCCTAACGAGCCATGCGTGCACCGAAATAGAGCGGTCGAAGAGTCCGCCTATCCCGTCACATGGAATGTTGCATCCGGCACGCTCACCCCCCTTTTGGCAAAAGAAGTCGATGAAATGAATCTCAAGTTCAGTCATAAAATTCTGTTGGCCGCGTCAGGCGTCGTGGTTCTGGCCTTCGCGTTATTCACGTTGTACAACGACTACCTGCAGCGCAGCACCATCAAGCAAAACCTGGAGTCATCCATCCAGCAGTCGGGCGACCTGACCGCCAGTAGTGTGCAGAACTGGCTCAGTGGCCGGGTGCTGGTACTGGAAAGCCTTGCGCAGAACGTTGCCCATCAAGGCAGCAGCGCTGACCTGCCGGGGCTGGTCGATCAATCAGCGTTCACCTCGAACTTCCAGTTCACTTACGTCGGTTCAACCAACGGTGTGTTCACTCAACGCCCTGACGCAAAAATGCCCGATGACTACGACCCACGTCAGCGTCCCTGGTACAAACAAGCTGTAGCGGCGGACAAGACCATGCTGACTCCGCCCTACATGGCAGCGGTGGGTGGTTTGATTGTGACTATCGCCATGCCGGTCAAAAAGAATGGCGAACTGCTGGGTGTGGTGGGTGGTGACTTGAGCCTGCAAACCTTGGTGAAAATCATCAACTCGGTGGATTTTGGCGGTATCGGCCATGCGTTCCTGGTCAGCGGTGACGGTCAGGTCATCGTCAGCCCCGATCAGGACCAGGTGATGAAAAACCTCAAGGATATCTATCCCGGCACCAACGTCCGTATCGAGAAGGTCAATCAGGACGTGGTGCTCAATGGCAAGGATCGGATTCTGTCCTTTACCCCGATCAGCGGCCTGCCCAATGCGGACTGGTACATCGGCCTGTCGATCGACAAAGACAAAGCCTACGCTCCGCTGGGTAAATTCCGCACTTCCGCCTTGATTGCCATGTTCATCGCCGTGGCGGCGATTGCCGTGCTCTTGAGCCTGCTGATCCAGGTGCTGATGCGTCCGCTGACCACCATGGGCCGCGCCATGCAGGATATTGCCCAGGGCGAAGGCGATTTGACCCGCCGCCTGGCAGTTGAAAGCAAGGATGAGTTTGGTGAGCTGGGCAGTTCTTTCAACCAGTTCGTCGAGCGTATTCACGCCTCGATTTCCGAAGTGTCCTCGGCCACGCGCCAGGTGCATGACTTGTCCCAACGCGTGATGGCTTCCTCCAACGCGTCGATCATCGGCTCCGATGAGCAGAGCGCCCGCACCAACAGCGTGGCCGCCGCGATCAACGAGCTGGGGGCTGCCACTCAGGAAATCGCGCGCAACGCCGCCGATGCTTCGCAGCACGCCAGTGGTGCCAGCGAGCAGGCTGATGATGGTCGTAAGGTGGTGGAGCAAACCATTCTGGCGATGTCGGAGTTGTCGCAGAAAATCAGCCTGTCCTGCACCCAGATTGAAACCCTGAATGCGAGCACCGATAACATCGGGCATATCCTGGATGTGATCAAAGGCATTTCGCAGCAAACCAACCTTCTGGCCCTCAACGCTGCGATTGAGGCTGCGCGCGCCGGAGAAGCCGGTCGTGGGTTTGCGGTGGTGGCTGATGAAGTGCGCAACCTGGCCCATCGCACTCAAGAGTCTGCGGAAGAGATCCACAAAATGATCACCTCCCTGCAGGTCGGTTCGCGGGAAGCTGTCACCACGATGAACGCCAGCCAGGCGTCCAGCGAAGAAAGCGTCGAAGTGGCGAACCAGGCCGGCGAGCGCCTGGTCAGCGTGACACAACGGATTGTCGAGATTGATGGCATGAACCAGTCGGTAGCGGCGGCCACCGAGGAGCAGACCGCCGTGGTGGAAACCCTCAACGTCGACATCAACCAGATCAACCTGCTTAACCAACAGGGTGTGGTCAACCTCAACGAAACCTTGAAGGACTGCGACGCGCTGTCTCAACAGGCTAATCGTTTGAAGCAGTTGGTCGACAGCTTCAAGATCTGACCGTCAGCTTGCAGATCCGTGGTGAGGAGCATGATCACTCACCACCGGTTCAGCTCAGTAGCTGACGCACGTTCTCCAGCGCATTGTCGGTGAACGTCTGCACGAACTGCTCGAAGCCTTCCTGCTCTGCTTCGATGGGCTCGGCAATGATCGTCCACGTTGCTCTGGCATGGGCTTCTCCGACAGGCTCGACACTCATCGCGGCCCACAGCCGGGCCACGCCCAAGGTGTTGTAGATTGTGGTCCAGGTCATGCGCATGGTCTGTTCATCACGGCTGTTGAGTTGCTCCACCACCAGGTTTCCATCCTGGAAGCATTTCTTGCGCAGTGATCCTACGCCTGTACCTGTTAACTCGATGTGCGACAGGGCAGGGATGAATGCATCAAACCTGCCGAAGTGACCGACCACCCTCCATAGCGTGGCGGCATCGCAGGCAATCACTACGGAAGACACCACAGGTTTGCCTCGTGGGTTTTTGATCAAAGTATCGGGTTGCAGCTGTTTCATAAGGTGCTCCTGTGGGCGAAACAGTGATCAGAGGAAACCGATGTGCCTGAGGTAGTGGCATCCCTTGCGTAGTAGCGCAGGGTCCTTTTCGGGGTACCGCGCGTCCATCCGTTTGACGCCTTGTTGGGCATTGTCATAACGGATCATGGAGGTGTCGCCGATGTCCTCTCCCTGCTCATTGAGGTAGAAACCGAGCACACCGAACAGTGCGTTATCGCTGCCCACCCGGCTCAGTTGCCGCTGCCAGTCGGCGACGCTGATTAGCTCAAAGACGTGCCCCGCTTCACGAAATGACTCCACATAAGCTTCCCAGCTTAGTGGCTGTGGGTTGTGCAGGTTGAAAACAGAGCGTTCCGGTTGCCAGTGACCGCAGTGGAATGCAACAAACCGAGCCAGGAAATCCACCGGCATCAAATCGAAATTCATCTCCAGGCGTGGGACCAGCCCTAGCTGCAACGAGCCCTTGAGCATCAGCATCAGGCGATTCTTCTGCGGCTGGCAGACGCCGTTACGGCTGTTGAAACTGATGTTCCCAGGGCGATGGATATTGACCCATGCGCCGTGTTCGACTGCACGTCCCAACAGGCGCTCGGCCACCCATTTGGACAGGTTGTAGCCGTTCTTGATGTAGAGCGGTGGCGTGGCGGCAGCGGGGGCTTCAAGTACCTGGCCCAGCGTATCGATGCTGCTGGATGCCGACAGTGTCGAAATGAAATTGAAAACCTTCTTGCGCCCGATCTCACACAAGCGCAGACATTCAAGCACCGGTTCGACGTTGTCCTTGGCCAGTGCCGCATAATCCATGACGTGATTGACGTGAGCGGCGTTGTGTACCAGCACCCCGTACTCGCTGGCGAGGTAATCATAGGCCTCGGCCGCCAGCCCCAAGCGAGGCTGTCTGATGTCGGCGGCATACACCCGCACCCGGCTCAGGTCCAGGTGCTCCAGCTGATAGTTGCGCAACGCCGCGGCAAATCGCATGGCGGCAGAGCACCCGGGAATTTCGCGCACAAGGCAGGCGACCTCAAGCGCGTCACCAGCCAGTAACGCCTCGACGATATGCACGCCGAAAAAACTGTTAGCGCCGGTGACAATCACCTTGCGGCGATCCCCCGCTTGATCCGTCGGCAGCGTCGTCAGGTGCAGCTCACGCATCGCGTCCCGTGAGGCCTGACTCTCGGGTGCATCGGACGGTGCGTCATTTTCCATCAGCGCGGCGAGCGTACGAACTGTGGGCACTTCAATAAACCGATTGAGCGAAAGGCTACGACCAAACTGCTCGCGGATGCGCAAGAGCATCGTAGACAACAGGATGGAGTGACCGCCGAGATTGAAGAAGCTGTCGTCCGTCGATATCTCGCTGGCCGGTAAGGCCAACAGCTCACTCCACAGATTCAGCAACTGTGCTTCCCGAGCAGTTTGCGGTGCCTGGTGAGTGCTGTCCGAGGAGGGCTGGATCCTCATCGCCAGCAACGCCTGCCGGTCGACTTTGCCACTGCTGGAGCGCGGCATGCTCGTCAGCTCGGTGCACATCGTTGGTTGCATGTAGTCCGGTAGCGAGCGCCTGGCGTGCTGCTTGAGCGCTGGCAAGGTGGCATGCAGTTCAGGTTGTGCCACAAAGGCGAGGATCCGCCGATCACGGTCAATCACCACAGCCACCTGGCGAAACAGCTGACTGTTGCGCAGGCAGTGTTCGATCTCCTGCGGCTCGACGCGAAAGCCGCGAATTTTCATTTGGTTGTCCCGGCGCCCGCCCAGCACGATGCCGTTATCGGTCCACTTTGCCATGTCGCCGCTGCGATACGCCCGCAAGGTTTTTCCGTCGGGTAGCGAGAGCTCTACGTAGCGCTGCGCTGTCTGTTGCGGGTTGTTCACATAGCCCAGACTCACCCCGGGGCCGACGATGTACAGCTCGCCCATGACCTGCTCATCCACCGGTTGCAGCTCATCGTCAAGGATCAGCGCTTGGCTGTTGGCAATGGGTGTACCGAGGTTGTGGTTGCTGTCTGCGGGCTGCATCGTACGGGTGGTCACCAGGACCGTGGTTTCGGTCGGGCCGTAGAGGTTGTGCAAGCGACATTGTCTGGCCAGACGTTCGATGACATAGGGCTCGCAGACATCGCCTCCGGTCAGCAGATGGCTCAGGCCCAGGGGGGACTCCAGCGGCAGGATGCTCAGCAGTGCCGGCGGCAGGAACGCGTGGGTGATGCGTTGCTCGCGGATCAGTTCCACTAGCTGTTGCGGGTCACGACGTTGATCCTCGTTGGGCACGATCAGCTCGGCACCCTGAATCAAGGTTGGGAAGATATCGATCAGCGAAGAGTCAACGCTCAGGGACGAAAACTGCAGGACACGGCTGAATTCCGTCAGCTGTACATGGGGGGCGATCCAGGCCGTGAAATGGGCCAGGTTGTGCTGGCTCAGCATGACGCCCTTGGGTTGTCCGGTCGTGCCCGAGGTATAGAGCACCATACAAGGAGCGTCGTCCGAGGGTCGGTGGCGCAATAGCAGTTGGGTGCTATTGGCGTCGATGGCGCTGATATCCAATGAAGCAAAATGCTCGCGCAATGGGTGCGCACCGTCGTCCAGCAGCACAGACGTGCGAGCATTCTCCAGCATGGCTTGCTGGCGTCGCAGCGGGTGCCCGGGTTCCAGTGGCAGGTACACCGCGCCGCAACTGAGGATGGCCAGAATGCCGGCGTAGAGGTCGAGAGATTTGCCCAGGCAGATAGCGACCACCGGCGTCGTATCAAATGGCGTCAGCAACGGCTGAAGGCTCCGCTGGATGGCCTGGCTTTGACGATGTAGCTGACGATAACTGAAGGTGATACCTGCGACATTCAGCGCTGGCCGTTCGGCAAAACGCTGAAAGCTTTGTCCCAACCGCTCGATCATCGGGACTTGGGCTTTTTGCAGGAGTGCTGGGTCAGCGGTCCGGTTATAGCGATGCAGATACGCCAGCGAGTCCAGCCCTTGCAGGCCGTACTCCTGATAATCGTGGGCCGTGGGTGTTCGCGAGAAATAGCCGGCATCTCGCGAAAGTCCACAGACGTGCAGGGCAACCCACTCGGCAAGGCGGGCCATAGCCCGTTGCCGCAGTCTCTGACCGTTGCCGCACGGGTCTCCCGTAACGTCCAGGGTGGTGCGCAGGCGACGCTCGCTGTCGTAGCTTCTGAACTGCAGCGCCGGTATCGGTGCTGACGTCCAGGTGTTCGATCAATTGCAGGTCGAAGCTTTTTTGCAGGTTGTTGGTCAGGTAATGCTGAAGAAATATCGGCAGGATTTGGGCGATGGTGGTGCGGTCCTCTTCGCTTGCCGTGAGCCAATAACTGCGTACCAGGCGTGCCCAGAACCCGGCGTGGCGGCCCTCGTCAAACAAGTGATCGGCCATCAAGCCTTTGATGGACTGCTTGACGCTGTCGTCCTTGGAAAACGCCGCAACATCCTGGGTTACGGTGTTCTCCGCGATCGCTACGCAAATCAACTCCACGGCATCGCGCAAGTGCTCGGGGGCCAGGCCCAGTGCAACCGGTATCGCCACGCTAAGCTCGATTTGTGTCGGCAGCTCCAGAGGTAGGATGCCGGTCATTTCTATCGTCTGTTGCATGAAGTCTAGGGCGACGAGGGCGTGGTAGTCCTCATCAATAACCACGGTCATTGCGTTGTAGCGACAGGCGAAAGGGAAGGGCACCGAAAAGCGGTTCTTGGCAATGCTACGTGCCGTCTTATCAACGATTTCGGTCTCAAAGATCACCACATCGTTGATGAACTTGTAGAACGTTTGCACCAGGACAAAGTCGCGCCATTGAGGGCACTGTTCGAGAAAGGTCGCGGTGAGCACCAAGGGTTGGCGGCACAGGGGGAAGATCAGATTGTTGTCATCCTCCAACAGACGTCGAGGCCGCGTACGGATCGTAGCGCGCAGCTCCCAGTCTTCGGCAAATGAACGGTAATCGGCGGCGCTCATACGCTCACCTCTTGCGCCTTGGCATGGCGGTTCTGGCGTAGCCCATCCCACAAGGCAATGCGGTTTTCCACGGCGGCGACGGCGGCGGCGCAGGCTTGTTGATCGCGGTGCGGGTCGGCGAAGATCAGGCGTTGGAGCAGTTGTTCCGCTGCTGGTTCGTGATTTTGGGCGTCCAACTCGATATGTCGTTTGAGGTAGTAACACAAGGTGGGGGCCTGGCGGTGAGCGATATCGCAGCCGTCGAGGAAACGTTTGAACATCGACGGGATGATGCTCTCCCGACCGTGGAGAAAGGCTGCAGCCACGCAGTGAGTCGGCGCGTTCAAGGCGATGTGCAAAGTACTTCTGACAAAGCGGACCACGGCAGGGTGGATGTCGATCTGCTGCAATGCCGTTTCCACGCTGGCGCCTTCACGCTGGAGGGTGATGAACGTCTCGATGGCCGTGGTGTTGGCGCCGACTTCGCGCATGGCCTCCAGGTACAGCTCGAAGTGACTGCAGTGGCCTGCGCCCACACGCTCGTCTGATTCCTCGCCCAGCACGATTTCATTGATCAGGCGTGCTGCCTGTGAGTCCACGGGAGGCAACCAGGGCAGACGTACGCAGGTCAAATCCTGTTGCAGGCGTTTGGTTAATGTCATGAAGTCCCAAACGGCAAATACATGGTGTTGCATGAAATATTGAAGTTTGGGGAGCGAATTTATCTCCAGAAATATCGGATGGTTGCGCAGTTGCAACTTTTTTTGTTCAAGTAGTGCTTGGCATTGAAACATGTTGGGTGCCTATAAAACGTTATGTCAGTGCTGGTAAGAGCAAGTTGCTTCGGCGACAAATGAGTATTGGGTTTACTGGCGAGAGAATATTTTTAACCAGCGGCCGGGGTCACAGCCTTTCAGCAGGCAACACGCTGGAATAACGCCAAGGCCTTCTCTAAAGGGACGCCGAACGCAGTGAGCCCAAGCCAGTGTTAACGTGGTCGATTGGGGGGATTCAGGAGTTAATAAAAAATAAGCGGGTTAAGTGCTTAGTACTTTTTAATTATTTTAGAAGTAAGAAAGTTGGTAGTGGGGCTGTTCTGCTGTTGAAGTGGGAAGTTTCCTATTGAGTTGCAGGTTTAAATGGGAGAGTTTCAGGAAAGTATCGGTAACTGGCCGATTGATGCAAGGTATGTGGTTGCAAATGACGTTTGCGCCTTTATGCACAAGGTGCAACATTCCCCGGCCTCAATAGGCCAGGCGGCCTATTGTGCTATGCCCAAAGACTCATGCAGCGCCTTTGTGGTCGAAGGGGCCACTGAGTTCCCTGGAAAATTTACAGCGAACCTTATTCGTCGATCCGTTCAAGGCCGTTCAGGTAGTTTGTAATCACCTCCATCCCCCGCATGAGATGGTTGCGCAAGGTCAGAATGCTTTCGTCGACCTTCTTTTGTGCTACCAGGTTCAGCAGTTCGCGGTGGTCTTCCTGGGACGTTTCGCCCAGCCCCATGGACTCGAGATTGAAACGCAGGAAGCGTTCCTCTTCGTTCAGCCCGTGCTCCACCAGTTTGAGTAGCCGCTGATTGGGGGCCTTGCCATACAAAGCCATGTGAAACAGGCGATTGAGCCGGCCAATCTCGGTGTAGTCGGTTTCGCGTTCAAGGGCATCAATACAAGCGCCGGCCTTGGCGATGTCGTCATCGGTGAGCAAGGGAATCGATAAGCGTAGCGCCTCGGACTCCAGTAGAAGACGCAGGGCGTAGGTTTCAGCCGAGTTGTCTTCAATCAGGGGGGCGACCACCGCGCCTTTATGGGTTACGACATGCAGCAGCGACTGGGCCTCCAGTTGGCGCAGGGCTTCGCGTACGGGCATCCGGCTGACCCCGAACAGGCTGGCCAACTCTTGCTGGCGCATGGCAGTGCCGCAGGGCAAGCGACCATCGAGGATGGCGTTGCGCAATGTTTCTTCAATCACGGAGCGAGCAAGGTGGGCGGGAATGGGCCCGCTGATCTTGATGCTGCTCAAAGGGTTCGGCTTCTGCGTCACGACTACGCTATCCTCCTTTTTAGAGAGTCTGGTTTATTGGATCCAATGCACACTAAAGACTGCCTGTAAGCTTGTCAAACGGGCAAGGTTTCTGTTTGTAAGGGCTTACATCACTCCCTTTAGTTATCTGACAGGTCTTGGTTCAAAAAGCCTGGCGCTGCAAGGGTGATTGCATCGTGCCATTGTTTTTTGCCGATTGAAGCTTCACCATCCATTGAAACTCCGTCTCTCCCCACGGACTGAACGCATTGGCGGTACGTTTTATTCCCTCCCGGATCCTGTGCTGGCTGTTCTCGGCGCTGCTGCTGGCTGGCTTATTGCCTGGCGGGCTGCATGCCGATTGGGATTTTTCCCAGATCAGCCGCAAGGCAACCGCTTTGTACGGGCCGCTGGGGGAAGGCCAGCAGCGCATCGATGCCTGGCAGCGGCTGCTGGCGACACAAAAGCAAGTCAGCGAGGTGGAGCAGCTCAAGGTGGTCAACCTGTTCTTCAACAAGCAGATGCATTATGTGGAAGACATCGACCTGTGGCATCAGGTGGATTATTGGGAGACTCCCATCGAAGCCCTGTGGAAGGGTGCTGGGGATTGCGAAGACTATGCAATCGCCAAGTATTTCAGCCTGCGTCACCTGGGTGTCTCCAGCGACAAATTGCGCATTACCTACGTCAAGGCGTTGCGTCAGAATCGCGCCCACATGGTCTTGACCTATTATTCGACGCCAGAGGCGATGCCACTGGTGCTCGACAGCCTGATGGATGAAATCCAGCCGGCTAGCCAACGTACCGACTTGCTGCCCGTCTATTCCTTCAATGCCGAAGGTTTGTGGCTACCGGGCGCCAAAGGCAACAAAAAGGTCGGTGACACCAAACGCTTGTCGCGCTGGCAGGATGTGTTGAGAAAAATGCGTGCGGAAGGCTTTCCAGCCGAGCCTGCCAACTAGGAGTAACTGTTCAGATGTCTCTGTTCAAACAACTGTTGATCGCTATCTGTCTGTTCCTGGTGGTCGCCTTCAGCGGCAGCTTCATGGTCAGCCTGGAAAGCTCGCGTACTCAATACGTGAACCAGTTGCGCTCCCACGCGCAGGATGCGGCGACAGCCCTGGCACTGTCCCTGACCCCTAATATCGACGACCCGGCGATGGTGGAGTTGCTGGTCAGCTCGATCTTCGACAGCGGCTACTACGCCAGCATTCGAGTGGTCGACCTGGCGACCGACAAGACCATCGTCGAGCGCAGCGGTATCCCCGACAACAATGGCGTGCCGAACTGGTTCGTCAAATTGATCGGGCTCGAACCGGCCGGCGGTGATGCCTTGGTCAGCCGTGGCTGGGAACAGGCGGCGCGGGTCGAGGTGGTCAGCCACCCGATGTTCGCCCTGGCCAAGCTCTGGCAGAGCGCCCTCGGTAGCCTGAGTTGGTTACTGCTGTGTGGTGCGGTCAGTGCGGTGCTTGGTGCTTTGCTGCTGCGCCGTCAATTGAAGCCTCTGGATTACATGGTCAAACAGTCCCACGCCATTGCCCGCCGGGAGTTTCTCAGCTTGCCAGAACTGCCACGCACCCCTGAGCTGCGGCGAGTCGTGCAGGCGATGAACCAGATGGTGGAGAAGCTCAAGGCGCTGTTTCAGGAGCAGGCCGAGCGCAGCGAAAAGCTGCGGGTCGAGTCTTATCAGGACAACCTCACCGGCCTGGCCAACCGTCGTTATTTCGAGATGCAACTCAACGCCCGCGTCAGCAACCCGGAAGAAACCAGTTCCGGCTATTTGCTGCTGCTACGGGTCAAGGACCTGGCCGGCCTCAACCAGCGCTTGGGCGGCCAGCGCACTGACCAACTGCTGAAGGCGGTAGGCGAACAACTGCTGCGCCAATGCGAGCCCTACCCGGAAACCCACAACCTGGTCACCCGTATCCGCGGTGGCGAGTTTGCCGTGCTGGCGCCGGGGCTGATGCGCGAAGAGGCGTTGCAACTGGCACAGAACCTGGAAAGTACCTTGCTCAGCCTGCAAGCCACTGGCGCCAGCGACGTGACACCGGTGGCCTACATTGGCCTGGCCCCGTTCAATCACGGCGACGCGCCGCAAGCGTTGCTGACGCTCGCCGATCAAGCCCTGGCCCAGGCCGAAGGCCAGGGAGAGGCCAGTTGGGTGTGCCTCGACCACAGCGCCGCCGCCAGCGTCGGTGACGATCACCATGCCTGGCACACGCTGCTGGAGGACGCGTTGACCCAACGGCGCTTTCAGCTGTACTTCCAGCCGGTGGTCGCCAGCCAGGATCCTCAGCTGGTCCTGCACTACAAAGTCTTGTCTCGTCTGGTGGATGACCACGGCCATACCATCCCGGCAGGGCGTTTCCTGCCCTGGCTTGAGCGCTTCGGCTGGTCGGCACGTCTGGACCGCTTGATGCTGGAACTGGTGCTCAAGCAAATGGGCAGCCACACCCAGTGCCTGGCGCTGAATCTATCGGCCGCTACCCTGGCCGATCCTCAAGCCCTGAACCGGGTTTTTGATCTGCTGCGTCAGCATTCCAACCTGGGGCCGCGCCTGACCTTGGAAATCGGTGAAGAACAATTGCCTGAACAGGCCGTGTTGGAGCAACTTACCCAGCGTCTGCGCGAACTCGGCTTCGCCCTCAGCTTGCAGCGTTTTGGCGGGCGGTTCAGCATGATCGGCAACCTGGCACGCCTGGGCCTGGCCTACCTGAAGATCGATGGCAGCTACATCCGCGACATCGATCAGGAGAGCGACAAACGTCTGTTTATCGAAGCTATCCAGCGCGCAGCCCACAGCATCGATTTGCCACTGATCGCTGAACGCGTGGAAACCGAGGGAGAATTGAAAGTGATCCGCGAGATGGGCATTTTCGGTGTGCAGGGGCAACTGTTTGGTGAGCCGGCGCCCTGGCGGTAACGGCCCTCACTGGCCTCAGATCAAACCGGTTTCGTCGTCGTCGATCAAGTGACTCAGGCCGCCCAATGATTCCCGTGCGCTGCTACGGTCTTTCAACTTTTCCTGCGCGGCAACCGGTAGGTCGGTCAGGTTGATCACGCCTTTCTGGATCAGCACCTGAATCAAGTCTTCCAGCACCCGGATCATCTCCGAGTCACTGTGCTTGAGCTGCTTGAGGCTCACCTCCGCTTTTTCGTCGGCGAACCAGGCCTGGATCTCAAGGTGATCGGACGGCAAGGTTCCCGTCGCCTCAGCGTACGGCGCTGTTTCTACGCGAATCAGCTCACCCTGTGCATCACGTTGCACGTAGAACATTGAACATCCCTCATGAGAAGAACTGGCAACAGCCTGTCAGCAGCATAGGCCAACGGCGTGCATTTGGCCGTGAGTATGCCGTGCAACCGTGACCCCGTGCCAGTGACGGGGTGCCTGAAATGAACCGGCCGCCTCAAGAGGCGGCCGGTGCAGGGGTTCAGCTTAGGTGTGATCGACCTTGATGGTCGGGTCGGCACCGCTGATCAACGAGTTGATCGTCTGACCGGACCAGTTGTTACCTTCCAGCTTGATCGTGACATCCGCATTGGCCACACCGCCGGCTGCGTTGAGCTTGCCTTCGGAGCTGATCTGCAGCGTTGTCACGTTATCCACCGTGGTCAACTTCAAGAAGTTGTCGATGGTGCCGTCGGTTTCGCCCTTGAGCAAATCGCGCAAGTCGATACGGTCGCCCTCCGATGCCTTGAAGTCCTTGATCACATCGTTGCCGATGTCACCGGCTTTCCAGATAAAGGTGTCGGCGCCCGTGCCACCGATCAGGATGTCATTGCCCTGGCCGCCGATCAGCGTGTCGTTACCGGTACCGCCCAGCAGGATGTCATTACCTTTGCCGCCGTCCAGGTAGTCGCTGCCACCTTGGCCGAACAGGATGTCATCGCCCGAGCCACCCAGCAGGGTGTCGTTACCGTCTTTGGCACCCGAGGTGTCGAATTCGGTGTAGTGCTCGGTGATGTACTTGTGCACGTCCTGGCCGGTAACGGCGGCTACCGCTACGCCATTCTTGCCGGCCACGTAGGACTGGATGGCGTTGTAGCCTTCGCCAGGAATACCCGGGAAGCTCACCAGGTCGCCGAACAGGATGTCGTTGCCATCACCACCATCGACACGGTCAGCACCCGGCAGGGTGGCTTCGCTGTGGCCGAGGATAGCGTTGGCCAGGTCCTTCGGATCGATGTTGGACTGTGGCTTGCCGTCGCTGTCGTACGGTTTCAACTGGTCCAGGCTGACGCCGCTGTTCAGGCCGATGGCTTCGACGCCGCCCGTGGATAAACCGCTGAGCAGTGCAAACGCGGAGCCGGAGTTACTGGTGGTAGAACTATCGGTGGAGAAGCCAGTACCGCCAAGGTTAGACAACTCATAGGTGCCATCCCCTTGGGCATGGACGGTTCCCGGGCTGTAGCTGGTCCAGCCGAAGTTGTAGGTCCAGACGGTTACTTTCCCGGTGGCATCAATGTCAATTTGGTGATTGCTGTCGGGCTTGGTGCTGAATGTGCTACCCAAGGTGTAGTTGCTGCCGGTGACGACATCATCCAGTTTTACGCTGCCATACAAGGTCGGGTTGGTCTGTTCGCCGGATTGGTAGTACGTCGGCTGGCCATCGGTGATGAAGTACGTTGTGTTGATTGCGCCGGTGTTGCCTTTCGCCTGGGCACTGTTGAAGAAGTTGGCCGTGGCCTTGAACACATCTTCGTAGTTGGTCCCGCCGCCTGACACCATTGAGTCCAGGACAGTCTTCAGAGCAGCCAGGGCACCGGGGTCTTTCAGGTTGACCGAAATCGTCTTGTTGACCTGGGTATCGAAGTCCGCCAGGAAGATATTCACGGTGCCCGAGGTGCTGGTGCCCATGCTGTCTTGCAGTGACTTGAACACGGTGGTCAGCGAGTCTTTCGCCGCCTGCACCGAAGTCGCACTCATACTGCCCGAGGTGTCCACCATGAACGCGATGTTGTAATTCTTGCCCTGGACCACGTTCAGGCCTGAAACGTCCGCTACCACGATGTCGTTGCCACCGGTGCCGACAACGTTGTCATCGCCCGAGGTGCCCATCGACGGCGTATAGGTGCCAGGGTAAATTTTGACCGGGATCGTGGCTGTGCTACTCGCCGAACCGCCCAGGCTTTCAGTCGAGGTTGACGTGACCGTCAGATTGAACGTGCCATTGTAATAAGGCGGTGGTTTGATCGCGAGGTTGGCAAGGTCCCAACCCAAGACGTTTACTTCGCCGTTGCTGGCGGTTGCGGTGAATGTATGGCCCGCACCATCGGTGAGCACCGAGCCCGCCGGAATGCCACTGACCTTCACGGCCAGAGACTCAGAACCATCGGTGTCGGTCAGTGCAGTGGTCACCTTGGACAGGTGGACATTGCTGTTTTCCAGACCCTCGTTAGGTTTGTAGGCCGTGTAATACCCATCACCACTGGTGCCAGTGAACTCAGACAGGTTGACCCCCGCGTTGATCAGGTCTTGACGGTCGGTGTAGAGCGGTACGCCGCCGCTACTTAGATCGATAGCCGCAGCGCCGTTGACTGACAGGTTTACATCATAGCTACCGGGGCCGGACTGGTTTGAGTGGTAGACATCGATGGTGTAGTAGCCGCTGGTGGTCGGCACGAACGTACCGTTCAATGCACCGCCCGCTCCCCACGTGGTAGTCGCTACGTCCTTGCCGCCGATGTTGACGACCAGGCTGTCATCTCCGGTACCGGTGAACTTGTAGGACTTGCCGGCCTCCAGGTAAATAAGGCCAGAGGTTTTCGAGCCGGTGCCCAGAGCCACGTTGCCGGTGGACTGAACGTTGGTCTCAACTGTCGTGCTGTTTGGCGTACCGGCATTAGCGATGGCCGCTTTGAGTTGGTCAGCGGAAACACCGTTGCCATCAGTCCCCAGCCCTTTGAGATTGGTCCAGGTTTCTTTGATCAGGCCAATGGAAGGCGGGATCGCTTGGGAGTTGTCGGTGACGAGTGTTGGTTTGTCGGCCACCGGCGTGATGTCGACTTTCATCGTGGCGGTGTTGCCCAGATCCTTGCCATCGGTTGGCTGGAACTTGAACTGTGCGTAGTCCGCCTGCTTGTTGCCCACGCCCGTGCCGCCGTAGCCATCGACACCGGATTCGTTGGCGTTCGGCATGAAGCGCAACTGGCCGCCGTCGATCTGGGCCTTGGTGAAGGTCTGGCCGGCGGTCACGCTGGTCCAGGTGACGCCATCTGCTGCGAGGAACTGCAGCTTCCCGGCAACCGGCAGCTCGGTGATTTTCACCCCGAGGCTGGCCTGTGGAGAGTCCACATCAGTGACACCGAAGTTGGACCAGGTCATGGCCAACGGGGTGTCTTCCGTGCCGGTGACAGCGCTGCCAGTGGCAACCGGTGGATCGTTGACCGCCACCACGTTGACCGTGGCGGTCGCCACGTTGGAGTAATTGCCGCCGTCGGTCACGGTCACGGTGATGGTTCGTGGCGTGGTGCTCGGGTCGTGGCTGTTGTTGGTGAACGTGATGTTCTTGATCTGCTGCGTGTAGTCAGCCAGTGACGCCGTACCGGTCAGGGTCAGGGTGATCTTGCCGGTGGCAGGGTCCGTGGCCGAGGTGACGGTGATGCCAGCGACATTGGTGAAGTTCAGCGAGTCGCCCTGTTGGGTGTTGGTCAGGACTACGGTGGCGCCGGTCAGCTGAGTGCTGTCCGGGTCGGTGATCTTGATGTCGGTGTCAGCAATCGACACACCAGCGCCGCCTTCGGTGAACGTGGTCTTGTAGTTGGCACCCGTTGCGCCGCTGGAGTCGTTAGCGTCCAGGTCGATGACCGGTGGCGCGTCATTGTCGATGATCAACGTGGTAACGCTGCCGTTGGTGCCGCTGATCGCCAGGTTCTCGAAGTTGCCACCGGTGGTCTTGTCGATAGTGATCACGAAGTTTTCCGTAGGCTCGGTCAACTTGTCATCGATGGTCTTGATATCGAACGTTGCGCTGCTGGAGCCAGCCGGGATCTTCACGGTGTACACGCCGGTGAAGTCCGAACCGTCGGTGGCCGTGCCGCTGTACTTGAGGGTCACAGTGACGTCGGTAGCCGCCGGGTTGGTCAGGTTCAGCGTGTAGTGAGCGGTCTGGCCTTCGTTGACCGAGGCATCGCCCGCGATGCTGATCACGGTGTTGTTCACCACGTCCGTCACCTTGGTGACCACCGGGGTGCCGACCACAATCAGGTTCTCGTACTTGTCGCCGCCGCTGACCACGTTGGTGATCTTGGCCGAGACATCGTTGGCGCCGACGTAGACGTCATTAGGCGCCGTGACATTGACGGTGCTGCTGGTCTTGCCATTGCCGATGGTAATGCTCGAGCCGTTGTCCAGCTTGACCACCAAATCGGAGCCGACGTTGGTCACGGCAGCGCCGTTCTTGTCCACGAGGCTGGCGGTGTAGGTGATCTGGCCACCCTCGGCAACGCTGTTGGTGGCGGTCAGTACAACCTTCACATCGTCGATGGTGTCGTTGATGGTGGTGGTTGCGCCGTCGCCCGCTACAACGAGTTTCTCGAAGTTGCCGCCAGTGGTGTCGGTGATCTTGACGGTCTGGGTGCTCTTGTCGATGAACACGTCATCGCCAGGCGCTGCGACGGTCACAGAACCGGTGGTCGCGCCTTGCTTGATGGTGATGCTCGAGCCGTTGTCCAGCTTGATCGTCATGTCAGTGCCGGCCTTGTTGCTCAAGGTGGCGGTGTAGGTGATCTGGCCACCCTCATTGACTTCGCTAGGCGCAGTCAGCGTGACGGTGGTGGTATCGGTGGTGCCCGGTGTGTCGGTCACGGTGGTGGTGACGGGTGTGGTCCCCGGAACCAGGTTTTCGTAATGCGCGCCGCCGGCTACGTTGGTGATGGCCGTGGTGACGGTTTGGTTACCGGCGTAGACGTCGTTCGGTGCAACCACCGAAACGGTACCGCTGGACTGGTTCACACCGATGGTGATGGTCTGGCCGTTATCCAATGTCACGGTCAACGGGTTAGTGATGTTGGTCACTACCGCGCCGTTTTTATCCACAAGGCTGGCGGTGTAGACGATGTTGCCGCCTTCACCCACGGTGGTGGTGGCGGTCAGGACCACGTCCACCTTGTCGATGGTGTCGTTGATAACGGTGGTTGCGCCATCGCCTGCTACAACGAGCTTCTCGAAGTTGCCGCCGGTGGTGTCAGTGATCTTGACGGTCTGGGTGCTCTTGTCGATGAACACGTCATCACTTGGAGCCGCGACGGTTACCGAACCCACGGTCTCGCCGGCCTTGATGGTGATGGTCGAACCGTTGTCCAGCTTCAGCGTCACATCCGTGCCAGCCTTGTTGCTCAAGGTGGCGGTGTAGGTGATCTGGCCACCTTCGTTGACGGCGCTAGGCGCGGTCAGTGTGACGGTGGTGGTATCGGTGGTGCCCGGTGTATCGGTCACGGTGGTGGTGACGGGTGTGGTCCCCGGAACCAGGTTTTCGTAATGCGCGCCGCCGGCTACGTTGGTGATGGCCGTGGTGACGGTTTGGTTACCGGCGTAGACGTCGTTTGGCGCCACAACCGAAACGGTACCGCTGGATTGGTTTACACCGATGGTGATGGTCTGGCCGTTATCCAGGGTGACAGTCAGCGGGTTGGTGATGTTGGTCACCGCCGCGCCGTTTTTATCCACAAGGCTGGCGGTGTAGACGATGTTGCCGCCTTCGCCGATGGTGGTGGTGGCGGTCAGGACTACATCGACTTTGTCGATGGTGTCGTTGATAACGGTGGTTGCGCCATCGCCTGCTACAACGAGCTTCTCGAAGTTGCCGCCGGTGGTGTCAGTGATCTTGACGGTCTGGGTGCTCTTGTCGATGAACACGTCATCGCCCGGCGCTGCCACGGTGATCGAGCCAACGGTTTCGCCGGCCTTGATGGTGATGGAAGAGCCGTTATCCAGCTTCAGCGTCAGATCAGTGCCAGCCTTGTTGCTCAAGGTGGCGGTGTAGGTGATCTGGCCACCTTCGTTGACGGCGCTAGGCGCGGTCAGTGTGACGGTGGTGGTATCGGTGGTGCCCGGTGTGTCGGTCACAGTGGTGCTGACCGGTGTTTTACCAGGGACGAGGTTCTCGTAATGCACGCCGCCGGCCACGTTAGTGATGGCCGTGGTGACGGTCTGATTACCGGCGTAGACATCGTTTGGAGCCACAACCGAAACAGTACCGCTGGACTGGTTCACACCAATAGTGATGGTCTGGCCGTTATCCAGGGTGACAGTCAGCGGGTTGGTGATGTTGGTCACCGCCGCGCCATTTTTATCCACAAGGCTGGCGGTGTAGACGATGTTGCCGCCTTCGCCGATGGTGGTGGTGGCGGTCAGGACTACATCGACCTTGTCGATGGTGTCGTTGATAACGGTGGTTGCGCCATCGCCTGCTACAACGAGCTTCTCGAAGTTGCCGCCAGTGGTGTCGGTGATCTTGACCGTCTGGGTGCTCTTGTCGATGAACACGTCATCGCCTGGAGCGGCCACGGTGACCGAGCCAACGGTTTCACCCTGCTTGATGGTGATGGTGGAGCCGTTATCCAGCTTCAGGGTAACGTCGGTGCCCGCTTTATTGGAAAGCGTCGCCGTATAAGTGATCTGACCACCTTCGTTGACGGCATCAGGCGCGGTCAGCGTGACAGTGGTGGTGTTTTCAGTGCCCGGAGTATCCGTGACCGTAGTGGTGACTGGTGTAGTACCAGGAACCAGGTTTTCAAAGTGCTCGCCGCCGGTCACGCCTTTGATGGCCGTGATAACGGTCTGATCACCTTTGTACACATCATCCGGCGCTACAACCGAAACGGTGCCGCTCGACTGGTTTACGCCTATGGTGATGGTGTGGCCGTTATCCAAGGTCACGGTCAGCGGGTTGGTGATGTTGGTCACCGCATTACCCGCTTTGTCGACCAGGGAGGCGGTGTAAACGATGTTGCCGCCTTCGCCAACAGTAGTAGTCGCCGTCAGAACGACATCCACTTTGTCGATGGTGTCATTGATGGTGGTCGTTGCGCCGTTGCCAGCCACTTCTAGTTTCTCGAAGTTGCCGCCAGCAGTGTCGGTGATCTTGACGGTCTGGGTGCTCTTGTCGATGAACACGTCATCACCAGGAGCGGCCACGGTGACCGAGCCAACGGTTTCACCCTGCTTGATGGTGATGGTGGAGCCGTTATCGAGTTTCAGGGTGACGTCAGTCCCGGCCTTATTGCTCAAGGTCGCGGTGTAGGTGATTTGACCCCCTTCGCTCACTTCCGACGGAGCCGTCAACGTCACGGTGGTGGTGTTATCGGTACCCGGTGTGTCCGTCACGGTAGTGGTGACCGGTGCGGTGCCTGGCACCAGATTCTCAAAGTGTTCGCCGCCGGCTACCTTGGTGATAGCCGTGGTGACAGTCTGATCGCCTTTGTACACATCGTCTGGCGCTACAACCGAAACGGTGCCGCTCGACTGGTTTACGCCAATGGTGATGGTGTGGCCGTTATCCAAGGTCACGGTCAGCGGGTTGGTGATGTTGGTCACCGCATTACCCGCCTTGTCGACCAAGGAGGCGGTGTAGACGATCTGGCCACCTTCGCCAACAGTAGTCGTCGCCGTCAGCACCACATCCACTTTGTCGATGGTGTCATTGATGGTGGTAGTTGCGCCGTTGCCAGCCACTTCCAATTTCTCGAAGTTACCGCCAGCGGTGTCAGTGATCTTGACGGTTTGAGTGCTCTTGTCGATGAACACGTCATCGCCTGGAGCGGCGACGGTCACCGAGCCAACGGTTTCACCTTGTTTGATGGTGATGGTCGAACCGTTGTCGAGTTTCAGGGTGACGTCAGTGCCGGCCTTGTTGCTCAAGGTCGCGGTGTAGGTGATTTGACCGCCTTCGCTCACTTCCGACGGGGCCGTCAGAGTCACGGTGGTGGTGTTATCGGTGCCCGGGGTATCCGTCACGGTGGTGGTGACAGGTGTGGTCCCCGGAACCAGATTTTCGAAGTGCTCGCCGCCGGCTACCTTGGTGATAGCCGTGATGACAGTCTGATCGCCTTTGTACACATCGTCCGGCGCTACAACCGAAACGGTGCCGCTCGACTGGTTTACACCAATGGTGATGGTCTGGCCGTTGTCCAATGTCACGGTCAGCGGGTTGGTGATGTTAGTCACTGCCGCGCCGTTTTTATCCACAAGGCTGGCGGTGTAGACGATGTTGCCGCCTTCGCCCACGGTAGTGGTCGCGGTCAGCACCACATCCACTTTGTCGATGGTGTCGTTGATGGTCGTGGTTGCGCCATCGCCTGCTACGACGAGCTTCTCGAAGTTGCCGCCAGCGGTGTCGGTGATCTTGACCGTTTGGGTGCTCTTGTCGATGAACACGTCATCGCCTGGAGCGGCCACGGTGACGGAGCCAACGGTTTCACCCTGCTTGATGGTGATGGTGGAGCCGTTGTCGAGTTTCAGGGTGACGTCAGTCCCGGCCTTATTGCTCAAGGTCGCGGTGTAGGTGATTTGACCGCCTTCGCTCACTTCCGACGGGGCCGTCAGAGTCACGGTGGTGGTGTTATCGGTACCCGGTGTGTCCGTCACGGTGGTGGTGACAGGCGTAGTCCCCGGAACCAGATTTTCGAAGTGCTCGCCACCGGCTACTTTGGTGATGGCGGTGGTAACGGTCTGGTCGCCTTTGTACACATCATCCGGCGCTACAACCGAAATGGTGCCGCTCGACTGGTTCACACCAATGGTGATGGTCTGGCCGTTATCCAGAGTGACAGTCAATGGGTTGGTGATGTTAGTCACCGCATTACCCGACTTGTCGACCAAGGAGGCGGTGTAAACGATCTGGCCACCTTCGCCCACGGTAGTGGTCGCGGTCAGGACCACATCCACTTTGTCGATAGTGTCGTTGATGGTGGTGGTCGCGCCGTCGCCAGCGACTTCCAGCTTCTCGAAGTTACCGCCGGTGGTGTCGGTGATCTTGACGGTCTGGGTGCTTTTGTCGATGAACACGTCATCGCCTGGCGCCGCAACGGTGACCGAACCTACGGTCTCACCTTGTTTGATGGTGATGGTCGAACCGTTGTCCAACTTCAGCGTGACGTCAGTGCCGGCCTTGTTGCTCAAGGTGGCGGTGTAGGTGATCTGGCCACCCTCGCTCACTTCCGACGGAGCCGTCAGGGTCACGGTGGTGGTGTTATCGGTACCCGGTGTGTCCGTCACGGTGGTGGTGACGGGCGTGGTGCCTGGCACCAGATTTTCAAAGTGTTCGCCGCCGGCTACCTTGGTGATCGCCGTGGTGACAGTCTGGTCGCCTTTGTACACATCATCTGGCGCTACAACCGAGACGGTGCCGCTCGACTGGTTCACACCAATGGTGATGGTCTGGCCGTTGTCCAAAGTCACGGTCAACGGGTTGGTGATGTTGGCCACCGCCGCGCCGTTTTTATCCACAAGGCTGGCGGTGTAAACGATTTGGCCGCCTTCGCCCACGGTGGTGGTGGCGGTCAGGACGATATCGACCTTGTCGATGGTGTCGTTGATGGTGGTCGTTGCGCCGTCACCAGCCACTTCCAATTTCTCGAAGTTGCCGCCGGTGGTGTCGGTGATCTTGACGGTCTGGGTGCTTTTGTCGATGAACACGTCATCGCCTGGAGCGGCCACGGTGACCGAGCCAACGGTCTCACCCTGCTTGATGGTGATGGTGGAGCCGTTATCCAGCTTCAGCGTGACGTCGGTACCCGCTTTATTGGAAAGCGTGGCGGTGTAGGTGATCTGGCCACCCTCGCTCACTTCAGACGGAGCCGTCAGGGTCACGGTGGTGGTGTTATCGGTGCCCGGGGTATCCGTCACGGTGGTGGTGACAGGTGTGGTCCCCGGAACCAGATTTTCGAAGTGCTCGCCGCCGGCTACCTTGGTGATAGCCGTGGTGACAGTCTGATCGCCTTTGTACACATCGTCCGGCGCCACAACCGAAACGGTGCCGCTCGATTGGTTTACACCGATGGTGATGGTCTGGCCGTTGTCCAGGGTCACGGTCAGCGGGTTGGTGATGTTAGTCACCGCATTACCCGACTTGTCGACCAAGGAGGCGGTGTAAACGATCTGGCCACCTTCGCCCACGGTAGTGGTCGCGGTCAGGACCACATCCACTTTGTCGATAGTGTCGTTGATGGTGGTGGTCGCGCCGTCGCCAGCGACTTCCAGCTTCTCGAAGTTACCGCCGGTGGTGTCAGTGATCTTGACGGTCTGGGTGCTCTTGTCGATGAACACGTCATCGCCTGGCGCCGCAACGGTGACCGAACCTACGGTCTCACCTTGTTTGATGGTGATGGTCGAACCGTTGTCCAACTTCAGCGTGACGTCAGTGCCGGCCTTGTTGCTCAAGGTGGCGGTGTAGGTGATCTGGCCACCCTCGCTCACTTCCGACGGAGCCGTCAGGGTCACGGTGGTGGTGTTATCGGTGCCAGGGGTATCGGTCACGGTGGTGGTGACCGGTGCGGTGCCTGGCACCAGATTTTCAAAGTGTTCGCCGCCGGCTACCTTGGTGATAGCCGTGGTGACAGTCTGATCGCCTTTGTACACATCATCCGGTGCCACAACCGAGACGGTGCCGCTCGACTGGTTCACGCCAATGGTGATGGTCTGGCCATTATCCAGGGTGACAGTCAGCGGGTTGGTGATGTTGGTCACCGCATTACCCGCTTTGTCGACCAAGGAGGCGGTGTAAACGATCTGTCCACCTTCGCCAACAGTCGTCGTCGCCGTCAGCACCACATCCACTTTGTCGATGGTGTCATTGATGGTGGTGGTCGCGCCGTTGCCAGCCACTTCCAACTTCTCGAAGTTGCCGCCAGCGGTGTCAGTGATCTTGACGGTCTGGGTGCTCTTGTCGATGAACACGTCATCGCCCGGAGCGGCCACGGTGACCGAGCCAACGGTCTCACCCTGCTTGATGGTGATGGTGGAGCCGTTGTCCAACTTCAGCGTGACGTCGGTACCCGCTTTATTGGAAAGCGTGGCGGTGTAGGTGATCTGGCCACCCTCGCTCACTTCCGACGGGGCAGTCAACGTCACGGTGGTGGTGTTATCGGTGCCCGGTGTGTCCGTCACGGTGGTGGTGACCGGTGCTGTACCCGGAACCAGATTTTCAAAATGTTCGCCGCCGGCTACCTTGGTGATCGCAGTGGTGACAGTCTGATCGCCTTTGTACACATCATCCGGTGCCACAACCGAAACGGTACCGCTCGATTGGTTTACACCAATGGTGATGGTCTGGCCGTTGTCCAAGGTCACGGTCAAAGGATTGGTGATGTTGGTCACCGCCGCGCCGTTTTTATCCACAAGGCTGGCGGTGTAAACGATTTGGCCGCCTTCGCCGACGGTGGTGGTGGCCGTCAGGACGATATCGACCTTGTCGATAGTGTCGTTGATGGTGGTGGTTGCACCGTCGCCAGCCACTTCCAGCTTCTCGAAGTTACCGCCGGTGGTATCAGTGATCTTGACGGTCTGAGTGCTCTTGTCGATGAACACGTCATCCCCAGGAGCGGCCACGGTGACCGAACCTACGGTCTCACCTTGTTTGATGGTGATGGTCGAACCGTTGTCCAACTTCAGCGTGACGTCAGTGCCCGCTTTATTGGAAAGCGTCGCGGTGTAGGTGATCTGGCCACCCTCGCTCACTTCCGACGGAGCCGTCAGGGTCACGGTGGTGGTGTTATCGGTACCCGGTGTATCGGTCACGGTGGTGGTGACCGGTGTTGTGCCTGGCACCAGATTTTCAAAGTGCTCGCCGCCGGTCACGCCTTTGATAGCGGTGGTAACGGTCTGATCGCCTTTGTACACATCATCCGGTGCCACAACCGAAACGGTACCGCTTGATTGGTTTACACCGATGGTGATGGTCTGGCCGTTGTCCAGTGTCACGGTCAGCGGGTTGGTGATGTTGGTCACTGCCGCGCCGTTTTTATCCACAAGGCTGGCGGTGTAAACAATCTGGCCGCCTTCGCCGACGGTGGTGGTGGCGGTCAGTACCACGTCCACCTTGTCGATAGTGTCGTTGATGGTGGTGGTTGCACCGTCGCCAGCCACTTCCAATTTTTCGAAGTTGCCGCCAGCAGTGTCAGTGATCTTGACGGTCTGAGTGCTCTTGTCGATGAACACGTCATCCCCAGGAGCGGCCACGGTGACCGAACCTACGGTCTCACCTTGTTTGATGGTGATGGTGGAGCCGTTATCCAGCTTCAGCGTGACGTCGGTACCCGCTTTGTTGGAAAGCGTCGCGGTGTAGGTGATCTGGCCACCCTCGCTCACTTCCGACGGAGCCGTCAGGGTCACGGTGGTGGTGTTATCGGTGCCCGGGGTATCCGTCACGGTGGTGGTGACAGGTGTGGTCCCCGGAACCAGATTTTCGAAGTGCTCGCCGCCGGCTACCTTGGTGATAGCCGTGGTGACAGTCTGATCGCCTTTGTACACATCGTCCGGCGCCACAACCGAAACGGTGCCGCTCGATTGGTTTACACCGATGGTGATGGTCTGGCCGTTGTCCAAGGTCACGGTCAACGGGTTGGTGATGTTGGTCACCGCTGCGCCGTTTTTATCCACAAGACTGGCGGTGTAGACGATCTGGCCGCCTTCGCCGACGGTGGTGGTCGCGGTCAGGACCACATCCACTTTGTCGATAGTGTCGTTGATGGTGGTAGTCGCACCGTTGCCGGCCACGACGAGGTTCTCGAAGTTACCGCCAGCGGTGTCGGTGATCTTGACGGTCTGGGTGCTCTTGTCGATGAACACGTCATCGCCAGGCGCCGCAACGGTCACGGAGCCAACAGTTTCGCCGGCCTTGATGGTGATGGTTGAACCGTTATCCAGCTTCAGCGTGACGTCGGTGCCCGCTTTGTTGGAGAGCGTGGCGGTGTAGGTAATCTGGCCGCCTTCGTTGACATCGCCCGGTGCCGTCAGCGTCACGGTGGTGGTATCGACCGAATCGGTGATGGTCGTGACGGCTGGCGTGGTGTTGGGTACCAGGTTCTCGAAGTTGCCGCCGGTTGTCCCGGTGATGCTGGTGGTCACCGTGCTGCCGTTGACATAAACGTCGTTCGGTGGGGTATCGACCACTACGGTACCGACCGACTCGCCAGCCTTGATGGTAATCACCGAGCCGTTGCTCAAGGTGACAGTCACCGGCGTCTGGGCCGGGTTGGTCAAGGTGGCGGTGTAGGTGATCTGGCCGCCTTCGGTGACGGTGTTGGTGGCGGTGAGGCTCAGGCCAGTGTTGTCGACCGAATCGGTAATCGTGGTAACGGCTGGCGTCGTGTTCGGCACCAGGTTCTCAAAGTTGCCGCCAGTGGCCGTGGTAATCGTGGTAGTGACGGTGCTGCCATTGTTGTAGACGTCATTGGCCGGCGTATTGACCACCACGGTACCCGTGGACTTGCCCGCCTCAATGTTAATCACCGAGCCATTGCTCAAGGTGACAGTCACCGGCGTCTGGGCCGGGTTGGTCAAGGTGGCGGTGTAAGTGATCTGACCCCCTTCGGTCACCGTCTCAGCCGCGGTCAGGGTCACGGTGGTGGTGTCGATAGTGTCGGTAATCTGGGTCACGGCCGGCGTCGGGTCGACGGTCAGTACCAGGTTGGTGCCGCCGGTGGTGCCGGTCACGGTGACGGTGATCTGGCTTGGGTCGATGTAAGGGCTGTCGTTGGGGGCCAGAGGCACGTTGACGGAGCCGGTCAACTGGCCGGCCGGGATGGTGATCACCGAACCGTTGGACAGGGTGACGTTCAGGTCGGTGCTGGAGGCCCGGGTGACGGTGGCGGTGTAAGTCAGCACGCCGCCGGCTTCGGTGATGGTCGGGGTGGCGCCCAGGGTCAGGGTCGACGCCTGCTGCGTCACGCCGTCATTGCCGTTCGCTTGCGCGCCAGCGAGTTGGTTCAGGGCTGAGGTGGCGAAGCCCAGGCCAGCCGTTGGAAAGCCAATCACCGGAGCAACGCTGCCAGCGGTGGCATCAAGCACTACAAAGCTGTGGCCGCCGCCTGCCGCGCCGCCAACACCGGCCGCGTTGGCACCGGCTGCCGTGGCTTCGAGGTCGGTCGTCGGGTCGACGCCCGCAGCAATGGCTTGCTGCAGCTCGGCAACCGACGGCGCCGCTTGCGCAGTCGCTTGGGCCAGGTCGACGCTGGAATCGGGCGTGTCTGCGCTCCATTGCGTGTCACGGCCCAGGTCCAGGATGCGGCCATCGGCCAACTGCAGGCTGACGGCGCCCGACATACCGGTGTCTATCTGATCGCCAGCAAACAGCCGGTCGCCTTCAACGAGCACACGGCGAGCCCCTTCCGGAGAAATAACAAAAACCTGGCCTACAATGCTTTTGACAATAGCAACTACGCTGCTCATTGAAGATTTCTCCGGCGATCCGCTCGCTGACTTCCATGGGCCTGACCGCGCGTTGGTGATCAGGCTGGAGGTGCTTTGAATATTGACGTGTATTTCGTCAATAATTTGACTGTATTATTTCGGGAATAACTTTATGCCAAACTATTGACCTTATGGGCGCCATCCTAAACAATCGTCCCACTAATGTCACATTGATATTTAGCCGGCGAACCGTCCTACATGTGTGAACCAGTTCCGCTTTTTGAACTTTCCGACGTACGGTCATTACGGTTGCCATTTTCCGACACTGCGGCACGATCCGCTGTGATTTGAGACAAGAAGTCCAGGGGAACTCTATAAATGCGCTTGCACCTGTTTAAGGCAATACCGTTCGCTCTCGCCGCCAGTTTCGTACAGGCCCAAACACTGCCGCAGGCCATGCAGCAAGCGCTGGATGTGCACCCGGAAGTTCAGGCTGGCGTGAATAGCCGCCTGTCCGCCGACTACCAGTTGAAGGCAGCCAAAGGTGGCTACCTGCCGACTGTGGATCTCAACGCCGGCTATGGCCGTGAAGGCGTCGATACTTCCACAACGCGCGCCAACAACCGGGCCAACGGCACCTCCAAAGACTGGGACACACTGAGTCGTGGTGAGTCTAGCTTGCGTCTGCGACAAATGATTTTTGACGGTTTCGCCACCTCCAGCGAAGTCGGGCGTCAACAAGCCACCGTCAACTCCCGTGCCTACTCCTTGCTCAGCACCTCCGAACGCACCGGGCTGACCGTTGCTCAGGTTTACCTGGACGTGTTGACCCGTCGTGAGTTCGTGCGCCTGGCCGAAGACAACCTGCGCAACCACGAACGTATCTATGACCAGATCCGGTTGCGCACCCAGCGCGGCGTGGGTAACGGCGCCGACCTGGATCAGGCCGAGGCTCGTTTGGCCCAGGCCCGCAACAACCTGATCACCGAGCAGACCAACCTGTCTGATGCTCAAACCAACTACCTCAGTGCTGTCGGCCAGGCACCTGATCAGTTGGAGCGTCCGCCCAGCTTCATGGCGATGCTGCCCGCCGACCTGAACGAAGCGCGTCGCCAGATGCTCGACAACAGCCCGATCCTGCGTTCGGCCGAGTCCGACATCGTTGCTGCCGAGCAACAGTACGAAGCGGCCAAATCCGCGTTCTACCCGCGCTTTGATGCTGAGCTGGGTACCAATGCCGACAACAACATCAACGGTGATCCGAGCCATAGCAACGGCTGGGAAGCCATGGTGCGCATGCGCTTCAACCTGTTCGCCGGTGGCAGCAACAAGGCCGATCTGGAATCCAAGTCCTATCAGTCTAATCAGGCTCTGGATATCCGCAACAATGCCCTGCGTGTGTTGAACGAAGAACTGGGTCTGGCCTGGAACGCCTTGAACAACGCCAATGCCCAGGTGCCGATTGCCCAGCAATATGTTGATCACAGCACCAGCGTGCGCACCGCTTATCAGCAACAATTCAGCTTGGGCCAACGGACCCTGCTCGATTTGCTCGACAGCGAGAACGAACTGTTCACTGCTTCCCGCCGTCTGGAAGAAATCAAGAACATTCAGTTATTTACTCAATACCGAATCAAGGCGACCATGGGCGAATTGCTCAAGAGCCAGGGAGTGGTCGCGCCAATGGCTTCCGTCGTACAGAACGATGTGAAGCCGAAAGTCCAACTGCCTGGGATGAATTGAGCTATTCCTTATAGACCCATCAGTTAGTCGAGAGTACCCGCGTGGAATCCGAAGTCGGTCGAGTTAATCTCAGTCATGATCCACGCACGCTGCACGACGACCCGTTACTCGACGGGTTGTTAGCGCTCTGTGCCCTGCACCAGAAGACTGCCAGCGCGGCAATGCTGACCACCGGTCTGCCATTGCCGTCGCAGCGCCTGAGTGCTGACTTGCTGGCCCGAGCGGCTGCCCGGGCCGGTTTGCAGGGACGTTTGCTGCAGCGCAAGCTTGATTCGATTCCCGCCATTGCCATGCCGGCGCTGCTGTTGCTCAAGGACGGCCGTAGTGCCGTGCTGCTCGGTTGGCAGGGTGAAGATGAAGCTCAGGTACTGCTCAGCGAAAGCGACGGTGGCGAAACCATCGTCAAGCGCGAAGCATTGGCCGAGGACTACATCGGCAAAGTGTTCTTCGCCCAACCCCAACACAAGTTCGACGTCAGCCACGGCACCCTGATTCCCCGGGCCCGCTCCTGGTTTCGCGACACCCTCAAGCGTTCGCGCTGGCTCTACGCCGACGCCATCGCCGCCAGTTTCCTGATCAACATCATCGCCATGGCCGCGCCATTGTTCGTGATGAACGTCTACGACCGCGTAGTGCCGAACCAGGCCACCGCCACTCTGTGGGTGCTGGCCACCGGCATCATCATCGCCTACATCTTCGACCTGATCCTCAAGAGCCTGCGCAGTCTGTGCCTGGATTTGGCCGGCAAGAAAACCGACCTGATTATCTCGGCCACGCTGTTTGAGCGGATTGTCGGCATGTCGATGAAGTACCGCCCGGCGCGGGTCGGCAGCTTTGCCCAGAACATCCACGAATTTCAGAGCCTGCGGGACTTCCTCGCATCTCTGACCCTGACCAGCCTGATCGACCTGCCGTTCACCCTGCTGATTTTCCTGGTGATCGCCATGCTTGGCGGGCATCTGGTGTGGATCCCGATGTTGGCCTTCCCGATTGCCCTGGGCATCGGCTACCTGCTGCAAAAGCCGCTGGTCGCGACCATGGAGCGCACCATGGCCCTGGCCTCCGAGCGCCAGTCGAGCCTGATTGAAACCCTGGCCGGGCTGGACGCGGTCAAGGTCAACAACGCTGAAAGCGAACGCCAATACCAGTGGGAACAAACCATTGGCACCCTCAGCCGCCTTGAGCTGCGGGTGAAAATGCTCTCTGGCCTGTCGATGAACATCACCCTGCTGCTCCAGCAATTGGCGGGTGTGATCATGATCGTTTTCGGGGTCTACCAGATTATTGGCGGTAACCTCAGCATGGGCGGCCTGATTGCCTGCTACATGCTCAGCGGTCGCGCCCTCAGCCCGTTGGCCTCGTTGTCGGGCCTGATGACCCGCTACCAGCAAGCCAAGGTCACCATGGTCTCCACTGACCAGATGATGGAGCTGCCCCAGGAGCGCAACTTCGACGAACGTCCCCTGAGCCGCCGCACCCTGCAGGGCGCCATCGAATGCCGGGGTATGAACTTTACCTACCCCAACCAGCAGAACATGGCGCTCAAGAACATCAACCTGATCATCAAACCCGGGGAGAAGATCGGCATCATCGGCCGCAGCGGCTCGGGTAAAAGCTCCCTGGCCAAGCTGATCGTTGGGCTCTACCAACCCGACTCCGGCGCCTTGTTGGTGGACGGTGTGGACATCCGCCAGATTGACGTCAGCGAACTGCGCCACAACGTTGGCTACGTGCCGCAAGACATCCAACTGCTGGCTGGCACCCTGCGCGATAACCTGGTCTCCGGCGCCCGTTACGTCGAAGACGAACTGGTGCTGCAAGCCGCCGAGCTGGCGGGTGTTCACGAATTTGCCCGCCTGCATCCCCAGGGTTACGAATTGCAAGTGGGTGAGCGTGGCCAAAACCTCTCCGGTGGCCAGCGGCAAAACGTCGCCCTGGCCCGTGCCCTGTTGCTCAACCCGCCCATCCTGCTGCTGGATGAACCCACCAGCGCCATGGACAACACCGGTGAAGAGCGCCTCAAGCAGCGCCTGCAATCGGTGATAGAGAACAAGACCGTGGTACTGGTGACGCACCGGGCGTCGTTGCTGTCGCTGGTGGACCGTTTGTTGGTGATCGACCGTGGGCAAATCCTCGCGGATGGCCCGAAAGCGGTAGTGATGGAAGCGTTGAAGAAGGGGCAGATCAGTGTTGCGTAAATTCAAGGACGCGGTCCGTCGCTATTTCATCGGCTCCGACTCGCTGGACGGCCAGCCACTGCCTGAGGTCAAGAAGGCCCTGATCGAAGATGCCCCCCGCGTGGTGCGTCTGACCATCTGGGGCATCATCGGCTTTTTCCTGTGCATGCTGCTGTGGTCCGGGTTTGCCAAGATCGATGAAGTGACCCGGGGCGATGGCAAGGCCATTCCTTCTTCCAAACTGCAGAAAATCCAGAACCTGGAAGGCGGCATCGTTGCCGAGTTGTACGTCAAGGAAGGGCAGATCGTTAACGCGGGCGCGCCGCTGATTCGCCTCGACGACACCCGGTTTGTGTCCAACGCCGGGGAAACCGAAGCCCAGCGCCTGTCCCTGCTGCTGCGCATCGAGCGCTTGAGTGCCCAGGTCGAAGACCGGCCGCTGAACATCCCCGAGGACGTGCGTACTGCCGCGCCGAGCCAGGCCATCAGCGAGCAATCGCTGTACGAAAGCCGTCGCCAGCAGTTCAAGGACGAAATCGGTGGTTTGCAGGAACAACTGACACAGCGCCAACAGGAACTGCGTGAGTACTCCTCCAAGCAGAGCCAATACCGCAACCAGTTGTCGTTGCAGCGCCAGGAAATCAACATGTCCGAGCCGCTGGTCGCCCAGGGTGCGGTGTCGCCGGTAGAAGTGCTGCGCCTCAAACGCGCGGAAATGGAAACCCGTGGTCAAATGGACGCCACCACCCTGGCGATCCCCCGTGCCGATTCGGCGATCAAGGAAGTGCAGCGTAAGATCGACGAGACGCGCGGCAAGTATCGCAGTGAAGCCCTGACACAACTCAACGAAGCCCGCACCGACCTGAACAAGGCCCAGGCCACCGGCAAAGCCCTGGAAGATCGGGTCAGTCGGACCCTGGTCACCTCGCCGGTGCGTGGGATCGTCAAGCAACTGCTGGTCAACACCATCGGTGGCGTGATCCAGCCGGGCAGCGACATGGTGGAAATCGTGCCGTTGGACGACACCCTGTTGGTGGAAGCCAAGATCCGCCCGCAAGACATTGCCTTCCTGCACCCTGGGCAGGAAGCGGTGGTCAAGTTCACGGCCTATGACTACACCATTTACGGTGGCCTGAAAGCCAAGCTGGAACGCATCGGTGCCGACACCATCACCGACGAAGACAAGAAAACCACCTACTACATGATCACCCTGCGCACCGATAGAAGCCATCTGGGTACAGACGAGAAGCCGCTGCTGATCATCCCGGGCATGGTGGCGTCGGTGGACATCATCACCGGCAAGAAAACCATCCTCAGCTACCTGCTCAAGCCGATCATCAAGGCCCGGGCCGAGGCATTGCACGAGCGCTAAAGTCCTCTGGTGAGCAGGCCTGTTGTGGCGAGCGGGCTTGCCCGCGTTGGGCTGCGAAGCGGCCCAGTAAGGCGCCGCGCTCGCTCAGGCAGACTGTATATCGGCAGCTTTAGGGCCGCTTCGCGCCCCAACGCGGGCAAGCCCGCTCGCCACAAGGGTCTCTGAACATTTGGCCAAAGCGCCATATGGATATTCATTAACGGTATTTAAAATGCCGTTCTTATATCTATAAAGTCACTCTCCTGACCGCCCGGGAGTGATTTCATGTCCGCCACCTCTGTTGCCCCAACCACCACCCACGCCGCACAAGCCTTCGACATCCGCCCATTCCCCGGCAGCGTCGGCGCCGAGATCATTGGCCTGGACCTGTCCCGCCCGGTCAATGACCAGGACTTCGCCCGCATCCATCGCGCGCACCTGGACCACCACGTCGTGGTGTTCCGAGACCAACGCATCACCCCCGATCAACAGATCGCCTTCAGTCGCCGCTTCGGCGTGCTGCAAATTCATGTACTCAAACAGTTCCTGCTGGCCAACCACCCGGAAATCCTGATCGTCTCCAACATCATCGAAAACGGCCAATCCATCGGCCTGGGAGACGCGGGCAAGTTCTGGCATTCGGACCTGTCCTATAAGGAGCTGCCGAGCCTGGGCTCCATGCTCCACGCCCAAGAGCTGCCGTCCGAAGGTGGCGATACCTTGTTCGCCGACATGCACAAAGCCTGGGACCAACTGCCCGAGCACCTGCGCAAGGCAGTGGAGGGTCGCAACGCCGCTCACTCCTACACGGCGCGCTACAGCGAGACCAAATTCGAAGGCAACTGGCGCCCGACCCTGACACCTGAGCAACTGGCTCAAGTGGCTGAAGTGGTGCATCCGGTCGTGCGCACCCACCCGGAAAACGGCCGCAAGGCCTTGTTCGTCAGCGAAGGCTTCACCACGCGCATCGTCGGCCTACCGGAAGACGAAAGCCGCGACCTGCTGGCCCAGCTCTATGCCCACAGCGTGCTGCCGGAAAACATCTACCGCCACCAATGGCAGCCCCACGACCTGGTGTTCTGGGACAACCGTTCGCTGGTTCACCTGGCCGCCGGCTGCCCGAGCGATCTGCGCCGCAAGTTGTACCGCACCACCATCCAGGGCGACGCGCCTTTCTGAACCGGAGCACGACCATGTCCAAGAAAATCCCATTCGCACGGCTGGCTGCCACCCTCGGCTTGGGTGTCAGCCTGTTGGCCGGCAGCCTGATCGCACCGGCCGCCGCCCAGGCTGAAGGTGAGATTCGCATCGCTGAGCAGTTCGGCATCGTCTACTTGCTGCTCAACGTGGTGCGCGATCAGAACCTGATCGAGAAGTACGGCAAACAGGAAGGTATCGACATCAAGGTCGACTGGACCCAGCTGTCCGGTGGGGCCGCGGTCAACGACGCACTGCTCTCCGGCTCCATTGACATCGCCGGTGCCGGCGTCGGGCCGCTGTTGACCATCTGGGATCGCACCCATGGCAAGCAAAACGTCAAGGCCGTGGCGTCCCTGGGCAACTTCCCTTATTACCTGGTGAGTAACAATCCCAAGGTCAAAACCATCGCAGACTTCACCGAAAAAGACCGCATTGCCGTACCGGCCGTTGGCGTTTCCGTGCAGTCGCGTTTCCTGCAATACGCCGCTGCCAAACAGTGGGGCGACAAGGAGTTCAATCGCCTGGACAAGTACACGGTCGCTGTTCCGCACCCGGACGCCACCGCTGCGCTGATTGCCGGCGGCACCGAACTGACCGGGCATTTCTCCAACCCGCCGTTCCAGGAGCAGGCGCTGACCAACCCTAATGTGCATGTGGTCCTGAACTCTTACGACGTCCTTGGCCCGAACTCGCCGACGGTGCTGTTCGCCACCGAAAAATTCCGCAACGACAACCCGAAAACCTACAAAGCCTTCATCGAGGCCCTGACCGAAGCCGCGCAGTTCGCCCAGAACGACAAAGGTGCCGCCGCCGACACCTACATCCGCGTGACCAAGGCCAAGATCGACCGCGCCGAGCTGCTGAAAATCATTGATAACCCGCAATTTGAGTTCAGCGTCACGCCGAAAAATACTTACCCGTTGGCGGAGTTCCTCTACCGCGTGGGTGCGATCAAGAACAAACCTGAATCGTGGAAGGATTACTTCTTCCAGGATGCCAAACCGTTGCAAGGGAGCTGAGATGAACGCACCCTTGCAAGGCCACACGGCCAGCAACCTGAGTACCACCGATGCGCTGCTGTCGGTGGACCATGTCAG
Source organism: Pseudomonas sp. ADAK18 (assembly GCF_012935695.1). Lineage (NCBI taxonomy): Bacteria > Pseudomonadati > Pseudomonadota > Gammaproteobacteria > Pseudomonadales > Pseudomonadaceae > Pseudomonas > Pseudomonas sp. ADAK18. The sequence goes on from NZ_CP052859.1 coordinate 5,779,513, forward strand.
CCTTGAATACCGCACCCCCGAGCGAGTGGTGCGGGCCACTCACCAAGTCAGTTTCGAGATCGACCCGGCCGACCGTTTTGTGCTGCTGGGGCCGTCGGGCTGCGGTAAATCTACGCTGCTCAAGTCTGTCGCCGGCTTTATCAAGCCCTGCGAAGGCGAGATCCGTTTGCTGGGGCAAAAGGTCGAGCAACCGGGCCCGGATCGCATCGTGGTGTTCCAGGAATTCGACCAGTTGCCGCCGTGGAAAACCGTTAAGCAGAACGTCATGTTCCCGCTGCTGGCCTCCAAAACCCTCAAGCGTCGCGAAGCCGAGGAGCGGGCGCTGCACTACCTGGAAAAAGTCGGCCTCACGGCGTTCGCCGATGCTTATCCGCATACCCTTTCCGGTGGCATGAAAGCGCGCGTGGCAATTGCCCGAGCCTTGGCCATGCAACCGAAAATCCTGCTGATGGACGAACCCTTCGCCGCCCTCGATGCTTTGACGCGACGCAAGATGCAGGAAGAATTGCTGCTGCTCTGGGAAGAGGTGCGTTTCACCCTGTTGTTCGTGACCCACTCCATCGAAGAAGCGCTGGTGGTGGGCAATCGCATCCTGTTGCTGTCGCCTCATCCGGGGCGGGTACGAGCGGAAATCCACAGCCATCAATACGACCTGCATAGCCTCGGCGGTGTGGAGTTCCAGGCATCGGCGCGGCGCATTCATCGGCTGTTGTTTGATGAAGCACCTGAAGCTGAAACCGAATTGGGTTTTGCCGATATCCGTATCGCTTATTGAAGGGCTGTCATCATGCGTCAGGAATATGAAATCACCCTCGAACCGCTGCCCGGCGTTCGCGTAGAACGCGAGTTGCCGTTGCGCCAGCGCCTGTGGCAACAAGGCTGGCTGCGCAAAAGCCTGATCCTGATCGTGCTCGCCATTCTTTGGGAAGCGGCGGCGCGTTATCAGAACAACGACCTGCTATTGCCGAGCTTCTTGCAGACCTTCCACGCCTTCTACGACGGCATCGCCAGTGGCGAGTTGTTGAGTAAGGTGAGTATCTCGCTGGTGGTGCTGCTCAAGGGCTACTTGATCGGAATTGTCTTGGCGTTTGCCCTGACCACGCTGGCCGTGTCGACTCAGTTGGGGCGCGACCTGCTGAGCACGTTGACCTCGATGTTTAACCCACTGCCGGCCATTGCCTTGTTGCCTCTGGCGTTGCTGTGGTTTGGCCTGGGGCAGAACAGCCTGATTTTCGTGCTGGTGCATTCGGTGCTGTGGGCCTTGGCCCTTAACACGTATTCGGGGTTCCTAGGCGTCTCGGAAACCCTGCGCATGGCCGGGCGCAATTACGGCCTCAAGGGCATGCGCTTTGTGCTGTTCATCCTGATCCCGGCGGCGCTGCCGTCGATCCTCGCGGGGCTGAAGATTGGATGGGCGTTTGCCTGGCGTACGCTGATCGCTGCCGAACTGGTATTCGGCGCCACCAGCGGCAAGGGCGGGTTGGGTTGGTACATCTTCCAGAACCGTAATGAGCTGTACACCGACAAGGTGTTTGCTGGGTTGGCGGTGGTGATCCTGATTGGCTTGCTGGTGGAAAACCTGGTGTTTGACACTTTGGAGCGGGTCACTGTGAAGCGTTGGGGCATGCAGCGCTGAAGTCGGTTGAATGCTGCTACGATTGCACTCAGTTCACTCCCGACTGATCACGAGTGCTTGGCATGCAACTACCGGACATGAACCTGCTGGTCGCCCTCGACGCCTTGCTCGATGAAGGCAGCGTGGTGGGCGCCGCACGGCGGATGAACCTCAGCCCGGCGGCCATGAGCCGTACCCTTACGCGAATCCGCGAGGCGGTGGGCGATCCGATCCTGGTGCGTGCCGGTCGCGGCCTGGTGCCGACGCCCAAGGCCCTGGAGTTGCAGGACCAGGTGCGCAACGTGGTGGAACAGGCCGCGTTGTTGTTCCGCTCGGCGGACCAGGTGGACTTGAGCACCTTGCGCCGACGGTTCAGCGTGCGGGCCAATGACTTTTTCGTCGGGGTCTATGGCGGTCGGCTGTTCGACACCATGGAGCGTATGGCGCCGCTGTGTGAGCTGCGCTTCGTGCCGGAAGGCGACAGCGACGATGAAGCGCTGCGTGAAGGCCGGCTGGACCTGCGGGTGGGCAATACCATGCCGATCACCCCGGAAGTGAAGGTGCAAAACCTGTTCTCCACCACCTTTGTCGGCCTGGCGCGGGAAGGGCATCCACTGTTCGATGAGGAAATTACTGCGGCGCGGTTTGCCAGTTATTCGCACATCAGCATCTCCCGTCGTGGTATTGCCCGTGGCCCCATCGACACAGCCCTCAACGCCCAGGGCCTGGAGCGTCGGGTAGCGATGATCGCCCCGGGTTTTCACGGCGCGATGTTCATGTTGCCCGACTCTGACCTGATCCTGCCGGTGCCCAAGGAAGCGCTGTACAGCGCCAATCGCCTGAACTTGCCACTGCGGGCCTTCACCTTGCCGATTTCCCTGCCGACCCTGGTATTGACCCAGGCCTGGCACCCACGTTTTGACAAAGATCCGGCGCATAAATGGTTGCGGGAAACCATGCGCGAGTGCTGTGAAGCCACATGGCGCGAAGCGCAACCTGCCCAGATTTGAAGTGGGCACGGTCAATGTGGGAGCTGGCTTGCCTGCGATAGCATCGCCCCGGTATGACTGAGAGATTGAGTCGTCTGCATCGCGGCAAGCCCGGCTCCCACAAGGTCTTGGTGTGTTCTAATAGTTGCGTCTGGCGCACTTATAACCTTCCAATAAGTCAGTTTTCGTCATGTCTATGCCTTATTAAACTGCTCGGGTATTTCTTATTCCGAGTTGTATTCATGACTTCCCTCGCTGCCCCCGCACCCCTGGCCGCAGCCAAACCCACCGCCATCGCGCCGCCCGCTTTCGGCCCCCGCATCATCATTGGCCTGGTCGGCGTGTTGCTGGCGGTGCTAGTTTGCGGGCTCAACGAGATGGTGACCAAGGTCGCCCTCGCTGACATTCGCGGTGCGCTGTACATCGGTTTTGACGAAGGCACCTGGCTGGTGGCCGCGTACACCGCCACCTCCGTCTCGGCCATGGCGTTTGCGCCGTGGTGTTCGGTGACCTTTTCCCTACGCCGTTTCACGCTGTGGGCGATCGGTGTGTTCACCGTGCTTGGCGTGCTGTGCCCGTTTGCGCCGAACTACGAAAGCCTGCTGATTCTGCGTACGGTGCAAGGCCTGGCCGGTGGGGCCTTACCGCCGATGCTGATGACCGTGGCCCTGCGTTTCCTGCCGGCCAACGTCAAACTCTATGGCCTGGCCGGTTACGCACTGACCGCCACCTTCGGCCCGAGCCTCGGCACACCGCTGGCGGCGTTGTGGACCGAATACGTCGGCTGGCAATGGGCGTTCTGGCAGATTGTCGCGCCGTGCCTGCTGGCCATGGCCGCCGTGGCCTACGGCCTGCCTCAGGACCCGCTGCGTCTTGAGCGTCTCAAGCAGTTCAACTGGCGCGGCCTGCTGCTGGGTTTCCCGGCGATCTGCATGCTGGTGATCGGCCTGTTGCAGGGCAATCGCTTGGACTGGTTCGAATCGACGCTTATCACCTCGCTGCTGTGTGGCGGGATGCTGTTGTTGGTGCTGTTCATGATCAACGAATGGTCGCACCCGATGCCGTTTTTCAAGTTGCAGATGCTCGGCATCCGCAACCTGGCATTCGCGTTGATTGTCTTGGCCGGCGTGCTGATTGTGCTGCTGGCAGTGATCATCATTCCGTCCAGTTACCTGGCCCAGGTCCAGGGTTATCGACCGCTGCAAACCGCGCCGGTGATGCTGATCATGGCGCTGCCGCAGTTGATCGCACTGCCGTTGGTGGCGGCGCTGTGCAACCTGCGCTGGGTGGATTGCCGCTGGGTATTGGGGATTGGCCTGAGCATGTTGATCCTGTCTTGCCTCGGCGGGGCGCAACTGACCTCGGCCTGGACCCGCGATGATTTCTATGCCCTGCAACTGCTGCAGATCTTTGGGCAGCCTATGGCGGTGCTACCGCTGTTGATGCTCTCCACCGGCAGTATCACCCCGGCGGACGGGCCATTCGCCTCGGCCTGGTTCAACACCGTCAAGGGGCTGGCCGCCGTGGTTGCCACTGGAGTGATCGACGCGCTGACCACTCACCGCCTGCATTTCCACTCAACCATGCTGGTGGACAGCCTGGGCAACTCGCCCCTGGCCGACAGCGACCCGGCGGGGCTGGCCCATCGGCTGCACGAGCAAGCCGTGGTGCTCACGTCTTCGGATCTCTACTACGTCATGGCCGGTGTCGCGGTGGCGTTGATTCTGCTGATTTTCTGGATGCCGACGCGGATCTACCCGCCCCGGGCGCCGACCTGATTGCTTATTGAGACAAGGGATTTTTATGAAACGCAAAGACAAAATCGCCGTGACTGTCATCGCCGTCTTCGCTGTTGGCGTGTTGGTTTACCTGCTGGCGCCAGGCGTTTTTGGCAGCAAGCGCCAGACCACCAACGACGCGTTCGTCGCCGCCGACTACACCTTGGTGGCGCCACGGGTGGCCGGGTTTATCAAAGAAGTGCTGGTGGAAGACAACCAACGGGTCAAGGCCGGGCAATTGTTGGCGCTGATCGATGACCGTGACTTCCGCGCCGCCGCCCAGGCGGCCGACGCTGACACCCTGGTGGCTCAGGCCCAACTGAAAAACGCCACGGCCACCCTGGAGCGCCAGAGCTCGGTGATCGCCCAGGCCCAGGCCACGGTGGCGGCGGATCGTGCCGAAGTGGCGTTTGCCGAACATGAACTGAACCGCTACAACCACCTTGCCGGTGTTGGCGCCGGCACGGTGCAGAATGCCCAGCAGGCCAAGACCCGTATTGATCAGGCCACCGCGCGCCTGGCCAACGCCACGGCGGTATTGGCCGCCGAGCGCAAGCAAGTGGAAATCCTCACCGCCCAGCGCGATGCAGCCGAAGGTGGCCTCAAACGGGCCCAGGCCGCGTTGGAGATGGCCAGCTATCAACTGTCCTATACGCGCATCGTCGCCCCGGTGGATGGCATGGTCGGCGAGCGTGCTGTGCGGGTCGGCGCCTACGTGACACCGGGCAGCAAGATCCTCGCTGTGGTGCCGCTGGCCGAGGCGTATGTGGTGGCCAATTTCCAGGAAACTCAACTCTCCCACATGCACGCAGGCCAAGCGGTGGAAGTGTGGGTCGACAGCCTTGACGGTGAAGTACTCAACGGCCATCTGGAAAGCCTGGCGCCCGCCACCGGCGTGACTTTCGCCTCGGTCAAACCGGACAATGCCACCGGCAACTTCACCAAGGTGGTACAACGCATTCCGGTGAAAATCATCCTGGAGCCCGGTCAAGCCCTGACCGAGCGCCTGCGGGTCGGCATGTCGGTGGAAGCCAGCGTCAACACCCAGCCCGCGGCCCAGCCGCGCGAGGTGGCCCAACAATGAGACGGATAGCCTGGTTCACCCTGAGCATGATCAGCCTGAGTGCCTGCACCGTCGGCCCGGATTTTCAGCGCCCGCAAGGCCCGGCAGTGTCGCAATGGACCGAGCCCCAGGGCCGTCAGGCGGCCAGTCACGCGGACACCGGCGCACTCGAAGAGCGCTGGTGGGAAGTGTTCCACGACGAGCAACTGTCCGCCCTCACACGCCGCGCACTGACCGATAACCTCGACCTGAAACTGGCCAGCAGCCGCTTGCAGCAAAGCCGTGCCATGCGTCAGGTGATCACCTCCGAGCGTTATCCGAACGTGAATGCCAACGGCGATTACATGCGCCAACGCAACAGCGCTGACGGCTTGAGCGACCCGTCCGGGAAGAATGGCCGTTCGGCTTTCAACCTCTGGGATGTCGGCTTTTCCGCTGCCTGGGAGCTGGATTTCTGGGGCCGGGTAAAACGCGAAACCGAAGCCGCCGACGCCACCCTGCAAGTGGCCGAAAACGATCGCCGCGCCGTGCTGTTATCGGTGCTTGCAGAAACCGCCCAGGACTACATCCAGTTGCGTGGCGTGCAAAACACCCGCGCCGTTACCGAGCAAAACCTCGACGTCGCCCGCCATAGCCTTAAGCTGTCGCAATTGCGCCTGGCCGACGGTGTCGCCACCGACCTCGACGTGGCAGAAGCCGCTGCTCAGGTCGCCGCCATCGAGGCGCGGTTGCCGGACTTGCAGCAACGCCAGGACCAGTTGATCAACGCCTTGAGCCTGTTGATGGGCGAACCGCCGCAAGCTTTGTACGTGCAGTTGTCCAAAGACGCCGCCGTGCCACAGACCCAGCGCCAGGTAGCCATCGGCCTGCCGTCGCAACTGGCCGAGCGCCGTCCCGACATCCGTCAGGCCGAGGCTCGGCTGCATGCTGCGACGGCCAATATAGGCGTGGCCAAGGGCGATTTTTACCCGCGTATCACCTTATCCGGCAGTCTCGGTTCTCAGGCTATGCAGCTTTCGGATTTAGGCTCGTGGGGTTCTCGCTCATTCGCCTTCGGCCCGCAATTCAGCCTGCCGATTTTCAAAGGCGGTCGCCTCAAGGGCATGCTCGATTTGCGCGAAGCCCAGCAACAGGAAGCGGCCCTGGCCTACCAGCAAACCGTGTTGCGCGCCTGGCACGAGATCGACGATCAACTGACCCGCTACAACGCCAGCCAACTGCGCCGTGACAGCCTTGCCGAAGCGGTGCGCCAGAACCAGATCGCCCTCACCACGGCCCAGCATCAGTACGTCGAAGGCGTGGCGGATTTCGTCAACGTGCTCACGGTGCAAAGTGCGTTGCTGGCGACGCAGGAGCAGTGGGTCGAAAGCTCCACCGGGGTGTCTCTGGCGATGGTCGGTTTGTATAAGGCGTTGGGCGGAGGGTGGGAGTCGGTGTACCCGGTGCAGACGGCGCGCGCTGACTGAGAGTGGCTATGGACTCTAGGAAAGATGATTTCTAATGCGCGAGCGCGATTTTCTGTAGCCGCTGCCGAGGTACGAGGCTGCGATGGGTTGCGCAGCGACCCTTGAGGGCGGTCCTGCGGACACGCATCGCAGCCTCGTGCCTCGGCAGCGGCTACAGGGATGGGCTCATAGCGTATGTCAAGCGTCGGGTCAGTTCTGCAAAAACACCACATAGCCCCGGAACCACTCATTCCCCTTCAAATACGCCGGTTCTTGCCACTCTCCACCCTGAATCAAGCCAATCTTGAACGGCACCCCCAACCGATTCATTCGCGGTAAATACGCCGCATAGTCCGGGATGCTGTGGCGTCCTTGATAGGTCTGCACCACCACTTCATCGATCACCCCATTGAGTTGCGCGATGGATGCAGGATCGGCGTTGCTGCTCCAGTCCATCAGGCCGGTGATGCTCAGGCGCAGGTCCTTGGGCAGTCGCTGGCGCAGGTCACGCAGGAAGCCTGTGTATTCATGCAGGTATTGGGTGCGGGCGTCGAAGTCGATCTGGATGCCGACCACCGGGTTGCCTGCGTCCCGCCAGCGTTGCACTTGCCCTAGCAGTTGGGTGTAGACCGATTCTGGCCAGTGCAAGGTGTGGGCGCGGTAGACGATCCACACTTCGCCTTGGGTCAGGCGCGGCACGCTCATGCCTTGGGCGATGAATTGCACGCCGCGTTGGGGCGCGCGGCGGGTGGAGTTGATCTGGCCTTGCAGGATGTACAGGGTTTTTGCCTGCTTGAGCACCGGCTGTGGAGCGACGCCGCTCCACAGCCAGAAGGCGTCATAGTCACCGGCATCCACGGCGCCGAAGGCCGGGCTTGCCAGCAAGAGCAAGGCCAGCCAGAAGACTTTCACGGCTTACCAGTAATACTGCAGCGACTGGCCCCATTGGGTATCGGCGAACTTGGTTTTCAACTGGCGGAACCAGCCTTTGCGCTCGCTCTTGTCGACGTCTTCGCCGCCGCAACTGTTGTAGCCGGCCGGTCCATAGCAGTTGATGGCGCGAAACAGCGCGTAAGCCTTGTCGTTATGAGGCGCTTTGGCGTTGTTGATGACCTGCGTGTAGCCGTCGAGTCGCGAGAACGTTTCGCCCTTGAAGTCCGACGCGGTACTGCCCAGGCTGCCGGTGGAACGCACCAGCTCCAGGGGCATGCCGTCCAGGCCATTGCGCAGGATGAACTCACCGAAGCAGTTCAGGCCTTGAGGGTTTTTCGGGTTGTTTTGCAGGGTGCTGGCGGTTTGCGCGATGCTCGGACAGGCGTAGCCGGATTCGCTTTTCTCGCCGTTCCACTGGAACAGTTGCAGGGGCTTGCCACCGGAGTAGACGTAACCCAGGCTGGTACCGATCTTGTCCTCGGGGGCCGGGGAGGGCAGTTGCTTGAGGTCTTCGGCAAAGGTCGCGAACTGGCTGTGCAGCAGGTCTTTATAAAGCAGCACAAATTGGGCGGTCTGGCGCTCCACCGGGTCGCTGGCCTGGGCCATTTGCTGGCGCAGCAGTTCGGGGCCGGCGACGTTGCGCAGCAGGATATAGCGCACTTGTTTGGCACTGATGGGCGAATCGGTGGCGAACACCTTGGACAGTTGCCCGCTGCGCTCGTAATTCATCGCCAAGGCCAGTTCCAACTGGTCGCGTTGCAATGGTTGCTTGGCCAGCGGCAGCAGTTGCAGCCACAGGGCTTCGGCGCCTTTCCAGTCGTTCTTGGCTTCCAGGGCCAGGCCTCGCAGGGTTTGCTGGCTGAACGCAAAGTAATCGAGGGTTGACGGCACGTCCTGCGGCAGCAGCTTCAAGGTGCTGTCGGGTTGATGCTCCACATACAGGGCAAATGCCGCCTGCACGTAGTCGTACAGTGCAGGTTCCTGGGCAAAGATCGATTTTTGCGCGTCAAGGGCTTCGCGGGTCAGCTTGGGCGGGTTGCCGGCACGCATCCACATCAGGTCGTTGAGGACCAGGATCAGCGGGTTCTTCACCGCCTCGGTAGTGCTCGTCAGCAGTTTGGTGTCGGCTTCTTCCACCAGTTCATCCAGGGACACGTTGCGCTGGGCGTCGTTGGCCTGGGTCAGTTGCCAGGTGAAGTCATCCGCCAGCTTGTCCGGGTTGGGGGCGAGCCAATGCACCCGGCGCAGCAGGCCACGGGCCGAGGTGGCGTATTCACCCTGTGGATAAGTTTTCAGGTAGTCATCGAAGCCTGTCTCGGCCAGTTGCAGCGCGGACTTATCCACATGCTCCAAAGACGGCGTGCCGTATTCATCGAAGGCGTTTTGCTGGGCGTTGTTCAGCGCGGTACGGGCGGTCATGTACAGCGCCGTTTCCTTGAGCCAGGGCAGGCTGCTGTCGGTCAGCGTTGCAAAGCCTTTTTGCGCTTCGGCAAAACGACCGCTGTAAAAGTCACCGGCGGCTTGCAGGTATGCCAGCAGCGCCTTGCCGTCTGCCGACTTCAACTGCTCGGCTTCGCCGGTTGCCATGCCGTCCCAGCTACAGGCGGTGAGCATCTGCACGCGTTGCTTGGCCAGCAGTTGGCGTTCGGCAGGCGGCATATCGGCTTTCACCACCTGGCTGATAAATGCAGCGGTGCTGTCATCGTTGTTGCTGCGGCAGCGGCTGCCTTCCCCGGCGAGAAAGGCGTCACCTGCCGCTTTGTCGTTGTCACGCGGGATGCCCAGCGAGGTGAGCATCTCGGCCAGTGAGGCGGTATCCGAGTCATCGGGCTCATCGGTGGGCTCATCCGCAGGGGAGGCGAGGCGATACACCGGAAATGGTACGGGGCCAAAGCCCTGGGCCAGGTCTTCTTCGCCCAAGTCGTTGGGAGCCAGCGGCGCGGCCTTCTTGTCGGCCAGCATGAGGCGCAGGTTGACCCGGCTGTCATTGCCCGGACTCAGGAAGGGCAGGTTGCTGCACACATCCAGGTTGTTGCGCGACACCCGCCAGTCGGGGTAGCACGAGTCGTCGGAACTGGCCTGGGCCTGGTGGGAAAGGCCGGCGAGCAGTGCCAGTGCCAAGGGTGACAGAAGACCGATGCGCATGAAGAGTCCTTGATCCTGAATCCATGGAAGTTCGCAAGCATAGCCTGAACCTACAAAAAGCAGCAGTGAGGGCCTGCGTAAAGTTCAGATTTTCCCGATAGGAAGTCAGTGATTTAACCCCGCAATCCCAGGTATCGTGCGCGGCTCGCACGTAGCGAAACAACAGGCGAATCGCGTGCTTTTGACCTAGAGTGGCGATTGTTCGCGCAAGCGCAGGTTTTGCCCTGGAAAAGGGGCAATGGTAGGGGAATAGAGGTGCGACGGACTGTGGTGGAACAAGACGACAAGGTCGGGGCATTTCCCGCATTCAATCGCCTGTCGGGTGCCTGGGAAGGGGCCGGCTGGATCAGCCGGTTATGGTGGGTGCCAATCCTGGCGCTGGCCATGATCCTGCGCTTCTATGGCCTGACTGCTTCGGCGGTCTGGGGCGACGAAGGTTCAAGCCTGCTGCTGAGCGAGTATGCCCCGGGCGACCTGTGGTTCCACGCGGCCCATGATGTGCACCCACCGCTGTATTTTTTCCTGCTGCGCGGCTGGATCGGCCTGTTTGGTGACGGGATTTTCGCCATTCGCAGCATGAGCGTGATCCCTGGTGTGGTTGCCGTGGGCCTGGGCATTTGGTTGACGCGCGTGATCGCCACCCGTCGCGCGGCCGTGCTGGCCGGGATCCTGCTGGCGTTGCTGCCCACAGCGGTTCGCTACAGCCAGGAAGTGCGGATGTACTCGTTGCTGGCGGTGTGGCTGCTGGCGGCCACCCTGGCGTTGGTCTATTGGGTCCGGCAGCCCGAACGGGCGCGGTATCTGGTGGCCTATGTGCTACTGATGACCGCCGGCTTCTACACCCACTATTTCACCGCCCTGTGCGTGCTGGTGCATTGGCTCTGGCTGGGGCTGCTGCGTTTGCCGCAGGCGTCGAACCTGCGGTTGATCACCCGTCCGGGCTGGTGGTGGGCCAACGTTGCGATTGTCTCGTTATACCTGCCTTGGCTGCCGAATCTGCTGGACCTGGTGCAGCACGTCGAACAGCTCAAGGTCGGCGGTGATATTGGCTGGGAAGACCCGGTCACCCTGTTCTCCGTGCCGGCGATGATCTGGCAGTTCCTGATTCAGGACGAGGGCGATAGCCTGTGGCGGCCACTGTTTGTCCTGGTGCCGGTGCTATTGATTGTGGTGGTGGGGATGACCGCGTGGCGTGACCAGAGCCGTTATCGGTTCGGCTGGTTACTGGCGCTGTTTTTTCTGTTGCCGATGCTGATGGTCTATGGCGTTTCGTTTATGTCCCCGGTGTTTATCGAGCGCTATCTCACCGTCTACGCCTTGGGCTTGCCCATCGTCGTGGCTTTGGCCGTGGATCGCCTTGGGGCACGCTTGCGCATCTTCGGTGCCGCACTGTTGGTGTTGTTTGTCGGGGTGGAATTGGTGGGGTTGAAGAGCAACTTCACCGTCGACGAGCACGATCAATTCAACGTCGCGGTGGAGTTCGTCAATCGTAACTACCAGGAGGACGACCGCATCGTCATCAGCGACATGCTCTGGTACTTGCCCTATGTGTATTACGACGAGACCGATGCCCAATTGCAGCTCTATACACCGCCGACGGCCCAGGGCAAGTCGACGCGGCCCAATGCCTATGGGTTTGGTACGTTGGTGGATCAGGACGGTGGCCGAATCTACCTCGACCGCCTGTCGGCGATCCCGCCACAGACTCAACGCGTCTGGCTGATCAGCAGCAGCGACGGGCCGGATGAGTTTGCACCGCTGCCCGACGGTTGGCGCCTGCTCAGCCAGCAGGACGGCGGTGGCGCCCGGGCGCGTTTATTCGTGCTCTGCCACGTGCCAGGGCCGTTGCCCAAGGAGGGCTGCGGTTAATGCCCGTCTGGCGTGGGTGACCGGTATTGACCGGTGCCTGGGCTAGACTCCAGTGAATCCCTTTATCAGGAACATGTCATGGAATCCCCAATCCACAGCCTGCCTTCGTTGTTCAAGCAACTCGGATTGCCTGACGATCCACAAGGTATTGAGCAATTCATCACGGCACATTCACCGCTTAAGCCGGATTTGAAGCTGGCGGACGCGTTTTTCTGGAGCGACAGCCAGAGGGCGTTTTTGCGGGACGAGATTTTGGAAGATGCGGATTGGGCGGAGGTAGTGGATGAGTTGAATTTGCTGCTGAGGAGCGGGCGCGGGGCGTAAAAAAGCTGCGCGGGGCGAGCTTGCCGATGGTTGTGGCCGCTGCCGAGGCACGAGGCTGCGATGGGTTGCGAAGCGACCCTTGAGGTCGGTCCTACGGACACGCATCGCAGCCTCGTGCCTCGGTAGCGGCTACAACCGGATTCAATCCCACATTGGTTTTGCCGCCCCCTGAAAATCTCCAACGCCTTCGCCCAAACCCGCTTTACTTACCTCACTGCCACCACCCATCCCCAAATTTGTATCAAAACTTGACTGACACGGATCCATCCACCATATTGATAGTTAGCAAACTAACATTGTGCGAATGATCCCGTGTCTCAGACTCTCGAACAACTCCAGATGAACATCAGCAGCAGCATGGTGGTGGGTGCGCGTAACTGGCGCAAAATCTGCCAGACCACGCTGGTGAGCTATGGCATCTCCGAAGCCTGCGCCGTGCCGCTATTGATGATCGGCCGCCTGGGCGACGGTGTGCATCAGGTCAAGGTGGCCCAGGCGTCCGGGATGGAAAGCCCGTCCCTGGTGCGCTTGCTGGACCAGTTGTGCAACGCCGGCTTCGTGTGCCGCACCGAAGACATCCACGACCGCCGTGCCAAGGCCCTGAGCCTGACTGCCCGTGGCCGTGAGCTGGTGCAGGCGGTGGAAGAGCAACTGGTGCGTCTGCGTCGTGAAGTGCTGGCAGACATCGAGGCCGATGATCTGGAGACGGCACTGCGTGTACTGCGTGCCTTCGAAGCCGCCAACCAACACCCTGCGGTCGTGACGCCTTGAACGGATTTTTTTCCGGCATGCCGCCGGCACGAGATTGGTTCTACGGCGTTCGAACATTTGCTGCATCGATGATCGCGTTGTACATCGCCATGTTGATGCAGATGCCGCGCCCGTATTGGGCAATGGCCACGGTGTATATCGTCTCAAGTCCCTTTGTCGGTCCCACCAGTTCCAAGGCGCTGTACCGGGCCGTCGGCACCTTTCTCGGCGCGGCGGCGGCGGTATTTTTTGTACCTATGTTTGTGCAGACCCCATATTTGCTGGTGGTAGTGATTGCGTTGTGGACTGGGATCCTGCTGTTCCTTTCACTCCACCTGCGTACCGCCAACAGCTACGCGCTGATGCTCGCCGGCTACACCTTGCCGCTGATCGCCCTGCCGGTGGTGGATAACCCGCTGGCGGTATGGGACGTGGCCGAGGCGCGTACCGAAGAAATCTTCCTCGGCATCGCCGTGGCGGCGGTGGTCGGCGCGATGTTCTGGCCTCGGCGCCTGGCGCCGGTGTTTGATGATTCGGTCAGCAAGTGGTTTTCCGACGCGCAGGTCTACAGCCAGCGCTTCCTGACCCGCAACGTGCAACCTGAAGAAGTCAGCACCCTGCGCGGCGGTATGGTCGCCACCTTCAACACCCTGGAGTTGATGATCGGGCAACTGCCCCACGAGGGCGCGCGGCCGCAAACGGTACGCAACACCAAAGAGCTGCGTGGGCGGATGATCCACCTGTTGCCGGTGGTGGATGCACTCGACGACGCCTTGTATGCCCTGGAGCGCCGCACGCCAGAGCTGGTCGGAAAGTTTGCGCCGCTTTTGGCCGCCACCGTCGAATGGCTGGAAAACACCCAAAAGGACGCGCCCATCGAACGCTGGCGCGCCCTGCGTGACCAGATCGAAGCCCTGCAACCCGACGCCGAAGCCCTGGATGATCGTCATCAGTTGCTGTTTTCCAATGCCCTCTACCGGCTGGGCGAATGGATCGATTTGTGGCAGGACTGCCGCAGCCTGCAAGCGGCCATCCAGTGCGAAAGCCAGGATAATTGGCGCGCCGTGTACCGCCACTGGCGCCTCGGCCGGCTGACGCCCTTTATTGACCGTGGCCTGATGTTCTATTCGGCGTTTTCCACCGTAACGGCGATTGTAGTCGCCTCGGTGCTGTGGATCCTGCTGGGCTGGACCGATGGCGGCAGCGCCGTGATTTTGGCGGCTGTAGCCTGCAGCTTTTTCGCCTCCATGGATGATCCTGCGCCGCAGATCTACCGGTTCTTTTTCTGGACGGCGATGTCGGTGCTCTTCGCCAGCCTCTATCTGTTTCTGGTACTGCCCAACCTGCACGATTTTCCGATGTTGGTATTGGCCTTCGCCGTACCTTTTATCTGTGTTGGCACCCTGACGGTGCAGCCGCGTTTCTACCTGGGAATGCTGCTGACCCTGGTCAACACCTCATCGTTTATCAGCATCCAGGGCGCCTACGACGCGGACTTCCTGGCCTTCGCCAACTCCAACCTGGCTGGCCCAGTGGGTCTGTTGTTCGCCTTTGTCTGGACCCTGATCGCCCGACCGTTCGGCGCAGAGTTCGCCGCCAAGCGCCTGACCCGTTTCAGCTGGCACGACATCGTCGGCCTCACAGAACCCGCGACCCTGGCCGAACACCGGCAGATGGGAGTACGGATGCTCGACCGCCTGATGCAACACCTGCCACGCCTGGCGATGACCGGGCAAGACACCGGCATCGCGCTGCGCGAAGTGCGGGTAGCGCTGAACCTGCTCGACCTGCTGGCCTACTCTCCGCGCATCCTCGGCGTGCCGCGTGTGCTGCTCAATCAAGTGGTGGAGGGCGTTGGAGGGTACTTCAAGGCCTGCCTGAAGGCTGGCGAACGCTTGCCAGCCCCCGGTGGTCTGCTGATGACCCTGGACCGTACCCGCCGCGCCCTCAACGGCCAGGGTCTGCAAGGTGAAGACGAAACCCGTCTGCACCTGTTGCATGCCCTCAGCGGCTTGCGCCTGGCGTTGTTGCCGGGCGTGGAATTTGTTGGCGGCCCAGAGTTGGACGCGCCGCTACCCGATGGAGCGCCTTTATGATCGGTGATCTGGATGTCAGCGGGGTGTTCCTGCCCACGCTGCTGGTGCTGATGGGCATTACGTATGTGTTGTATCTGGTGGTGCATGGGTTGTTGACGCGCTTCCACTTCTATCGCCTGGTCTGGCACCGGGCATTGTTCAATGTGGGTCTCTACGCTCTGTTGCTGGGCGCAGTGGACTCACTCAGTCGATACCTGATGACATGAAAAAACCTTTTTTGACCATCGGCCGTGTAGTCCTGACGTTGTTGGTGGTGAGTTTCGCCTGCGTCGTGGTCTGGCGCATGGTGATGTACTACATGTTTGCGCCCTGGACCCGTGACGGCCACATCCGTGCCGACATCGTGCAGATCGCCCCGGACGTGTCCGGGTTGATCCAGCAAGTGGACGTGCGCGACAACCAGTTGGTGGTGCGCGGCCAAGTACTGTTCTCCGTCGACCAGGACCGCTTCAAACTGGCCCTGCGCCAGGCCCAGGCAGCCGTCGCCGACCGTCAGGAAACCCTGGCTCAGGCCCAACGTGAAGCCAAGCGTAACCGTGGCTTGGGCAACCTGGTGGCCAGCGAACAACTGGAAGAAAGCCAATCGCGCGTGGCCCGTGCCCAATCGGCGTTGGCCGAAGCACAGGTGACGGTGGACAGCGCCCAGCTCAACCTTGATCGCTCGGTGATCCGCAGCCCGGTGGACGGCTACGTCAACGACCGTGCGCCCCGCGTGCAAGAGTTCGTCACCGCTGGTCGCCCGGTGTTGTCGGTGGTGGACAGCAACTCCTTCCATATCGACGGCTATTTCGAAGAGACCAAGCTGGACGGTATTCACGTCGGGCAGAGCGTCGACATCCGTGTGATCGGCGACAGTGCTCGCCTGCGTGGCCATGTGCAGAGCATCGTCGCCGGTATCGAAGACCGCGACCGCAGCAGCGGCTCGAACCTGTTGCCCAACGTCAACCCGGCGTTCAGTTGGGTACGCTTGGCCCAGCGGATCCCGGTGCGGATCGCTTTTGATGATGTGCCGCAAGACTTCCGCATGATCGCCGGGCGTACCGCCACGGTGTCGATCATCGGTGACCAGGCCAAACCCGCCGAACAACAGCCAGGAGCCAAGCCATGAAGCAGCTTCTGACAACCGCCGGGCTGGGGTTGTTATTGTCGGCCTGCCAGGTGGTCGGACCGGATTATCATCTGCCGGACCAGGCCGCCGTGCACCGTGCAGACCTGCAAGGACAACTGACGGGGCAGGGCAGCAATGTCGTGTCGGCGCCGGTGCCTGCCGACTGGTGGAAGCTCTACCAGGACCCACGCCTGGATGAACTGGTGCGTCAGGCCATGGCCTCCAACACCGATCTTCGGGTGGCTGCGGCCAACCTGCAGCGGGCGCGCTATCAGGTGCAGCAAGCCGAGTCCGCTGGCGGTTTGAGCGGCGGGGCCAAGGCCGGTGTTCAACGTTTGCAAGAGTCTGGCGAGGCTTATCTGCTGCCGGAAAAAGTGCCGGTGACCAATGTGGGTGATGTGGGTATCACTACGTCCTATCAATTCGACTTGTTCGGCACCTTGCAGCGCGGCATTGAAGGCGCCCAAGCCAGTGCCGATGCGACCCAGGCGGCCGCCGATATCGCTCGCATTACCCTGGTGGCCGATGTGGTGCGCTCCTACACCCAGGTCTGCGCGGCCAACGAGGAGCGGGAAATCGCCCAGCACTCCCTGGATCTGCAAGGTGAAAGCACCCGTTTGACCCAGCGTTTGCGGGATGCGGGGCGTGGTGACGAAACCCAGGTAACCCGTTCGCAAACCCAATTCAAATCCTTGCGCGCCGACCTGCCGCGTTATGAAGCCGCGCGCCAGGCCGGGTTGTTCCGCTTGTCGATGTTACTGGCCAAGCCTGTCGATCAACTGCCTGCCGGCACCCGTGATTGCGCCGAGTTACCGCGCGTCGCCCAACTGCTGCCGGTGGGCGATGGCGCCGCGCTGCTCAAGCGTCGCCCGGATGTGCGTCAGGCCGAGCGTCAGTTGGCGGCGGCGACCGCCAGCATTGGCGTGGCCACGGGGGCGTTGTACCCGGATATCAGCATCGGTGCGACGGTGGCCACCATTGGCGCCCTCGATCACCTCAGCCAGCCCCAGACCAACCGTTGGGGGTTCGGCCCGTTGATCAGTTGGTCGGTACCGACCAACGGTTCCCGCGCTCGCATTCATGAAGCGGAGGCCGCGACCCAGGGCGCTTTGGCGCACTTCGACGGGGTGGTGCTCAACGCCATCCGCGAAACCCAGACCGGCCTGGCGCAATACACCGCGCAATTGGAGCGCCGTGATGCCCTGGCCGATGCCGAGCAGTCGGCGCAACAGGCTGCAGACCAGACGCATCGCTTCTTCCAGGCGGGTCGCGCGTCCTTCCTGGCCGACCTGCAAGCCACCCGCACCTACACCGACGTGCGCGCGCAATTGGCCGCCGCCAACACCCAGGTTGCCATGAGCCAGATCGATTTGTTCCTGGCGTTGGGCGGCGGTTGGGAAAGTGGACGAACGCAAGGTACACAAGCCAGCAAACCCTGAGCGGGTTGCTATGCTTTGACAGGTGGGCACCTGATGGCCCACCTGTCACTGCTCGCGTTTGCTCATGGGGATTCCAATAATGAAAAACCCTTATGCTCCCGCTTTCTGGTGCGTGTTCTTCGCACTGGTGCTGCTATCGGCGACCTACTTCTACGGCATCATGCTTGCTCATCAAATCGACAAGGCCATGGTGTTCCTCGACAGCGCCAGCGCGCTGATTGCCGTGCTGTCCATTGGTGTGGTGGCCTGGGCCTCCTACCAGGGCCAGCGCATCAAGCGAAAACTGCTCGAACAAGGCAAGACGCGGGTGGCCATCTGGGACACTAAAGTCGCTCTGCGCCGGGTCGAGACCGTCTTCGACCGCTATTTCTGGGGCAGCTATTGGCAGCCTGGCCGTACCTTCCAGGAAGTCATGGGCGAACTCACCGGCACGCCCCTGGAAAAAAGCCTCGAAGCCCTGAAGAAACAATGCGTGGCGCTGGACCAGCAGGTCGCCGACGGCCGTCACTGGCTCAATAACGCGCGGGAACTGTCCGATGTCGCCACGGCCATGGCTCGGGAACGCTACCAGCTGGATTTTTGCGATCCCAAGGCGGATACGCCGAGCAACGCGGTGATTCACCGGGAGTTCGAGGTGCTGGTGTATACGTGGACGGCGCGGCTGAAGAGCTTTGACCATCAACTGGACGAGATCGAGACGGAGTATTCCTGAGGGGCCTACCGCTATGATTGGGTGCCTATGCTAATCTTCCTCGGATTTTCGGCGGGCTTGAGCCGACACCCTTTGGGTGTTCAGGGAAGACAGCCCACATCCACATAGGATTTGATCAGGTCACTACATGAATAAGCCAGCAGTTGTTCTTTTGGGTTTTGTTGTTGCGGTCGGCGTCGTCAGCGCCGGTGGCGCTTGGTTCACCGGTAAGCAATTGGAGCCGGTACTGCAAACCGCGATCCAGAATGCCAACAAGGAACTGCAGACTTCCATGGCTGGCGTCGACGGCACGGTGACCCTCGAGCTGGTGTCCCTGGATCGCCAGTTGTTCAGCAGCACCGCCCACTACCGCGTCAAGGCGCAAGGCTCGGTGTTCGGCGAAGACCACAAAGATTCCGAACTGCTGTTCGTCGACCACATCGAGCACGGCCCGCTGCCGTTCTCCCGCCTGGTGTCGCTGAAATGGCTGCCGGTCATGGCCACCAGTCACTTCGAGATTGAGAAAAACGCCACCACCGAAAAATGGTTCGCCGCCACCAAAGACGTGACGCCGCTCAAGGGCGTGACCAATATCGGCTACAGCCGCTCGGTAGACGGCAACGTTGAACTGCTGCCTCTGGAAATCAAGACCGACACGTCCTCGGTGAACTTCTCCGGCGGCGCCCTGCTTTTCACCAGCACCGCCGACGCCCAGAAGGTCAAGGCCAGCGGTTACATGGACTCCCTCAAAGTTTCGCTGGTCGATGCCAACGGCGCGCCGTTCCAGGCCGAGCTGAACGGGCTGACCGTGGCCAGCAACCTGGTCAAGAGCCCCTTCGGTTTCTACACCGGCCAGAACACTATCGAGCTGACCAACACCAAGGCCACCTTCGGCCCGCAGCAAGCCGTGCTGACCCTCAAGGGCTTCGAGCAGAAAGACAGCAGCGAGACCAAGGACAACAACCTGTCCGGCCGCGTGGACTACAAGATCGACGAGATCGGTTACCAGGGTAAGCCCGTGGGCTCGGCGGCCATGGCCGCGAGCATGAAGAACGTCGATATCCCGGCCATGCTGGTGTTGACCAAGCTTTACCAGGACAAGATGCAGCCGGTGCAGGCTGCGTCCGCTGCCGGGCAACCGATCCCGGAACTGCAACTGACCGAAGCCGAGCAAGCGCTGGCCCAGGCCAATGTCGACCAACTGCTGGACGCCAAGCCGCAAGTGGCGGTGGAAAACCTGTCGCTCAAGACCACCAATGGCGAAAGCCGCTTCAACCTGCTGGTGGACATGACCAAACCGTCGACCATGGAGTTGCCACCGGTTGAACTGGGCAAGCAGATCATCTCGCTGCTGGACGCCAACCTGACCCTGTCCAAGCCGATGCTTGCCGACGTAGCGGGTCTGCAAGCGCAGGCCGGCGGCGTAACCGACCCGAAAGCCATTGAGCAGCAATCCCAGATGGCCAGTGAAATGATCAGCAACATGGCGGTCGGCACCCAACTGGCGACCGTGGTCGGCACCGACATAGTGTCCAAGCTGAACTACGCCAACAATGAAGTGACTTTCAACGGCCAGAAAATGACCGTCGAGCAGTTCATTGGCGGCGTGCTCGGTAAGTTGGGCGCGGTGAGCGGGGCTCAGTAAGCAACTCGGTAGAACACTGTAGAACCCTTGTGGGAGCGGCATTTCGGCAATTCGGCGTGCCCGTTTCCACCTTGAATATGCGCAACTTTTAAGCCCTTTATTCTTGTAGGGCAATTCTGAATAAATGTTTGGAATTGCCCTTTTTTGTACCCCTCTCAAGGATATTGCGCCGCAGGAAAGCTTGGCCGGGTCATCAGACGCCGGCGGCCTGATGTGTGTTTGACAGGTGAACCTATCGCTATAGCTTTCCGTGTTAGGGAAGCTGACGAAATGCTGCAACACTCACATCCTCCTACCGACAGTCGATTGCGCCTGTTTATCCGCGCCGCCCTGTGCAGCCAACTGCTGCTGCCAGCGCTGGCCTTGGCCGATCCTGCCTACGACTCCCTGATCCATCAGGCACGCACCGGTAACTATGCGCCGGCGCTCAACCTGCTGCGTCAATTGCCCGCCGAGCGCCAGACGCCGGGGCAGATCAGCGATCACCTGCTGATCGCCAGTTGGGCCCATCAAGACGCCGAAGTGCTGAAGGTCTACGAGGCCCAGGGGCGCAACCGCACCCTGACCACTCAAGCGCTCGCCACCGTCGCCCGTACCTATCGTAACCAACAGCGCTGGGAGCCGGCAGTGGGGGTCTATCGCCAGGCGTTGGTGCGCGAACCGAACAACGCGGACCTGCAATTGGGCCTGGCCCTGACCCTGGCCGATGCCGGCCAGACCGCCGAAGCCGTGCAGCGCGCTCGAGCCCTGGTGACCGCCAAGCCTGACGACGCGGACCGGCGCATGGCGTTGGGTTACGCCCTGACCCGTGCTGGCTCGACCTTTGATGCCCTGTTTGAATTCGACCAGGCCTTTATCCGCGCCGGCAACAAGCCCGACGTTGCTCGCGAGTACGTCGTCGCTCTGCAACGCGCTCGTATGCCGGAGCCGGCCTTGCGCCTGGCCGCCCAGCGTCCTGGCCTGCTGGACCCGGTCACCCAGCGCCGCCTGGAAGGCGACCTTGCTGCCGAGCGCGTGCGCCTGGCCGAGTTTGCCTCCCGCACGGAGCAAGAGCGCTACGTCATCGCCGACCGTGCCCTGAAGGACTACAACCAGTTGCTCGCCACCTGGACCCCGGACGCCAGTGCCCATGACGACGTAGTGCGCTGGCGCATCGACCGTCTTGGCGCGCTCAAGGCCCGTGCGCGCACCGCCGAACTGATCTACGACTATGAAACCCTCAAGAGCGAAGGTGTGCAGTTGCCGACCTACGCCCTGCGTTGGGTCGCCGCCGCTTACCTCGACCAACGCCAGCCGGAAAAAGCCGCGCCGCTGTACCGCCAAGCGCTGGCCGCGCCAGATGCCGATGGCAGCGATCGCGTTGAAGACAGCACCGCGCTGTTCTACGCCCTGCTGGAAAACGATCAGGTGAGCGAGGCACGCGAGGTCGCCAATAAACTGGCGAGCACTCAACCCGCCCGGGTCGAACTCAAGGGCCTGCCGATCGGCAACCCTAACGATGCATGGATGGACGCCCAACAACTGGCGGCCCAGGCCGGCACCTATGGCGCTGACCTGCCGTCCAGCGAAAAAGGCCTGGAGGCCTTGGTGCAACAGGCTCCTGGCAACGTTGGCCTGCGCCTGGCCCAGGCCGACATGTACCGCGCCCGGGACTGGCCGCGCCGCGCCGAAAATAGCCTCAAGGAAACCGAAAGCCAGGCACCGCGTGACATCGGCCTGGAAGTCTCCCAAGGCCACACCGCCCTGGACTTGCAGGAGTGGCGCCAGCTCGATGCGCTCACCGATGACGTCGTCGCTCGTGCTCCGGACAACCGTCAGGCGCAGCGCCTCAGTCGCCTGCGGGATGTGCATGACATGGCCGAATTGCGCGTCGAAGCCTACACCGGCAAAAGCTACGGTGGTGGCAGCAGCGGCGCCGGTGCGGTAGCCGGTAGTCGCGACTTTGGTATCGAAACCCTGCTCTACAGCCCGCCGATCGACGAAGACTGGCGGGTATTCGGTGGCGTCGGTTACGCCACCGCCGACTTCCAGGAAGGCACCGGTCAACACCGCTGGCAGCGCCTGGGTGTGGAGCGGCGTACTCGTGACATGACGCTGGAAGCTGAAGTCTCCAACCACTCTTATGGCTTCGGTTCCAAACAGGGCGCGCGCATCGCACTGGCCCGGGATATCGACGATCACTGGCAGTACGGCGGTAGCCTCGACTACCTCTCGGCCAGCACCCCGCTGCGGGCCTTGAACGCCGACATCACTGCTAACGGCGGCAGCGGTTTTATCCGCTGGCGCGCCAATGAAAGCCGCGAATGGAAACTGGCCCTGAGCTCGTCCCATTTCAGCGACGGCAACAACCGCGTCGAAGCCTTGCTCACCGGTCGTGAGGGTGTGTACAGCACGCCGAAAGTGCAAGTCGACCTCGGCCTGGAAGTCGGTACCAGCCGCAACAGCAAGGAAGACACGCCGTACTTCAACCCGCGTTCGGACTTCAGCGTATTGCCCACGGTGAACGTCAATCATGTGCTCTATCACCGCTACGAGACTCAGTGGAGTCAGCAGTTCCAGGTGGGTGCGGGTACTTACAGCCAGCGGGATTACTCCACCGGTGGCGTCGGGTTGATCGGCTACGGCCAGCGTTTTCGCTGGAACGACGTGCTGGAAACCGGCGCCAACCTGAGCTGGATCAGCCGACCTTATGACGGTGAGCGCGAAAGCGATCTGCGCCTGATCGTCGACCTCACTTACCGCTTCTAGAAGAGTCCGATCATGCCTGTCCTTTCCCGATGCCTGCTGGCCCTGGGGTTACTGCTGAGCAGCGCTTGCGCCCAGCAACCCGCGCCTTTCACTCCACCCGCCGAGCGGCTCAAACCCGCTAACGAAGCGCCGTGGCCGAAAAACCATTTCCTGGGCATTGCCTACCATGACGTCGAGGATCGTGACCCCGACCAGGCGGTGGTGGCGGTGCGTACCGAACGCTTGATCGAGCAGTTGTCGTGGCTGCGGGAGAACGGCTACCAGCCGGTTTCCGTCGACCAGATCCTGGCGGCGCGCAGTGGCGGCCCCGAGCTTCCGGCCAAAGCCATCATGCTCAGCTTCGATGACGGCTACTCCAGCTTCTATACCCGCGTCATGCCGATCCTGCGGGCCTACAACTGGCACGCGCTGCTGGCGCCTGTGGGCAGTTGGGTTGATACGCCGCTGAACCAGCCGGTGGATTTCGCCGGCACACCGCGCCCGCGTTCCGAGTTCCTCACCTGGCAGCAAGTGCGTGAAGTGTCTCAATCCGGTCTGGTGGAAATCGCCGCGCACACTGACGCCAACCACAAAGGCGTGTTGGCCAACCCGCAGGGCAACCTGCAGCCGGCCGCCACCACCCGTCGCTTTGATCCCGCCACTGGCCGCTACGAAACCGAAGCGCAGTTCCAGGCGCGGATGCGTACCGACGTCTCTGCCATCTCCAACAAAATTCGCGCTGTGACCGGCAAGGCGCCGCGTGTGTGGGTGTGGCCATACGGCGCTGCCGACGGCACCTCGCTGGCGGTGGTGGGCGAGAACGGCTACCAGATGGCCCTGACCCTGGAAGACGGCCTCGATAGCCTCGGCAACCTGATGAGCAGCCCGCGATTCCTGGTGGCTTCAGATCCGGACGGCGAGCACTTCGCCAACAGCATTGTGGCTGCCCAGACCCTGCCGCCGCAGCGAGTGCTGCATGTGGACCTGGACAACGTCTACGACCCTGACCCGGCCCAACAGGTGCGCAACCTCGACCAACTGATACAGCGCGTGGTGGACATGGGCGCGAGCACCGTCTTCCTGCAAGCCTTCGCCGACCCGAAGGGCGATGGTCTGGTGCATTCGCTGTACTTCCCCAACCGCCATTTGCCGGTGCGCGCCGACCTGTTCAACCGCGTCACCTGGCAACTACGCACCCGGGCTCACGTCAACGTGTTCGCCTGGATGCCGGTGCTCAGTTTCGCCCTCGATTCGAAGCTGCCCCGCGTCACCCGTTGGGACCCGGAGACTGGCAAGGTGGCGGTCGACCCAGGCCAGTACCAGCGCCTGTCGCCGTTTGACCCGAAGGTGCGCCAGATCATTGGCGAGATCTACGAAGACCTGGCCCGCACCAGTGCCATCGACGGCGTGCTGTTCCACGATGATGCGGTGTTCTCGGACTTCGAAGACGCCAGCCCGGAAGCGCTCAAGGCATACGCCGCCAGCGGCCTGCCGGATAACATCGCCGCCCTGCGCGCCGACCCTGCCGTGATGCAGCGTTGGACCCGCTTCAAGAGCCGCTACCTGATCGACTTCACCCATGAGCTGACCGCCAAGGTTCGCAAATTGCGGGGGCCGCAGGTGCAGACCGCACGCAATATCTTCGCCGAGCCGATGCTCAACCCGGGCAGCGAAGCCTGGTTCGCGCAGAACCTCGACGACTTCCTCACCAGCTACGACTGGACGGCGCCCATGGCCATGCCGCTGATGGAGGGCCAAAGCCTCAAGGACTCCAACGCCTGGCTGGAAAAACTCGTGGCCACCGTCAAGGCCCGTCCCGGCGCCTTGCAACGCACGGTCTTCGAGCTGCAAGGCAAGGACTGGCGCACCTCGGCCGCTCCCGATATTTCCGGTGCGCAAATGGCTGAGTGGATGGGTGTGCTCAAGCGTCAGGGTGTCACCAGTTTTGGCTACTACCCCGACAACTTCCTGGAGAATTCGCCGGATCTGAAAACCGTGCGTCCGGCCCTTTCCAACCAATGGAATCCTTGACTCATGTTTGACAGAATTCTTGCTCTTCTCGTCTTGTCATTAGTATTGGGTGTGCCCCTGGGCCTGATCTTTCTGGTCACCGGGCAATTCCTGATGGACTTTGTGTTTTTCTATCCGCTGTTCATGTCCGGATTGTGGATCGCCGGCGGCCTGTATTTCTGGCTGCACTGGGAGCGCCACTGGCCCTGGGACGAAGACACCCCGGCGCCGGCCCTGGCGGGTAACCCGCTGATCTCGATCCTGATCCCTTGCTACAACGAAGGTGAAAACGCCACTGAGACCATTGGCGCGGCGCTGGCTCAGAACTATCGCAACATCGAAGTGATCGCCATCAACGACGGTTCCAGCGACAACACGGCTGCGGTGCTTGATGCCCTGGCGTTGAAGGAGCCACGCCTGCGGGTGCTGCACCTGGCACAAAACCAGGGCAAGGCCGTGGCTTTGCGTATGGGCGCGGTGGCGGCCCACAGTGAGTACTTGGTGTGCATTGACGGTGATGCTTTGCTCGACCGCAATGCCGCGGCCTATCTGGTGGCGCCGATGCTCGACAACCCTCGTTTGGGTGCGGTCACCGGTAACCCACGGATTCGCACACGCTCGACCTTGATCGGTCGGGTGCAGGTGGGTGAGTTCTCCTCGATCATCGGTTTGATCAAGCGTACCCAGCGGGTGTTCGGGCGGATCTTTACCGTCTCCGGCGTGGTCGTTGCCTTCCGTCGTGCGGCCCTGGACCGGGTCGACTACTGGAGCACCGACATGATCACCGAAGACATCGACGTCAGTTGGAAGCTGCAACTGGACCACTGGAGCATCTTCTACGAGCCTCGTGCGCTGTGCTGGATCCTTATGCCAGAAACCCTCGGTGGCATCTGGAAGCAGCGCCTGCGCTGGGCCCAGGGTGGCGCCGAAGTGCTGTTCAAAAATATTCGCGGCATCTGGCAATGGCGCCATCGTTATCTGTGGCCACTGTTGTTCGAGTACTGCTTGTCCACCGGCTGGGCCTTCACCTTCTTGCTGTCGGTGATCTTCTGGGCCGTGGGCAAGTTCGTCACGCTGCCTGCCGCCATCGCCGTTGAGACGTTGATGCCACCGGCTTTCACCGGGCTGCTGCTGGCGGTGGTGTGCCTGGTGCAGTTTGCGGTGAGCATCATGATCGACCGGCGTTATGAACGGGACCTGTGGAAAACCCTGTTCTGGACCATCTGGTACCCGCTGGTGTTCTGGCTGGTCAGCCTGTTCACCACCTTGGTCAGCTTTCCCAAAGTGCTGTTCCGCCAACACCAGAAACGCGCGCGCTGGGTCAGCCCGGACCGCGGAATCAAAGCCCCCGGCAAGGAAATGAACCCATGAACCTGATCCGAACCCCACAGCGGCCTGTGATGCAGGCCATCGACATTTTGCTGACCCTGATGGCCTGGACCGGATTGATTGTCTTGTTGGTGCGCGGCCTGGTGCCGATGCTCGACAGCCATGGCGGCCCACGCATTGACGCACCGATTTTTGCCGCGCTGGATACCTTGCAGATTTACCTGTGGATCGCGGCGTTCAACGCGGTGTTGTTGATCAGTTGGGCGCGTTACCAGCAACACCGCGGTAAGCGTTTTGCTCAGCGCCGCTCCAAGGCCAAGGTGTTGAGCGACGAGGGTTTGAGTGAGAGTTTCAGCTTGGCTGAGGGCGATCTTGAACAACTGCGCCGGCCGGGCGTGTTGGTGATTCATAACGACCACGAGGGCGGTGTGCAGGCGGTGAAGGCCCATGTGTCGCGGGATGTTGAGCGTCAGGGTTTGAAGTTGGTGACAGGGCAGGATCGGACCAAGGACGTGGGGTAAACCACGGCGGTATTCCCACGCGGGGCGTGGGAATGTTTTGTTCAGACATAGTCGAGATTTGTATCAAAACTAATACCGTTTGTCGGAATAAAAATTCTAAATAGAAGCTGTTACAACATGTTCGTAATGTTTAGCTTTTTATAATCAACAAGTTACATATCAATTAAGACTGATCTGAAAAATAAGCCAGAATCTTGGCCTGCCCGGGCTTCGATGTTAGTTTGCCATCCTTTGTAATTCGACGGATCGAACATGTCTTTTCTTGTGCCACGGACTCGGCTGCTGCTGGGCGTCTGCCTACTGACTTGCTTCGCGCTGAACAGCGCGGCGGCCGCACCCACGCCTGGCGATCAGGACCTGATCCGTGACCGGCAAAACCGCCTGCTGGAAGAACAGCAACGGCGTCTTGAAGAGCTCAAGGACCTGCCCGGCAAAGAGGCAAAACCCGTGGCCCCCACCGCTCCGGTGGACACCCGTTGCTTCCCCATCAAAGACATCGAGCTCAAGGGCGCCGACAGCCTGTCCGCACCCGACCGCGAGCGCCTGCTCAAGCCTTATATCGGCCAGTGCCTGGGCGTGTCCCAGCTCAATGAATTGCTCAAGACCATTACCGACTACTACATCGACAAAGGCCTGGTCACCAGCCGGGCTTACTTGCCGCAACAGGACCTGTCCAAGGGTCATCTGCAAGTATTAGTGGTGGAAGGCAAACTTGAAGGCTTGAAAGGCGCCGACAACAGCAAACTCTCGGACCGCGAACTGGCCATGGCCTTTCCCGGCAAAAACGGTGACTTGCTGAACCTGCGAGAAATCGAGCAGGCCATTGATCAGCTCAACCGTTTGCCCTCCAACCAGGCACAAATGGAACTCGCGCCGGGCGATGCCGTTGGCGGCAGTTCGGTGCTGGTGAAAAACAACCCCCAGAAGCCTTGGCGTGCCAGCCTGTCGCGCAATAACGACGGCCAAAAAAGCACGGGCGAGCAGCAGTGGGGCACCGGATTTGAATGGGACAGCCCATTGGGCCTGGCCGATCAACTGATTCTGCGCGGCGGCCACGACGCCATCAGTGACCACCAGAAAACCTCGAAAAACGCGATGCTTTACTACAACGTGCCCTGGGGCTGGTGGAACTTCAGCTACAGCTACAACCAGAGCGATTACCGCTCGGTTGCCCAGGCCGACACCTACAACTTCAAGCAAAGCGGCGACAGCCAGAACCACCAACTGCGCGCCGAACGTGTGATCCACCGCGACGCTGTAAGTAAGACCTCGGTTAACGTCGGCCTATCCCACCTGCGCACCAACAACTACATCGAAGACAGCCGTCTGGACGTCAGCAGCAATCGCTTGAGCGAACTGCAACTGGGCATCAACCACGGGCGACGGATCGGCAGTGCCTTCGTCAACATCGACCTCGGTGTGCAGAACGGCATAGGTGCCTTCGATGCCCAGCGCAACGATCAGCAGCGCGACCAGCGTGGCAACCTCACCCCCACCCCGGACTACCGCAAATACACCGCGACCGTCAGCTATTTGCAGCCGTTCACGTTGTGGGGCGAGTCCTTCAGCTTTACCAGCCTGGCCACCGGGCAGCGCAGTGAAGACGTGCTGTTCAGCCCTCAGCGCATGAGCCTGGGTGGTTCGTCGTCGATACGCGGTTTCAAGGACCAGCAACTGACCGGCGACAGCGGCGGCTACTGGCGCAACGACCTGCGCTGGGCGCGCCCGGTGACCTGGGATTGGATGCGTCCGGTTTTTGCCGAATACGGTGCCAGTGTCGGTTACGACCAGGGTGTGATTCGCAATGACCGCTACAACGGGGAAGTGCACGGCCGGGTGTCGAGCAACTCGCTGGAGCTATTTGCCCGCGGCAAATACGTCAGCACCAGCGTGACCTTTGCCCATTCCCTGGAACGACCGGCAGTGCTGACCGAGCGCGAAGCGCCGATCTACTTCCGCATGGATTTCTTCCTGTAATTCAACGCCTAGTTGCATCGAGAATTTGAAATGGATGTTCGCCAATTTGCCTTCCTGGCCCGCCAGCCCTCCTCAGCCCTGAAAAGCCGCGAGTCGTTCTGGGGCCTGCCCAAACGTGGCCTGGCGTTGATCCTGGCCAACGCGCTGTTCTGGCAGCCGCTGCTGGCCCAGGCCGACGGCATCGTCGTCAGCGCACCCGGCACCACCGTCGGTCAGGCAGGTAATGGCGTCCCCGTGGTGAACATCGCCACCCCCAATGGCAGTGGCCTGTCCCACAACCAGTTCAAGGACTACAACGTCGGCGCCAACGGCGTGATCCTCAACAACGGCGGCGGCCCGACCCAAAACACGCAACTGGGTGGCATCATCCTCGGCAACCCGAACCTCAAGGGCGGCTCCGCCAACATTATCCTCAACGAAGTCAACGGCGGTAGCCCCAGCCAACTGCGCGGCTATACCGAAGTGGCGGGCCAGTCGGCCAAGGTCATCGTCGCCAACCCCTACGGCATCAGCTGCAACGGTTGCGGCTTCATCAACACCCCCAACGTCACCCTGACCACCGGTAAACCCATCCTCGATAACGGCCGCCTGGACCGTTACCAGGTCGATGGCGGTGCGGTGACCATCGACGGCCAGGGCCTGAACGCCAGCAACGTCGACCGCTTCGAAATCATCACCCGCTCGGCGAAAATCAACGCGCAGATCAATGCGCGCAACTTGACCGTGATTGCCGGTCGCAACGATGTGAATGCCCAGACCCTGAATGCCACCGCGCGTGCCGATGACGGCAGTGCCAAGCCGGAGCTTGCGATTGACTCGTCGGCGTTGGGCGGGATGTACGCCGGCGCGATCAAGCTGGTGGGCACCGAAGCCGGTGTGGGCGTGAAGCTGGACGGGACGTTGGCGGCCAGTGGTGGGGATATTCAGCTTGATGCCAATGGGCGGTTGAGCATGGCCAATGCCAAGGCCAGCGAAGCGGTGGTGGTCAAGGCGGGTCAGCTTGACGCCACGGGCGCGGTCTATGCCGGTACCCGTATTGACGTACAAACCACTGCAGGTTTGAGCAACCAGCAAAGCCTCGCGGCACGGGACAGCATCACCCTGACCAGCAGCGGGCAGGTCATCAACAACGGGATCATCGAGGCGGGCGTCAACGGTGATGAAAGCCGTAATGCCAACGGCGATGTAAGCCTGTCGGCGGCCACCCTGAAAAATACCAAGAGCGTCGTTGCCAGCCGCAATCTGACGGTGGTCACCGCTCAAACCCTGGATAACCAGGGCGGTACGTTGAGCGGTGCGAAAGCAGTGGTTAACGCAGGCCAAATCGATAACCGTGGCGGTCGCGTCCTCGGCACGGACTCGCTCAAGGTCAGTGCCACTGGCCTGGATAACCGCACGAATGGCTTGCTACACAGTGATAACAACGCTGATGTCACGGTGACGGCTGCGCTGGATAACCAGAACGGTCGAGTGATCGGTCTCAAGGACCTGACGCTCAATGCCGGCCAACTGACCAACGACAACGGTTTAGTGGCCAGCCAGGAGCAGGCCCGCGTAACAGCCGGCCAGTTGAGTAACCGAGCGGGCGAAATCTCCGCCAGCCAAACCACCGTTACCGCCACGACGCTGGATAACCGTTCCGGCAAACTGCTGGGCAGCAACCTCAACGTGACCGCGAGCGGTGCGATTGATAACCGCCTGGGGATTTTCTCCGCCACCAGCCTGCTGACGGTGCAATCTGCAAGCCTGGATAACAGCGATAAAGGCTCCATCGCGAGCCAGGGCAACTTGACCGCGACCATCGCCGGGCTGCTCGACAATCACAATGAAGGCAACCTGATCAGCCAGGGTGCCCAGCAGGTTTCCGTCGGGCAACTGAACAACGCCCAGGCCGGGCTGGTGTCGAGTAAAACGACCCTGGCGCTACACGGCGATACCCTGGCCAACCAGGGCGGTCTAGTGATCGCTGATGGGGCATTGACCCTGACCGGTGGCAGCGTCGATAACAGCCAAAAAGGCGTCATCAGCAGCAAGGCGGATACCCGTGTTGAGCTGACCAGCCTGAACAACAGCAGCGGCGGCCAACTGAGCAGTGATGGTCGGTTGACCCTTAATGCCAGCCAGCTCGAAAACGGCGCCGGTCGAATCAGTGCCAAGGGTGACCTGCAGGCGACTGTCGGCGTACTCAACCAACAAGCGGGTGAGTTAGTCAGCGAAGGTGCACTGAGCCTTACCGGCACCTCGGTGGACAACCGCAACGGCGGTCTCATCGCCGCCACCAACGGCGTGGGCCTGCGCAGCCAGGCCGTCCTCAACCAGCAAGGCGAGATATCCAGCCAGGCCAAAGTGCTGCTGGTGGCCGATCAACTGAACAACAACGCCGGTAAGGTGATTGGTGACAGTGGCTTGACCCTGACGGTGCAACGCCTGCTCAACCAGAGCAAAGGCCTGCTGGCGGGGCACGAGAGCCTCGTGTTGAACGGCGGTCAACTGGATAACAGCTTGGGTGGCCGCATCACCAGCCAAAAAGACCTGAACATCAACCTGACCGGTGACCTGCTCAACCAGGGCCAGGGCACACTGCTCAGTGAAGGTACGTTGACGGTCAATGCCGGCACGCTGGACAACAGCCAGGGCGGCATTCTGTCTGCCGCCAACGCCCTTTCGATCACGACTCAGGGCCAACTGAACAATCAGGCGGGCAAGCTGCTGGCCGATGGCACGGCCACGCTGGTGAGTGCTGCGCTGAACAACAGCCAGGGTGGCGTGATCAGCGCCAAGCAACAGGTTGACGTGCGCAGTGCCGGTCTGGACAACAGCCAGCAAGGCAGCATCAGCAGTGACGCCGGGATCACCCTCAATGCCGGGCAACTGGACAACAGCCAACAAGGTTCGATCTTTGCCAAGTCTACGGTCAAGGCAACCCTGACCGGGCTGGACCAACATGATCGTGGCGAGTTGGTCAGCAATACCAGCATCGAGCTGGACTTGAGCCATGGGCAACTGATCAACCGCGACCACGGTCTGATTGCGACCCCAGGCCAATTGCTGTTGAACAACCTGGGCAGCGTTGACAACAGCCAGGGCGGCGAGATTTCCAGCACGCAATCGTTCCTGTTGGCAGCCGACGCGCTGAACAACCGGGGCGGCAAAGTCATCAGTGGCGACAGCCTTCAGGTACGCGTCGCCAAGGCGCTGGATAACAGCGTCGAAGGTGTATTGTCAGCGAAGAATTTCTTACAGGTGGATGCCGATAGCCTGGACAACCAGGCCGGTGGCGCACTCGCCAGCCGCGGCGCCCTGGACCTGAAGGTCACCGGCGTTCTGGACAACCATAACCAGGGGCTGATTTCCGCTGCTACCGCGCTTACTGCAACCTCCGGCTCATTGAACAACAGCGACAAGGGCCGCCTCTCGGCCGGCACGCTGCAGACTCTCAACACCGGCGCGCTGGATAACCGCCAGGGCGGGCAACTGGTCAGCGATGGCAGCCTGACGGTGACCGCAGCTGATGTGGATAACCGCAGCGGCGTGATTGGCAGCCAGCAAGCCTTGAACCTGACCGTCGCCAACCTCGACAACGGTGCGGGCCTGATTAACAGTCAAAGCGATCTCACCTTGGTGGGCCAGCGCGTGGACTCAAGCCTGGACGGGGAAATTTCGTCCAAGGGCGACTTGAAACTCACCGTCCAGAAGCTGATCCAGCGCCAGGGCCGCTTGATCGGCGAGCGCGCCGTGACCCTCGACCTGCAAGGCGGGGATCTGGACAACAGCGCGGGTTTGATCAGCGCCAAAGGGCCGTTGACCTTCGCCCACCTGGCCAACCTGACCAACCGTGAACAAGGCGAAATCTCCAGCCAGACGGCGTTCACCGTGGCGGCCAAGCGCATCGATAACGGTGATCGCGGGGTCATCCTCAGTGCCGATCAATTGCGTCTCGAAGCGGATGCAGTGGTCAACGCTGACAAGGGTTTGATCTCTGGCTGGAATGGCCTGACGGTCGTTGGGGGCAGCCTGGACAACAGCGCCGAAGGTACGTTGTCGAGCAAGAGCGGCACCTTGCAAACCACGCTCACCGGCGCGTTGGATAACCACGCAGCGGGTGCCTTGGTCAGCCAGGGCAAGCAAACCATCAGCGCGGCCAGCCTGAACAATGATCAAGGGATTATCTCAGGCCAGGCTGATGTCAGCCTTACCGTTGCCGGTCGCCTGGACAACAGCAACAACGGGTTGATTTCCGCCGGTCAGCACCTGGATTTCAACAATGCCCAGAGTGAAATCCTCAACCGTGGCGGCCAGATCAGCGCTGCCAACATCACCCTGATCGGCCGAAGCCTGGACAACAGCGCCGGTCAATTGATCAGCCAGGGCGCCCTGGAAGGCACCCTCAGTGGTGCGCTGATCAACGCCAACAACGCCCGCCTGGCCAGTGGCGCCGCCTTGCTGCTGAACGCTTCGAACCTGGATAACCGTGGCGGCCAACTGGTCAGCCA
Source organism: Pseudomonas sp. ADAK18 (assembly GCF_012935695.1). Taxonomy (NCBI): domain Bacteria; kingdom Pseudomonadati; phylum Pseudomonadota; class Gammaproteobacteria; order Pseudomonadales; family Pseudomonadaceae; genus Pseudomonas; species Pseudomonas sp. ADAK18. Next base: position 5,812,460 of record NZ_CP052859.1, read on the forward strand.
GGATCGACTCGACCTGACCCTCGCCAACGGCGATCTGGATAACCGCGACAAAGGCACCTTGGCCAGCCAAAAAGACCTGGTGATCAAGCTGCTGGCCGGTGACATCAACAACCAGCAAGACGGCCTGATCTTCAGCCAGAAGGGCAAGCTTGATCTTGCCGCTCGAGCGCTCAATAACCAGAAGGGCACGTTACAAAGCCAGACCGACAACCTGCTGCGTCTCAGTGGCGCCTTAAACAACCAGGGCGGCCGAGTCGACAGCCTCAGTGGCAACCTGGACCTGGAAACGGCCAGTGTGGTCAACACCGCTGGCGGCGTACTCAACAGCAGCAAGGGCTGGATCAAACTGGTCACGGGGTTGTTCAACAACGGCGGCGGTATCACCCAGGCGCAATCGCTGGACATCAATGCCAAGGGCGGGTTGCTCAACCAGCTGGGGCACCTGTCGGCCTTGGGTGGTGAAAACCGCATCGTCACTACGACTTTCGATAACCAAGGCGGCGGTGTGTATGCCGACACTTTGCTCAAGGTCACGGCCAAGGATTTCGATAACCAGGGCACGGCTGCCGACAACGGCGGCAAGGTCGGCGCACGCAGCATCGACTTCGGCCTGACGGGCACCTTGAGCAATGGCTATGGCCTGATCGAAAGCGACGACGCCCTGCGCTTTACTGCGCAAACCATCAGCAACGTCGGCGGTACCCTGCGGGCCATGGGCCGCACCGGCTCCACCAACGTCAGCACATTGGGGCTGTTCGATAACCGCTTCGGCGTGCTGGAAAGTGCCAACGAAAACCTGAACCTGCAAGCCGGTAGCCTGGACAACAACGGCGGGCGCATCGTGCACACCGGCACCGGTACGTTCGACCTGACCTCTGACCAGGTCACCCGTGCCGGTGGCAGCTTTATCACCAACGGCCAACTGGACATCAAGGCCGCAAAATGGACTAACAGCAGCGTGATTCAGGCCGGACGCCTGAACCTCGACATCGGCGAGTTCACTCAGACCGCCAGCGGCCAGTTGCTGGGCGCACAAAGCCTGACCGGCATCGGCGATACCTGGACCAACGACGGCCTGCTGGCCAGCGATGGCACCCTTAACCTGAAACTTACCGGTGGCTACAGCGGCAACGGTCGGGTCAGCAGCCTGGGCGACATGACCCTCACGGCAGCCAACATGGATCTGGGCGAGAACGCGCGTATTGCCGGCGGTGCGCTCACCAAGATCAATAGCACTAACCTCCTGAACAACCGTGGTCGCCTGACGTCGATAGGCGACCTGACCGTCAACGCCACCACGTTGAACAACTACGGCACCCTGGGCGGCGCTGAAAAGGTCCGCCTGAACGCCACTCACCTGCTCAACGACAAGGGCCTGATCTTCAGCGGCAACGACATGACGTTGCGCGTCAACGATTTCAGCAACCGCTATGGCGACGTCTACAGCCTGGGCGGTCTGGACATCGCCCGGGACGACGCAAGCGGGCGCAGCGCCCTGATCGAAAACGTCTCTGGCACCCTGGAAAGCACCGGCAATATGCGTTTGCTGGCTGACACCCTGAGCAACCGTCGCGACCAATTCAGCACCGAAATGAAACTGGTGTCGGGCAACTTCGATACCTACTACGACGATTTTTGTGATGGCAAGGGTTGTGAAGTTCACTTCCGCTCGGTTGAGCGTTATGAGGATGTCGTCACCGGCAGTTCTCCCACGGCGTTTATCTCATCGGGTGCAGACCTGACGGTTGCCGCTCAAACCGTCGACAACCTCTATAGCTCAATATCGGCGGCAGGCAACATCCTGATCAACACCGGTGTACTGAACAACACAGGCGCGGCAGGTGGTGAAGATCGCCATTTTGACTCGAGCTTCTATACCCGCAATGACAGTGTGTACAACACGTTTATCAGCCGCAGGGACCAGTTCAACCTTTACAACAACCCCAACTCGGCCGACTACCGTCCCGGTGAAATGACCATAGCCAAGCTGAGGGACGGGATCGGTAACTTCTACGAGGACTCCAGCTATGTAGTGCCGACTGCCGGCAGCGTGATTGCCCCTGCCGTTATTCAGGCAGCCGGTTCAGTCACCGTTAACGCTACGCAGGAAATCAACAACAGCGTCATCCGCCCCAACGCCACGGATATCAATACACCGGCGCAAAACCGCAACACCAACTCCGACGTGTTTGCCTCCACGGTCAAACCGGCAATCACCGCGCAACTTCCGTCGGACCTCGCCCAGCGCCAGGTCAACCCGGTGACCTTGCCCGGCTTCAGTTTGCCGACCAGCCAGAACGGTTTATTCCGCCTCAGCGGCCAGGCCGCGAAGGGCGGCGCAGCGGGTAAAGCGGCCACCGGTACCGGTGACTTCACCGTGAGTGGGCGTGTGATCACCGCCGCCGAGCGCGAGAAAACCCTCGACTACAGCGCCGTGCAAGAGCGTGGCTTCAGTCTCGATGGCCAGCCGGTCAGCGGTGCGGTGAATGGTCAGGGCCCGCTGGTCCTGGACAGCCGCGCACCCTCGGTCACCCGCGTGCAAGGGCTGCCGGAAATCGCCCCGGTGGATAACAGCCACAAATACCTGATCGAGACCAACCCGGCGCTCACCGACCTCAAGCAGTTCATGAGCTCCGACTACCTGTTGGGCAAACTGGGTTACAACCCCGATGACAGCTGGAAACGCCTGGGCGATGGCCTCTACGAGCAACGCCTGATCCGCGAAGCCGTGGTAGCGCGCACCGGCCAGCGTTACATCGACGGCATCGCCAGCGACGACGCACTGTTCCGCTACCTGATGGACAACGCCATCTCCTACAAGGACTCGCTGAACCTGCAACTCGGCGTGTCGCTGACCGCCGAACAAGTGGCGGCGCTGACCCACGACATCGTCTGGATGGAAGAAGCCGAGGTCAACGGCCAGAAAGTCCTGACGCCTGTTTTATACCTGGCCCAGGCCAACAACCGCCTGGCGCCCAACGGCGCTCTGATCCAGGGCCAGGACGTAAGCCTGATCACCGGCGGCGACCTGCACAACAGCGGTACCCTGCGCGCCACCAACAACCTGAGCATGGTTGCGGGCAACATCGACAACAGCGGCCTGATGCAAGCCGGCAACCGCCTGGAAATGCTCGCCACCGACTCGATCCGCAACAGCCGTGGCGGCATCGTCACCGGTCGCGACATCAGCGCCACCGCCCTGACCGGCGACATCATCAACGAGCGCACCGTCACCACCTTCAAGCGCGAAGGCGAGCAATTCCAATTGCGCGATGACGTGGTCAGCGATGCCTCGCGCTTCGAGGCCACCGACACCCTCAAGCTCAGCGCCGGGCGTGACGTGCTCAGCGTCGGCAGCCACCTCAAGGCCGGCGGCAACGCCAGCGTGACCGCCGGGCGCGACGTAGTGATCGCCAGCCAGACCGAAGAAGACAGCGCCGCCTACCAGCGCCGCCGGGTCACGAGCACCGAACAAACCCTCCTGCAACACGGCTCCAGCGTGGAGGTAGGCGGCAACCTGGCCATCGACGCCCGACGCGACATTGCCGTGGTCGCCAGCACCGTCAGCGCAGCGAAAGACCTGAGCGTCCGGGCCGGCGAAAACCTGACCCTGGCCGCCGCCGCCAACGAAGAACACGACTACTCCAAAGGTAAAAAAGGTAAAACCAAAACCACCACCCAACTGGACACCGTTACCCAACAAAGCGCCGAACTGAAAGCCGGTGGCGACCTGATTGCCATCGCCGGCACCGACCTGACGTTGGTCGCCAGCAAAATCAGCGCGGGCAACGAAGCCTATGTGCATGCCGATAACGAGCTGAACCTGCTGGCGGCACAAGACAGCAATTACTCGCTGTACGACATGAGCAAAAAGGGCGGTTGGGGCAGCAAGAAGACGCAGCGTGATGAAGTCACTGATGTGAAAAACATCGGCAGCGAAATCAAGACCGGTGGCGACCTGACGCTGGAGAGCGGTGGGGATCAGAAGTACCAGGCGGCGAAGCTCGAGAGTGGCGGCGATATCGCGATTGTCAGTGGTGGGGCGGTGACGTTTGAGGCGGTTAAGGATCTGCGTCAGGAGAGTCATGAGAAGAGTGACAACAACGCTTTCTGGGTGTCCTCCAAAGGTAAGGGAAACACCGACGAGACCCTACGCCAGACCCAGATGATTGCCGAAGGCAATGTCGTGATCAAAGCCGTTGACGGTCTGAAAATCGACGTCAGACAGGTTGACCAGCAAACGGTGAGTCAATCCATTGATGCGATGGTCAAGGCCGATCCTCAACTGGCCTGGATCAAGGACGCCGAGGCTCGGGGTGATGTTGATTGGAGGCAGGTCAAGGAAATCCATGACAGCTTCAAATACAGCAACTCGGGGCTTGGGCCGGCTTCGCAGATCATTATTGCGATTGTGATGGCGGCGGTGGTTGGGCCGTTGGCTGCTGCCGCAGCAGGTGGCGGCGTTGGTGGCGCGGTGGTGGGTGCTGTAGCGGCGAACGCATCGACCAATGCCACCGTGAGCGTGGTCAACAATCGGGGCAATCTTGGCGCGGTGTTCAAGGACGTGACTTCTTCCGATGCGATGAAGGGGTACGTGATCTCTGGTGCTACAGCAGGCCTGACGGAGGCCTATTTTGGTGATTGGACTGGAACTCAAACAAACACACTCACCGGGAAAGTTACGACGCCGGGTCTACTGAACACTTGGAGCGGTGTCGGTCAATTCGCCGCCAACCAGACGTTGCAAAGCGGCACATCCATGCTGCTGAGCAAGGCGTTGGGGCAGGGTGGTAGCGCCAGCGATGCACTGAAAAGCGCCCTGTTCAATACCTTGGCGGCAGCAAGCTTTAATCTCGTAGGGAATTTCACTCAGGGGGAATTGACCGATGGCTACCCTCCGAAAATCATTGTTCATGCGATGGTGGGTGGATTGTTGGCAGAAGCGACTGGAGGGGACTTCAAAACTGGCGCCTTGGCGGCCGGTGTCAATGAAGCGGTCGTCGTTGAGCTGAACAAGCTGGTTAAGGGTAATGAAAACCTGCTGACCATGAGTTCGCAGATTGTCGGTGTGTTGGCGGCGGCGGGGCAGACGGATGCTGATGCGGCGAAGCTGGAGAAGGGGGCTTGGGTTGCGAAGAATGCTACGCAGTACAACTACCTTAACCACGACCAACTCAAGCAAGCCGCGAAGGAACTGCGGACCTGTAAAGATGCGTCGTGCCGTGAGGCGCTCTTATCTCGCTATAAGGAACTGAGTTTTGCCCAGGACCTGGAAGCAGCAGCGGCTTGCTCAGCCAGCATAGCGAGCTGCGCGGCTTACTCCCGAGAAGTGGCCAATACCATGGCCAATTTGGATGATGTATACCAAACACTTGGCGACGGCCCCACTCAGGAGTTGGAAAGTCTGCGGCAATCGAACCTGGGCTTCCAGGAAATGCTTGCGACGTTTAGTGCCGGACATACCTCTAGCGCAATCGCTGAAGCGGTGCAGCAAAAATGGGGATTGTCGGACGAGCAAACCAAGGTCGTTGCGGATAACCTGGTTCTGGTTGCTGCGGGTGGTGTGGCTGCAATTGCTGCTAAAAAGGCTCTTGCTAAGGCGTTTGGTGGTGCAAAAGGACCGGGCGCTGTTCCGAATCTTACTGAACGTGGTACGTTAACTAATGTTTTCCCAAATGACCCTGCTATTGCGCAGCGACCAATAAGGACTCTTGTTCAAGACTCATCTGGTCGTTACTGGTTGCAAACTCCAGGTGGCAGCAAGATAACGCCATCAGGATCATATGATTTTGTAACAATGCCTGATGGAGCAGTTCGAGTCAGTAGACCAAATGTTAATGAGGCTTTTTCGACTCACCTTGGACTTAGCGGTGGAGGGGATGTCAAATATGCAGGTTCTATACGCTTTGGGAATAATGATGGTCCAAATCGAGGAACAATAAGTCAGTGGACTAATAGTTCTGGGCATTACAAGCCGCCAGCATCGTTGAGTAGTAACTCCGGGCTGCCAGAAAATTTATTTAGCCCGAAGTAGGTTTGATATGGATGAGCGACAGAGAGTGTTGTGCGCACAGCTTGTTAGCATGAGTTCTGATCAGGCTGCTGATTGGCTAATAACTAAGTATCCGATAGAGTCTGCTGATTGGGGAGAAGCATTGCTACTTATTCCCCATCGTACGTGGAAGCGTTCTGATCAGAAGCGATTAGCAAAATATTACTTTAAAAAATTACCTTTTTCTGGGCCGAGGGGATATGAGTCATTTGCGGCCATTATGTCTATAAAGTTATTGCTTGGTTGTGTGGCGGAAGCTATTCCGACAGAGGCGTCAAGGGTTGAATTACTGCTTTATTATTTGATTCCAGCTTTAACTGGGGCGGCTAAAAATGACTCGGACAGACAGTTAATTAGAAATTTTGTTATGGGGCTTTAGTTGGTTATTTGAAGTGCTAAAATATCCCCGGTACTGCCGATGGTATAGTTTTTTACTCCGCTGTAATCAACGGCGCAAAGGTGCAGGTAGTGGCACGCTTCAAAAAGAAACGGGGTCAAAAAGTGGAAAACGGGGTCAGACCACGGTTTTATAATGGGTTGGTGTCTTTTATTGTGGTCTGACCCCTATTGTTTCGGGAGAGTTTCCTGTCGTAGGTTATGGTTCAAGAGGGCAGCCAATAGTTGATTTCGGCAAAAATATTGGTGTTGATGGCACATCGGGCTTGGCGACAAGATACGGAACAATACATTCAGGCAAAAGCGGAGCGCATATTGTTCCAACAAATCCTACTACTGTCGGAGCGAAACCATGAAAGCTTTCCCAGATTGGTTAGTCTTATGTGTTTGGCGTGCTCTGATTGGTGAGATATATTTTGCAATAAGGGCGATTGCTGTTTCACTGTCAGATGATGGAACATTACTTATTCGTTACTATCTTGACAGACCGCCTACAGACTTTGATTGGGAAAGCTTAGAGGTTGTTGCTACAAATATTTCAGCCTCAATTGGTCAAGAAAAAATTTCTCACGTAGATTTAGATTGTAAGTTTGTACTTGGTTCAATAGGGCGTCTTGAGTGTCTCGATGGCTTCATCTACTGTCGCCGAGAATATGATTTGTAGGTGCAAAAGGAATAAATTCCCCTTCGGCACCACGTAATGCAAGCAACCTTGCAGGCGGTCCGCTGAGACAAGCGGACGTTTTAAGCTTGTTGGTGGGCCAGTTAATGGAACGATGTATAGAGCGGATAACCAAGGGAACATTACCAGCTATGCTGTGTATGATTCGGCGGGAATGATTATTAAGAGAGTCGACGTTACTGGGGCGGCGCATGCGAATGTGTCAACGCCGCATGTGATTGAGTACGGTAGAAATAAATTGCCAGACGGGACGATAAAAGTTCAGTCGCCCTCGACAAAACTAGCACCAAGGCCTGCTAAATCGGACGAAATTCCATAATGAAAATTAACACAGTTAATCCCTTGGTCGGCTTGGCACGTTATGAGCTCTGGAAGTCAGGTTGGGCGGAAAAAGACAAAGTTGATGAGTTTTCTTATATAAGTAACATGTGTAATCCTGAGGATGTTTTGTTATCGTCCAAGATATTTTTCCCTGATTTTGTTGTTGCTAAGGAGGGTGTGTTTTTAGAAAATAAATATGATTACGAGATTTTTAGTTGTTGGTTTAAGCAATTCGATGGTGACCTGCAAGCAACTGAAAAAATGATCAATCATACTCATCTGTATGATGTCTTTGATGGATGCTCTGAAGATATCGATGATAGCGTATTTGAACAGTTGGCAGAGGTGGTTGCGTTATCATGGCGGTTAGTTTTGAGTAATAAATTTCCTGAGAGGAAATTTAATGTGGAGGTTTCAAACTCGGATCAAGATTATGGGCCAGTGGTTACTTTTTACGAGATAATTTAAAGCGGAACTTGGGTCGGGCCTCGGAAAAAGGAACTGAATAATGCATTCCATACCGCTAGAGCATGCCATGCTAAGAAAAAGTTAATTTTCTACGTGGAAAAAACGGTGAAAAAAACGGGGTCAAACTACGATTTCTAATGATTTTCGCGAGTCGAATTTTTAGCTTTGGCTTACGAGACTTTGCTCTTTAATAATTTGGTTTTTATTTTTGTGTTCTTGGAAGTTTCAGCTTAGCCAAGTTGGGCGGTAACAAAAAAACGGGGTCAGACCACGATTTCTAATGGTTTTTGCGAGTCGAATTTTTAGCTTTGGCTTACGAGACTTTGCTCTTTAATAATTTGGATTTTATTTTTTGTGTTCTTGGCAGTTTCAGTTTAGCCAAGCCGGGCGGCTGCAAACCGCCCATTTTTATTTATGAAATTTGCGAACTCAACCGTCGCCCAATCACGTCCATCAAATCGCAGCCATCACGCAATGGAATGGCTAGCAGATGCGCAAAGTCGTGAAGGATAACTGCGTCACTACTGACCTCCTCCCGGAAGGCGATATTTTCCAGTAGTTGAGTCACGGCTCTGATGCGGTGCGCGGCAGCATCGTGCAGAACGTCGAGCGGCGCCTGAGTGTCGATCAAAAGGGCGGGGATTGTGCAGTCGTGGCCCGTGAGGGGCATGTATCGGTTCATGTTTTGGCTCTCTACTTAAGTGGATGCCAGCACTCAAACGTCGCCAAACGTATGGGTGGCAGCTGTACGCAGGTTGGCGAACCGGTAGTAGAGAAAACCGGCAGACCCGGAGGTCTCCCGCGCACAGCCGCCATAAAACGACTTTGCGGGTGCGCAAATGACCGCAAAAAGCCATCAGCTTGCGCATTCTCTACTATCAGGTCGCCAAACCCGAATCGCTATCTGAGCGACCGGCGGACTATAAGCCTCATGCCCGAAAAGGTGCAAGGCGCCAAGCCCCCTGTAACAACTCCGATTAACCCACGACATCGTCTGGATGGAAGAAGCCGAGGTCAACGGCCAGAAAGTCCTGACGCCTGTTAACAACCGCCTGGCGCCCAACGGCGCACTGATCCAGGGCCAGGACGTAATCCTGATCACCGGCGGCGACCTGCACAACAGCGGTACCCTGCGCGCCACCAACAACCTGAGCATGGTGGCGGGCAACATCGACAACAGCGGCCTGATGCAAGCCGGCAACCGCCTGGAAATGCTCGCCACCGACTCGATCCGCAACAGCCGTGGTGGCATCGTCACCGGCCGCGACATCAGCGCCACCGCCCTGACCGGCGACATCATCAACGAACGCACCGTCACCACCTTCAAGCGCGAAGGCGAAAAATTCCAACTGCGCGATGACGTGGTCAGCGATGCCTCGCGCTTCGAGGCCACCGACACCCTCAAGCTCAACGCCGGGCGTGACGTACTCAACCTTGGCAGCAACCTCAAGGCCGGCGGCAACGCCAGCGTGACCGCCGGGCGCGACGTAGTGATCGCCAGCCAGACCGAAGAAGACAGCGCCGCCTACCAGCGCCGCCGGGTCACGAGCACCGAACAAACCCTCCTGCAACACGGCTCCAGCGTGGAGGTAGGCGGCAACCTGGCCATCGACGCCCGACGCGACATTGCTGTGGTCGCCAGCACCGTCAGCGCGGCGAAAGACCTGAGCGTCCAGGCCGGCGAAAACCTGACCCTGGCTGCTGCGGCCAACGAAGAACACGACTACTCCAAAGGCAAAAAAGGCCAGACCAAAACCACCACCCAACTGGACACGGTTACCCAGCAAAGCGCCGAACTGAAAGCCGGTGGCGACCTGATCGCCATCGCCGGCACCGACCTGACCCTGGTCGCCAGTAAAATCAGCGCGGGCAACGAAGCCTATGTGCATGCCGATAACGAGTTGAACCTGCTGGCGGCACAAGACAGCAATTACTCGCTGTACGACATGAACAAAAAAGGTGGCTGGGGCAGCAAGAAGACGCAGCGTGATGAAGTCACTGATGTGAAAAACATCGGCAGCGAAATCAAGACCGGTGGCGACCTGACGCTGGAGAGCGGTGGGGATCAGAAGTACCAGGCGGCGAAGCTCGACAGTGGCGGGGATATCGCGATTGTCAGTGGTGGGGCGGTGACGTTTGAGGCGGTTAAGGATCTGCGTCAGGAGAGTCATGAGAAGAGCAAGAGCAGCCAGGTCTGGACGAGCTCCAAAGGCAAAGGCAACACCGACGAGACGTTGCGTCAGACGCAGATGATTGCCGAAGGTAGCATCGTCATTAAAGCCGTCGACGGTTTGAAGATTGATATCAAGCAGATCGACCAGCACACCGTAAGCCAGACCATTGATGTGATGGTCAAGGCCGACCCGCAACTGGCTTGGCTGAAAGAGGCCGAGAAGCGTGGAGACGTGGATTGGCGCAAGGTCCAAGAGGTTCACGATAGCTTTAAATACAACAACTCAAGTTTGGGTGGTGGTGCGGCATTGGTCATCGCCATCATTGTCACTTACTTCACCTGGGGGCTCGGCGCAGGGCTTGTCGGGGCTGCTTCCACAACCACGACGGGACTCGCCGCGAACTCGGTGTATACCGCTGTAGCCATAAAAGGCGCGACTAGTACGATCAATAACAAAGGAAACTTAGGTGCTATCGCCAAGGACGTGACGTCTGGTGAAAGCCTGAAAGGCTATGCAATCGCGGGGGCCAGCGGTGCTATCGCGAAGTTCGCCGGAGTCACCGGTGAACTCACCACATCTGACCTTGGCAGGCAATTGGCGGTCAATTCGGCGCTGCGAACTGTCGCGAATGGTGGCAGTTTTACTAAAAATATTGGTCAAGCAGCTATTGATCTGACCGCCAGTCTTCTCTCTGGAATGATTTACGAGCGTGTGGGCACTGAGCTCAGTGGTTCTGGTCTTTCCACAAAAGTGGCGGTGCATGCGATTGTCGGGGGGCTGATCGCAGAAGCGGCAGGGGGGGATTTTGCCTCTGGTGCTATTGCAGCCGGCGCGAATAAAGCGTTGATACAGACTTTTGGGGCGGAAATATTTCCTGGGGAGGCTCATGAGCGCGTATTGGCGTTGACCTCACAGTTGATCGGGATGACGGTCGCAGCAGGAGTTGGTGGCAGCAGTAAGGACCAAGAGGTTGCTGGGTGGGTTGCGCAGCAAGGTACCGTTTACAACTATCTGGAGCAGTCGGACATTAAGGCGTTTGCTTCCGGGATGAAGAGCTGCGGTGCCGATGAGGCATGTCAGAAGAACAAATGGGACAACGAGCGGTTTAACGAGGAAAGCCTATACAAAACCGAGTACGCGATGGGCATCACCAGTTCTCTCCTCGCTAAAGACAAGCTGCCTGGAATTATTGTCGCGTTGGATGACCTGATGGCAATGCAGTGCCAGACACAGGTTTGTGAGAGTTACAAAACTGAGTTGGTGGATAGATCTGTAGCGGCTGCAGAACATTTGGCCAAGCAGATTGCAGACTGGGGTCCTTCGATGGACCGGCTAGCCTTGATAAGCGGCAGTGGGGCCGGTGGTGGTAGAGTCGAGTCTAGGCCTCGGTTGCCGGGGGATACCGATCCGGCAGGGTTGGCGCAGCTGGAAAAGGCGATAAAGTATTTACAAGGTGCAAAAGCGACAGCCGAAGTCGTGCCCCCCGCGCCTATTGTTACTTCTGGTGCGACTCGGACAGGTGTTGTTCGTACAAATGCCGCAGACTGGAGAGCACTGCGTGATAATTGGGATGACCTTGGGTATGGTCAAATCTTAAGTACTGAGAATCGGGCTGCGATTGCTAAAGGGCGGACTCCGAAAGTCGATGATGCATGGGTTAAAGTTTTTCCTGAAGATGCAGGGCTAAAGGGTGAGAGAATTCCTATGCACCATGTCCAGGGTTCGCCACTTACTGTGCCACTGCCCGATACACGGCATTTGGACGCGCATATGCCAGGAGGGTTTAGATATAATCCGGGCGGTCCAGGGTCGGCTCTCCCGGCATACCCGCCGAAAAAAGGAGTTGAGTAATGCGTTCCATACCGCTAGAGCATGCGAAGCAAAAGTTAATTTTCTACGTGGCTCAGGATTTGGATCAGTCCATTAGATCTAATGTGCAGCAGCTTGTGAATGAGGTTGCCGCATCAAGAATATGGAGCATTGCTCCGCCAACCTTTATTGATGCGATAGACGAAGGGGGTGCGGAAGTAGTAGGTGGGATGTTGGAGCTTTATTCGGCTTTGCAACCAAACATACTCTCTATTGATATGGACTCGAAAAACCTAGATGAAGTAGAGGAACTGATCTATGCCATAAAAAAACTATCTGAAAAAGAAAGTCTTTCCTTTGAGTTTCAGTTAGATACTGTTTTTGTTGGTGCCATTGATGATGGTGTTATTGATCGAGTCCTGCTGGAGGGTCTGCTTGTGCCGTGGCGAAATCACATCAAGGGGAAAAGTTGATCTGGGAAAAAACAGAAGAAACGGGGTCAGGCCACGGTTTTTAATAGTTTCTGCGAGTTGGACTTTTAGTTTTGACTTACGATATTTCGCTCTTTAATAATTTGGATTTTATTTTTGTGTTCTTGCCGGTTTCAGCTTGGCCAAATTGCGAGAGGGGAATGGAGGTAGACCACGTTTGTAGAGATGCTACAGATTCTATTTTTGCGTTTTTTAATAATCGATAAAATTTTTTGAAATTATTGCAGCTAATCAAGTCTCTGGTGGACGACTAATCTGAAAGCTCTTTTATTGGAAAAAGAGTTCATTATGCCTCGGCGTCCCAGAGTTTTATTGCCCGGTGTTCCCTTGCATATTATTCAAAGGGGGAATAATCGCTCAGTTTGTTTTTATTCGGAAGATGATTATATTTTTTACATTAAGAATTTAGCCGAGTTGGCTGGTGTGCATGGTTGCGAGGTTCATGCGTGGTGTTTGATGACAAATCATGTTCATCTGCTCTTGACGCCTAGCTGTATATCCGGAGCTGGTTTATTGATGAAGGGGTTGGGTCAGCGCTATGTTCAATATATTAATCGTACGTATCAGCGAACGGGGACCCTTTGGGAGGGGCGCTTTCGCTCTTGCATAGTTCAGCAAGAAGAGTACGTTCTGGCGTGTTATCGCTATATTGAACTGAACCCGGTCAGAGCAGGAATGGTAGATCATCCAGCTGAGTATCGCTGGACTAGTTATAGGGAAAATGCCCAGGGAGAATCATCGAGCTTTATCAAGCCTCATGCTATCTACAACGAGTTAGGTTGTGATGTTTCTCGACGGACAGAAGCGTATCGGGCCCTTTTTAAAGGGCCGCTTGCTCCAGCGCTTATCGACCAAATTAGGACCTCTACAAATGGTAACTATGTATTGGGTGGGTCTAAATTCGCGTTGGAGATCGCTCAGGCTCTGGGTAAAAGAGTTGCTCCGGGGATAGCTGGGCGCCCGAAGAAGCATGTTTGTTAGTCGCGAAACTGTGGTCTGACCCCTATTTTCTTAAAGCTAGTTCATCTGGTAATGCCCAAGTCTACACGGTCGAAGGTGGCACTACAGGGATTAAGAAAGTTCAATATAGCCCATCTACTGTTGGGGATGATATTTTATCAACTCACAAAGGAGAGTACTACAAGCTTACTTATAGTGATGGGAGTAAGGTTAAAGTTGTCGATCCCGGGAGTTACAGGCCGACTTTTAATAGTGAGGGGCCTATTTATGATGCTAATACAAGGTATTTGAACCCTCAGGGGCAAAAAGTGATATTCAATTCCACCACTAACAAGTGGGTGCCAGAATGACACCGTCTAACTATTTCTCAGTATCTTGGGCGGCACCAATTGTGCCATCAATATCTCTTGCAGGCATACCGCTGGGTGTCAATGCAGAAGTGCTGGGTCGTGTGTTGCTTAAGTATTTAGTTGATGCGGCCAGTCAGCTGTACAAATTTGAAAGTGCACCAAGCCTTCGATTAAGAACGCATGGTCTGGACGAGTTTGGAAATGGCGGTTACTCTTTTTCTTTGTTTGATGATGCAGTTATTAATGACCTGCTAAAAGGGACTCCCGCTCTATCAATAATGATTAGGGAGGGGAAGGTTTATGCTATTAAAGTTTACGATTTCAGTTTTTCTGGGGAGTTTGCGCAAGAGTTTGTCTATAAGGGTGTTTTGCCAGCAGGTATCGGGTTGGGTAGTTTGGTTTCGGATCTATTGCCATTTACATCTTTAGAGTTTGACAGCGCCGAGGAGTGGTTCTATACCGATCAGGACTATGTCGGGCTTGAAGTTACCGGCTGGGGAGTTTCTCTGGAAGATCATCCCGATCAAATTATTACTGCTTTATGTGTGATACCAGGGGCGATTGCTCAAGTCTAAGCAAGAGAAAAGGGGGCGGATTTACTTTTCACTCATTTGCTAGGCTGTATAAAAATAAATCCGTCCCCTTTTTGCGCTAGGCAGGAAAACGGGTCAGACCACGGTTTTATAATGGGTTGGTGTTTTTTATTGTGGTCTGACCCCTATTGTTTTCCGTGGCATCGTCAACCGCGGCACTATCAGCGCCGACGGCACAGCCATTTTTGTCAATGTTGACAAGCAAACCTCTCCCTTCGAAATCAACCAGCAAGCCGGCGAAATCCGCAGCAACTCCGGCACCGCCATCGACGCAGCCCACTTGGCTACCCTGAACTGGACCGGCGGCAAAATCGTCGGTGACGTGCTCAACGTCAACGCCGTGAACATTGCCGGCCAGGCGGACTTTACCGGCAACCGCATCATCGCGCCGGTAACCATCAACGCAGGCTCCCTGAACCTGTCGGCCCCCGGCACCATCCTCACCGGTGACCTCAATGTCGCCAGTGGCGCAGGTATTGATATGCGCCTGGCCAACAGCGTCGTGCCAACCACGCCGTACCTGACGGTCAACGGTGCAGCGAATTTCGCTCAGGCTTCGAAGGTGACTTTGAGTGCCAATCCGGGTGATTTTACCGCCGTGCCGAGTGGCACCGAATACACCCTGCTGCAAGCCAGCAGCGTGCAGAACAATGGCCTGACGGTTAGCAGCACCTCGTCGTTGCTGGATGTGCTCAGCTACTCGTCTGACGCGCAAACGGTCAAGGCCGTGGTGGGCTTGAAGAGTAATCAGCAGGTGAAGGAGGAACTGGTCAGCGCTGGCGCTGCTGAGTCGGTCGTCACCGCAGTTAATGAAGTGAAAAATGATGTGCTTGGGCAACTGGGCACGAACGATCCGGTGTTCCAGGCCCTGGCCAACGCGGGCACGGCGCAGCAGTTGGCGCAGGTCGGTGATCAACTCAAGCCGGACGTAAACCGTGGTGCGTTGGATGTGGCGTTGTCGGGCCAGACTGTGATCAATGGCGCGATCCTCAATCGCCTCACCGGCCAACGCGATAGCCGCGAAGCCGTTGGCGTGTGGCTGCAAGGCTTGAGCAGCAACATGGATCAGGATGGTCGTGGCGGCAATAACGGTTATTCGGCCAACAGCAGTGGTATGGCGGTGGGTGTGGATGGTCGGGTGAACGACAGCACCACGCTGGGCGTGGCGTACAGCTACCTCAATTCCAATATTCATTCGGACTTGGGCAACAAGACCGAAGTACAGGGCAACGCGCTGTCGCTGTATGGCAACTGGTCGCTGCAGAACTGGTTTGTCGACGCCAGTTTGAGCTACGGCCATAACGACAACGACAGCAAGCGCCATGTGGCCGGTACCACGGCCAAGGGCAGCTACGGCAGCGATGTGTTGTCGGCCAGCGTGCTGGGCGGCTACACCTTCAAGCTGTCGGACGCGGTACTGGTTGAACCGCGAGTGGCGGCACGTTATTCCAGCGTGCGCATGGACGGCTTCAACGAGAAGGGTTCTTCGGCGGCGCTGAGCACCGGTTCGCAACGTTATGAAGTGGGCGAGTTGGGTGCAGGTTTACGTCTGGCCGGCAACTTCCCGTTGTCCACGGGCAGCCTGCAACCGGAAGCGACCTTGATGGCTTATCACGACCTGATGGGCGACCGCGTGGCGCAGACCTCCAGCTTTGTGATGGGCGGGTCGGCGTTCACCGTCACGGGTGCATCAGTGGCGCGTGACAGTTACGAAGCCAGCCTGGGCCTGAACTATCAAGTGTCGGCGCTGACGGTGGGTGCCAGCTACACCCGTCAGGCTCGTAGCGGGTTTGATGCCGACGGCGTGATGGTTAAGGCGCAGTACGCGTTTTAGTCGTCAACGGGGCCCTTTTGTGGCTCCCAACTGCTTGTGCTGGGCGAAACACCTTGAGAACCCCTCTCAACCCCGTAAAATGCTGCGGCAATAGCAACATGACATCATTCAGGGACGAATTCAGACATGCACATGTTTAGCCTCACTTCAGGCACTTGTTCTTTCGAGCACTGTGCCTCGACGTGTGCGCACGACGCTTCTCTCTCTCCCGTTCAACCCCACCAGACCGCGATTACTTGCGCGACGCCTGCGCGATTGCATCTGCGCTGTTTGCCCACGGTTTGATTCCCATAACACCGAGCACTGCTGATTTCCTCACTTAGGAGCACCACGTGAAAACACTGTCCAAAATCCTGTTGTCGGGCTTCACCGCCGCAGCGCTGCTGGCGCTGGCCGGTTGTGCGGCCACGGAAAGCTCCCGCGCCTTGCCGGTCGAGAAAGTCGCCAGCGCCAGCGTCGCTTATTCCGGCGTGCGTGTGCCGATTGCCGTGGGCAAGTTCGACAACCGCTCCAGCTACATGCGCGGGATCTTTTCCGACGGTGTGGATCGCCTCGGCGGTCAGGCCAAAACGATCTTGATCACCCACTTGCAGCAGACCAACCGCTTCAGCGTGCTGGACCGCGACAACATGGGCGAAATTTCCCAGGAAGCCGCGATCAAGGGCACCGTGCAGAAGCTCAAGGGCGCTGATTACGTAGTGACCGGCGATGTGACCGAGTTCGGCCGCAAAGAGACTGGCGACCGTCAACTGTTCGGCATCCTCGGCCGTGGCAAGACCCAAGTGGCTTACGCCAAGGTCAACCTGAATATCGTCAACATCAGTACGTCCGAAGTGGTGTATTCCACCCAGGGCGCCGGTGAATACGCGCTGTCCAACCGCGAAGTGATCGGCTTCGGCGGCACCGCCAGCTACGACTCCACCCTCAATGGCAAGGTCCTGGACCTGGCCATGCGCGAAGCGATCAATCGCCTGGTAGACGGCATCAACGCCGGTGCCTGGAACCCGCGCAACTAATAAGAAAAACGCCAAGGAGCAGTACACGGATGAGCAAGGCAGTGAAGTTGGCGCTGATGCTGACAGCAATCGCGACGGTCGCCGGGTGCCAGACGGCGCCCAAACCTCTCTATCAATGGGAGAGCTACCAGCCGCAGGTTTACGAGTACTTCAAGGGTGAGCCCAAGGAAGCCCAGGTTGAGGCGCTGGAGCGCGATCTGCAAAAGATCAACGCCAGCGGCCACCAGGCCCCGCCGGGCTACCACGCCCACTTGGGCATGCTGTACCTGAGCATGGGCAAGGATGACCAGATGGTGCAGCAGTTCCGCACCGAGAAGGCGTTGTTCCCTGAGTCCGCGGCCTACATGGACTTCCTGCTCAAGAACGCCAAGACCGGAGACGTCAAATGAACCTGTTGAAACTCTCGACGGCCTTGTTGGCCCTGGCGTTGCTGGGCGGCTGCGCGGCACCCAAGACTGTGGATTATTCGGCGTTCAAGCAGGCGCGGCCCAAGTCGATCCTGGTGCTGCCGCCGATCAATGAATCCCCTGAGGTGCAGGCGTCCTATAGCCTGGTGTCCCAGGTGACGTACCCGCTGGCCGAAGCCGGTTACTACGTGTTGCCGATTGCCCTGGTGGACGAAACCTTCCGCCAGAACGGCCTGACCACGCCCACCGATATCCAGGCCGTGGCGCCGGGCAAGCTGCATGACATCTTCGGTGCGGACTCGGCGCTGTACATCACCGTCACCGAGTACGGTACCAAGTACATGTTGATCTCCAGCGACACCGCGGTGACCGCCTCGGCCAAACTGGTGGACCTGCGCACCGGCACCACCTTGTGGACCGGTACCGCGCGGGCCTCCAGCGAGGAAGGCAACAACAACGGTGGCGGTCTGGTCGGCATGTTGATTTCAGCGGCGGTCAAGCAAGTGATCAACAGCTCCACCGATGCGGCGCATCCGATTGCCGGTGTTGCCAGTGCGCGCCTGCTGTCGGCGGGCCAGCGTACCGGGATCCTGTACGGGCCACGTTCGCCTAAATACGGTTCGGACTGATTCATCTGCGGCAAACAGCCTGGTCACCTTCGGGTGGCCGAGCTTCTTAGCGCTTCTTCTTTTGCTCATTGCGGTGCTGCTGGATCAGCTCTATGCGGCTGGCCGTGCCCATCCAGGCGCGACCGCCGCCCAGTGGGCCACTGATGGCGCCGTTGTGCAGCGCGATAATTTCCCCTGTGTCGGCCGAGATCACCGGTGAGCCGGAGGTGCCCGGTATTTTGTAGGCATCATGGTAGAGCGCGCTCTGATAGGCATTATCACTGCTCAATCCCAGGATGGTGGTGGGCTTGCCGCTGCCGTTTAAAAAGGAAATACCGAGGGATTGTTGCCCATGGTTGGGCATGAAGATTTTGTGCCCGGCCGTTATCTGTGGGTGGGTGGCCAGTTTGAGCGGTGGGAATTGACGTGCCAGTGCAGTTCTTTCCGTTTGGGGCAAATCAACCCTCAGTTCGGCATAGTCCAATCGAGCGTCGCCGCTGATCAGGTTTTTATCCAGCGGCACCTTGCGTGCGGCTTTCATGCGCCCGTCTTCACCTTCCTCATACCCAAGCCATAGTTCGAGCCTGCTGCCTTTGTCGAGCGCCTCGTGAACGTGTTTGTTGGTCAGTACGCTGTTGCCCCCATCGATCAGCGAGCCGGTGCCCAGCGAGCGATGGTGGACTCGCTCATAGCCCCATGAGTCGCGCATTACAGTGACTTCGCGAATGGTGCCCACCGCCCTTGCTGCGGTGTGCATGGGTGTGCCCTTGAGCGATGCGCTGGACCAGTTCTGCAAAGAAAAGGGGGCCTGTTGTAAGCCTGTTTTTGGAGTGGTTGGGGCGTTATCCGGACGTATCGACCGTCGGGGATGACTCGGTGCGACGTCGCTGGGGAGGGGAGGGCGCGGCGGTAAAATCGGAGTATTCGAGTGGTGGCGGATGACGTCAGTGGGCTTGACGATGCCGTTGCTTCTAATGAACAGGTCCGACTTGCCGGTGCCATTCAAGTCGATAGCCAGGCTGTGTTCTCGGGTGTAGGCGTTATAACCGAGCACTGCTTCGCCGGGTCGCCCACTGAACCGTGTGACAAAGTTCAGCGCATGGATGCCGGCCTCTCTCATCGCGCCGGACACATCGATTTTGTCCTGCCCGCTGGTGAAGTCCAGGAGCAGGTCGGGCCGGCTCTCGGTGGAGTCGCTGGCCTTGTCGTAGACGAAGATGTCCGCCCCCGCGCCGCCCTCCAGCCTGTCTGCACCGGCACCTCCCTTCAAGCGGTTGTTCGCGGCGTTGCCGGTCAGATGATCATCCCCGGAGCCTGCGATGGCATTTTCCAGCGTCACACCCTTGGCGATGGACACGTTGCCTTTCATGCCGCCGACATCCGAGAACTGCTCGGCCTTGAGGTTGATGGATTGGTTCTGGTGGAACCCCGAGACGTCCAACGTGTCGTTGCCTCCACCGTCCCATACGCAGAACACGGGGGCATCGGTTGACGACTTGAGACTCAGGAAGTCGCGGCCGGTATTGGAGTTGAAGCCATAGACCGTGTCGTCGCTGCGGGTCTTGAAATTGGCGCCGTAGAGTTTTTGTACGGCGCTGATGTCATCCATCATCGGCCCGGCAGGATAGTGGGGTTCCCGATTTTTGCGATGATCGTGACCGCGATGGCCCTCCCACCAGTAGCTCATGACGCTGTAGGCGCGAGTGTCCTCGGCGTAGCGGGCGTGCTGATCGTAACTGCCACCGCCGTTGTATTTTCCGGGATGCATCAGGCCCAGGGTGTGGCCTATCTCATGGGTCAGCAAATGCCGGCTGTAGCTGCCGTGATTGAAGGGGCGACTCTTGCCGTCTGACGCGAACCAGGCTTGCGTTCCATCGTGGTAGATGCCGGGATAGCTCGCATAGGCCGAAAGCCCCGCGTTGACGTCATTGCCCAGCAACAATTGCCCTTCAGCACCTGGCGTATTTTCGTTGAACGACAGCTTGGCCACATCGGCCCAGGACTGCATGGACCGCCTGGCCTGCTCCTTCTGGTAGCCGGTGAATTCGTTGGCACCGGCCGGAGTGTTGTAAGTGGATTTAGACGGAGTGAAGAATTGATAGGAAATGCTTGTTACACCGTCAAGGTTGCGGTCTTTCCAGCGGTAGCCCATCCGGGTGAGTTGCTCGGCCGCTTGATCAGTGGTGTAGGAAGGCTTGCGTGATGGGGTTTCAGAGCGGCCATACAGTGGCCAGGATGCACGTGAGTTTGTCTCACTGGACCAAGCGACTTTGCGTTGTAGGTCAGTCATGGCGTTGTTCCTCTTTTTTGACGTCCCGTGCAGCGCAAGGCTCAACGTATTTGGCCTGAGGGGCGGGTGCTCGGTGAGTGGCGTTCTCGAGACGCCAGGTTCAACGTGCCTGTGTAGCCAAACGTGATTCGAGCCGAGTCTTTCCAAAGCCGTTGCCAAAAAAATCCCGAGCTTTAACCCGAACCGTGAGCGCCTTGCGTCTGACCTTGTGAACGGATCATTCACACTCGAGGTTCAGCCCATGTCCCGTCCTCTTCTGCTCCTGCGTCCTGCTGCCCAGGGCTTTGCCGTTACCTTGCTGGTGGCGCTGGCCGGTTGTGGGTTGTCTTCGTCCCAAGACGTTGCCAAGACCTCCGACGTCGCACCCATTCCTGAATTGCAAAGCGAACCGACTCACCCACAGGGCGCCATGGTCAAACGAGTGGCCGCTCCGATGGCTGCGCCGATGGTCGCGAGTTTTGCCCTGCGCGATTCGGTGCAGAGGGAGTACCGTGCCGAACCTCGCGAGCAGTACCAAAACCTGCCGGACAACCCGGTCCACAGCGTCGCCGAAACGCCGGTGTCGACCTTCAGTGCCGACGTCGACACCGGCAGTTATGCCAATGTCCGACGCTTCCTCAATCAAGGCCGCCTGCCGCCCGACGGTGCTGTGCGACTTGAAGAAATGGTCAATTACTTTCCCTACGATTACGCCCTGCCCAGCGATGGCTCGCCGTTTGGCGTGACCACCGAAGTGGCGGTGTCACCGTGGAACCCGCACACCCGCCTGTTGCGCATCGGCATCAAGGCCTCGGACCGTGCCGTGGCAGACTTGGCACCGGCCAACCTGGTGTTCCTGGTGGACGTGTCCGGCTCCATGGATCGCCGCGAAGGCCTGCCGCTGGTCAAGAGCACGCTGAAACTGTTGGTGGACCAACTGCGGGACCAGGACCGCGTGTCGCTGGTAGTGTATGCCGGTGAGTCGCGGGTGGTACTCAAGCCGACGTCGGGGCACGACAAGGCAAAGATCCGCAACGCTATCGACCAGTTGACCGCCGGTGGTTCCACCGCTGGCGCCTCGGGTATCGAGATGGCGTATCAGATGGCCCGCGAAGGGTTTATCGACAAGGGCATCAACCGCATCCTGCTGGCCACGGATGGCGACTTCAACGTCGGCGTCAGTGACTTCGACAGCCTCAAACAAATGGCCGTCGACCAGCGCAAAAGCGGAGTTTCCCTGACCACCCTGGGTTTTGGCGTGGACAACTACAATGAACACTTGATGGAGCAACTGGCCGACGCGGGCGACGGCAACTATGCCTACATCGACAACCTGCGTGAAGCGCGCAAGGTGCTGGTGGACCAGCTCAGCTCGACCCTCGCGGTGGTGGCCAGGGACGTCAAGTTGCAGGTGGAATTCAACCCGGCCCAGGTCAGTGAGTACCGCCTGTTGGGCTATGAAAACCGCGCCTTGAAACGTGAGGACTTCAACAACGACAAGGTCGATGCTGGCGAGATCGGTGCGGGGCATACGGTGACGGCGTTGTATGAGATTGTGCCGAAGGGTGAAAAGGGCTGGCTGGAACCGTTGCGCTACGCCGACACTCCTAAGGTGGACGGCAAGACGGGCGAGCTGGCGATGTTGCGGGTTCGCTACAAGCCTGCGGCAGGCGGCAGCAGCCGGTTGATCGAACACCCAGTGAGCAGCGAGCAGGCGCCCGGTAAGCCCAGCGATGACCTGCGTTTCTCGGCTGCCGTGGCCGCCTTCGCCCAGCAACTCAAGGGTGACGGCCGTTACACCGCTGACATGAGTTTGAAGGACACTGCTGCATTGGCCCGTTCTGCCCGGGGTGACGACCCGTTCGGCCTGCGCAGTGAGTTTGTGCAATTGGTGGAGCTGGCGCAGAGCCTCAAGGCGCCCACCCAACTTTGATCCCTGCACCGAAAGGAGTTCGCCACCTACATGCCTGCTTCGATTGATCCACCCAGCGACGAAGCGCTGCTGGCCCGCTACCGCAACGGCGATGGGGCTGCTTTCGAAGCCCTGTATGCGCGGCATCGACTGGGCCTGTACCGTTTCCTTGTGGGCCTGAGCAACAAGGCCGAACTGGCTGAAGAAGTGTTCCAGGAGACCTGGCTCAGCCTGATCCGCAGCAGCACCCAGCCTCAGGGCCGGGCGAGCTTTCGGACCTGGCTGTTCCAGATTGCCCGCAACCGCCTGATCGATCATTGGCGCAAACACGGCACCCACAACCCGTTGCATGACAGCTACGATGAGCAGCTTCACGCCCAGCCCGACGACACCGCCGGCCCCGAGCAGCAGTTAAGCCTGAGCCGTGATCAGGGCCGCCTGGACGCTGCCCTGCAAGACTTGCCCGAAGACCAGCGCGAAGTATTTCTGCTGCGTCTGCACGGCGATCTTGAAGTGCCGCAAATTGCCGCCTTGATCGGCGCGCCACTGGAAACGGTCAAAAGCCGCTTGCGTTACGCCCAGCAGAAATTGCGTCGACTGCTGGCCGAGGAGGTACCCGCATGACTGACTCCCGACATACCCCGGATCCCGCCGACGAGGTGCTGATCCAGCATTTTCGTCAACACGCCAGTGGCGAGCCGCCGGCATCGCTGGACGCCTTCATCCTGGCTACCGCTCACCGCGAAGCTCCTGTGCCCAAGCCCAGCCTGTTGCAGCGGTGGCTGCAAGCCTGCCAACGGCCGCGCTGGCAGATGGCATTTGCCACTGTTGCCGGTGTAGCGCTGATGATTGGCCTGGTCGTGCGCTCACCGGTGCCTGACACCGAACTCTCTGCGCCCGCACTGCGGGACCACTCCGCCAACTTCCGTGAACTGGCCCGCCCGGTCCTGTATGCACCAGCACCCGCCCCGGCAGCACCCGCTGCGCCTGCCGGGTTTGCTATGGCGCCTCAGGCCGACAGTGCGCAGGTTCAGGCTGAGGTCGCGGGTGCCATGGCGGATGCGTCTAGGGCGAAAATGAGCAAGCGAATGACAGTCAAGCCACAGTCCCTGGAACAAGGACTTCAGGAAATCGTGCGCCTGCGCCAGGCGGGTGAGACCAAGGCGGCCGATGAACAGCTCCTGGCGTTGTATAGACGCTTTCCCCAGGAAGACCTGCCGGCTCGGTTGGAGGCGTTGCAAAAGCAATAAATAAACGGCGGCCACAAAAAAGCCCCAGGTCTTTCGACCTGGGGCTTTTTCGTTTGTATCTGGTGCACCCGGCGGGATTCGAACCCACGACCCCTGCCTTCGGAGGGCAGTACTCTATCCAGCTGAGCTACGGATGCTTGTGCGGGCGACATCATACCCATGTCGGCCTTAGGCGTCCATGCCGGTTTTTGCCGCGGCGATTACCGGCTGTTGCGGCTCCAAGCGGTCCCGTCGCTGCCTAGCATTCACAAGTCCGTGCGCCGGACGTCCCTTTGTTTGCTTTGCTCTGTTGGCTTCAAAGCCCCTTCTGCCGCGTTTGGCGCGGCATTTTCCTGTCAGGCCAGGTGAACGCATGCATTCCAAAGGAACCGTGATGCTCGATCTCCCGTTACGACAAACATTGTTGGCGCGCTCCGATTTATTCCGGGGGATGCCGGAACATCTTCTGCACTACGTCGCGAACCATATGGTGGAGCGAACATTGGTCGATCGTGAACTGCTCTATTTCAAGGATGACACGGCCGAATTTGTTGCGTTGGTGGTGGAAGGCCGGGTGTATTCGCTGCTGCATGGCCCGGATGGTCGTGAGCAGATCATCGGTAGCGTAGGGCCTGGACAGGTGGTGGGGGAGTCGGCGTTGATCGAAGGGCATGGGCGCGAGTGTTCGACCTTTGTCAGCGGGCCGACGCGGGTGCTGCAGTTGGGCCGACGGCATTTTGCGCTGCTGTTCGAAGAGCCGGTGTTCCTGCGGCGTTTGTTGATGTTGATGATGGTGCGTTTGCTCAAAGTCATCGATTTGCTTGAGCTGGTGTGCCTGCATCGGTTGGAGTCGCGGCTGGCACGGTTTCTGTTGGCGAACATGGACGAAATCGATCTCGCCATGGCATTGCCCTGTGTCAGTTTGCCCGCGAGCCAGGGGGTGTTGGCGTCAATGCTCAACACCAGTCGGCCCAAGCTCAATGTGCAGTTGCAACTGTGGCGCCGCAGTGGGCTGATCAGCGGCAAGCTTGAGCGGATGGTGATCAACGACCTTGAACACCTTCGTCGAAAGGCCTGCCCGTTAAATTAATTGTCGCTGTGTTCCCTAGGTAACAGCGCCCCCCTGAACCCTCTCACAGACTGGTACCTCATCAAGGACGCACAGGGAGTGCTGGCGATGGGGATATTGACGCTGCAAGAACGCACAGTAGCACCGGCTGATCGTTTGTTTGAGGCCAGTTGGCGCGCGGTGCACGTCGAACTCAAGCGTCGGGCGATCTGCCGCGCCAAGGGCAATCTGGAGCTGGGCCAGGAGTGGTTGTCGGCCACGGCGGTTAAGGCGTTGCTGTTTTTCCGACGTTCGCCGGAGCGCATTCGCGATCCTCAGGGTTTTTTGTTTCTGGTACTCGATCACGTGTTTCTCGACAGTCTGCGGCGCAGCAAACGCGAAGGGCGACTGTTCGATTATTCGGTCGATCTTGAGCACGATCACCAGGTCATTCTTGCCGCTCCCTGTGCCTCGGTGCTGGAACTTACCGAGCAGTGTGAGCGCTTGGCCCAGGTCGATCTGCGGGTAGCAAAGCTGCCGTTGTTGCAGCGCCAGCTGTTTGAAATGCGCTTTGTTGATGACCTGCCTTATCCGCAAATCGCCGCCGAGCTGGGGATCGGCCTGCCCCTGGTACGCAAGCGGGTACAGCTGTTGCGGGCGGCGTTGCGCTGATCGCGTTCACAACCTTCTTCGTGGCGCGTTCTAGTTCAATGAGCACTTCACGCCCCACGCGCTAACCGCCGGCATCCTCGCCGGGTCGATTCCATCAAGGAGAGATGTATGACAGAGGTCAACAGCCAGATTACCGATGCTGTCACCCAAACCAACGTCAAGGTGGTTGCCGAGGCGCCGGCCCAGGCCATCGCATCGCTGTACCAGGTGGCCAGCAGTGCGGCCGGCCTGTCTTTGCAGAACGCGGTCAACAGCCAACAAGCCATGAATCAGATTTCCAATGCGGTGATCTCCAAGGCGGTCGCGTTGATCATGCAAATTGGCGAGAAGGGTTGAGCCCTGGGGAGCCGCATCATGTCGTGGTTTAGCAGAAAGAAGCCCGCTACCCCCGAACCGCCGCCTGCTGCCGATCCGGCTGCCACGGCACCTGCCAGCCCGACGGTAGCAGCCCCGCGCTCGATCATGGCGCGCATGAACGAGCACTTGCTCAATCAAGCGAGCACGCCGTCGGCTGACAGCACGGCAGCGCTCAACAGCCAGATCGTCCAGGCCGTGCAGTTCACCAATGCGCAGAACTACGCCTATGCCCCGGCACAGATCGCCGTGGCCGCCGACATGATGATCAGCCAGGCCGCCGGGTTGGTGGCGCAGTCGGCGGCGGGGTACTTCGACGGGGTCACCAAACTTGCCCTCGCTGCTCAGGCGGTATTGCTGGAGCAGATGACCAAAAACATCGTTGCAAACCAACCCGGCAAAGCGGCCGAGGACGCCTTGGGTGCGCTGGCCACCGACCTGCTGGTGGGTGCGGCCGCAGCCGTAGCGGCTGCTGCGGGTGCGATGGAGGCCGAAGCCGCCAGCGTGGCGATCGACAAGATCGACCAGAGCATCGCCAAGTACAGCAGCACCCTGGCCAATCGCGCCGCGCCGGCGGCGTAGACCGAGCATCAGGTTCCAGAACCCTTCTGGAATCGTGCAACAGCAACTTGAAAGCAACTTTTCTTAAATGAGGAGCGACATCATGCAGCCTGGAGATATTGTTTTTTCAGTGGCGCAAGTGGATGACAACGTGCCTACCAGCATTCCCCGTGCCTTTATTCGGGCGGGCCAATGGCTCAAAGCCAAAATCTTCGGTACAGGCGATCCCAACGTGCCGGTGGTGCATGCGGCCATTGCCGTAGATGCCACCCACGTGATCGAAAGTGTCGGCGATGGCATTCAACTGACCGACCTGAGCAGTGAAACCCCGCCCCGTGGGGCGATGGTCTTTACTTGCACGGAACCCGATCTGGCAAACGCTGCCGCCTATGCCGCCGGCCAGTTCTACGGCGATGTGGTCAACAAGGACATCAGTGGGCGCTACAGCAAGTGGAACGCGATGCTGTCGATCTTCAAGCTGTCGGCCTACGAGCCCGGCATCATGAGCCGGATCAACGAGTCGGTGTCCATCAGCAACGCGGCGTTCTGTTCGCAGTTTGTCGCCAACGCGTACGAGGTGGGCAACCTCTACACCAACGCCAACCTGCTACCGGTGCCTGCGCCGATTTTCGACACGCGGCCCACCGTCATGACCCCGTGGGAACTGGCCTCCAGTTGTGACAATGACGAAGACTTCTACTTCGCCGGCTTTTGGCAAGACAACATTGAGGTGCGGCTTTAGCGGCCCATCCACGGCCCAGGAGAGCGAAATGGCCCAGCCCGAACACAACCCCGTGGCGGATATCTACCGCCTGGCCGAAGCCCTTGAACTGCCGCTGACGCCCGGCGACCGGCAAGTACTGGAAGCACTGGTGCGCAGCAGGCCGCAGACCTTTGCCGGCACCTCGCAGGCGCTCATCGATCAGGCCCGGGAGCAGACGAGCCAGTTGATCGAAGCTGAACGTGTGCGTACCAGTGAGCTGCTCGAACGGGCCAAGGTCACTGAAAACACCCTCCGGCAAACCGCTGAGCAGCGTGAAGCGTTGATTCAGCAATGGCTCAAGGCGCAGCAGCCGCAGGCTTCACCGGGTACGCCGGAGCAGGCTGAGCGCTCCTTCAAGGAGCAGTGGTCCGAGCAGATCAGACAGGAAGTCAAAGCCGCTATTGATGTGCAAATGAAAGAGTTGATTGCGCAAATTGAATCGACCCTTGGCCAGTTGAGCGAGCAGCACAGCCAGCGTACGGAAAGTTGATTTCGACCCGCTTCACACCAGCTGTTTTGCAACGTTCATTGATGAACACGGAATGCTCCGTGTACTAAATAAGGAAATTGATCATGGCATTTGTAAACGAGCAAATCACCGACGCGGTCACCCAGACCAACGTCAAAGTGGTGGCCGAATCGCCAGCGATGGCGATGAGCACCATCTACCAATCCATGGCCCAGGCCACGGCGATTCTGTTCCAGAACGCAGTGTCGGCCCAACAACAACAAAACACCCTGGCCCAGGCGGCTACCAACCAGGGCGTGATGCAGATCTACAGTGTCGACACCACCGCCGGTGCCGCCGCCACCGAGAAGGTCGCCCAGGGCGGGGTGTCGGATAACCTCACCAGCCTTCTGACCGTGCTCAAGTCGTTCCAGCCTTAATGGCTGAGCGTTAACGGATGTTGTTCTTTCTAAAACCAGGAGTTCCAACCATGAGTACAGTCAGCCCGCAAATCACCGATGCCGTCACCCAGACCAACGTCAAGGTCGTTGCCGAATCGCCGGCCATGGCCATGAGTACCATTTATCAGTCCATGGGTCAGGCCACCGCGATTCTGTTCCAGAACTCGGTCTCGGCCCAGCAACAGCAAAACACCTTGGCCCAGGCGGCTACCAACCAGGGCGTGATGCAGATCTACAGTGTCGACACCACGGCTGGCGCCGCAGCCACCGAAAAAGTCGCCCAGGGCGGCGTGGCCGACAACCTGACCAGCTTGCTGGCCGTGCTCAAGTCGTTCCAGCCGTAAGTCGTAGGCGCCCCAACGCCCCCGTCGCCAACTGGCGATGGGGGCGTTGTCGTTTGTGCGTTTGATCTGAAAGGTGGGGCAAATGCGTCGTTTACGTTCTTTTTTTCGAACAGACTATTGTCCTTTACCCCCATTGATCCTAGGATTCGTTTGAGATTTCAAACGCTCTGTCTCCCGTGCGCTATGTACTTGCTTGCGCCCAGTGACTGATTTCCCTGACGGCAGCCCGAAAGGCGCCTTTCAACAACTCTAATTTGCTCCGCGCGCGCGCGGTGCTGTTAAGGAAAGCCGACATGCAGCTTAAAGACACCCAGTTGTTCCGCCAGCAAGCCTTTATTGATGGCGCTTGGGTTGATGCGGACAACGGTCAAACGATCAAGGTTAATAACCCCGCGACCGGCGAAATCCTGGGCACCGTGCCGAAGATGGGCGCTGCCGAAACCCGCCGCGCCATCGAAGCGGCCGACAAGGCCCTGCCGGCCTGGCGTGCCCTGACCGCCAAGGACCGCGCCAACAAGCTGCGTCGCTGGTTTGAACTGATCATCGAGAACCAGGACGACCTGGCTCGTCTGATGACCCTGGAGCAAGGCAAGCCGCTGGCTGAAGCCAAGGGCGAAATCGTCTACGCCGCCTCGTTCATCGAGTGGTTCGCCGAAGAAGCCAAGCGCGTCTACGGTGATGTGATTCCCGGCCACCAGCCCGACAAACGCCTGATCGTGATCAAGCAGCCGATTGGTGTGACCGCAGCCATTACGCCGTGGAACTTCCCGGCCGCGATGATCACCCGTAAAGCCGGCCCAGCCCTGGCTGCCGGTTGTACCATGGTCCTCAAGCCTGCGTCGCAAACGCCGTTTTCCGCGTTCGCCCTGGCTGAGCTGGCCCAGCGTGCCGGTATTCCAAAAGGGGTGTTCAGCGTGGTCTCCGGCAGCGCCGGTGACATCGGTAGCGAGCTGACCAGCAACCCGATCGTGCGCAAGCTGTCCTTCACCGGCTCCACCGAAATCGGTCGTCAGCTGATGGCTGAATGCGCCAAGGACATCAAGAAGGTTTCCCTGGAACTGGGCGGCAACGCGCCGTTCATCGTGTTCGACGACGCAGACCTGGATAAGGCCGTCGAAGGCGCGATCATCTCCAAGTACCGCAACAACGGCCAGACCTGCGTCTGTGCCAACCGCCTGTACATCCAGGATTCGGTGTACGACGCGTTCGCCGAGAAACTCAAAGTGGCGGTGGCCAAGCTCAAGATCGGTAACGGTCTGGAAGAAGGCACCACCACGGGCCCGCTGATCGACGAAAAAGCGGTGGCCAAGGTTCAGGAACACATCGCTGACGCCCTGAGCAAAGGCGCTACCCTGCTGGCGGGCGGCAAGGTGATGGAAGGCAACTTCTTCGAGCCGACCATTCTGGTCAACGTGCCGAAAAACGCCGCCGTGGCCAAGGAAGAAACCTTCGGCCCATTGGCACCGTTGTTCCGCTTCAAAGACGAAGCTGAAGTGATCGCCATGTCCAACGACACCGAGTTCGGCCTGGCGTCCTACTTCTACGCCCGTGACCTGGGCCGTGTGTTCCGTGTGGCTGAAGCCCTGGAATACGGCATGGTCGGCGTCAACACCGGGTTGATCTCCAACGAAGTGGCGCCGTTCGGCGGCATCAAGGCTTCGGGCCTGGGCCGTGAAGGTTCCAAGTACGGGATCGAGGATTACCTGGAAATCAAATACCTCTGCCTGGGCATCTAAACCCGGCAAGGCATTGCTTCAAACGCAAAGGGCACGAGAGCGCTGTCCCTTTGCGTGCTTCAAAACGTTATTCGAAGTGGCCGGGAAAGCTGTGGCAGTCGATCATCGCATGCTGCCGTAGTTGCCTCCCCGCCACGTATTCCTTGGACCACGCCGCCCGATGAGCGGCGCATGAGGACTTTTTTGATGAGCAAGACCAACGCTTCCCTGATGAAACGCCGCGAAGCCGCTGTACCGCGCGGTGTTGGCCAGATTCACCCGATCTTCGCCGAGTCGGCAAAGAACGCCACCGTGACCGACGTTGAAGGTCGCGAGTTCATCGACTTCGCCGGCGGTATCGCCGTGCTGAACACCGGTCACCTGCATCCGAAAATCATCGCTGCCGTGACCGCGCAGTTGAACAAGCTGACGCACACCTGTTTCCAGGTACTGGCCTACGAGCCTTACGTGGAATTGTGCGAGAAAGTGAACGCCAAGGTGCCAGGTGATTTCGCCAAGAAAACCCTGCTGGTCACCACCGGTTCCGAAGCGGTAGAAAACGCCGTGAAAATCGCCCGCGCCGCCACTGGCCGTGCCGGCGTGATTGCCTTCACCGGCGCGTACCACGGTCGCACCATGATGACCCTGGGCCTGACCGGTAAAGTCGCACCGTACTCGGCCGGCATGGGCCTGATGCCAGGCGGTATATTCCGCGCGCTGTACCCGAACGAACTGCACGGTGTGAGCGTGGATGATTCCATCGCCAGCATCGAACGCGTCTTCAAAAACGATGCCGAGCCGCGTGACATCGCCGCGATCATCATCGAACCGGTCCAGGGCGAAGGCGGTTTCTACGTCGCGCCTAAAGCCTTCATGAAGCGCCTGCGCGAACTGTGCGACAAGCACGGCATCCTGCTGATCGCCGACGAAGTGCAAACCGGCGCCGGCCGTACCGGTACCTTCTTTGCCATGGAACAGATGGGCGTTGCCGCCGACCTGACCACCTTCGCCAAATCCATCGCTGGCGGCTTCCCGCTGGCCGGTGTGTGTGGCAAGGCTGAATACATGGACGCCATTGCACCCGGTGGCCTGGGCGGCACCTACGCCGGTAGCCCGATCGCTTGCGCCGCGGCCCTGGCCGTGATGGAAGTGTTTGAAGAAGAGCACCTGCTGGACCGCTGCAAGGCCGTGGGCGAGCGCCTGGTGACTGGCCTGAAAGCCATCCAGGCCAAGTACCCGGTGATCGGTGAAGTGCGTGCCCTGGGCGCGATGATCGCAGTCGAGCTGTTCGAGGACGGCGACACCCACAAGCCGAACGCCGCAGCCGTCGCCTCCGTGGTGGCCAAGGCGCGCGACAAGGGTTTGATCCTGCTGTCCTGCGGCACCTACGGCAACGTATTGCGCGTACTGGTTCCGCTGACTTCGCCGGACGAGCAGTTGGACAAAGGCCTGGCGATCATCGAAGAGTGCTTCTCCGAGCTGTGATCGAACAGTGACCTGATCGACAAAAAACCCGCTTCGGCGGGTTAATGAGATGGTCACCCCCAACACCCTGTGAGGGCTACGCTTTCACGGGGTGTTTTGTTTTCGGAGGCCATCATCATGAGCGAGTCAGCACTGATCGGTATCGATCTCGGCAAACATACTTTCCACCTGCACGGCCAGGATAAGTCGGGCTGTGAGGTGTTTCGCAAAAAATGCTCACGGACGCAAATGATGCAGTTTTTCGGCAACTCGCCGAGCTGTATCGTGGTGATGGAGGCCTGTGCGGGGTCGCACTATGTTGCTCGTCAGTTGGCGGCAATGGGGCACACGGCCAAGCTGATTTCTCCGCAGTTCGTTAAGCCCTTCGTCAAGGGCAATAAAAACGACTTTGTCGACGCTGAGGCAATCTGCGAAGCCGCTTCGCGCCCATCTATGCGCTTCGTCACGCCTAAAACCGAATCCCAGCAAACCCTGTCCGTGCTACACCGGATGCGCGAATCGCTGGTGCATGACCGCACCAAAACGGCTAATCAGATGCACGGTTTCCTGCTGGAGTTTGGGATCAGTCTGCCCAAAGGGTTGGCCATCATGAAGCGTCTGGCGAGCGCCTTGGCCGAGCATGAATTACCCGTTCGTCTGACGATATTGTTGCAACGCCTGCACGACCACTTTGCCTACCTGGATGAGCAAATCAAGGTCTTGGACAAAGAGCTGGCGGGCCAACTGGCCGACGATGATCTGGGCAGTCGTTTGCTGAGTCTTCCATGTGTCGGCCCGATCACCGCCAGCCTGCTGGCTGTAGAAATGGGCGACGGCAAGCAGTACCGATGCAGTCGGGACTTTGCCGCCTCAGTGGGCTTGGTGCCCAGACAGTACAGCACCGGTGGCAAGGCCAACTTGCTGGGAATCAGCAAGCGTGGTGACAAGCACCTGCGACAACTGTTGGTGCAGTGTTCCAGGGTCTATATGCAAAATCTGGAGCACCAAAAAGGCGCCTTGGCCGATTGGGTGCGCTCATTGCTAAGTCGACGACATTCGAATGTCGTGGCCTGTGCCCTGGCTAACAAACTGGCGCGTATCGCTTGGGCGATAGCCGCTCACCATACGCAATATGAAGCAGGGCCAGACGCCTTGAACGCCTGACCCCGCGGTTGTTGCAGTACCACGATTCACCTTCAGGTTTTGCGATAGCTGAACAACAGATGATGTGAACGGCACACCGGCCTGGCGAAGATCCTGACATAAAAATCGGCTTCAGAAGCCGACGGGTTTTTAAGGATCGTCAGGCGCGACTCTCATCGTGGCGCTGGGGCATGCCCCAAACAGACGCCGGATAGATTTAAGCAAGCCAACCACACCACCCGTTAATCAGTATTGCAAAAATGGGGGTGACCATAGATTTTTCATGGTGGATGCTCTGTATTCAGGCGTTGTTCCTTGTACGTGGGCGGCTCCTTTGTCTAAGGTGCAAGCATTGCCGATGGAGCGTGCTGGATGACTGCTGTTGATTTACCGGCTGTACCCCGTGTGCTGATTGCCGAGGCCGATCCCTGGTCGCGGGATCTGCTCAAGCAGGTGCTGTTGAATGTGCGCTGCGACGCGCGGCTGGATCTGTGTGCCGATGGCCAGCAAGCGGCCTTGATGCTGAGTGAAAAAACCTACGACCTGATCATTGCCGACTGGGAGCTACCCGGTGTCGACGGCTTGAGCCTGTTGCGCAGCGTACGCCAGCAACGACGGTCCCCGGCGTTGCCGTTTATCCTGCTCAGTACCCGTAATGACAGCGCCAGCGTGCGCGAAGCCTTGCCCCTGGCGCCGACGGCGTACCTGACCAAGCCCTTGAACATGGAAGGCCTCACCCAGCGTCTGCAAGATCTGCTGCTCAACGAAGGCGAGACGGTCTACTGCGACGTCCCGGCGCTGGTGCCCGGCATGACCTTGCCGGTGTTCCTCGAACGCCGCCGGGAAACGTCCGACGGCGCGCCGTTGCGAGTTGACGTCAAGACGGCGGTGCAACACAGTCTTGAGCCGGAAGGCCTGGATCTCCGGCACCTGGAAGAGCAGGTGCGCGTGGACCCGCAAATCACCGCTGTACTGATCGCCGCCGCCAACAGCGCCGGCCATCACGGTACGCCGGTGCAAACCCTGGCCATGGCGCTGCATAAGCTGGCGGCCGGGCAAAGCATGAACCTGATCCTGGGTCTGGCCCTCAAGCACAACGTGATCTTGAGCGACCCTGGCCTGGTGGATTACGCCGAGCGCCACTGGCAACTGTCCCAACGCACCGCCGAGTACGCCCGCTCGCTGGCGCGCATGCTCGACCTGGATCACGAGCGCTGCTACAGCGCCGGCATTCTGCATCGCCTCGGCGACCTGGCGCTGTTGCGTTGCTTGCAGGAGTGGCGCCAGGGTGGCGGGGAGCTGGATGACGAGTTGATCGGCGAGTCGCTCTTCACCTTTGGTGCCAGCTACGGCTCGGCATTGCGCACCCGCTGGCGCTTGCCTCTGGAGTTGCGGCAGCTGATCGCGGCGGTTTATTCACTGGAGGGCGGGGTGTATTCCCGCGAAGCGCTGGTGATGCACATGGCCGCGCAACTGGCGCGGCTGACGGAGCATGAAGGCGTCGAGGCCCTGGCCAAAAGCAAGGCCGCGCGGTTGCTCAAGGTCGGGTTGCCGGAACTGACCCGGATGCGCCTCACGAGGCGCTAAAGTTCCAGCTTGTAGCCCACGCCGTAGATCGAGCGAATCGGGTCCTGGCCGGGGCAGGCATGTTCCAGTTTGCGGCGCAGGTTGCGGATGTGGCTGTCCACCGTGCGGTCAGTGACTACCCGGTGGTCGAAGTACAACCTGTCCAGCAATTGATCACGGGAAAACACCCGTCCCGGGGTGTTCGCCAGGGTCTTGAGCAGGCGCAGTTCAACCGGTGTCAGGTCCAGGGCGATACCGCCAAATTGGGCGCAATAACGTTCCTCGTCGATGAACAGGCGTGGGGTGGGAAGCGCTTCCAACAAGGCTCCGCGCCGCAGGATAGCCTTGACCCGGGCCACAACTTCCCGAGGGCTGAACGGTTTGCAGATATAGTCGTCGGCGCCCAGGTCCAGCCCCAGCAGACGGTCGATTTCTTCGACTCGGGCGGTGATCATGATCACCGGCACTGTGCTGAACGTGCGCAGCTCACGGCACACCTCCAGGCCATCGCGCCCCGGCAGCATCAAGTCCAGCAGGATCAGCCGTGGGTTGAACACTGCCACGGCGGGCACGACATCCAGCCCGTTATCCAGGCACTTCACCTCGTATCCTTCGTTGACCAAGTAGTCCCGCAGCAACGCGGCCAGCTTGGGCTCGTCTTCAACCACCAGGATCGGTGCTTCGACAGTCATTGATTCAGATCTCCCAGGGTAGACGAATGTTCAGCCACAATCCGCCTTCAGGCGAGTGAGCAGCAGTGATCCGGCCGCCATGTGCTTCGACGATATTCCGGCAAATCGCCAGGCCCAGGCCTGCGCCGCCATTGGCCCGATTGCGCGACGCTTCGCCACGATAGAAGCGCTCGAACAGGCGTGGCAGTTGCTCGGCGCTCACCCCGGGAGCTGAGTCGATAATGTCGATGATCAACGCTTGCGGATCGGGCCTGAGGCTGACGCGCACATGGCCGCCGGCTGCGGTGTAGCGCATCGAGTTTTCCAGCAGATTACCGAACAGCTGTTGCATGCGACTGGCATCCACTTCCAGTACGTAGGGCCTGGCCGGCAGTTTCAACTCCAGGTTCAGGCAGCGGGCAACGCTGCGCTCGCGAAACAGCTCGACGCTCTGGCTCAACAACGCGCCCACGTCGGCTTTGTTTTTGCGATAGGTCAGGGCGCCGACGTCCGCCAGGGACAACTCGTAAAGGTCTTCGATCAGTTTGCCCAGCAGGCCCACTTCGGTTTGCAGTGACCACAGGGCGTTGCGGTCGAGGGGGCGTACGCCGTCTTCCAGGGCCTCCAGTTCGCCGCGCAAGATCGCCAGCGGCGTGCGCAGCTCATGGGAGACATCGGCCATGAAGTCGCGACGCATGCGTTCGGTGCGCTCCAGGGTCAGGGCCAGTTGATTGAAGTCCCGGGACAGCTGCCCGACTTCATCCTGGGAGGTGACCGCCACCCGGCAGTTGTACTCGCCGGCTGCCAGTCGATGGGTGGCGGCGGCCACTCGTTTGACCGGGCCGAGGAGCGTGCGGGAGATCCACCAGGCGATCAGTGTGGCCAGCAGCAGGGAGCCAAGGCCAACGATCAGGCTGGTGTGGAGTTGATAGCGTCTAAAGATTTCGCCGCCGCCTTCTGAAACGCTCTGAAACGGTGCGAGGGCTAGCCAGCCGACCGTTTTCCCATCCAGTAGGATGGGGCGCAGGATTGCGTCAGCCCCGGGTTTCTTGTAGCCGACCACGCGCTGTTGTTGAGCATCCAGCAGGGCCATGCGAAACAGCGCGCCGGTGGAGTCGGGCATCATCGCTTCTTCCCGTGGAGTATCCAGCGGGAAGTCCACGCCCGGAATAGGCCGCATCAGTTCGAACAACTGGCGCGGATCTTTGCGGAACTCATCCCAACTGCCTTCTCGGCCGTAAAACTCGGCCAGCCTTGGCAAGGCTTTCTCCAGCCGTGTAATCCCCTGGTCGTTGAGGTAGCCGATAAAGCCGCGCTGGAAGCTCCAGCCGGTGGCGGCACTCATCGCCAGGATGACCAGCAGCACGCTGGCGAA
This sequence comes from Pseudomonas sp. ADAK18, assembly GCF_012935695.1. Lineage (NCBI taxonomy): Bacteria > Pseudomonadati > Pseudomonadota > Gammaproteobacteria > Pseudomonadales > Pseudomonadaceae > Pseudomonas > Pseudomonas sp. ADAK18. The sequence goes on from NZ_CP052859.1 coordinate 5,848,616, forward strand.
GACGGCGGCGAACAGTTTGGTGGAAATACTCAGCTTCATGGGCGGTGGGCAAGTCGCGGAATGTCTTTCCATTTAGGCCCCCTGGCGTGCAGGTTTCAAGGGTGCGCGCCAATCTTCAATTTTCCTGCACATTTGCCTCTCATCCTGACGCCTCGCTCAAGCTTTCCCCTTTGTTGCTGAGGCCTCTATGTCGACAAAACTGCTCGCCAAATTTTTGGTGACATGCGCGTTCGTGATGGCGCTGCTGGTGCTTTCACTGTTGAGCGGTTGCTCCTCGGATGAGCCACCAACAACACCGGCTGCCCCCGAGGTCAGCGTGATTACCCTGAAACCGCAAAGCCAGGTGTTGCGCACCGAGCTGACGGGGCGTACCCAGGCTCTTTTGATGGCAGAGGTGCGCCCGCAAGTGGGCGGCGTGGTGCTTCGGCGCTTGTTTGTCGAAGGCAGCGAGGTCAAGTCCGGGCAGGTGTTGTACGAGCTGGATGCGGCGCCCTACCGCGCCGCCGTGGCGCAATCCGAGGCGTCGTTGGCCAAGTCCCGTGCGAGCCTCAAGGCGGCCCGGATCACGGCCAGGCGTACGGCTGAATTGGCGACCATCGAGGCCGTCAGCCGTCAGGACAACGACGACGCCCAAGCCAATGTGGAGACCGCAGCGGCGGACGTGAAACTCGCCGAGGCGGCCCTGGAAACCGCGAGGATCAACCTGACCTACACCCGCATTGTCGCGCCGATCTCCGGACGTATTGAAACCTCGACTGTCACCCCTGGCGCCCTGGTGGTGGCCAATCAGGAGACGGTGCTGACCACCATTCAGCAGCTCGACCCGTTGTACGTCGATGTCACCCAGTCCACCACCGAGTTGCTGCGCCTGCAGCGTGAGCTGGCGACTGGCACCCTGCGCAGTGCCGCCGAGGGCGAGGCAGACATGTCCTTACGCCTGGAAGACGGCAGCCTCTACAACCAGACCGGGCGCTTGAAGTTCAGCGGCGCCAGGGTGAACGAGGGCACCGGCACGGTGACCTTGCGTGCTGAAATCGCCAACCCGAATCGCCAGTTGCTGCCAGGCATGTACGTGCGTGGAGTGTTGGAGCAGGCGCGGGATGACCAGGCGATTCTGGTGCCGCAGCAAGCGGTGACCCGCGCGGCCAGCGGTGCTACCTCGGTCCTGCTGGTGGTAGACGGAAAGGTTGAGCAGCGGCCAATCACCTTTGACCGGGCGGTGGATAACCAGTGGTGGGTGACCTCAGGGCTGGTGGCCGGCGAGCAGGTGATCGTTGAGGGAGGGCAGAAAGTCAGGCCCGGCATAGCGGTGTCGGTCGTGGAAAACGCAGCCGTGAAAAAGGAGGACTGAACATGGGACGCTTCTTCATTGATCGGCCGATTTTTGCCTGGGTCATCGCCATCGTCATCATGCTCGGCGGCGCGCTGTCCATCAGCCAACTGCCGCTTGAACAGTACCCGGACATCGCACCGCCCAGCGTACGGATTTCCGCCACCTATACCGGCGCTTCGGCCAAGACCGTGGAAGATTCGGTGACGCAAATCATCGAGCAGCAAATGACCGGCCTGGATAACTTGCTGTACATGTCCGCCTCCAGCAGTTCGGCGGGCACCGCGACCATCACCCTGACCTTCGCCCCCGGCACCGACCCGGATGTGGCGCAGATGCAGGTGCAGAACAAGCTTCAGCAGGCTCAGTCGCGCTTGCCGCAAACCGTACAGAGCCAAGGGGTGACGGTGACCAAGGGCAGTTCTGACTTCCTGCTGATGGTGGCTCTGAAGTCGGCGAACAGTCAGGTCACCAGCAACGAGATCGGCGACTACATCGACAGCACTTTGTTGGACCAGCTCAGTCGGGTCAACGGTGTGGGCGAGGTGCAGTTGCTCGGTTCTGGTTTTGCCATGCGTATCTGGCTTGACCCGGCCAAGCTGGCCAAATACGCACTGATGCCTTCGGATGTCAGCGCCGCGTTGCAGGCGCAAAACACCGAAGTCTCGGCCGGGCAATTGGGCGCCTTGCCGGCGGTGGCGGGGCAACAATTGAACGCCACCATCACCGCGCGCAACAAACTGCAGACCCTGGAGGAATTTCGCAATGTGGTGGTCAAGTCCGCCAGTGACGGCGCCCTGGTGCTGCTCAGCGATGTGGCGCGCATTGAGGTCGGCGCCGAGAGCTATGACGTGATCACCACCCTCAACGGCCAGCCGGCAGCGTCCATGGGCGTGACCTTGGCCACTGGCGCCAATGCTTTGTCGGTGGGCGATGCGGTGAAGGCCAAGCTGGCCGAACTGGAGCAATTTTTCCCCAGCGAACTGCGGCTGGAGGCGGTGGTGGCTTACGACACCACACCCTTTGTCAGCCTCTCGATCAAGGAAGTGGTGATGTCCTTGGGCGAAGCCATCGTGCTGGTGGTGCTGATCATGTACCTGTTCCTGCAAAACCTGCGGGCCACGTTGATCCCCACCATTACCGTGCCGGTGGTGTTACTGGGGACATTCGGGGTGCTGGCGTTACTGGGGTATTCGATCAATACCCTGACCATGTTTGCCATGGTGTTGGCCATCGGGTTGCTGGTGGACGACGCGATTGTGGTGGTGGAGAACGTCGAGCGGGTCATGGCCGAGAAAGCCCTGTCGGCGCTGGAGGCCACCCGTGAATCGATGGATGAGATCACAGGCGCGCTGGTGGGCATTGCCCTGGTGTTGTCTGCGGTGTTCATTCCCATGGCGTTTTTCGGCGGTTCCACGGGGATCATTTACCGACAGTTTTCGGTGACCATCGTCGTCGCGATGCTGTTGTCGGTGTTTGTCGCCATGACCCTGACGCCGGCACTGTGCGCCACGCTGTTGCGACCCGGCGATGTCAATCATGGAACCCGTGGCGGCTTCTTCGGGTGGTTCAACCGCATGTTTGCGCGCAATACCGAGCGTTATCAGGTTGGCGTGGGGCAGATGCTCAAGCGCAAGCGTTCAGGGTTGCTGGCCTACGCTCTGATAGCCGGCGCCATGGGCCTGGTCTACGTGCAGTTGCCCACCGGCTTTCTGCCGGATGAAGATCAGGGCACGCTGATGGCGCAAATCAAACTGCCGGAGGGTGGGACTAACACCCGCATGGATGCAGCCATGAGTCAGCTCGAGGATTACATGCTGGCGCAACCGGAGGTCGACGCGTTGATCGGCATTGCCGGCCTGGGCATCGGTGGGAATGGGCAGAGTACCGGGCGGGCCTTTATCAAACTCAAGGACTGGAGCGAGCGCACGGGCCCCGGCCAGGACTCGGCGTCGATTGCCCGGCGCGCCAGCCAGGCGCTGGCCAGCGTGCGTGATGCGAGCATTTTCGTCAGCTTGCCCCCGGCGATTCGCGGGCTGGGGCAAAGCTCGGGTTTTGATGTGCAGCTCAAGGACCTCGGTGGTCTGGGACACGATGCATTGGTCAAGGCGCGCGACGAGTTCATTCGCCAGGCCAACCAGAACCCGCTGCTGCAACGGGTGCGCAGCAACGGGTTGAATGACACGCCAGAGCTGCGGGTCAGTATCGATGATCGCAAAGCCGGCGCCCTGAGCCTGTCCACCAGCGACATCAACAACACCTTGTCGGCGGCGCTGGGCGGCAATTACGTCAACGATTATCTCAACCAGGGCCGGGTCAAGCGGGTGTACATCCAGGGCGAGGCCGAGGCGCGCATGCAGGTCGCGGACCTGGACCGCTGGTTTGTGCGCAACAGTCTGGGGCAGATGGTGCCTTTTTCCTCCTTTGCCAGCGCGGCCTGGAGTTACGGCTCGCCGCAACTGGAACGCTACAACGGCAATGCGTCCTTGGGACTGGTGGGCGACCCGGCGCCGGGCGTCAGCTCGGGCGAGGCGATGGCGGCGGTGGAAACGATCATCAAGCAACTGCCCGAAGGCATCGGTTACGAGTGGAGCGGGCAGTCCTATCAGGAGCGTCAGGCGGGTACTCAGGCGCCGTTGTTGTACGCGGTGTCCATCGTTTTCGTATTCCTGTGTCTGGCGGCGTTGTACGAGAGTTGGTCGGTACCGTTCTCGGTAATGCTGGTGGTGCCATTGGGCGTGATCGGCACGGTGCTGGCGACGCGAGTAACGGGGCTGTCGAACGATGTGTACTTCCAGGTCGGCCTGCTGACCACGGTGGGGCTGGCGGCCAAGAACGCGATCCTTATTGTGGAGTTTGCCAAGCATTTGCAGGAGCAGGGCCAAGGCTTGGTGGATGCCACGTTGACGGCGGCGCGTTTGCGTTTGCGGCCGATTCTGATGACGTCACTGGCGTTCATGTTCGGTGTCTTGCCGTTGGCCTTGAGCAGTGGCGCAGGGTCGGCGGGACGGCAGGCCATCGGCACCGGGGTGTTGGGCGGGATGTTCAGTGCGACGGTGCTGGGGATATTTTTCGTGCCGCTGTTTTTTGTGTTGATTCGCGGGCGGTTTACGCGCAAGTCGTCCGCTGCCGTATCCACGGAGTCTGAGCAATGACCAAGCGTTGGTTTTTCATCTGGTTATTGATGGGCTGGCTGTTGGCCGGTAGTTGCAGTGAAGGTGGGGAGGATTTACCGGACAGCGAATCGACGCCGGTGTGGTGGAAGGCAGGGCGGCAAGTTTATGCCTAAGTCGATTGAACCACCCGGTTCTTACCCTGACGCTTGGCTTCATACATCGCCGTATCGGCGCGGCCAAACAGGCTGTCCAGGTTGGCATCCTCGGCGCTGAGATTGGCCAGGCCCTGGCTGACCGTCACGCTGAAGCCTTGTTCTTCATGGCTGAAACTTAGCTGTTGGATTTCGTGCCTCAACCGTTCCGCCACTTGTAATGCCATCTCTGGCGCGCAGCCGGGCAGCACGGCGGCGAACTCTTCGCCGCCAATGCGCCCGAACAGGTCGCCACGGCGCAAAACCCCTCGACCGCTCCCGGCGATGCGCTGTAACACCTGATCGCCCTCCAGATGGCCGTAGGTGTCGTTGATGACCTTGAAGTCATCGATGTCCAGCAACAGGAACGCCAAGGGGGTGCCCTGGGCGCAGGCGCGGTCGAATTCACGGTTGGCGCATTCAAAGAAGTGCCGACGGTTGCTGCTCTGGGTCAGCACGTCGGTGGTGGCCAGGCGGTGCAACTCCAGCTCCAACTGCTTCTTTTCGGTGATGTCCTCGGCCATGCCCACGATGATGACCGGCTGTCCGGGCTCGGCTTGCTGGTTGATATAGCACTTGTCGCTGATCCAGCGGATCTGCCCGTCTGCCGTGATGATGCGGTACTCGCGGTCTTCCACCACGCCTATGTCCAGCACTTGGGCCAGACTGTGCTCGGCATAGTCGACGTCTTCGGGGTGGATGCTGTTGCGCCATTCCCGATAATCGGTCAGCAGTAAACCTGCCATACGTCCGAAAACTCGCTCATAGGCCGGGCTGACGTACAGCACACGACGGGTCTCCCATTCGATTGCCCACAGCACGGCATTCACGCTGACCAGCAGCGAACTCAACAACTGTTCACGTTCGCTCAGGCGTTCTACTTCGCCCTGGGCATGCATCAAGGCCAGTAAAGTAGCGGCCGCAGCAGGGCGCGGTTGTTCAGCCGTGGGCGGGGAGGACGCAGGTGTTGGGGTGGTCGTATCGTGGACCATCGGCACAAGTCTCTCTGGGCGTGCCGCAGTATCGGACAGCGGTCACAACAAGGCTCGCCAGGATGGCGAAGCGTTGCTTGAGAGGAGGGATTTGCAGCGAAGTTCCGTTATCGGGGGCGTATGGAGGGGATAACGAGGTGCCTGTGAAATGGCGTCAAAAACCTGTAGGAGCGCCTTACATCTCCCGGAGATACCGTCTTGAACCTCACCGGGCAGGTGTGGGGTTATAGGGTGGGCCATTTGAACACCCCACCGCTGTCGAGCTTTAGCGAGGCTGCGTAGGCCGCACCGCAGCCACCGAGCTGGCCGCAAAACCGCGTCGTCCTTGACGCAGCCTCGCAGGGGCTCGACAGCTACTACGGATGTGCCGGCTTGGCCTTTAGGCCTTGGCAGGCCGCAACGAGTAGGTTTTCAACTGATGGGCAAAGTCGCGCAGGGACTGAATCCCGCTGGCCTCGGCCTCGTGGACCCATTCCTTGATCGCCGCCAGCATGTCATGACCGTTGGTGCTGGTCTTGAGCCAGATCTGTTGCAGCGCCAGGCGCTTCTCGTAGATCACTTTCAGCGCCTGGCTGTGCTCCAGCATGCTTTGGATGCGCAGGTGGTGACGGTCATCCAGCAGGCTGGTTTCCCGCGACAGCAGGCGCTTGGCGCGATGGAATTGGTGACGGACCGAGTGATCGACCTTCTCCAGTTCCTGCTTGACCAGCGGCGCGATGACCAGCTTGCGGTACTGGGCCATGATCTGGAAACGGTTGTTGAGGATCGCCATGGCGGTGTCCATGTCCAGGTGGCCCTTGCCTTCGACCCGGTGAGCGATAGGTGCGACGCGCTGAACCTTGGCCAGGCGCAGGAAGCTGAACACTTTGATCCAGGCCCAGCCCAGGTCGAACTCCCATTTCTTCACCGACAGCTTGGCGGAGTTGGGGTAGGTGTGATGGTTGTTATGCAGTTCTTCGCCACCGACGATGATGCCCCAGGGAATCAGGTTGGTTGCCGCGTCACGGCATTCGAAGTTGCGATAGCCGACCGCATGGCCCAGGCCGTTGATCACGCCGGCGGCCCAGAACGGGATCCACATCATCTGGATCGCCCAGATGGTGATGCCGATGGTGCCGAACAGCAGCAGGTCGATGATGCCCATGATGGCGACACCCAGCAGCGGAAAACGGGTGTAGAGGTTGCGTTCGATCCAGTCTTCCGGGCAGTTCTTGCCGTAGATACGCAGCGTCTCGGGGTTTTCCGCCTCGGCGCGGTACAGTTCGGCGCCTTTGCGCAGGACAGTGGACAGGCCCTTGATCACCGGGCTGTGGGGATCGTCGACGGTTTCGCACTTGGCGTGGTGTTTACGGTGGATGGCAGTCCACTCGCGGGTGTTCTGCGCCGTGGTCAGCCACAGCCAGAAGCGGAAGAAGTGTTTCAGGCCGGCATTGAGCTCCAGGGAGCGATGGGCTGAATAGCGGTGCAGATAGACCGTGACGCCAACAATGGTCACGTGGGTCATCAACAGGGTGACTGCCACCAGTTGCCAAGGCGACAAGTCAAGAAAACCGTTGTACCACATAGGCTGTATGGCCCTCAGATAAAGAAAAAAACAGCTCACGCATTATCACTAAGCCCACAGATAAAACCAGTCGCCCTTTCAGATAGAAGTGACTGGATGTTTCTTATTCTATAATCCCCAACCTTTGTAGGGCGAATCTGGTTTTTTAGTAAGGATTACTAACCATATGCTGTTTTCACACCGAGGTGCCCTACGTGCGGGGCTGTTGTACCTGCTGGTTTCTATTATTTGGATACAACTCAGTCAGCACCTATTGATCAATCTTCTCGATGAACCGCTGAAGATCATCCACTGGCAACTGATCCGTGGTTACGTGTGGATCGTTCTCAGTGCGCTGGTGATTTTTCTCCTCTGTGCCCGTTTTGCCCGGGCGAATCTGATCCAGCAGCCCTTGAAGGAAAACCGCGAACGGCTGCGCCAGGCTGCAGCGGTGTTCGATTGCACCCGCGAAGGGGTGTTGGTCACCGATATCCAGGGCCTGATTGTTCACGTTAACCGGGCCTTTATCGAAATTACCGGCTATCGGCGCGAAGACGTGCTGGGCCATCGCCCCAGCCTGTTCAAGTCCGGGCGCCATTCGGTCAGTTTCTATCAGCAGATGTTTCAGGCTCTGGAGCGCTGCGGCGAATGGAGCGGCGAGATCTGGAACCGGCGCAAGAGCGGCGAAATTTATCCACAGTGGCAAACGATCCGGGTCGTGCGCGATGACCAGGGCCAGGTCAGCCACTACGTCGCGGTGTTCTCCGACATCAGCGCGATCAAGCACTCCGAGCACGAACTGGCACACCTGGCTCACCACGATCCGCTGACCAATCTGCCCAATCGCCTGTTGTTCACCGACCGCGCCGAACAGGCGTTGGCCTCAGCCCAGGTGCACAAGCGCGGCTGCGCCTTACTGCTGATCGACCTCGACCACTTCAAAATCATCAATGACAGCCTGGGCCATAATGTGGGCGATCAGTTGCTCAAGGTGGTGGGCGAGCGCCTGCAAGGCTTGTTCGGCCCAGGCGTCACCCTTGCGCGCCTGGGCGGCGATGAGTTCGCGGTGCTGGCGGAAAGTTGTCCACAGGTGGCCCAGGCCGCCGTCCTGGCCCAGCGAATCCTTGATGCGATGAAGGAGCCATTCATCTTCGACGGCCATCAGTTGTTTATCAGTGCCAGTATTGGCATCAGCCTGTTTCCCAGCGATGCCTTGAGCGCCGAGCAACTGCTGCGTAACGCTGACTCCGCGCTATTCAAAGCCAAAAGCGTCGGCCGCGAAGGCTATGCCTTGTACACCGAAGAGCTCACCGCCCACGCCCAGCACCGGGTGGAAATCGCCGGCGAACTGCGCCGCGCTCTCGACCAGCATGAGCTGCGGGTTTACTACCAGCCAGTACATGACTTGCAGAGCAGCCGCCTGATCGGCGTCGAAGCCTTGGTGCGTTGGCAGCACCCGGAACGCGGCCTGGTGCCGCCGGGAGATTTCATCCCGATCGCTGAACGCACTGGGTTGATTGCCGAGATTGATGCCTGGGTCATGGACCAGGCGTGTCGCCAGATGTGCCAATGGCTGGCCGACGGCGTGACCTTGTCCTTCCTCGCGGTGAATGTCTCCAGCCGCCTGTTCGCCCGACGTGAGCTGTACGAACAAGTGGCCAAGGTGCTGCATGACACCGGACTGGATCCGGCTTTTCTGGAGTTGGAAGTCACCGAAAGCGCGGTGATGGACGACCCGGAAGTGGCACTTGAACAACTGCACCGCCTGCGGGAACTGGGTTTGCGCCTGGCCATCGACGACTTTGGCACCGGTTATTCGTCACTGCTGCGCCTCAAGCGCCTGCCGGTGCAAAAGCTCAAGATCGACCAAGGCTTTGTCGCGGGGCTGCCGTGGGATGAAGATGACGCGGCGATTGTTCGCGTGGTCATTGCCTTGGCGCAGAGCATGGGGATGCAGGTGCACGCCGAGGGGATTGAACAGATGGAGCAGGCGCGATTCTTGTTGGATCACCAGTGCGATCTGGGCCAGGGCTATTGGTTTGGCCGGCCGATGCCGGCCAGTGGGTTGGACTGGAGCAGAGCCCCGGCGATCCGCCAGGCGCCAGCGTCACCACTATGAAATAGAGAACAAAATGTGGGAGCGGGCTTGCTCGCGAATGCGGTGTATCAGTCACCCGATGCACAAACTGACGCACCGCATTCGCGAGCAAGCCCGCTCCCACATTTCGATCTTCACCCGGCGAAATTTATTTTTTCCGTCTCGCAACTGCCCGTCCCAACAGAAAATTCTTTCTGGTTATATAAACATTCTTAAATAGTATTTTTAAGAATATCCGCGCTTATCTACTATCGCCTCACGCCGCAAGCAGTGCCGCCACTGCCAGGCACTTCTCATTTCAGGAGCACCACCATGAGCGCATCTCTACGTAGCGTTGACGGCCAGGACGAAGCAGCCATTTTGCGCGAGATCCAGAGCGCCCTGCGCGATCTGCGGTTTGGCGCGGTGGAAATCACTGTGCATAACGCCCAAGTGGTACAGATCGAACGCAAAGAGAAATTCCGTCTGCAGAGCCCGGGTAACAAACCGAGCTAAAGCAGGATCGGCGATTCGATTGCGTGACCAGCACTTATAAGAAAAAGCCAACACAAAAGAATTTCAGGAGCTTCTCTATGTCGTCGATTCGCCGTTATGCCCTGGCAGCACTGGCCAGTGCTGTGTTTGCCGGTTCCGCTGTTGCCAAGGATTACGAGTTGCTCAACGTTTCGTACGATCCGACCCGTGAGCTGTACCAGGACTACAACGCCGAATTCACCAGCTTCTGGAAGAAAGAGCACCCTGGCGACAACGTCAAGATCCAGCAATCTCACGGTGGCTCGGGCAAGCAAGGCCGGGCGGTGATCGATGGCCTGCGCGCCGACGTAGTGACCCTGGCCCTGGCCGGCGACATCGACGAAATCGCCAAGTTGGGCAAGACCCTTCCGGAAAACTGGCAGACCCGCCTGCCGGACGCGAGCACGCCTTACACCTCCACCATCGTGTTCCTGGTGCGCAAGGGCAACCCTAAAGGCATCAAGGACTGGGGCGACCTGATCAAGCCAGACGTTTCCGTCATTACCCCGAACCCGAAAACCTCCGGCGGCGCCCGCTGGAACTTCCTCGCCGCCTGGGCCTATGGCCTGAAAGCCGGTGGCAGCGAAGCCAAGGCTCAGGAATACGTGAAAGAGCTGTTCAAGCACGTGCCGATCCTGGATACCGGCGCTCGCGGCTCGACCATTACCTTCGTCAACAACGGTCAGGGTGACGTGTTGCTGGCCTGGGAAAACGAAGCCTTCCTGGCCTTGAAAGAAGACGGCGGCGCCGACAAGTTCGACATCGTCGTGCCGTCCCTGTCGATCCTCGCCGAGCCGCCAGTGGCTGTGGTCGACAAGAACGCCGAGAAAAAGGGCAACACCGAAATCGCCACCGCGTACCTCAAGCACCTGTACAGCCCGGCAGGCCAGGAGATCGCGGCGAAGAATTTCTACCGCCCGCGTGACAAAGAGGTCGCCGCCAAGTACGCCCAGCAGTTCCCGAAACTGGACCTGGTGACTATCGACAAAGACTTCGGCGGCTGGAAAACTGCCCAACCGAAATTCTTCAATGACGGTGGCGTGTTCGACCAGATCTACACTGCACAGTAAGCATCACTGATTGTAGGAGCGAGCCTATGTGGGAGCCGGGCTTGTGTGGGAGCTGGCTTGCCTGCGATGGCATCACCGCGATGTGACTGACACACCGAGTTGATGCCATCGCGGGCAAGTCGAGGCGTCGAACCGCCGGCTCCCACACAAGCCAGCTCCCACATAGGCTTGCTCCTATAGTGGTATTTACCTGTTAACCAAGGACTTTTATGTCGCGTCGTATCTCCCCCGTCATACCCGGCTTCGGGCTGACGCTGGGCTACACCTTGGTGTACCTCAGCCTGATTGTGCTCATCCCCCTGGCGGCGATGTTCGTCCATGCCGCCCAGCTCACCTGGGATCAGTTCTGGGCCATTATTTCCGCACCGCGGGTGCTGGCGGCGTTGAAGCTGAGCTTCGGCACCGCGTTGTACGCCGCGATCATCAACGGCGTGATCGGCACGCTGCTGGCCTGGGTGCTGGTGCGCTACACCTTCCCTGGACGCAAGATCATCGATGCGATGATCGACCTGCCGTTCGCCTTGCCCACCGCCGTCGCCGGTATCGCGCTCACCGCGCTGTACACGCCGACAGGTTTAGTCGGCCAATTCGCTGCCGACCTGGGCTTCAAGATCGCCTACACCCCATTGGGCATCACCCTGGCATTGACCTTCGTCACGCTGCCGTTCGTGGTGCGCACCGTGCAGCCGGTGCTCGCCGATATCCCCCGTGAAATCGAAGAAGCCGCCGCCTGCCTGGGTGCCAAACCGTTGCAGGTGTTCCGCTACATCCTGGTGCCCGCGCTGCTACCGGCCTGGCTGACCGGGTTTGCTCTGGCGTTTGCCCGAGGCGTTGGCGAGTACGGCTCGGTGATTTTCATCGCCGGTAACATGCCGATGAAAACCGAGATCCTGCCGCTGCTGATCATGGTCAAGCTCGACCAATACGACTACACCGGCGCTACTTCCATCGGCGTGCTGATGCTGGTGGTTTCCTTTGTCCTGTTGCTGCTGATCAACTTGTTGCAGCGGCGCATCGAAACCCCATAAGGAGGCGCGGAACATGTCCCAATCGTCTATTACCGCCGCGTCTTCGGCCAACGCTGCCCGCCGTGGCAGTGCCGTTTCCCGGCGTATCCTGATCAGCCTTGGCTGGCTGATCTTCGCGCTATTCTTGCTGCTGCCGCTGTTTATCGTGGTGTCCCAGGGCCTCAAGCTCGGCCTGGGTGCATTCTTCGCCGCGATCTTCGAGCCCGACGCGCTGTCGGCGCTGAAACTCACGGTGATCGCCGTGCTGATTTCGGTGCCGCTCAACGTGGTCTTCGGCGTCAGCGCCGCCTGGTGTGTGAGCAAGTACTCGTTCCGTGGCAAGAGCATGCTGGTGACGCTGATCGACCTGCCGTTCTCGGTCTCGCCGGTGATCGCCGGCCTGGTTTACGTGCTGATGTTCGGCGCCCAGGGCTTCTTCGGCCCGTGGCTGCAGGACCATGACATCCAGATCGTGTTCGCCTTGCCGGGCATTGTGCTGGCGACGATCTTCGTCACCGTGCCGTTCGTGGCCCGCGAACTGATCCCGTTGATGCAGGAGCAGGGCACCCAGGAAGAAGAGGCCGCGCGCCTGTTGGGCGCCAACGGCTGGCAGATGTTCTGGCACGTCACCGTACCCAACATCAAATGGGGCCTGATCTATGGCGTGGTGCTGTGTACCGCACGGGCCATGGGTGAGTTTGGCGCAGTGTCGGTGGTGTCCGGGCACATCCGTGGTGTCACCAACACCCTGCCGCTGCACGTCGAGATTCTCTACAACGAATACAACCACGTCGCCGCGTTTGCGGTGGCGAGCCTGTTGCTGATCCTGGCGCTCTTCATCCTGCTGCTCAAGCAGTGGAGCGAGAACCGTATCAACCGCCTGCGCGCCAGTGCAGCTGAGGAATAACGCATGTCCATCGAAGTCCGTAATGTCAGCAAGAACTTCAACGCCTTCAAGGCCCTGGACAGCATCAGCCTGGATATCCAGAGCGGCGAGCTGGTGGCGTTGCTTGGCCCGTCCGGCTGTGGCAAGACCACCTTGCTGCGCATCATTGCCGGCCTGGAAACCCCGGACGCCGGCAGTATCGTGTTCCACGGCGAAGACGTCTCCGGCCACGACGTGCGTGATCGCAACGTCGGTTTTGTGTTCCAGCATTACGCGTTGTTCCGCCACATGACGGTGTTCGACAACGTCGCGTTCGGCCTGCGCATGAAACCGAAAAACCAGCGCCCCACTGAAAGCCAGATCGCGACCAAGGTTCACGAACTGCTGAACATGGTGCAGCTGGATTGGCTGTCCGACCGTTACCCGGAACAACTCTCCGGTGGCCAGCGCCAGCGTATCGCCCTGGCCCGCGCCTTGGCGGTGGAGCCCAAAGTGCTGCTGCTCGACGAGCCGTTCGGTGCCCTGGATGCCAAGGTCCGTAAAGAACTGCGCCGCTGGCTCGCGCGCCTGCACGAGGACATCAACCTGACTTCGGTATTCGTGACCCACGACCAGGAAGAAGCCATGGAAGTGGCTGACCGCATCGTGGTGATGAACAAGGGTGTGATCGAGCAGATCGGCTCGCCGGGTGATGTCTACGAAAATCCGGCCAGCGATTTTGTTTACCACTTCCTCGGCGACTCCAACCGTCTGCACCTGGGGGAGGACCAGCACGTGTTGTTCCGCCCGCACGAGGTGTCGTTGTCGCGCCATGAACTGGAAGATCACCATGCAGCCGAAGTGCGGGATATTCGTCCACTGGGTGCGACGACTCGGGTGACGTTGAAAGTCGAAGGCCAGAGCGAACTGATCGAAGCTGAAGTGGTGAAAGACCACGACAGCCTGACCGGTTTGGCGCGGGGCGAGACGTTGTTCTTCAAGCCGAAGGTTTGGCAGAAGGCCTGAACCTCAGGCTTATGAAGGTCTAATGTGGGAGCAAGCTTGCTCCCACATTCAGTAAGGGCTGCTGCCCAGTATTTTTTCACCCAACGCACTCAGTTGCGCCTGGGCATACCGCGTTTTTTCCCATTCCCGTGGATCCCCTGGAAACGCATACCCCTGCGGCGCACTGCGCTCGCGCCAGCTCTGCACCCGCCAGTCGCGCAGTTGTGCGTTGTCCGGCTGCGCCGGGCTAAAGGCAATGTACTGCGCGATACGCACCTGAGCCGCCGACGTATTGGGCCGGATGCCATGGGCCAGCAGACTGTTGAAAATCAGCAAGTCCCCCGCCTGCATCGGCACAAACTGCGCTTCCCACGGCAGCGTCGCCACGTCCGGGCGCCATGGGTCGCGCTCTTCAGGTGCGCTTTTGCGCCACTCAATAAAATCCTTGAACAGCTGTGGATAACACTGAAAACCACCGCTTTCAGGCGTGGTATCGGACAGCGCGAGCACGCCTTGGACATTCACCGGTAACGGTGTGAGTGAGGTGTCGGCATCCCAGTGAATAAACCCGGAAAACGGCCGCGCAGCCTGGTTTGGCGTATTCAGATTGGCGCGGTCGATGGTCACCCACAGGTCTTCACGGTCCCAGATATCGATAAACGCATCGACTACGCGCGGGGTCTGGCGGTTATCCCAGAAGGTTTGGTGGTGATAAGCCTCGACCATGCCTGAGCCGTTCAATTCCTGCATCGCATGGTCGCGCATTTGGCGACGACTCCAGGTTTGCGGGGCCTCGGCTTTCATCTCCTGGAACTCCCAGAGGAACTCTGCCGTGCGCTTTATCTGCCCAGCGTCGACAGCCTGTTTGACGATCACAAAACCGTAGGTTTGCCAGTGCTGAAAATCCGCTTCGGACAGTACCCGCAGCGGCAGTTGCTTGCGCAGGTCGCGCAGTTGCGGCAGGTCGGTATCGGCCACGGATGGGTTGCCGGGTGTTTGTCTGGGTTGAGTGTAAGGCTGGTTCATGGGCGTCTCCCTTGTTTTTGTTGGGTGGCCCATTGTTGTTTCGCGGCAGGCGGCTGACTTCGCGGCAAATGTCTGGCATTAATACTATTCTGACTATTTAATTGCCTTTGGAGTCATGATGCGACCGCAATACGAGCGCCTGACCCTGGCCGATGACCAGTCCTGGCAACTGCTGTGGCGCGAGTTGCCCGAGCTGCCGTTTCTCTGGCATTACCACCCGGAGTTCGAACTGACGCTGACTATCAACGCCCGCGGTCAACGTTATGTGGGCGATCATCTGGCGGACTTTACCGACGGCGATTTGATCCTGCTGGGCCCCAACCTTCCTCACACGTGGTCGGCCAGCGAACGTGTCGATCAGGCTCAAGAGATGCTGGCGGTGGTGGTGTGGTTTTCTCGGGCGTGGCTGCATCAGGTCAGCGGTTTTGCCGAATTGAGTGGTTTGCTTGCCTTGGGCCAGCGGTCGTCGCGTGGGTTGCAGTTCAGCGCGCCTGTGGCGGAGCGTGTGCGGCCGTTGCTGTTGCGCATGCAGGCGCTGGCGACGGCGCAACGTTTGCCGTTGCTGCTGGAGGTGCTGTTGCTATTGGTGCAGGATCAGCAGACGTTGCCGCTGGCGTCGATGACGTCAGCGGTCGTCACTGAGGAGGCACAGCCCCAGCGTCTGGGGCGGGTGCTGGACTTTATGCACAGCCACTTCCAGCAGCCCATTGCTGTCGAACAACTGGCCGAACGTGCAGCGTTATCGGTGGGCGCCTTTCACCGGTTCTTCAAACGTCATACCCGCCTGACCGTGACCGCGTATCTGGCTCAACTGCGTATCGGCCATGCCTGCCAGCAACTGATCCAGACCCACACCGCCATCGGCGCCATCGCGCAACAATCGGGCTACGCCAACCTGGCGCATTTCAATCGTCAGTTTCTGGCCGCCAAAGGCGTCAGTCCTCGGGTGTTTCGCCAGCGTTATCGTTAGGCCGTGGCGTTTTTGTGACGCACAGCCACCGGCCCTGAGCGTTGTTCAATCTGTTGCTTGAGGTCGTGCCGCAATCCCAACAGAAACGCCAGCTCTGCGACGACAAACAATGGCCCGACAATCAGCCCGGACACGTCATCGACAAACGCCGGCTTTCTGCCCTCGTAGTAATGGCCGACAAACTGGATCACCCAGCCCACCACAAACATCCCGATGCCGCTGCCGAGCCACACCAGGGTGCTGTGTGCCGCCAACACATGCCCCGCCCATACCGACAAGCCCATCAACACCGTCATCAGCACGCCAAGCGCCAGTTCCAGGCGCAGGTAGAACCAGGCTGAGAACAACGCCAGCAACACGGCTGGCGACAGCCACAGCCCGGCCACCGACCATTCGGGGCGCGAGAGCAAGACGGCCACGGCCACCACGATCAGCGGAATGCCGATGAAGTGGCTGGCGATATTGCGCGGGTCGCGGTGGTAGGCGGCGTATTGACTGAGGTGGTCGACGAGGCTTTTCATTGTTATTCCTCCTGTAGGATGTTTGATCATGCCCTGTAAGCCTGTGGCGAACTGTCAACTGGGCGACAATCTTCGGAGTACTCATGGACGCAGAGAAATGGCACGCGCGGCTGTCCACCGGTCATTGGTACAGCCACCTGCCTGCTGCCTTTCAGAATAGTTTGTGCAAGCAGGGCCGGTTGCGACCGCTGACCGCTGGCCAATATCTGTTCAAACGCGGTGACCCGCCCTGTGGGTTGTATGCAGTGCTGGATGGCTCCATACGCATCAGCGCGGTGAGCGAACAGGGCAAGGAGGCGGTGTTGAGCCTGGTGGAGCTGCCGCACTGGTTTGGCGAGATTTCCTTGTTCGACGGTTTGCCCCGCACCCATGACGCTTGCGCCGTCGGGCCCTGCACCTTGTTGCAGGTGCCGCAGCCGGCGATGCTGCAGATCCTCGAAGAGTATCCGCGTTACTGGCGTGACATGGCCCTGCTGATGAGCCAGAAACTGCGCCTGACCTTTATCAATATTGAACAACTGAGCCTGATGCCGGCGTCGGTGCGTGTGGCTCACCGCCTGCTGATGATCGCCGAAGGCTACGGCGAGATCGAACAGACGCGGCGAATGCTGCAACTGCCCCAGGAAGACCTGGCAGCAATGTTGAGCCTTTCACGCCAGACC
Source organism: Pseudomonas sp. ADAK18 (assembly GCF_012935695.1). Lineage (NCBI taxonomy): Bacteria > Pseudomonadati > Pseudomonadota > Gammaproteobacteria > Pseudomonadales > Pseudomonadaceae > Pseudomonas > Pseudomonas sp. ADAK18. The sequence goes on from NZ_CP052859.1 coordinate 5,865,525, forward strand.
ACCAACGCCTTGCTCAAGGATCTTCAAGGCCAGGGCATTGTGCGCCTGGGCTATGGCGAGATCGAAATCCTCGATGTGCAGCGGTTGCGCGAGGCGGCGCACGCCTGAGGGTGTTAGCCTGCGGTCACGATTATTCGAGGTGTGTTATGCGTGTGCTGTTAGTGGAACACGAGTCGGAGACGGCCGAGTGGATGGGCAAGAGCCTGGAAGAGGCCAGTTACACGGTGGAAGTGGCGGCCAACGGCATGGCGGCCCTGCGCTTTGTCGAAAGCACCGAGTACGATCTGGTGATCCTGGATGTGATGCTGCCGGGGCTGAATGCCTGGAAGTTGCAGCAGGCGATTCGGCTGAAGGGTGAGACGCCAGTGTTGTTCCTGACCACGCCTGACGGCATTGAAGACCGTTTGCGTGGGTTGGAGCTGCATGAGGATGATTACCTGCTCAAGCCGTTTGATGCCAAGGGGTTGGTGGCGCGGGTGAGGATGCTGTTGCGGCGCGACCGGGGGCGGTGATTGACCCGGTATGTGCGGTGTTTGAACCATTGCTATCGCGGGCAAGTCGCACCGCCGCTCCCACAGAGGGACGCAGTTCAAATGTGGGAGCCGGGCTTGCCCGCGATGAGGCCCTTGTAGACGCAATAAATTTATCTACCGCAGCCCATCCCGGAACTGCCCCGGCGTCATCCCCGTCCAGCGCTTGAACGCCCGATTGAAGCTGCTGGTATCAGCAAACCCCAACAAATGGCTGACCTCCGCCAACGAGCACTGCGGATCGCGCAGGTGCAACAGCGCCAGATTCTCGCGACATTCATTGAGTAACGCATCAAACCGACACCCCTCATCCGCCAAGTGTCGCTGCAAGCTGCGCAAGCTCAAATGCAAGGTCTGGGCAATGCGCTCGGCACTTGGCTCACCCTCCGGCAACTGCGCTTCGATGGCCGCGCGTACCTTGCGCTCCCAGGTCAGCGGTTGCAGCTGGGCGAGGGTGCGTTTGAGCACCGTTTCATTGTGCTCTGCCAGTTCCGGGTTGGCGTCGTCCAGGTGGCTGTCGAAGTCATGGGCGGCGAACTCCAGGCGATCCTCATCGGCGCCGAAAAACACCGGGGAACGAAACACCGTGTGCCAGGGCTTGGGATCCGCCGGCTCCGGCCGTCTCAGGTGCACCGCCAGCGGCGCATAGTCGCGGCCCAGGCGGTTGCGGCAGGTGCGCACGTAAATCGCCGCGAAGGCATCGATGGCTTCAAGCGCCGGCGCCGGGCTGTTGCTGGGCTGCAGCAAGTGCAAGCAGTAACGCTCACCTGTTCGACTAAGCTCCAGCATCAGCGCATCGCTGACGACCGGGTGGTAGCGCACGATTCGTTCGAATACTTCCCGCAGGCTGCCGCTGGCCACCAACGCATAGCCCAGGGCATGGAAGGTGGTGGGGCTGACGAAACGCGACACCCGCAAGCCAATGGCCGGATCGCCGCTGGCCTGCACCGCCAGTTCCCACAGGCGTGTGGTGGCCGACAGGGGGTAGCGGGCATTGGGATCGTCCATCTGCTGCGGGTCGAGCCCGGCTTGCACGCACAGCGCGGCGCTGTCGAGGCCCTGGGCATCGAGTTGCTTGCGCAAGGCGCGGGTCCAGCTGGCGAGGGAAGTGGGTTCAGTCATGTTGATTGGCGCTTGCGGTCAACAGGTTGGCGTCCGGGGCTAGCGTCCTGCCTGATCGCGTAGGGCAGGATGTACACATTGATAACCACGCACTGATAGACAGGAGAATGGAAGCATGGACGGTACTTCTGCAAGTCCCCAGCAGATGAACGCACAACAGCGTTCAGCGCATATCCGTGAAGTGGTGCTGGCCGAAGGCGTGAAATTGCGCCAGCGTCACCCCTGGCTGCTGCATCAGGACGCCCTGGGCGCGGGCATCCTGGCGTTTGCTTTGCTAGGCATGCTCGGCTCGGCAGCGCTGTACATCACCGGCCATATGGCGTGGTGGGCGTGCCTGCTGCTCAATGCTTTCCTGGCGTCACTGACCCACGAGCTTGAACACGACCTGATCCACAGCATGTACTTTCGCAAGCAGCGCCTGCCTCATAACTTGATGATGGGCCTGGTCTGGCTGGCGCGGCCGAGCACCATCAATCCGTGGGTACGCCGGCATATTCACCTCAATCACCACAAGGTGTCTGGCACCGAAACCGATATCGAAGAGCGGGCGATCACTAACGGTGAGCCCTGGGGCATTGCTCGGTTGCTGATGGTAGGCGACAACATCATGTCGGCGCTGATCCGCGTGCTGCGGGCGCCGTCCTGGAAGCAAAAACTGAACATCCTCAAACGGACGGCGCTGGTCTACGCACCGTTGGCGCTACTGCATTGGGGCGCGTGGTATGTGTTTCTGGGGTTTCACGCTGCCAATGGTATTGCCAGCCTGATGGGCGCACCGATCGAGTGGTCAGCCAGCACCTTGTCGGTGATGCACGTCATTGACATCGCGGCGGTGGTGATCATCGGTCCCAACGTATTGCGCACCTTCTGCCTGCACTTTGTCAGCTCCAACATGCACTACTACGGTGATGTGGAGCTGGGCAATGTGATCCAGCAGACTCAGGTGCTGAACCCGTGGTGGCTATGGCCGTTGCAAGCATTCTGCTTCAACTTTGGCAGCACCCATGGCATCCACCACTTTGTGGTCAAGGAGCCGTTCTATATCCGGCAGATGACCGCCAAGGTGGCGCACAAGGTAATGGCCGACATGGGCGTGCGCTTCAACGATTTCGGGACCTTTGCCCGGGCCAATCGGTTTGAGCGCACCACGGATTCATCCGTAGCGATCAATCCGGCTGAAACGGCGACGCGCTGAGTACCACGCCGGTTTCTTCGACGTACTGTTGCCAGTGGCCGATCAAGGTGGCCAGTTTCTCCGGGTGGCTTTGGGCGAGGTCATGAATCTCGCCCGGGTCCTGGCCCAGGTCATACAGTTGCCAGGTCGCCGGCCCCACGGGGCCCGGGATGTAAACGGCCTTCCACTGGCCCTGGCGAATCGCCCGGCGCCCGAACAGTTCCCAGCCAGTGACGGTGTGTTCATCATGTACCTGTTCGGTCTCGCCGGACAGGAATCCCAGCCACGACTTGCCCCGCAGTGGTGCCACCGGCTTGCCGCGCCACTGTTTGCCGGGATGACGCACGCCGGCCAGGTCAAGAATGGTCGGCGTGATGTCCATCACCGTGCCAAACCCATGGCTGATCCGCCCCTTGAGCGACAACTGTGGGTAATGCACCAACGCCGGCACCCGAATCCCGCCCTCGGTGGTAAACGCCTTGAACAAGCGGGACGGTGCGGTGGCGACTTGCGCCCAGGACGGCCCGTACCAGACGTAGGAGTTGGCGCGCCCAATGTTCCCAAGGCTGTTGTCGTAATGCTGGTTGAGGTAGGTCAAAAGCTCTGGCCCGAACTTGGGGAAGGCTTCCAGCAGTGCGCCCTCAGCGCCGTTGTCGGACATGAACAGGATGAAGGTGTTGTCCAGTTGTCCCTGCTGGCGCAGGTACTCCACTACCCGACCAATGTTCCAGTCCATGCGCTCGACCATCGCCGCATACACTTCCATGGCCCGCGCCGACACCTGGCGCTGCTCGTCGCTCAGGGCAGCCCATTGGGTGTTCAGTTCGATCAGCGGATGGGGCTCGACATCCGCGTCGATCAGCCCCAGTGCCTTTAGTTTTTCCAGGCGTTCCAGGCGCAGCACTTCGGGACCGGCGTCATAGCGGCCACGGTATTTGTCGACGATCTCGACCGGCGCCTGCAACGGCCAGTGCGGCGCGGAAAACGGCAGGTAGGCAAAGAACGGTCGGGTCTGGTCGCGCTCCTTGAGGTACTGCAGCAGCTTGTCGCCAAAGGCATCGGAGGAATAGAAGTCCTTGGGCAGTTGCTCGACGAAGGTGTCGTCTTCGATGTACAGCGCGGGCGTGGATTTGAGCAGGCCTGGCGTGCTGTCGTCGTAGGTTGGCTCGAAACCATAGTGATTGGCCGCCCCCGGCAACAGCGAGAACGAACGCTCGAAACCCCGTGCGTGGGGCGCCAGCTCGGCGGTCAGGCCCAGGTGCCATTTGCCACTCATCAACGTCTGGTAGCCGGCGTCCCGCAGCAGTTCCGGCAAGGCCACTACCTTGTCGTTGAGGTAACCCTCGTAACCCGGCTTGCCGATCAGTTCCGGCGTCAGCGCCTCGGCCATGGTGCCGATGCCAGCGATGTGGTGGTCGGTGCCGGTGAGCAACATCGAGCGGGTCGGTGAGCAGGTGGGTGCGGTGTGAAAATCGGTCAGGCGCAGGCCGCCGAGGGCCAGGGCGTCCAGGTGCGGCGTGGAGATTTCCCCACCAAAGGCTCCCAGATCGGAGAAGCCCATGTCATCGGCCAGGATTACTAAAAAGTTGGGACGTTGCGGCATCAAGGCGCTCCTCATTAGCAGGCAATAAAGGCCAGCGGCAGGTCGCGGATCTGTTCGCGTACCGGTGGCTGGTAATGGTCATCGCTGATCAGTTCGTGCAGCAGTTCTTCACGCAGTTGATGAAAGTCGAAACTGCTGCGCTGGCGCGGATGGGACAGGGCGATGTCCACCACTTGCTTGATTCGTCCGGGGCGGGGCTCCATCACCACCACGCGGTCGGCGAGGAAAATCGCTTCCTCCACATCATGGGTCACCAGCACTGTGGTGATTTTTGCCCGGGCACGGATCGCCAACAGTTCGTCCTGCATCTGTTGGCGAGTCAGGGCGTCGAGGGCGCCGAAGGGTTCGTCCAGCAGCAGGATGCGTGGGCTGGCCACCAGGCCACGGGCGATCGCCACCCGTTGCGCCATGCCACCGGAGAGTTGGTGTGGGTAGGCGCGGGTGAAGTCGGTGAGGCCCACCAGCTCGATAAAATCGCCGATGCGTCGTTTGCGTTCGGCCTCGCTCAACGGTTCGTTAACCAGACCCAGTCCGATGTTTTCTTCCACGGTCAGCCAGGGGAACAAACGGTGCTCCTGGAACACGATGCCGCGCTCGCCGCCGATGCCGCTTACTGTCTTGCCGTCGACGCGGATCTCGCCGCGAAACTGCGTATCCAGGCCCACCAGCAGCCGCAGCAGGGTGGACTTGCCACAGCCGCTGGAGCCGACAATGGCGACGAATTCGCCCTCGGCAATGTCCAGGTTGAATTCGCGGATGGCCTCCAGTTCGAAGCCGTCGACGTCGAAGGTTTTGCCCACGTGATTGAAGCTGACAATAGGTGCAGTCATGCGTGTCTCCAGCGCGTGGCGCGGGTTTCGATGTGTTGGCCGATCAGGTTGAGGGTCGCGCCGGTGAGGCCCACCAGGAGCATGCCGCTCATGATCAGGTCCATGCGCAGCAACTGCTGGGCGCCGATCATCAGGCTGCCGATGCCGCCGTTGGACGGCATGAAGTATTCGGCACCGATGGTGCCCAGCCAGGCGTAGATCAGGCTCAGGCGCAGCCCGGCGAAAATCCCCGCCGCCGCGCCCGGCAACACCAGCCGTCGCAGCCGCTGGCCGAGGCTCAGGCGCAGGACTTGTGCGGCTTCATTGAGCTGTGGCGACAGGTTCACCACGCTGCGTTGGGTGGCGATAAACAGCGGGAAGAAGGCGGCGAGGGCGATGAACACCCACTTGGCCAACTCACCCAGGCCAAACCAGGCGGTGAGCAGCGGCACCCAGGCGAAAATCGCGATCTGGCGCAGGGCGGCGAGCGTCGGGCCGAGCACCCGTTCACTGGTGCGTGACAGGCCAAGCAGTAACCCCAAGGCAAAGCCGAGGCCACCGCCGAGAATCAACCCGCCTAAGGTGCGCTCCAGGCTCAGGCCCAAGGCGCTGACCAGGCTGCCATCGCGCACACCTGCGGCAGCGGTTTGCAGCACCGCCCAAGGGCTGACCAGAATGTTCGGGTCCACCCAACCCTGTTGCGTTGCCACCTGCCACAGCGCCAGCAAACTCAGGGGCAACAACCACGGTTGCAAACGTTGCCAGCCGTGATAACGCGGGCCGCGCCGGATCTGCGCGGTGGCGGGATGCGGCCAATGCACCCACTTGCGATCCAGCCAGCCGATGCCGCGATCCATCACCACGCCCAACACGCCGATGATCACGATGCAGACGAAGACGATATCGAGCATGAACAACTGCCGCGCCCAGACCATCAGGTAACCGATGCCTTCGCTGGACGCCAACAGTTCAACGGCCAGCAACGAGGTCCAACCGGCCGCCAACGCCAACCGCACACCGGCCATGAAGGCGGGCAGCGCAGCAGGCAGGATCAGGCGGCGGATCAATAGGTGAGTGGGTAAACGCAAGACGCGTGCGGCTTCACGCAAACCAGGCTGGGCATCGCGCACGCCCACCAGGGTATGCAGGGTGACCGGCACCACAATCGCCTTCACCAGCACCACCAGCTTGAGGGTTTCGCCGATGCCAAAGAACACCATGAACAGCGGAATCCAGGCCAGGGTCGGCACTTGCGACAAGGCGCTGAACGTCGGGAATACCAGGCGCTCGGCCCGGGCACTGAAACCCAATAGCGCACCCAATAACGCTCCGGCGCTGACGCCCGCCAGCAAGCCCCAGAACAACCGTTGCAAGCTGACCGCCAGATGGCTCCACAACTCGCCACCGGCCAGCTCCACGGCGCTGCTCCAGACCAGTGAAGGCGCCGGCAGAATCTGCTCGCTCATCCAGTGATTACGGCTGGCCAGCCACCACAGGGCAAACAGCGCGAGCGGCAGCAGCCAGGGCAACAGGCGTTCGCTCAAATGTGGCCAGCGTAGCGGCGTACCTTGGGCCGGTGCCGTCAGCGGCAAGCTCAGCAGCGAGATTCGGGCCATGGATGACCTCCGTTGTTCGGTGGGGCGTTATGTTTTTTTGATCTTATAAACAAACAATCAATACGATTGAGGGATAAGAAAAACCATTTAAAGCCTCTGCCTGACACGCATCCAATGCATTCGGAGAATATTTTCCATGCTGTTGATGCATAGCCCTCTGGAGCCCGCGTATTGGCTCGTATAGTTCTAAAAGTTATTAAATTGTGAATTTATAGTATTTAAAGTTTTGACTGGCTTGTGCCTACTTTCTGCTCCCCAGGCAACCGTCGCCCACAGGAGCACTACCCATGAAGCTGCCGTTCAAACGCTTGATCACGCTGTTCGCAGGTACCGCGTTGGCAGGGTTGGTGCACGCCGCCGACCTCAAGGAAATCCGCATCGCCGTGCCCGACCTCAGTGCGGGTGCCCAACACAGTGGCGGCGGTGTGACGGACGTGTTGCACCAACAGCAAATCTTTGAAAAAGCCTTCGCCGACCAAGGCATCAAGATTCAATGGAATTACTTCAAGGGTGCCGGGCCTGTGATCAATGAAGCGTTCGCCAACGGTCAGGTAGACCTGGCTTATCTGGGCGACCTGGCGGCGATCATCGGCAAGTCCAACGGTCTTGATACGCGGCTGCTCAGCGCCAGTGCCCGTGGGGTGAAGCATTACCTCGGCGTGGTGCCGGGCTCGGGCATCAAGACCTTGCAGGACCTCAAGGGCAAGCGCGTCGCGGTATTTCGCGGCACGGCCAGCCAGCTGTCGTTTGACAGCGCCCTGGCCAGCCAGGGTTTGAGTGAAAAGGATCTGAAAGTCATCAATCTGGACTTCAATGCAGCCGTCGCCGCATTGGCGGCCAAACAGATTGATGCCACGTGGGGCAGCTCGGGCCTGAGCGCATTGCAGGCGAAGGGGTTAGCCGAAATACCGCTGAGTACCAAAGACCTCGGTGACGCAGGCAGCATCCAGGCGGTGCTGGTGGGCAGCGGTAAGTTTGTCGATGAGCATCCGCAAGTCGTGGCCAAGTTGCTCAAGGCGCAGCAACAAGCGGTGCAATGGCTGACCGATGACAACAACAAGCAGGCCTATATTGACCTGGTATCGGGGCTGGCCAGTTATCCGCCGGTGATCCTGACCAATGATTTGAAAGACCAGAAACTCAGTGAGATTTTCCCGTCGAGCCTGGACCCGGTGTTCCTTGGCAAATTGCAGGACGCGGTGGATCTGGCGTCGAAAGAGCGGCTGATTCGCAAGTCGTTCCAGGTGAGTGAATGGGTGGCGCGGTAACCCCCGTAACCCCGTAGCTGTCGAGCGCAGCACGGTTTTGAGCCTGGCTTGAGGACGGCCGTGTGGTCAACGCAGCCTCGCTGGCGCTCGACAGCTACGGGTAGGGCGCGAGCCTCACGTCCATGTCACGATGCGGCCACGCTAGACCGCCACACTCACCTCCTGCCGATCCACCGCCACCAACGTCTCGATCATCGCCTTCGCCGCCGGCGACAACCTGAACCCGGTGCGGCTGACAATCCCGCACCGGGCACTCATGGTCTCCATGTTCTGCGGCAGGTTGCGCCAGTGCAGCAGCACCAGTTCACCCTTGGCGATGTCCTCGGCAAACGCCTCTTCGGTGCCCACGCCAATCGCATTGGACTGCAACACAATCTTCACCAGTGCCGGGAAGTGTTCGGTCTGGATGCTGGGTGAAAAATCCATCCGTCCACTGAGGTTCGCCAGCAGTTTTCTAATCCCCTGGGAGATCAGCGGAGTTGCCAATGGGTACTCGAACATATCGTTGGTCGACAGGCTGTCCTTGGCCAATAGCGGATGCCCTGGGCGGCAGAAAAACACCCCGCGTTTGGGCGTCAGCGCCTGGGTCTGGAAGTTCGGGTCGGCTTCGAATTGGCGGATGTCGGCGATAAAAAATTCGATCTCTTCACGGCTCAGGCTGCGGCTGAGTGTTTCCCAGTTATCCACCTGGAAATGGGTGCGGATTTTCGGGTGGGCGTTGATAAATCGCGCCACCGCGTCGGGCACTAGTTTCACCGCTGGCGCCGGGCCGCAACCGAAGCGCAATTCACCGGCATCGAGCTTGGTCATGCGCGTCACTTCACTGTTCAACAAGGCGGCGCCTTGCACCAGGGTCAAGGCATGTTGCAGCACCACCTGGCCTTCCGGCGTGGGGCGCAGGTCTTTGTTGCCGCGGTCTACCAGCACGCAGCCGAACTCCTGTTCCAGCCCCTGGATACTGCGGCTGAACGCCGGTTGGGTGATGCCCATTGCATCCGCCGCACGCACAAAACTGCGGTGTTCGTTGAGGGCGATGAAGTACCGCAGTTGGCGAAGATCCATATGCTTTCCCGGCATCTGAAAAATAGGTCGAAGGCATTTGCGACCCAGGGACCTGAGGTTTTAAATGCAAGCTCTTATTCCGTCAACGAAGCATGTGTTCATTTGCTAGATCTAAATTGCATATGAATAGAGCGTTGTCGAAGCGCTTCCCAACCGTAAGCAGGCACATGAGGGTCATCACAATGAGCAATGCCGCACTAGCTGTTCAACCCGTCGCTCAGGCGCTGGACATTCACCCGGTAGCCGGACGCATAGGCGCCGAGATCCGGGGCATCAAACTGTCCGGTAATCTGGACGCTGCTACCGTCGAAGCCATCCAGCAGGCGCTGGTGCAGTACAAGGTGATCTTCTTCCGTGAGCAGACCCACCTTGATGATCAGAGCCAGGAGGCCTTCGCCCATTTGCTCGGCGAGCCGATTGCTCACCCGACGGTGCCGGTGCGCGACGGCACGCGTTTTCTGCTGGAACTGGACGGCGCCCGTGGTCATCGTGCCAACTCGTGGCACACCGACGTGACCTTCGTCGACGCCTACCCGAAAGCCTCAATCCTGCGTTCGGTGTTGTCGCCGGCCTCGGGTGGCGACACGGTCTGGGCCAACACCGCCAGCGCCTACAACGACCTGACACCTGAGCTGCGTGCGCTGGCGGACAACCTTTGGGCGGTGCACAGCAACGAATACGACTATGCCGCGCGCAAGCCGGACGTGTCGGTGGAGAAGCTTGAGGAGTACCGCAAGGTGTTCACCTCGACGGTGTACGAAACCGAACACCCGGTGGTGCGTGTGCACCCGGTCAGCGGTGAAAAAACCTTGCTGTTGGGGCATTTCGTCAAACGCCTGAAGGGTTACTCACAGGCCGACTCGACGCAGTTGTTCACCCTCCTGCAAAGCCACGTCACCCGCCTGGAAAACACCGTGCGCTGGCGCTGGAATACCGGCGACGTGGCGATCTGGGACAACCGCGCCACCCAGCATTACGCGGTGGATGACTACGGTACCCAGGAGCGCATTGTGCGGCGCGTGACATTGAAAGGTGATGTACCTGTGGGTGTGCAAGGGCATCGCAGCCAGACCACTAAAGGACTGTAGATAACCACGTTCTCCAGAACACTGAAGATCAAAAGTGTGGGAGCGGCGGTGCTTACCAGACGCCTATTTGCACCACCTTCTGCGCCTCAGGCTCACCATAACGAAACCGTTGGCCACGCAGATCAATCTCCGCGTGGCTGATGGTGGTGCGTCGCTTCAACCCTCGCAGCCATTCAAACAGATAACCCTGATGAGTCTCGCGCACTTGGGCATACGCTGGATCAATGCCCAGGTCGCGCAATTCCTGTGGGTCATTTTCCAGGTCAAACAGCTGCGCGCGAAAGCCGTCATACGCCAGGTATTTCCAGCGCTCGCTGCGCACCATGGTCATCCGGCAACGGTCGATGGGCTGCTCCAGGCGCTCGCGAGCCGGGGCCTGGAAGGCGTAGTCATATTCGGCGATGGCGTAGCGGCGCCAAGGGATGTCTTCGCCGTGCAACAGCGGGATAAGCGAGCGACCTTCCAGGCGATGTTCGGCAGCGGGCAACCCCAGGGCCTGCAGGAAAGTGGGCAGGGCATCGATGGTTTCCACCAGACGCGCATCCACCGAACCACGGCTGATATCAGCTGCGGCACGAGGGTCACGCACGATCAGTGGAACGCCTACTGCAGGCTCCAGCAGAAACTCTTTTTCTCCCAGGAAATGATCGCCCAGGAAGTCGCCATGATCGCTGGTGAACACAATCAGTGTGTCGTCCCAACGGCCGTTGCTTTCGAGGAAATCGAACAGCCGGCCGAGCTGGTCGTCGATCTGTTTGATCAGGCCCATGTAGGTCGGAATGACGTTGAGCCGAACCTCGTCCCGGGAAAAATTCAGGCTCTCCTGGTGTTGGCGGAACGCTTGATACACCGGGTGATTGCTGGCGTGTCCAGGCTGCGGTCGAATCGGTGCCTGGACATGTTCGGCTCCATACAGCGCGTGGTACGGCGCCGGGGCGATGTAGGGCCAGTGCGGCTTGATATAGGACAGGTGCAAGCACCACGGTTGTTCGCCTTGCTCGGTGATGAAGTCCATGGCGCGGTCGGTGGTGTAGACGGTTTCCGAGTGTTGTTCGGCCACACGCGCTGGCAGGTGAGCGTTGCGCATGTGCCAGCCGCTGAGGACTTCTCCCGACTCGCCAGCGGCGGCATTGGCCCATTCATGCCAGGGATTGGTGCCGTCATAACCCTGTTCGCGCAGGTAATGGGTGTAGGGCGCGGACTCGCGCTTTTCTTCGAACAGCGGGCTGTCGGGAAAGATTCCGTCGTGGCGAAAGTACGCGTCGAAACCGACTTCATTGAGTGGCTCGGCCTGGGGGCCGTCAGGGTCAATGTTCAGGCGTTGCAAGGCCTCGAGGTTGGGCGTGGCGTGGGTTTTGCCCACCAGCGCGGTGCGGATGTCATGGGGGCGCAAGTAGTCGCCGATGGTCAGCTCTTCCAGCGGCAACGGCACCGCGTTCCATGCCACTTGGTGGCTGCTGACGTAGCGGCCGGTGTAGGCCGACATCCGCGATGGGCCGCAGATGGTGCCTTGGGTGTAGGCGCGGCTGAAACGCACGCCGGCTGCTGCCAGACGGTCGATATTGGGGGTGTGCAGATGGGCGTGGCCGTAGCACGAGAGGTAATCGCGGCGCAGTTGGTCGCACATGATGTAGAGCACGTTGCGTACGGGTTGGGGGTGGGGCATGAGGGTTCACCGATCGAGGGACAGGTGAGGGTTTTCGCTGGTTGGGTGGGGGGAGGCAAGTGCATTTGGGGAATGGGGGTTATGCAGTGTTTGCATGGGTTGGGGGCATATCCATTTTTTTGGTGATGGCGGCTATTGGTTCCGCTCTTACAGCGGGTCACTTTGGAAAAGCCCCAAAGTAACCAAAGGGCTCTTGCCCCACCACTCGGTACCTCGCCGTGGCTCGGCATGTCTTCACTCCGGCATTGCTCCGTGGGCCGCCGCAATGGGCCATCCCTGGCCCAGTGCGGCTAAACCGGCGTCCTGCCGGTTTACCCACGGATCAATGCCTGCGTTCAGCCAGCGTGGTTTAACGGGGCGCCTAAGATCAAAGTCAAAAGCAGATCAAGAACACAGCGGCCTACCGGCCGGCTTGAGTGGTGTGAAGCCAAGGCAAAATCAAATGCGGGCACGGTCTACTGTGGGAGCTGGCTTGCCTGCGATGCAGGCAACTCGGTCTTTCAGGAACACCGAGGTGATGCCATCGCAGGCAAACCAGCTCCCACAGAAAAGCAAAAAAAGCAGCTTGGCTGTTGATCTGCTCTGCTCTGCTCTGCTCTGCTCTGCTCTGCTCTGCTCTGCTCTGCTCTGCTCTGCTCTGCTCTGCTCTGCTCTGCTCTGCTCTGCTCTGCTTTTGATTTTGATCTGGGCGCCCCGTTAAACCACGCTGGCTGAACGTAGGCATTGATCCGTGGGTAAACCGGCAGGACGCCGGTTTAGCCGCACTGGGCCAGGGATGGCCCATTGCGGCGGCCCACGGAGCAATGCCGGAGAGAAGGCACACCGAGCACTAGCGAGGTGCCAAGTGGTGGGGCAAGAGCGCTTTGGTTACTTTCGCGCTTTTCGAAAGTGACCCGCTGTAAGAGCGGAACCAATAGCCGCCGTGACCGCAGCAACGGATATGTACACAGCCCCCCACAACAGCCCATTCAAACCGCAAAATTCTCCAACACACACACCTCCTCATCCTCCTCATCAACCGCCTTGATCTGCTCAATCATCGCCTCCGCCAGCGGCGACAACCGATACCCCGCACGACTGACAATGCCATAGCGGGTATAACGCTCCTCCAGATCCTCGGCCAACCCTTCAATCTTCAAGCACACCAACTCACCCCGAGCCATGCGCAGCACATCGCTGTTGGCACTGACGATGCCAATGGCGTCGGACCGCAACACCACCCCCAACAAGCTGTACCCGTTTTCGCATTCGACATTGGGGATGTAATCGGGCCGCCCGCTGAGGTCGACGATGACCTTGCGTAAGTTCGGCGGGCGGATGGTCACGGCCAGGGGATAACTCATCAGCTCGGCCGCGCTCACGCTGTTCAGTTGGGCCAGCGGGTGCCCGGCACGACAGCAGAAGTGCCATTTGCGCGGGCGCAGGCGGTACGTCTGGTAGTCCGGGTTGGCTTCGAAGTGGCGGGTATCGGCGACGAAAAATTCGAACTCTTCGCTGAGCAGGCGCTTGCTCAGGCTTTGCCAATCGTCCACCTGGAACTGCACTCGCGCCTTGGGATAACGCCCGATAAAACTGCCGATGGCTCGGGGGATCAACCCAGCCGCCGGCGCCGGGCCGCAGCCGAAACGTAATTCGCCAGCTTCCAGGCCATTGAACTGGCTGATCTCGTTAGCCAGTTGCTGTGCACCACTGACCAGCCGTCGTGCATGTTCAAGCAGCACCTGGCCTTGCTTGGTTGGCGCCAGGTCCTTGCGCCCGCGATCCACCAGTTGGCACCCGGCGCTGTGTTCAAGGGCCTGAATGCTCCGGCTGAACGCCGATTGCGACAGGTTCACCGTCAACGCGGCCGCGACAAAACTGCGCTGTTCGGCGAGGGCGATGAAGTGGCGAAGTTGGCGCAGATCGATATGCATTTTTCACATTAAAAATATCGGGGAAATGCATTGGCTATGCATTAGGTCGACTCCTTATAAAGGCTATCTCTTATGCAGTAAATGTTTGTAAAAACATAAATAAATAACCATATGGAATATGCGTTGCTGCCTATTTCCTGATGCCGGAGCCGCTTATGAGCCTGTTGACGCCCGCTGTCCCTTCCTCTCCCTTGCGGCTCAAGCGCCTGCCCCTGGCGTTGTTGCTGGCCGGCAGCGCGAGTTGGTCCCACAGCCAGGCGGCTGAAACCACGGACGCCGTGCCTGCGCCTGCCAGCAAGGGCCAGAGCGCCAGCGGCCAGTTGGAAACCGTCACGGTCACGGCTCGCCGCCGTACCGAAAGTGCACAGGACGTGCCCACGCCTATGAGCGTGATCGGCGGCCAGGCGTTGGAGAGTCAGCGGGTCTACCGGATTCAGGATTTGCAGCAATTGGTGCCCAGCGTCAATGTCGCCTATATGCACGCACGTCAGTCCAGCGTGTCGATTCGCGGGCTGGGCAACAACCCGGCCAGTGACGGCCTGGAAGGCAGCGTCGGGTTGTACATCGATAACGTGTATCTCGGCCGGCCAGGGATGGCGGTATTCGACCTGATGGACATCGAACAGCTCGAAGTATTACGTGGCCCGCAAGGCACGCTGTTCGGCAAGAACACCACGGCGGGGGTGATCAATATCAGCACCCGTGCGCCGAGTTTTACCCCGGAGCGCAGCATCGAAACCTCGCTGGGTGAGGACGGTTACTTCCAAACCAAAGGTACGATTTCAGGGCCACTCACTGACGAATTGGCGGGACGTTTCTCCGCCTATCGCACCCGCAGCGACGGCGATATCAAGAACGAATACGACGGCCACGACCTCAACGGCGGCTCACGCCAGGGCTTTCGCGGGCAACTGCTGTACAAGCCCAGCGAGGCGTTCAACCTGCGCTGGATCGGCGATTATAACGAAGAGGATTCCAGCGCCGGTACCCGTGTGTTGTACAACACCGGGCCGACCATCAACGGCACCAACCTCTATGAGTCGCGGGCGGCTGCGGCGGGGGCAACTCTGGTGGACGGTACCCATCGCAAGGTCAATCTGGACGGCCAGCAGCACGTCACCGTGTTCCAGGGTGGCACGTCGCTGGAAGCCAACTGGACCCTGCCCAGTGACTTCACCCTGACCTCGGTCAGTAGTTATCGCTGGTGGAATTTCACCCCGCGCAACGATGACGGCCTCAACGTGCCGACGTCCTATAACGCCGGCGTGTCGGTGGAAGACAAGCAGTGGTCCCAGGAATTTCGCCTGGCGTCGCCCACCGGCGGCTTCTTCGATTACGTGCTCGGCGCCTATTACTTCGGCTCTGACCTGGACAACAAATCCTTCGCCTATTACGGGCCCAAGGCCGACATCTGGAATGGCACGCCCACGGGCGCCTTGAACAACGTCAGCAGCGTTGGCAACGGGCATATCCGCACCGACAGTTTTGCCCTGTTCGCCCAAGGCACCTGGCACCTGACCGAGCGTTTGGATTTCACCGCCGGCCTGCGTGGTACCTACGAAGAGAAAAGCGCCTGGGTTACCCGCAATGCACCCGTTGGTGGCGCTGCGGTAACCGGCGCCGCCGCGACTGCCCGACGCGGTCGCGCCGGCGCCTATGACTCCGGCGACCTCAACCAATACAGCACCAGCCCGTCCGGCCTGTTGAACCTCAGCTATCGCTTTACCGACAACCTGCTGGGTTACGCGACCTTGTCCCATGGCGAGAAGTCCGGTGGCGTCAACCTGGCGGTGGGCTCTGCGCCGACGGCTGGGGCGGACTCATTGCTGATCGGTACCGAGCGCGCCAACAACGCCGAGTTGGGTTTCAAAAGCACCTTGTGGGACCGGCGTTTGCAGCTCAACGCCAACCTGTTCTGGACCCAGGTCAACGGCTACCAGACCAACGCCTACGACGACAGCAACCGCGTGCAGTACCTGACCAACGCCGGTTCGGTGCGCTCACGGGGCGTGGAGGTGGAAAGTACTCTGGTGCCGATCAAAGGCCTGACACTGAACGTCAACGGCTCCTTTAACGACGTGAGCTATCTGTCTTACAAGGATGCGCCTTGCCCACCGGAAGTCAGCCTGCGCCCTGGTGCGCCGGCTTCGTGCGACCTCAGCGGACATCAAGTGGTGGGGGCTTCAAAGTGGATTGCCAACGCCAATGGCGAATACAAATGGAACCTGGATAACGGCTTCGAACCCTATGTCACCGCCAGCTACGCCTTCCGCTCCAAGGCGGTGGGCACGGTCGAGGATTCGGACTACGGGCAGATCCCCAGCTACGCGGTGGTCAACCTGTCTACCGGGTTGCGCGGCAATTACCAGCAAGGGCAGTGGGACGTGTCGTTGTGGCTGAAAAATGCCTTCGACAAGACCTACTACACCACCCTGTGGACTGCCGGCAACGGTGGTTATGAAGGGCTGCTGGGCACTCCGCGCACGCTGGGGGTGACTGGGCGCTACGACTTCTAGCCGGGCACGGCGGCGGTGCGGTAGGTCGCCGGGCTGAACACCCGGGTCACCACCAGCATCGCTACCACGGTCACCATCAGCACCACCCAGGCGCTGACGAAACTGCCGGTCAGTGCGCGCAGCCAGCCGGTCAGCCACGGCGAAATGGCGTTGATCAAAAAGCCTACGCCTTGCACAAACGCCGCCAGTTGCCCGGCTTCCCGAGGGTCGCGGCGGTGGTCGAGCGTCAGCAGCAGGCTAAGCGCAAAGCAGGCGCCAAGGCCGAAACCGATCAGTGCCACCCACAGGTGCGGCTGTTGCAACGGCGCCATCAGCAAACCGAGATATCCCACCGCCTGGGCCAGCAGGCTGATGCCCAACAAGGGCCGACGGTCGACACCCCGTTGGGCCAGGGCTGGCATCAGCAGCGCAGCAATCACCTGGAAAATCGTCATGAAGGCCAGCAGCGAACCGCTGGGCAACACGCCCCAACCCAGTTGTTGGTAGTAGGCTGGCAGCCACGCCACCATGCTCATATAACCGCAATTGACCAGGCCAAAATACACCGCCAACAACCACGCCCGACGATTGCGCAAGCCTTTGAACGGCGTTGTGATCTGCTGACTTTTTGCCGCGCCCAATGGCAGCCACACCCATAACAGCAGGGCGCCCAGTGCCGGCAGCAACCAGATCCCCAGGCCTGCTTGCCAGTGTTGGAATTGGCTGGCGACCACTGGGCTAAGCAATGCCGCCAAACCCCCGCCGCCCATCAACGAGGCCGAATACACCCCCATCGCCAGGGGCACCTGCTGATGAAACTGGCGCTTGATCATCGCCGGCACCAGCGCCTGGATCAGTGCTACGCCGGCACCGCCCAGCAACGCCGTCGCCAGCAGCGCTGCCGCCTGGCCAAACAGCCAGCGCGCCAGGCAGGCCAACAGAATCATCATCAGGCCCAGGGCAATGCCGCGGCGTTCCCCCAATTGCGCTTCCACGCGTACGCCCACCAGCGCCACCAAGCCCATGCAGATCACCGGCAGACTAGTGAGCAGGGCACTGCTCTGGAAACTCAGGCCGGTGGCCAGGCGAATCTCTCCCAGCAGCGGGCTGATGGAACTGAGGATCGGCCGCAGGTTGAGCCCCAGCACCACCAACAAACCCCAGCCAGCCAGCTTGCCGGCCAGTGAATTATTCAGCGTCATGCAAGGCCTGCCAGTCGTGATAAAGGGTGGCCATGGCGGCCTGTGGCACATGTTCGATGGCCAGGCGCTGCTCGGTCAGGGGCAGTGCGAGCTGCTGATAAATGGCTGCGGTCGACAAGCCAAATGGCGCCGCGACTTCATTGCTGGCGGCGAACACCACCCGTGATACGCCACTCAGGTACATCGCGCTCAAGCACATCGGGCAGGGCTGGCCGCTGGCGTAGATCACACAGTCTTGCAGGCGGGCACCCAAGCGTTGGCTGGCCGTGCGGATCGCCAGCATCTCTGCATGAGCGGTGGGGTCCTGGCTCAGGTGGATCTCGTTGACGGCCTCCACCAACACTTCGCCGTTATAGGTCAGTACCGCACCAAACGGACGGCCGCCATCGGCCACGTTGTGTCGGGCCAACGCTACGGCGCGCTGCAAATGGCGTTGATCGTCAGTCATGGAAAGCCTCCGGGTGCAATGAAGGGTGAAGTATGGGCAGCCTGCGGAGTATTCTGAAATTAAATATAACCATGCCAATCAGTGGCAAATGGAATGGTGATGCCCATGTTCGATCCTGTGTTGTTACGCAGTTTTGTCGCCGTCGCTGATTGCGGCAATTTCACCCGCGCGGCCGAGCGCCTGCACCTGACCCAGTCCACTGTCAGCCAACAGATTCGGCGTCTGGAGGAGGGCCTGGGTTATGTGCTGTTGGATCGCGATCAGCGTCGTGTGGTTGCCACCGCCGAGGGTGAGCGCCTGTTGGCCTACGCGCGGCGAATCCTGGCGCTGCACGAAGAAGCGGCCGACGTCATGGCCAATCAGCAAAGTGACGGCGTGCTGCGCCTGGGTGTGCCCGAGGACTTTGCGGCCGAGCGACTGATGCCGTTGCTCTCGGCCTTTGTCGTGGCTTATCCACGGGTGCGTCTGGAGGTCACCAGTGGATTGGGGCCTGAGCTGCTGCGCCAGTATCGCGGCGGTGAATTCGATGTGTTGTTGGTCAAGCAGATGGGCGACAGCGATGACTGCCTGGCGTCATGGCCGGAACCGTTGTGCTGGGTCGACAGCCGCAGTACGCCGTCCCTGGGCCGTGATCCACTGCCGCTGGTGGCGTTTCCCGTAGGCGGTTTGTACCGTAATGAAATGCTCCATCATCTGGAAGTCGGCGGTTGGCGTTGGCGCATCGGTTATTCCAGCGCGAGCCTGGCCAGCGTCTGCTCGGCAGTAGCTGCGGGGCTGGGGATCAGTCTGCTGCCGGTACGGGTGGTGCAAGCCGGGCATGTGATGCTCGGGCCAGACAGTGGTTTGCCGGCAGTGCAGGGCGTGCGCCTGGCGTTATATGGACGTACTGGCTTGGGAGCGGCGGGGCAGACATTGCAGCGTCAGTTGCTGGCGTTGTGTGGGCGTAATCCGCGCTGAATGGATGCCTTTGGCGAATATTTCTTATGCCTGTAGAGCATTGGAATTCAGCGCCTGGGCGCTAGCCCACGAACGGCGTGGCTTTGCCGTGTGTGTCGATTTTCAATATGCGATTTAAGTCTATGTATAACTTTAAAGATTACTTTAAGAGATAAGCGTCTGGCCCCGATGATTCAGCCCTCGACGGCCGCCCAGGCAGGCCTGTCGGTTTTTTTGCTTAAAGACCGTAGGGAGTTAATCAATGGGCAATGTCCAGACCGCTGCCAGTGCACAAGAGGCGCTATGGCGCCAGGCACCGGGTGGTGAGTTGGTCGACCTTGGCCGGCCGCACCGCGTACCGTTGGGGCAGTTGCGTTTGCAGAGAGCCCCCAAGCGCATCTTGAGCCGGCGTGAAGGGATTCTGCTGGGGATTCTCGTACTCGCGCTGCATGGCGCAGTGATCTATTGGATCAGCCAGAAAGAAACGCCGGTGCTGCCGATTGTGCCGCCGGAAATTCCACCGATGACCATAGAATTCTCCCAACCGGCACCCCCGGTTGTGGAGCCGCCGCCACCAGTTCCACCACCGCCGCCGCCCCCTGTGGTCGAGCCACCGCCGCCGGTGGTGGATGAGTTGGCGGCCAAACCGGCGCCCCCCAAACCGATTCCGAAACCCAAGCCCAAACCGGTCCCTAAACCCGAGCCCAAGCCTGCACCCAAAGCCGTCGAGCAACCGCCCGCGCCACCGCAACCGGCACCGCCTGCACCCGCGGCTGCACCCGCCGCACCGGCACCGGTCACACCGGCCTCGGCCAACGCCGCGTACCTGAAGAACCCGGCGCCCGAGTACCCGTCACTGGCCCAGCGCCGGGGTTGGGAGGGCACGGTGTTGTTGCGGGTGCATGTACTGGCCAGCGGTAAGCCGGGAGAGATCCAGATTCAGAAGAGCAGCGGTCGCCAGCAACTCGATGACGCCGCATTGACCGCCGTGAAGCGTTGGAGCTTCGTGCCGGCCAAGCAAGGCGACGTCGCCCAGGATGGCTGGGTCAGCGTACCGATCGACTTCAAGATTCATTGAGCACGGGCTCAACACCACATCGCTTACACCGAGGGAACACATCATGACGTTATTGGCATCTCCACTTGAATCCATTGAAAGCGCGGTGATCTGGCTGCTGGTGGTTTTTTCTGTCGCCACCTGGGGCTTGGCCCTGCTCAAAGGTGTGCAGTTCGGTCGCCTCAAGGCCCAGGATCGCAAGTTCCACAAACAGTTCTGGGCGGCATCAAGCCTCGATTCAGCCGCTGAATTGAGCGAAACCCAACCCGGCGCCGCCGCCCGTGTAGCCCAGGCCGGTTACGCTGCGATTCAGGTGGGTGAAGCGCCTCACGCCGCCGACTTGAGCCAGGCGATCAATCATCAAGACCGCTTGGAACGCGCCTTGCGCCAGCAGATCGTGCGTGAGCGCCGCTCCCTGGAAACCGGCCTGGCCGTGGTCGCCAGTATCGGCAGTACCTCGCCGTTTATCGGTCTGTTCGGCACCGTGTGGGGGATCATGGAGGCGTTGAAAGGCATCAGTGCCGCCGGTTCCGCCAGCCTGGAAACCGTGGCCGGCCCTATCGGTGCCGCGCTGGTCGCGACCGGCGTGGGGATCGCCGTCGCCGTGCCGGCGGTGCTGGTCTACAACTACTTCCTGCGCCGCCTGAAGCTGACCGCCGCCGACCTGGACGACTTCGCCCACGACTTCTACAGCCTGGCGCAGAAGAACTCGTTCCGCGTGCTGATCCATCCGGCCCTGCACAAGAACGCAACCCAGGGCGGCACGCAGAAAGTGAAGGAGGCGTCCTGATATGGCCTTCTCCACACAAGACAGCGATGAGGTGCTGAGCGAGATCAACGTCACACCGCTGGTGGACGTGATGCTGGTGCTGCTGGTGGTGTTTATCGTCACCGCACCGCTGCTGACCAACGCGATCCCGATCAACTTGCCCAAGACCGAAGCCGTGGCGCCGGTGGAGCAGAAAGACCCACTGGTGGTGAGCATCGATGCGTCCGGCAAACTGTTTATCAACAAGGATGAAATCCAGCCGAATTTGCTGGAGTTCAACCTGCAGGCGGCCAAGGCCAAGGACCCGGATGTGCGGGTGCAACTGCAGGCTGATGATGGTGTGAATTACGGCGAAGTGGCTCGGGCCATGGCGTCTATCGAGCGCGCGGGCATCACCAAGCTGTCGGTGATTACGGCACGTTAGTTTCAAAAGCCTCGACAATTTTTTGGCCGTCTCCTTGGCAGGGTGCGGCCTTTTTTTTGCCTGAAATAAACATATTTTACAGACCGCTGAAGGACCCTGTGGGAGCTGGCTTGTGTGGGAGCCGGGCTTGCCCGCGATGCAGGCACCTCGGTGTATCAGTCACACCTTAGTGATGCTTTCGCGAGCAAGCCCGCTCCCACACAAGCCAGATCCCACAGTATTTGATTGTGATGCGTTTGAGTTTTTGGTTATTAATAAATAGCTTCTTATTCCTTAACGAATATATGACCCGTCCCTATACTGACCAGCAACGTTAAACGCTGCAGGAGGGCACACCCATGCACAGCGAGTCGATTCGTTATCTGATCGTGCCGGGCTGGCAAGGATCGCCAGAAGATCATTGGCAAAGTCACTGGCAGAACAGCCTACCCAACAGCGCCCGTGTGGAACAGGCCGACTGGCTGACGCCCCGACGCGAAGACTGGGTGGCGGCACTGGCCGAAGCCATCGCCGCCGACAGCACACCGGTGATTCTGATTGCCCATAGCCTGGGTTGCATCACCGTTGCCCACTGGGCGGCCACCGCGCCGGTGGAGTTTCTGCGTCAGGTACGTGGCGCTTTGCTGGTGGCGCCGGCTGACGTCGAACGACCTGCCTGTGCGCCCGCCTTGCGTAACTTTGCGCCGATTCCCACTGACCTGCTGCCGTTTCCATCTCAAGTCGTCAGCTCTGACAACGACAGTGCCGTCAGCGCCCCTCGCGCTGTGGAGCTGGCGCGTAACTGGGGCGCCGAAGCAGGGATTCTCGCGGGTGCCGGGCATATCAATGTGAAGTCCGGCCACCAGCGCTGGGAACAGGGATTTGCCTACCTCTATCGCCTGCAAAATCGCCTGGAGCAGCATTCCCGGCGTCGTGCCTAAATTTTCTTCAACGCCCCGTCCCTGCGCGGATGTGGGCGGGAGCCTGCCATGAGCTTGCATGAAACCTATGGTCAGCCACTGCTGACCTTTCCCGACGCCGATAAAAGCCCCCTGAGCATCCGTGCCAAGGCGCTGGTGTTTGTCGACCCACGTTCCCGGCAACTGCGCGAAGACCTGGAAAGCCTGGCGCCGCGTGCGTTGCCGGTGCTGATTCGCGGCGAAACCGGCAGCGGCAAGGAATTGTTGGCGCGGCATATCCATCGTGGCAGTGACCGCACCGGCTTGTTTGTCTCGGTCAATTGCGGCGCCATCAGCCCCACCTACGCCGACGCCGAGTTGTTTGGCTATGCCGCCGGTGCCCACAGCGGTGCGGCCAGTAGTCGTGCGGGTTGGTTCGGCTCGGCCAATGGCGGCACGCTGTACCTGGATGAAATCGGTGACTTGCCGCTGCCGATCCAGATCAAACTGTTGGCCGCCCTGGAGAATCACGAAGTCACCCGCGTCGGCGCTCATCAGCCAAGCCCGGTGGATGTGCGGCTGGTGGCGGCCACCAGCATCGACCTTGCCCAGGCCGTGGCGGTCGGTAAATTTCATGAGCGCCTGTTCCATTACCTCAACGAAGGCCAGCTTGAATTGCCCGCCTTGCGCGAGCGAGTGGGCGATATTTTGTCCCTGGCCGAGTACTTCCTCGGCATCTACAGCCAGCGCCTGGATTTGCCTGTGCCACTGATCAGCGACGCGGCGCAGCGGGTGCTGGAGCACCACAGTTGGCCGGGCAACACCCGCGAACTGGAAAACGTCATTCACTTTGCATTGCTGGTCAGCAGCGGCGATGAAATTTTGCCGGAGCATTTGAATTTGCCGGTGAGTCCACCGTCGCTGGCGCAGATCGAACATCAGGCCCGGCAGATCCTCAATCACGGCACCGAGGCCGAGCGCAGCGCGTTGAAGCGTCTATTGGAAGGGTTGGCATCTGTATGAGCAAAATGGAATATCAAAGTGAATAAAAGATATTGTTCGGGAATAAAAAATCTCGGTATTGTCCGTTCCACGCCGCGATAGCATTTCGCTGGCACACCACATAAGAAGCGGCCGTCGCTGACGACCCGGATTTTCGATAAGGACACTGCATGAAAAAGGTTCTGTTGTTCACCGCACTGGCGGCTGCCCTGACTGCTGGCGTTGCCCAGGCCAACGAGAAACTGGTCGTTGCGGCCACTCCGGTCCCGCACGCAGAGATCCTTGAGCTGGTCAAACCGACCCTGGCCAAAGAAGGCGTGGACCTGGAAATCAAGGTCTTCACCGACTACGTACAACCGAACGTGCAAGTGGCTGAGAAGCGTCTGGACGCCAACTACTTCCAGACCCTGCCGTACCTGGAAAACTTCAACAAGGGTAAAGGCACCAACCTGGTCACCGTGGTGGGTGTGCACGTTGAACCTTTCGGTGGTTACTCGAAGAAAGTCAAAACCCTGGCTGAACTGAAAGATGGCGCCACCATCGCTATTCCGAACGAAGGCAGCAACAGCGGCCGTGCGTTGCTCCTGTTGCAGAAGGCTGGCCTGATCGAGTTGAAAGACCCGAAAAACGCCCTGGCCACGCCAAAAGACATCGCCAAGAATCCGCACAACTTCAAATTCAAGGAACTTGAATCGGCACTGCTGCCACGGGTTCTCGACCAGGTTGACCTGGACATGATCAACACCAACTATGCCCTGGAAGCCGGCCTGAACCCAGCCAAGGACGCGCTGGTCATCGAAGACGCCAAGTCGCCGTACGTGAATTTCCTTGTGGCCCGTCCGGACAACAAGAACAGCGACGCCATCCAGAAGCTGGCCAAGGCCCTGACCAGCCCGGAAGTGAAAGCGTTTATCGAGAAGAAGTACAACGGCGCGGTCGTGCCGGCGTTCTGATCGAACCCCAAAACCCCTTCAAGGTTTAAACGCCGACGGCTTGGAAAGCGTCGGCGTTTTTTATATGTGCTCTTCGGTAGGATTATTCCTGGTTGTAATAATAAAGTTATATTTTGAGTCTGGGGTATATAGGGTTTGCCGAAGGGTTTATTGGGTGAATAATGTGGATAGGTTCCGTCGGTAGTATATTTGTTTGTGGCGGAATATATATTTAAATGCTGTTACATTTTGCTTTTTGTTTTATGGGTTTTGTAGGGGCAAGCTTGCACGTGTTGTAAGAAGCACCGCATGGAGGCGCCAGTTAGTTTAATTAACTTTTGGAGGCCAAGTGTCCTTATGTTTGAATCAATTTCTTTGAATCGCCAGCAATCCCCTTCAGCAGGTCTGAGTCATGTCTCTGCCCAACCGCAAAGTGCTGGCAGCTTCGACACGGCTTACCCCGGCAGTGAGTTTAAGCCGATCCCCAATAATATTCACATGGTGTGGGTGGGTTCGGAGCCCAGCGCCAAGCAGGACGAATACCTACGACAATGGGCAACGATGAACCCCAATCACAAGGTCATGTTGTGGGTGGACTCCACCCAATTCGATGCTTACGCCACTAATAAATCTGCACAAGCAAAAGCGGAGGCTATCTATCCTAACTACCAATCTGAAAGACCAATGCGCGGGTTATTCAGTCAGCTTAAAGTGACGATGGAGAGACCATCTACACCTAAAGACCAATTGCGCAATAAGTCTGCGCAAACGCAAGTGATCACTGAGCTGAATAAAGAACTCTCTTCTTCAGGTAACAAACAGCTGAAAGCTTTACTGCTACCCGATGGTGGTAAGGTCACACCTGACAACGCTTCGCAGGTACTCAATGCGTTTGAGCGCCATGCCTCGCGTACTGACGATAAGTTCCATCAGGCAGAAGCCGTTATTTTGGACCAGACGACAAAGTCGTGGGACCGCTACGCCAGTAACCCTTCCCGTGACACGATGACCCTGGATGCTTTGCAGGAGCGCTTCGGCGACCTCAAAAATGTGCAAATTCGTGACTTGAGCAACCCTTCGGATATCCGTTTAAAAAATAAGGATGTGTATCAGCACGAAATTATTGGTCGCAATGGCGGCTATGCCGCAGCCTCGGACGTAGCTCGTTATGAAATCGTCCAGCGACACGGTGGCACCTATACGGACATTGACCTGGAGAGCGTGAGACCACTTGATGGGGCATTAAATGCTCATCCCGACCTGATGTTGGTTGGCATGGCCGAAGGCAAAAATGAAGCAAGCGGTAATGCAACGCCCTATTTTGCCAACGCGTTGTTTTCCAGCCACCCCCAGAGCGCGATGCTTTCCAGCCTGGTAGATGAAATTGGCGATAAATATCGCTCCATGAAAGGCAATGAATACTCCGGTGATCGTTACTTTAGTCGCCCGAATAAAAGCACTATTGAAACCACGGGGCCCAATGCGTTGCGCGGCCATGTCGACAGGGTGATACAAGAGGCCAAGGGACGTTCAGATCTGATACGTGACGACGCCGGTTCCTTGGCAGATAGAATTTGGGACAAGACGCAGCCACGGAATGAAGAGTTCTGGCAGTTAGTGGATTCGCATTTCAAGTTTCCGGACAACTATGTCAACTTCGAAACGGAGGAGCAGCAAAACAGCGCTACCAAAGCCATGGCAGGAGGTAGCTGAGCGTAGAGAATCCGCCCAAGGGTAAGTCATGAAAGCCTCGTCTACCCACGAGGCTTTTTCACGTTCGGACATCCCGGCTATTGATCGCCCTGCGCAGCGCCACCAACCACTTCACCAAATCCTGTGGGTCAATCGGTTTAGTCTCTGCCATCGGTCATTCCCTCGCACGTTAAGTGGTCGTCAGTCTGGCCAACCGCTGCCCATCCCTGTAGTGCAGCGCCGATAAAAAGAAGTCTCCTACAGCCCCGAGAACGATAGCTGTCACCCGCTTATCCCGCGAATCCGCAGGTTAGCTGTTTGGGTGATATCAATATGCTATTTAGGTATTTAAATTTTACTTTTTATACCTTTAAAGTCGGCGCTACTCGACGTTACCCACGTCGATTCGGACCGCACCAACGCCGCATTACCCCTACGGCGTCAGGGATTTTCAGATGACCTTCGATTACGCTTTTATCCTCAGCACCCTGCCGGCGTTTCTCAAGGCCGTGGGCGTGACCCTGCAAGTGGGCTTGATCGCCATCGGCACGTCGCTGCTGGTGGCGTTGATCAACGCCACCTTGCTGGTATTTCGCACACCGTACCTGTGGCGCCTGGTGGCGTTGTATGTGGAACTGGCCCGCAACACGCCGTTGTTGATCCAATTGTTCTTCGTCTACTTCGCCTTGCCGGCCCTGGGGGTGAATATCTCCGGGTTCTGGGCGGCGATTATTACCATGACATTTCTCGGTGGCGCCTACCTCACCGAAGTGCTGCGCGCCGGAGTCGAGGCTGTGCCACAGGCGCAGTTGGAGTCTGGTAAATCCATCGGCTTGTCCCACTGGCAATTGCTGCGTTATGTAATCCTGCCCCAGGCCGGGATCCTCAGCCTGCCGGCGTTGTTTGCGAACTTCATCTTCCTGCTCAAGGAGACCACCGTGGTTTCGGCGGTGGCGGTGCCGGAGATTCTCTACACCACCAAAAGCTATATCGCCCTCTACTACAAAACCTACGAAATGCTCGCGGTGCTGACGTTGATCTGCGTGCTGTTATTCCTGCCGCTGTCGCTGTTGCTCAGCCGTCTGGAAAGGAGGCTCCAGCATGGCCAGTTCGGGTCTTGAGTTGTTGTGGGTGTCGTTGCCGCAACTGGGCAAGGGCGCTGCGCAAACCCTGTCGATTTCATTCTTGAGCATCGCCTTCAGTACCGTCGGCGGCGTGTTGTATGGCGTGTTGCGCACCCTGAACCTAAAAGCCATCGACGTTGTGCTGCGGATCTACCTGGAACTGTTTCGCGCAATTCCGGTGCTGGTCTGGCTGTACCTGCTGTTTTTCGGGCTGCCGATTTTCTTTGGCCTGAGCATTCCCAGTTTCTGGTGCGCGGTGTTGGTGTTGTCGTTGTGGGGCGCCAGTGAAGTCGGCGAAGTGGTGCGCGGTGCTTTGCATTCCTTGCCGCGTGGCCAGCGCGAAGCGGGCTTGTCGATTGGCTTGTCTGATCCGCAACTCTACGGCTATGTGCTGCTGCCCCAGGCCCTCAAACGCATGACGCCGCCGACCATCAACGTCTACACCCGCATCATCAAGACCAGTTCGTTGGCGGTGCTGATCGGTGTGGTGGATGTGATCAAGGTCGGCCAACAAATCATCGAGCGCACCTACGAATCGGTATTGATCTACGGCGCGTTGTTCCTGTTTTTCTTCTTTATCTGCTACCCGTTGTCAGCCGCCTCCAAGGTGCTGGAACGGCGCTGGGCCCAAGCATGAGCGCATTGATCGAGTTCCAGGGTTTCAACAAATTCTTCGGTGAGCAGCAGGTGCTCAAGGGTATCGATCTGAGCGTCGAAAGTGGCGAAGTGGTGGTGATCCTCGGCCCCAGCGGTTGCGGCAAAAGCACCTTGCTGCGTTGTCTCAACGGCTTGGAAGTGGCCCACAGCGGGCACCTGCGTTTCGCCGGTAAAGAGCTATTGGACAAGGCCACCGACTGGCGCCAGGTACGCCAGGACGTGGGCATGGTGTTCCAGAGCTATCACCTGTTCCCGCATATGAGCGTGCTCGACAACATCCTGCTGGGCCCGCTGAAAGTACAAAAGCGCGCCCCACGAGAAGCACGCGCGCAGGCAGAACAACTGCTGGAGCGGGTCGGCCTCGCCGACAAGCGCGACGCCTACCCGCGCCAGCTTTCGGGTGGCCAGCAGCAACGCATCGCCATCGTGCGGTCGTTGTGCATGAACCCACAAGTCATGCTGTTTGACGAAGTCACCGCCGCCCTCGACCCGGAGATGGTCAAGGAGGTGCTGCAGGTGATCCAGGGCCTGGCCCGGGACGGCATGACCCTGCTGATTGTCACCCACGAAATGGCCTTCGCCCGCGCCGTCGCCGACCGCGTGGTGTTTATGGAGGCTGGCCGCATCCTCGAACAGAACACCCCCGAGGCATTCTTTACGAACCCGCAAACCGCACGCGCGCAGCAGTTCCTGGAGAAGTTCTCCTTCGTTTCAACACTGCCCAAAAAAACCAAGGAACTGGAGCTGTTATGAAAACTGCCAAGTCTTCACTGCTGTTACTGCCGCTGTTCGGCCTCGCGTTGCTGGCCGGATGCAACAAGCCTGACGAGCCTGCCAAACCTGCGGCTGCCGCACCAACTGCGGTGAGCTATATCGACAAGATCAAGGCCCGGGACAAGCTGATTGTCGGCGTGTTCACCGACAAGCCTCCATTCGGCTTTGTCGACGAAGCTGGCCGCTACGTTGGCTTTGATACCGACATCGGCCGTCGTTTTGCCAAGGATTTGCTGGGCGATGAGAACAAGGTCGAATTCGTTGCCGTGGAACCGGCCAGCCGTATTCCATTCCTGCAAAGCGATAAGGTCGACCTGATCCTCGCCAACATGACCGTGACCCCGGAGCGCAAGGAAGCGGTGGAGTTCACCAACCCCAACCTGAAAGTCGCGGTGCAGGCGCTGGTGCCCCAAGGCAGCGAAGTAAAAAGCCTGGACGACCTGGCCAGCCGTACCACCATCGTCACCACCGGTACCACCGCCGATATCTGGCTGACCAAGAACCACCCGGACTGGAAACTGCTCAAGTTCGAAAAAAATTCCGAGTCCCTGCAAGCCTTGGCCGGTGGCCGTGGCGATGCTTACGCGCAAGACAACCTGGTGCTGTTCAGCTGGGCCAAGCAGAACCCGGGCTACCGTGTGCTGGAGCAGAAGTTGGGCGATGAGGCGCCGATTGCGCCAGCGGTGAAGAAGGGCAATATCGAGCTGCGCGATTGGGTGAATACCGAGTTGGCGAAGTTGGGTGAGGAGAAGTATCTGCTCAAGCTGTATGACCAGTATGTGCGCAAGGAGTTGAGCGATGACACTAAGCCTGAGAGTGTGATTGTGGAAGGGGGTAAGTGGCAGGGTTGATCCCTTGTTTCTGCGCTGAATGTTACACCGCTTTCGCGAGCAAGCCCGCTCCCACATTTGGAATGCATTCCAAATGTGGGAGCGGGCTTGCTCGCGAAGAGGCCCTGTCAGGCGCCGCTTAACTCGGCCAGTGCCAGGCCGGTTGATCCAACACCTTCTGCCCAACAATCTGTGTCTGCCCCATCACCTTCTCCAGCACGATCGAGTTGCACCCTTCATCCTGCTGCAACGCCGCAATCAAGCGGCTGGCGTGGGACACCACCCACACCTGGCACTGCTCGGATGCCTTGATGATCAACCGTGCCAGCGCCGGCAACAGGTCTGGATGCAGGCTGGTTTCCGGTTCGTTCAGCACCATCATCGTTGGTGGCCGTGGCGTCAGCAGCGCCGCCACCAGCAGCAAGTAGCGCAAGGTCCCATCCGACAACTCCGCCGCCGACAATGGCCGCAACAAACCTTCCTGATAAAACTCTATGGCAAAACGTCCGCCTTGCAGCGGCTCGATATTCAGCCGTGCGCCTGGAAACGCATCACTGACGGCCTGCTGCAAGGCTTCGGGATCACCTATCTCGCGGATGGTCTGCAACGCCGCCGCCAGGTCGCGCCCATCGTGATGCAACACCGGCGTGCGTGTCCCCAGTTGCGGTTGGCGCACGGGCGCGTCGATGTCGCTGCGAAAGTGATCGTAGAAGCGCCAGCCACGAATGCTCTCGCGCAACAGCAACACCTCCGGCGAACCGCGCAGGCTGCCGACTTGATCGAACAGGCTGTTGTAGTTCGGTGTGTGCTGGGCCAGCACATCCCAGCCGCGACCGTCACGGGCACGCACCATTGGCCCCGAACGCTGCACCAGCAGGCTTGCCGGGCGATACACGTGGCCGGCCCAGATGCATTCCTTTTTGACTTCGGGGTCCAGGGAGAAAAATGACTCGCTGGGTTCGGGTAATCCCAGGGAAATGGCATAGCTGAAATCCTCTGCGGCAAAACCCAGGCGCAAGCGCTTGACGCCCTTGCGCACGGTCGGCTCTACCTCCACCTCGCCACTGAGCATGCGCCGGCTGATATTTTCCGGCCCGGCCCAGAAGGTCGAGTCCAGCCCGCCCTCACGGGCCAGCGCGTTGATCACCCCGCCCTGAGCTGTTTCCGCCAGCAGGCGCAGGGCGCGATAGAGGTTGGATTTACCGCTGCCGTTGGGGCCGGTGATCAGGTTCAAACGATCCAGCGGCACCACCAATTTATTGATCGAGCGGTAATTGGCCACCGCGAGGGTCTTGAGCATGGTCATCTTGTCTACTTGGGAACCCTCGGAGTATGGGATCCTTAATGCAGATAAGGAACCCTGATCTAAGCTCACAGTCGCATGATCACCGACGCGCAACCAAGCAAGGAGCCTGCATGGGCGGTCCCACCTCGACATTCATTTTCAGCCTTGCCCTCCTGGCATTGCTGACCGGTTGCGGCCAGGAAAAGGCTGTGCCCAAGGAGCATTCCCGGGTCTTTGTGCAAACCGTGAAATCAGCCGATTTTGCCGCCGCCGTGACCTTGACCGGTGACATCCAGGCGCGGGTGCAGACCGACCTGTCGTTCCGCGTCGGGGGCAAGATCATCCAGCGCATGGTCGATGTCGGCGACCGGGTGACAGCAAAGCAAGTGCTGGCCAAGCTTGATCCCAAGGATTTGCAGACCAACGTCGATTCCGCCCAGGCCCAGGTGGTGGCCGAACAGGCTCGGGTCAAACAGACCGCCGCCGCCTTTGTGCGCCAGGAAAAACTTCTACCGAAGGGTTACACCAGCCGCAGTGAGTACGATGCAGCCCAGGCTGCCCTGCACAGCAGCCAGAGCGCGTTGACCGCTGCCCAGGCACAGTTGGCCAACGCACGCGAGCAATTGAGCTACACCGCATTGGTCGCTGACGCACCGGGGGTGATCACCGCACGCCAGGCCGAAGTCGGGCAAGTGGTGCAGGCCACGGTGCCGATTTTCAGCCTGGCCCGGGATGGCGAGCGCGATGCGGTGTTCAACGTCTATGAATCCTTGCTGGTGGAGCCGCCGCCCGACGCAGCGATCACCGTCAGCTTGCTGGACAATCCGAACATCAAGGCCGTGGGCAAGGTCCGTGAAGTCACGCCGGCCGTGGCCGCCAACAGCGGCACTGTGCAAGTGAAGATCGCCCTGAGCGCCTTGCCGGCAGGCATGCAACTGGGCTCGGTGGTCAGCGCTACGGCCAATGCACCAGCCAAGGCCAGCGTCGAGTTGCCTTGGGCGGCGTTGACCAAAGACCTCGACGAGCCGGCCGTGTGGCTGGTGGACGACGACGGCAAGGTGCAGTTGCACAAGGTCACGGTCGCCCGTTATCTCACGGGCAAGGTGATCATCGGCGACGGCCTCAAGGGCGGCGAAAAAGTCGTGGTGGCCGGCGGGCAGTTGTTGCACCCCGGCATGATCGTGGAAATCGCCCAACCGCCGGATCAGGCCCAGGCGCAGGGAGTCCAACCATGAAGCGGTTGACGGTATTAGTGGCGTCCAGCGTGTTGCTGATGGCTTGTTCCAAGGAAGAACCGGCGCCCGAACCGGTACGTCCGGTGCTGTCGATTGAAGTGAAATCCGAGAATCAGGAAAACCTCGGCCGATTCGCCGGCACCGTCCAGGCGCGCTACGAAAGCAATCTGGGCTTTCGCGTGCCTGGCCGCATCGCGCGGCGCGCCGTTGACGTCGGCAGTGAAGTGGAGAAGGGCGCGCTGCTGGCTGTTCTCGATCCTACTGATCAACAGAACCAGTTGCGCGCTGCCCAAGGTGATCTGGCTCGGGTTGAGGCCCAGTGGATCAACGCCCAAGCCAACGCGCGGCGCCAACAGGAACTGTTCAACCGTGGCGTCGGCGCGCAGGCGCAACTGGACGTCGCCCAGACCGACCTGAAAACCACCCAGGCTTCTCTCGACCAGGCCAAGGCTTCGGTCAACCAGGCCAAGGACCAGCTCAACTACAGCGAGTTACGCACCGACCACGCCGGCATTGTCACCGCCTGGAACGCCGAGGCCGGCCAAGTGGTCAGCGCCGGCCAGCAAGTGGTGACGCTGGCCCGTCCCGACATCAAGGAAGCGGTGATCGACCTGCCAGCCGGCCTGGCCGAGCGCTTGCCGCCCGACGTGGTGTTTCGCGTCGCCGGGCAACTGGACCTGAACGTCAACACCACCGCCACCGTGCGCGAAATCGAACCCCAGGCCCAAAGCGCCACCCGCACCCGCCGCGCGCGCCTGACCCTGGCTGAGACACCCGCGGCCTTTCGCCTGGGCACCGCCATCAGCGTGACCTTGAGTTCGGCCATTGCCCCGCGTATCGAACTGCCCCTGAGTGCCTTACAGGAAACCGACGGCAAAACCCGCATCTGGGTGATCGATACCCAAAGCCAGACCGTGCAACCCCGAGACGTGACCCTCATCAGCCGTAACGCCGACAGCGCGTTGCTCAACGGCGGCGTCAAACCCGGCGAACGGGTGGTCAGTGCCGGCGTCAACAGCCTGAAGCCTGGGCAAAAAGTCAAAATCGACGAGGACAGCCCGCGATGAAAGGGAGTTTCAACTTATCCGACTGGGCCCTCAAGCATCAGTCCTTCGTCTGGTACCTGATGTTCGTTGCGCTGCTGATGGGCGTGTTCTCGTACATGAACCTCGGCCGGGAAGAGGACCCTTCGTTCACCATCAAGACCATGGTGATCCAGACCCGTTGGCCCGGTGCGACCCAGGAAGAAACCCTCAAGCAGGTCACCGACCGCATCGAGAAAAAACTCGAAGAGCTCGACTCCCTCGACTACGTGAAAAGCTACACCCGGCCCGGTGAGTCCACGGTGTTTGTGTTCCTGCGGGACACCACCAGTGCCAAGGACATCCCCGAGATCTGGTACCAGGTGCGCAAGAAGATCGATGACATTCGCGGCAGCTTCCCCCAAGGGTTGCAGGGACCGGCGTTCAACGACGAGTTCGGTGATGTGTTCGGTTCAATCTACGCGTTTACTGCCGATGGTTTATCGATGCGCCAACTGCGTGATTACGTCGAGCAAGTGCGGGCAGAGGTTCGTTCGGTGCCGGGGCTGGGCAAGGTCGAGATGATCGGCCAGCAGGACGAAGTGATGTACCTGAATTTCTCCACCCGCAAACTGGCCGCCCTGGGCATCGATCAGCGGCAAGTGGTGCAGAGCCTGCAATCGCAGAATGCGGTGACCCCGGCGGGGGTGATCGAGGCGGGGCCAGAGCGGATCTCTGTGCGTACTTCCGGGCAGTTCGCGTCGGAAAAGGACTTGGCCAACGTCAACCTGCGGCTCAACGACCGGTTCTATCGGTTGGCGGACGTGGCTGAAATCAGCCGCGGCTATGTCGACCCGTCGACGCCGATGTTTCGTTTCAACGGCAAGCCGGCGATTGGTTTGGCTATCGCCATGCAGAAGGGCGGCAATATCCAGTCCTTCGGCAAGGCCCTGCACCAGCGTATGGATGACCTGACTGCCGACTTGCCGGTGGGCGTCGGCGTGCACAAGGTGTCCGACCAGGCCGAGGTGGTGGAAGAGGCCGTCGGCGGCTTCACCAGCGCGCTGTTCGAAGCGGTGATCATCGTGTTGGTGGTGAGCTTTATCAGCCTGGGCATGCGCGCCGGGCTGGTGGTGGCGTGCTCGATTCCGCTGGTGCTGGCGCTGGTGTTTGTGTTCATGGAATACAGCGGTATCACCATGCAGCGGGTGTCGCTGGGCG
This sequence comes from Pseudomonas sp. ADAK18, assembly GCF_012935695.1. Lineage (NCBI taxonomy): Bacteria > Pseudomonadati > Pseudomonadota > Gammaproteobacteria > Pseudomonadales > Pseudomonadaceae > Pseudomonas > Pseudomonas sp. ADAK18. The sequence continues at coordinate 5,899,359 of NZ_CP052859.1, forward strand.
CGCTGATTATCGCCCTCGGCCTGTTGGTGGATGACGCGATGATCACCGTGGAGATGATGATCACGCGGCTGGAAAAAGGTGAGACCAAGGAACAGGCGGCGACCTACGCCTACACCTCCACGGCGTTCCCGATGTTGACCGGCACCCTGGTGACCGTGGCCGGCTTCGTGCCCATTGGCCTCAACGCCAGTTCGGCGGGTGAGTACACCTTCACCTTGTTCGCGGTGATTGCCGTGGCAATGCTGGTGTCGTGGGTGGTGGCGGTGCTGTTCGCGCCGGTGATCGGCGTACATATCCTCAGCAGCAACGTCAAACCTCACAGCGCCGAGCCTGGGCGCATTGGCCGTGTGTTCAATGGTGGGATGCTCTGGGCCATGCGCAATCGCTGGTGGGCCATCGGCATCACGGTGGCGCTGTTCGTGGCCTCGGTGTTTTCCATGCAGTTTGTGCAGAACCAGTTTTTCCCGTCTTCGGACCGCCCGGAAATTCTCGTTGACCTCAACCTGCCGCAAAACGCTTCGATCAATGAGACCCGCAAGGCCGTGGATCGTCTGGAAGCGATCATCAAGGACGACCCGGACATTGCCCGCTGGAGCACTTACATCGGCCAGGGCGCCATTCGTTTCTACCTGCCGCTGGATCAACAGTTGGAGAATCCGTACTACGCGCAGCTTGTCATCGTGAGTAAGGGCCTGAAGGAGCGGGGCGCGTTGATTGCGCAGCTGCAGAAGCGCCTGCGGGAAGATTTTGTCGGTGTGGGCAGCTTCGTGCAGCCGCTGGAAATGGGCCCGCCCGTGGGTCGTCCGATTCAGTATCGAGTGTCCGGCAAGGACATCGACCAAGTGCGTAAACACACCATCGAACTGGCGACGATGCTCGACAAAAACACTCACCTCGGCGAAATCATCTACGACTGGAACGAGCCGGGCAAAGTCCTGCGCATCGATATCGCCCAGGACAAGGCGCGCCAGTTGGGCCTGTCTTCCGAAGACGTAGCGCAGTTGATGAACAGCGTGGTCAGCGGTGCCTCGGTGACTCAGGTGCATGACGATATCTACCTGATCAACGTGGTCGGCCGCGCCGAAGATGCCGAGCGCGGTACGCCTGAGACCTTGCAGAACCTGCAGATTGTCACGCCCAGTGGCACCTCGATTCCGCTGCTGGCGTTTGCCACGGTGCGTTACGAGCTGGAGCAACCGCTGGTGTGGCGTCGGGACCGAAAACCGACCATCACCATCAAGGCGGCGGTGCGCGATGAGATGCAGCCGACGGATCTGGTCAAGCAACTGGCACCTGAAATCGAAAAATTCAGCGCCAACTTGCCGGTGGGCTACAAGGTCGCCACCGGCGGCACCGTGGAGGAAAGCGGCAAGGCCCAAGGCCCGATTGCCAAGGTGGTGCCGCTGATGCTGTTCTTGATGGCGACCTTCTTGATGATCCAGTTGCACAGCGTGCAGAAGATGTTCCTGGTAGTCAGCGTCGCGCCGCTGGGGCTGATTGGCGTGGTGCTGGCGCTGATTCCCACGGGCACGCCCATGGGCTTTGTGGCAATCCTTGGGATCCTGGCGCTGATCGGCATCATCATCCGTAACTCGGTGATCCTGGTGACCCAGATCGACGCCTACGAGCGCGACGGCTACACGCCGTGGGACGCGGTGGTGGAAGCCACCGAACACCGGCGCCGGCCGATCCTGCTCACGGCGGCGGCCGCCAGCCTGGGCATGATCCCCATCGCCCGGGAAGTGTTCTGGGGGCCGATGGCCTACGCGATGATCGGCGGGATCATCATCGCCACCTTGCTGACGCTGCTGTTCCTGCCGGCGCTGTACGTGGCCTGGTACAAGATTCGCGAGCCGAAGAAAGAATAGGCCTGAGGTGTTCCCACAGGGATGTGGGAATACTCCTGAGAATGCCGGTTTGCGCCAGGCTTCGGATCAATTGGGTTAACCTCCGAGCCTGATCCTACTTGCCAAAGGCCCGCGTCATGATCCACTGCCTGCGCCACTCCCTGTTGGTTTGCGCTCTGTTGCTGTCGTCGATGGCCCACGCAGGGGCCGTGCTGGAGAACGCCCTCTGGCGCGTCGAGCTTGACCCGGCAACCCTGGCGATCCGTGTGGTCCCCGCGGATAAGCAGCCTGTGCAGGCCTCCATGGGCGTCGCCGCTCACCCTGTCAGCCAACTCACTCAAAGCGCCCAGCAGGCCTCTTGGCAATGGAGTGACGGTGTCTATCGCCTGAGCGCCAGCCTCGACCAACGTGACCTGGTCCTGACCATCACTGCCCGGGAAGCGGGTGAGCTGGATATCCTCCAGCAACCGGCCAGCGCCATGGGCCAAGGCCTGATCTGGCCCTTGGCCGAGGGGCATTACGTGCCCGCTGGCAACATGCTTTGGCAGGACTTCCTGCTGGAGCAGGGCGATGTGAACACCACCCAGGACCTCAGCCTGCCGCTGTGGGGTGTCGATCACGGCACGTTCACGCTCAATTGGCTGCTGACCAACCCCTACAACAATCGCCTGCACTGGCAAGCCGAGGGGCAGCGGCTGGCGCTGTCTGCTCGTCACGAGTTCACGGCGCTGGACCCCACTGCACCGATGACACTGCGCTTACACCTGGGCGATGCCGATCCGTTAGCCGGGGCCAAACGCTACCGGCAATGGTTGGTGGAGCAAGGGCATTACGAGCCACTGGCGGACAAGCTGCGACAGACGCCGGACGCAGAGAAGTTGCTGGGCGCGAGCCATATCTACCTGTGGGGCAATGACTTGCTGAGTGTTGGTGATGTGCGCGACTGGTCGCAATTACGCAAAGTGCTGCGCAGCGATCACGGCCTGGCGGGGGAGCTGCGAAGCCTGCTGGACAAGGAGTCGCTACAGGTCCTGCAGGTGACCCAACCGTTTCTTGATCGCTACCAGCAAACCACCCTGTTGCGTGGCTTGAACGCGGCGATCAATAAAAAGGCGCGTCAGGGTTGGCAAGCCGTTGCCGAACCGGACATGGAAAAACTCGCCGACGGCTACGGTGTGTTACGCGGTGAATTGGCTGCGGCGTTTTCCAGTGCCCTGACCGCAACTCCGCAAACGTGGGGCAGCACCTTGTCTGCAACCACCGTCAGCGCCTTGCAGGACGCCGGGCTCAAACGCCTGTTGCTGACCCTGGGCGAAGGCTGGGAGGGCGGGCTCTGGCACCCAGAGGCGGTACGGGCTGGCGTTGATGCCGGTTACTTGATGGCGCCTTATGACTCCTATGAAACGGCGTTATCCGCCAAGGAAAATCCGGACTGGACCACCGCGCACCTCGGCAGCAAGGTCCATCGTGACTGTGGAATCCTGCTGAAAAACGGCCAGCTCAAAACCGGCTTCCAGAAGTCCGGTTACTACACCGACCCGCGCTGCGTGCGACCACTGTTGGAGGCGCGGGTGAAGGCGGTACAGGCCAAGGCCGGCTTCAATGCCTGGTTCCTCGATGCCTACGCCACCGGCATGCTGTTCGACAGCTACGGCTCCGTCCTCAACATGACCCAGGCGCAGAACGCCGAAGGCAACATCGATGCCGCTCGTTGGATCAACAACGTACTCAAAGTGCCGGCAGGTTCAGAAGACGGTAACGCCGTCACTGCCCAAGGCGTTCTGTTTGCCCATGGCATGCAGACACCTGTGATGGGCTGGGGCGATCGGGACATGACCCAGGACAAGCAATCGCCCTACTACGTGGGCGCCTGGTACCCGCCGGAACAGCCTGCAGTGTTCTTCAAATCTGTGCCCTTGAAAGAGCCGTTTCGCACGGTCTACTTCGCCCCGTCGATGCGTCTGCCGTTGTACCAGGCGGTGTTCCATGGCTCGGTTATCACCACCCATCACTGGTTGTTCGATAGCCTGAAACTGAGCAATGTGCAGGCCGAAAATGAACTGACCCAACTGCTGTACAACGTGCCGCCGCTGTATCACTTGAGTGCGGCGACGCTTAAGCAACGCTTGCCGCTGATCCAGCGCCAGGACGGGTTTTTCCGGCCGTTGCACCAGCGTTTGGCGACCCAGGCCATGACGGATTTTCGCTGGCTGACGGTGGATCGGCAGGTGCAGCAGACCACGTTTGCCGATGGCACGCGGTTGGTGGCTAACTTTGCCGGGCAGGCGCGAGAGGGTTATGCGGCGCGCAGTGTGACGGCGTTGGTGGCGGGGGAGGAGCCGGTGGTGTATCAGGTGGATTAGCGGTGGCTTTGAGTCCTTCGCGAGCAAGCCCGCTCCCACACTCGACCGCGTCCCCTCAGGAGAAATGCGGTCGAATGTGGGAGCGGGCTTGCTCGCGAAGGCGTCAGTCCAGACAACAAAGACCTAAACCTTGCGCCACACACTCGCCAACCAAGGCTGCTGTTCCCGAGGCAACCCAGCCGGACGGTAGTAATGCTCCAGCTCCACAAAGCCCGCCGCCGCCAGTAACGCCTGCCAGGTTTCAAGATCATGGTAGGAACCATAACGAGGCCCATTCCAGCCTTCCTGGTTTTCACCCCGTGGATTGGAGCTGAACAACACACCACCTGCCTTCAGCGCGCCATGCAACTGCCCGAGAATGCGCGGCAGCTCTTGCTTGGGGATATGGAACAGCACCGCATTGGCGAAGATCCCGTCAAAGCGTTCGGCGGGTAGCTCGAGCTTCAAGAAGTCCTGCTGCAACACCTCGCAGCCGCTGTCGTCCCGGGCCATTTGGGCGAAGCGCTCCGAGCCATCGAGCCCGACGGCGATGTGGCCCCTGCGGGTAAAGGTCTGCAAATCCCGCCCCGGCCCGCAGCCGAAATCCAGCACGGTGAACGGAGCTTCCCCCTGGATATGCCGCAACAGCGCGTCGATGTTCTGGCTGACATCATGGTCGCGGGTGCCTTCACGGAAGTCCTCGGCCACCTGGTTGTAATGGCCGAGAGTGGTGGAGGTGATCTGGTCGAGGTCGTCGGGGGCGAGTTTCATGGCAAGCGGCACCGCAAAGAGAGATTGCCCGACTATACCCCACACTGATCATTCCCTGTGGCGAGGGGGCTTGCCCCCGTTGGGCTGCGCAGCAGCCCCGCTTCTTCTTCAGCGCTTATTCAACCCTCGCGCCAACCGATCCCCGCCCAACTGAATCACCGCCACCAGAATCACCAACAGCACGATCACCGTCAGCATGATCTGGCTGTCAAAACGCTGATACCCATACCGATAGGCAATATCCCCCAACCCCCCAGCGCCAATCGCCCCGGCCATGGCTGAAGAGTTGATCATCGTCACCAGGGTAATGGTGAACCCGCCGACAATCCCCGGCAGCGCCTCAGGCAACAACACATGCCAGACGATATGCCAGCGCCGGCAGCCCATGGCCTGTGCAGCCTCAATCAACCCATGGTCGACCTCACGCAGGCTGACTTCGGCTATTCGCGCAAAGAATGGCGTAGCGGCGATGGTCAGCGGCACCACGGCGGCCCACACACCGTAAGTGGTACCGACGATCAGCCGCGTGAACGGAATCAACGCCACCATCAAAATCAGAAACGGTATGGAGCGGAACAGATTGACGAACGCCCCCAGCACCCGGTTCAACGCCGGCGCCTGGTAGATGCCGCCTTTGTCGCTGGTCACCAGGAACACCGCCAGCGGAATGCCCACCAGCAGCGCGATCAACGACGACACACCGACCATCAACAACGTGTCGATGGCGCCCTGCAATAAACGATCAAACCACATAACCCAGCACCTCCACCTGTTGTGCCCAACGCCCGGCGCGGGTGCGCAATTCTTCAGCGCCCAGGGATGAACCGGTCACTGCCAACAGCAATTGCCCAAGGGCATGGCCCTGGATTCTTTCTACCCCACCTTGCAGCAGCCGCACCCGGCCACCGAGGGCGCTGAACAACGCGGCCAGGTCCGGTTCATCGTGGCTGGCACCGGTAAATTGCAGGCGCAACACCAGCGCCGCCTCTGCGGACGCGGGCTTGGCCTGCAAACGGCTTTGCAGCTCTTCCGGCAGCCCGTGTTGCAAGGGCGCCAGCAAGGTTTTGCTGACCTCGTGCTGCGGGTTGCCAAACACTTCCCACACCGGGCCTTGCTCGACGATCTTGCCGTGTTCCAGTACCACTACCCGGTCGCAAATTTCGCGGATCACTGCCATTTCATGGGTGATCAAAACGATGGTCAGACCCAGGCGTTTGTTGATATCGCGCAGCAGGCCGAGGATCGATTGCGTGGTCTCCGGGTCGAGGGCTGAGGTGGCCTCGTCGCACAGCAGGATCTGCGGGTCATGCACCAAAGAACGGGCGATGCCCACCCGCTGCTTTTGCCCTCCGGACAGCTGCGCCGGATAGGCTTTGTGCTTGTCTTGCAGACCCACCAGTTCCAGCAGTTCACGCACCTTTTTTTCGCGCTGCAGCTTGGGTACGCCAGCGACTTTCAGCGGTAGCTCGACGTTCTGCCACACGGTCTTGGCCGACATCAGGTTGAAGTGCTGGAAGATCATGCCGATGCGCCGACGCAGCGCCACCAGGTGGTCTTCGTCGAAGCCACCGATGTCCACCTGATCAATCAACACCCGGCCGCTGCTGGGCTGCTCCAGACGGTTGATGGTACGGATCAGCGACGACTTGCCAGCACCGCTGCGGCCGATGATGCCGAACACTTCACCACGCTGGATCGCCAGGTCGATGCCTTGCAGTGCTGGTACGGTTTGACCGTCGTAGGTCTTGCCCAGGTTGATAAACCGCACATGGGCGCGATTCAGGTCGGGGTGCAACTCGGTCTGTTCGGCGTCCTTGGGCGGCGTATCGAGGTCGCGCAATTGGGCATTGGCGGCACTCATGTTCAGCCTTCCCAGCCAGCTTGGTACAGCTTGCCGTGAGCCTTATCCAGGGCGGCGCGTACGACGGGCGAGTGTTGGTAGATGTCGACGAATTTGATCAGGCGCGGGTCGGTTTTGCTTTTCGGCTGGATCACAAACTGAATCACGTACTCCTTGTGGTCGAGGCCGTCGAACAGCAGCGCTGACTCGGCATCGAAGGTCTTGGACAGGCGAATATAGGCCGGGTAACCCTGCACCAGGTCGGCATCGTCATAGGCACGCACCAGTTGCACGGCTTCCACTTGCAGGATCTTCAGCTTCTTCGGGTTGGCGATGATGTCTTCTTCGGTGGCCTTGTAACCGACGCCTGGCTTGAGAGTAATCAGGCCGGCCTTGGCCAGCAGTTGCAGGCCACGACCGCTGTTGATCGGGTCATTGGCAATCGCCACGGTTGCGCCCTGAGGCAGCGCGTCGAAGCTTTTGTATTTTTTCGAGTAAAGACCGACGTTGTTGATGATTCCCGGGGCGAACGGCACCAAGTCAAATCCGGCGGCGGCCTTGGCGTTTTCCAGGAACGGGATGTGCTGGAAGTAATTCACGTCGATGTCGCCGGCGGCGAGGCTGACGTTGGGGGCGATCCAGTCGGTGAATTCCACCAGTTCGACTTTCAGGCCTTGTTTGCCGGCTTCCTCGACGGCAGCTTCCAGGGGAATGGCGAAGGCGGCGGTGGTGCCGACTTTCAGCGGTGCATCGGCGGCGAACACGGCCGAGCTAAACAACCCGAGGGCGAGAGCCAGTGCTTTGACTGGGTGGGTGAGGTGTGTGGTTTTCATATCGAATTTCCAGTCAGAAGTATTGGGTTGAGCGACGAAAATTAATGTGGGAGCGGGCTTGTGTGTGCGGGCTTGCTCGCGAATGCTGAGTGTCAGTTGATACATCGGGTGACTGATACACCGTATTCGCGAGCAAGCCCGCTCCCACATTTTTGGTTCAGTGGCGGTAGGTCGAACCGGTGTGCTGCTCAGGTAGATGCGCCGAGCCATGGAAAACCTTCTCTCGCAGCGTCCCTTGCTCATACGCGGTCTTGTACGACCCGCGCCGCTGCAACTCCGGAATCACCAGTTCGATGAAGTCCACATAGCTTTCCGGCGTGACGATGCGTGTCAGGTTGAAACCGTCCAGGCCGGTTTCGCTGATCCACGATTCCAGTTCATCGGCCACCTGCGCAGGCGAGCCCACCAGGGTGATGTAGCGACCGCCGAGGGCGTGTTGCTCCAGCAACTTGCGGCGGGTCCAGTCGTTGTTTTGCAGGTTCTTGGTGGCCGACTGGATGGCGTTGCTCTTCACGTACTGGATCGGCTCATCCAGTTCATATTGGGAAAAATCAATCGCCGTGGACGCCGAAAAATGCGCCACGCCGGCTTCGGCACTGGCGTAACTCAGGTACTCGGCGTGCTTGTCCCACGCGGCTTCTTCGGTGGCACCGACGATCACGTTCAGGCCCATGAACACCTTGATGTCATCGGGATTGCGTCCGGCTTCCACGGCGCTGGCACGCACCTTGTCCACCTGAACCTTGGTCGAGGCCTTGTTCTGCCCGCTGATAAACACGCACTCGGCATGGCGCCCGGCAAACAGCAAACCACGATCCGAACTGCCGGCCTGGAACAGCACCGGCGTACGTTGTGGCGACGGTTCGCAGAGGTGATAACCCTCCACCTGATAGAACTCGCCCTGATGCTCGACCTTGTGCACCTTGCCCGGCTGGGCATAGACCCGCGTCTTTGGATCGTTGAGCACCGCGTCGTCTTCCCAGCTGCCTTCCCAGAGTTTGTAGAGCACTTCCAGGTATTCGTCGGCCTGGTCATAGCGGCGGTCGTGTTCGACTTGCTCGCGCAGGCCCATGGCCTTGGCGGCGCTGTCCAAGTAGCCGGTGACGATGTTCCAGCCCACCCGACCACGGCTCAGGTGGTCGAGCGTGGACATGCGCCGGGCGAACAGGTACGGCGGTTCGTAGGTGAGGTTGGCGGTCAGGCCGAAACCGAGATTCTTGGTCACGGCGGCCATGGCCGAGACCAGCAGCAACGGGTCATTGACCGGCAGCTGGATCGACTCTTTGAGGGGCACGTCTACCGAGTTCTGATAGACGTCGTACACCCCGACGATGTCAGCGATGAACAAACCGTCGAACAGCCCGCGCTCCAGCAGTTGTGCCAGTTCGGTCCAGTATTCGATGGTTTTGTATTGAGTCGAATTATCCCGTGGATGAGTCCACAGGCCATGGTTGATATGCCCGATGCAGTTCATGTTGAAGGCATTGAGCAGGATTTTCTTTCTGACTTTTTCAAGAGCGGGCACTAGATAGTCCCCCGTAGCGGCGGGTTTTCATCGTTGAGGTAGTAGTTGCCCACCGCGTGGTACTTCCAGCGCACCGGGTCGTGCAGGGTATGCACCCGGGCGTTGCGCCAGTGACGGTCCAGGCCATGCTCGGCCAGGGTCGCCTGGCTGCCGGCCAGTTCAAACAGCACGCTGCCGGCGGCGAGGGAAATCTCGGTACTCAGGGCGCGCACTTCGGCGACCGCAATGGAGGCTGCCGCGACGGTCTCGGCAGTGCTGTTGGCCTGGGCGCGGTCGAGGAATTCGCCGGAACGTTCCAGCAAAGCCTCGGTGGCGTGCAGGCGAATACTCAAGTGGCCGAAGCTTTTGAGTGTCAGCGGATCTTCGGTGGCCTTGTCGCTGCCGGAATCAATCCACGGCCGGGTCTTGGTGCGTACAAAGTGCAGCGCATCTTCGAAGGCGGCGCGGGCGATACCTGTGTCGATGGCGGCGTGTAGGATCTGCGCCAGCGGGCCAACGGTGGTTGGGCGTTCAAAGGCGCTTTGAAACGGCAGTACGTCTTGAGCGGCGACCCACACGTTATCGAACACTACCGAACCACTGCCGGTGGTGCGTTGGCCGAAGCCGCTCCAGTCGTCGATCACCGTCAGACCCTCGCTGTCCCGAGGGACGAAGGCCAGTTGCTGAACGCCATTTTCATCCACGACCGAGGTAGGGATGCGTCGGGCGTAGATCGCGCCAGTCGAGTAAAACTTGCGGCCGGTGATGCGAAATCCGTCGCCGTCGCGGGTCAGTTTAGTGATGCGGTCATGGGCTGTCTTGGTGCCCAGTTCCGCTAGGGCATTGCCGAAGCGTTGGCCGTCCAGTACTTCGGCGTAGAGACGTTTTTGCTGCTCCTGACTGCCATTTACCCGCAGGACTTCCAGGGCGTAAAAATGGTTTTGCGGGATCTGGCCTAACGAAGCGTCAGCCTGGGCAATCAGTGCTGTGACCTTGGCCAGGGTGACATTGGAAACCCCCGCACCGCCGTATTCCTTGGGCACGCTGATGCCCCACAAACCGGAGCGGGAAAACACGTCGAGCTCAGGCAAAGGCAGGCGGCGCTCGCGGTCGCGCTGGGCGCTGTCACGGCGGAAGTCTTCAGCCAGATCGCTGGCGACAATAAGGGCTTGTTCGTCGCTGGTGATAACCGCGACGTGGTGAGAAAGGGTCATGAGTTTCTCCAGAAGCTTGTTCGAAAAAGTGTTCTGGTCGGTTAAATCCAGGAGTGTCGGGCCGGCAAAGTGCCGTTCAAGTGATAGGCGCCCACCGCGTGATACTTCCAGCGCACCGGGTCGTGCAGGGTGTGCACCCGGGCGTTGCGCCAGTGGCGGTCGAGGTTGAATTCGGCGAGGGTGGCGCGGCTGCCTGCGAGTTCGAACAGTTTCTCGCTGGCCAGCAGTGAGATCTCGGTGGTCAACACCTTGGCTTCGGCCACGGCAATCGAGGCCCGAGCGGCGGATTGCGCGGTGATCGGCGCGGCGCTGACTTGATCCAGCACTTGGCCGGCCTTGCGCAGCAGTGCTTCGGCCGCGTGCAGTTCGATTTTCAGTTTGCCGATATCGGCGATCACGTAGAGGTCGTCGCTGGCCCGTTCGACCTTGGCGTCGATCCACGGCCGCGAGCGTTCGCGCACAAAGCTGATGGTGTCGTCGAGGGCGCCACGGGCAATGCCGGCGTCGATGGCCGCCTGGATCAATTGCGAGACCGCACCCTGAACATTCGGGGTTTCTCCCAGACGCCAGTTCTCCACCACCAGTTCGGCGTCGACCGGGACGTGGTTCAGCAGCAAGGTGCCGCTGGCCGTGGTGCGTTGGCCGAAGCCTGACCAGTCATCAACGATGCGCAGCCCCGGCGTGCCGCGACGCACGAAGGCCATGACTTGTTGGCCGTTATCGTTCAGCGCCTTGACCGCCACCCAATGGGCAAACAGTGCACCGGTGGAATAGAACTTCTGGCCGCTGATGACGAAGCCGTCACCGTGGGCGGTGAGACGGGCCTTGAGTTCCAGCGTGTTTTTAGTACCGCGCTCGGGGCCGCCATTACCGATGCGCCAGCCGTCCAGCACGCTTTGGAACAGCTGTTTTTTCTGCTGTTCGCTGGCGACGCCTTGCAGCAGGTGCAAGATGCCGAAGTGGTTCTGAGGGATTTGCCCCAGGGCTGGGTCTGCGGCGCTGATGATTGCGAATACTTCGGCGAGGGTCTCGAAGGACACTTGCGGGCCGCCGTACTCGCGAGGAATGGAAATACTGCCCAAGCCGCTGGCAGTGAACTGCTCGATCTCGGCCCAGGGTAATTTGCGTTGCTGATCACGCCGCGCTGCTTGCAGGCGTGCCGCCTGAGCCAGCGTGTGGGCAGCATCGAGGGCCTCGGCGTTGTTGCGCAGCACCTTGGCGGGCAACAACAGCGGGGCAATGTCCAGATCACTCTGGAAGGGTGTTTCTGCCAAGTTAGACATCAGCGCCGCTCCTTGGCTGCACGCAATGCCCTGGCGTTACGCACCGGGGTAATTCTGACCATACCGACCTCGCATCCGTTGAAAAAATAAAAAAGAATCAGGAATGTCCGGTGGTCCGGTGCATATACCCTAAGCGTGTTTATTTTTTAAATAAACTAACTTTTAGGAATATGCATAGAAGGTCTGTTATCCAGGCTCACAAGGCGAGCCTGGGCGACGTGGTTGATAGGTCAATACGGTTCGGATTGATGCCTGAGGATTGGCGGCGGCGATCCGCAATGTTCGGGCGGGTGCCCAGCGTGAGTTGTTGCCGACCCGGTCGAGGATGCAATAGGTGACTTCCAGACGGTGATCGTCCCCAGCCTCCTGAATCAGCGTGGAGGGCACCCAGACCTGTATCGGTTGGCCGATGTCGCACGCGTGGATCGCCGGCAGGTCCAGACGTGCATCGCCCCAGCGCAGGGTAATTTCATCATCGGCCGCCATGTTCAGATACGGCTCGATGGCCAGCGGTACGCCGCGCCGGATCTGGCTGCTGTTGACGCCGTAACGACGGATCGTTTCAGGCAGGCTCACCGGTGCCAGGTTCTGGTTTTCATCGCTGCACAAGGCAGTGGGCTCTCCGCCCGGACAGTCGGTCTTTACTAGCACGCGAGCGGTGACTGATCGAGCGGGGCCATGTCCGATCTGCATGACTTGATAATGGATGCGCGCCGTCCCGCTGTGGATAAAGCTTTCCGGTACCCGCAAGCGAGTCGGCGTGCCGATTTTGCCGGCGGTTATGCGCCGGGAGGCGACAAAGCATTCGTTCCAGAACAGTTCGATCAGGTCGCCCTCGTCCATGCCGGGGTAGGGCGCGATATCGACCTGCAACTGCGTGGCGGCAAGGGCATTGATGCCTTGTCGATGTGCCTGGGGCAAGGTCGGGGCGGCGAGTGTGGCCCGGTTTGAAATACACGTCATAAGTACTCTCCTTGATGCAGCCAGCAGCCAACGTTCCGAACGTTAAGCGCGGGTGGGCGCGGTAGTCCGAAAGGAACGATTTAATGAAAAGCCAGGATAGGATCCAATCCTCTTGGCGTTAGATAAGAGGGTTGGTTAGTTGGCGTCAAGGGGGTGAAACGGCTAAAGGAGAAGTTACGATTTATTCAGAAGAATCTTACTGGGGGTGCGCTTGTTTGGGGGGGGTTATGGCGACTTTTACCCAATGAATATTGGGTATTTCCCAAAGGAGGCTTTGGCTGGAAGTTATCGAGCGAGAACTTTATAAAGCGAAATTTCTTACGAAATGCAGGAGCGAGAAATCTCGCTCCTGCAGGGTGTTAGTTGTTACGGAACTTGCTGAGAAACTGCCGTGTGCGTTCTTCCTTGGGGTTGGCAAACAATGCCTTGGCTTCGCCTTGCTCGACGATGATGCCTTTGTCGAAAAAGACCACCCGGTTGGCCACATCCCGGGCAAAACTCATCTCGTGGGTGACGATCACCATGGTGCGGTTTTCTTCCGCCAGGCTGCGGATGGTCGCGAGTACTTCACCCACCAGTTCCGGGTCCAGGGCTGAAGTGGGTTCGTCGAACAGGATTACTTCCGGCTCCATGGCCAGCGCCCGGGCAATCGCCACCCGTTGCTGCTGCCCACCGGACAGACGCCGTGGGTAGGCGTCTTCCTTGCCTGCCAGGCCGACCTTGGCCAACAACTTGCGCCCGAGGGCGTCAGCCGCTTCCCTGGGCATCTTCTTGACCACCAGCGGGCCTTCGATGACGTTTTCCAGCGCGGTGCGGTGGGGGAACAGGTTGAAGTTCTGGAACACAAAACCGACGTGTTGGCGCAGGCGCCGTACCAGGCTCTGTTGTTGGTTGAGCGGGCGGCTGCTGTCGATCTCGATATCACCGACCTTGATACGGCCGCTGGTGGGTTCTTCGAGGAAGTTCAGGCAGCGCAGGAAGGTGGTCTTGCCAGAACCGCTGGGGCCGATGATGGCGACGACTTCGCCTTCCTTGACCTCCAGGTCGATACCATTGAGCACCACCTGACCCTTGAATTGTTTGGTCAGTTTTTCAACCACGATCATGCTTCAAGACTCCTGGTCATGCCGATTGACCCGCGCTTCCATACGGTTCTGCACGTGTGCGAGGACACTGGCAAGAATCCAGTAGATCAATGCGGCGGACAGATACATGGTGAAAATTTCGAAGGTGCGGGCAGAGACCAATTGCGCCTGACGGAAGAGCTCGGGCACCTGGATGGTGGCGGCCAGCGCGGTGTCCTTGACCAGCGAAATAAAGCTGTTGCCCAACGGCGGCAAGGCCGTGCGCATGGCTTGCGGCAGGATGGCCCGGCGTAGGGTTTGCGCGCGGGTCATACCGATACTGGCGGCGGCTTCCCACTGGCCACGCTCGATTGAACTGATGGCAGCGCGCAGGATTTCACACGCGTAGGCCGCCATGTTCAGCGAAAAGCCGATCATGGCAGCCGGGATCGGGTCCAGCTCGATGCCCACTTGCGGCAAGCCGTAATAGATCAGGAACAGCTGCACCAGCAGTGGCGTGCCGCGAAAGAATGACACATAGACTCGGGCAAGGAAGCTCACCAGCTTGAAGCGCGAAAGGCGCATCAAGGCCAGGCCGAAGCCCAGCAGCGAACCGAAAAACATCCCGCCGAGGCTAAGAATCACCGTGTAGTACGCGCCCTTGAGCAGAAAGGGCGCGGAGTCCAGCGCGAGTTGGAAACCTGCTTCCATTATTGAGTGACGTCAGCGTTGAAGTACTTTTCGGACAGCTTCTTCAAGGTGCCGTCGGCGCGCAGCTTGTCGAGGGCCTTGTTCACGGCAGCCAGCAGTTCAGGCTCGCCTTTGCGCAGGGCAACACCGGCTTCCTGGCGGGAGAAGGCTTCGCCGGCTGCGGCGGTGTCCTTGGCTTTCTTGGCGTATTCCAGAGCAGCCAGGCGGTCGATCAGAATGGCGTCGACGCGGCCGATGCGCAGGTCCTGGAACTTGGTAGGGTCATCGTTGTAGGTTTTGACGATGGCTTTGGGTTGGTTTTCCTTGAGCCATTGTTCGTAGTTGGTGCCCAGGCCCACACCGATTTTCTTGCCGGCCAGGTCGTCGGCGGTCTTGATGGTGTCGACGTTTTTTGCCAGGGTCAGCGCCTGGATACCGGAGATAGTGTACGGCGTGGAGAAGTCGTACTTTGCCTTGCGCGCGTCGGAGATGGTCACCTGGTTGATCACTGCATCCAGGCGCTTGGACTCCAGCGCTGCGAGGATGCCGTCCCACGGGGTTGCCTGCAACTTGACCGTCACGCCCAGCTCTTTGGCCAGGGCTTCGGAGAGCTCCACTTCAAAACCGGTGAGCTTGCCACTCTCATCAACAAAGCTGAACGGCGGGTAGGTACCTTCCACACCGACTTTGAGCACGCCGGCTTTCTTGATATCAGCCAGCTGCTCGCCGGCAACCGCCTGGCTCAGCCAGCCAGCCCCCAGTGCCAGCCCCAATGTGCCGACCAGTAACGTGCGACGGAATACAGAAATAGTCATGACAAGCCCCTGTGTTTTTTATGTGAGCAAAGCAGGTGACAGCAGTAAACGTATCCTGCCTTAAAGCACCGTGTGCGTCTGCGCCTGTGGCGTGACTATAAAACGGGTTTTTAAGACTTGAAAATAATATAAAAGAATCCTGTTATTCCTTTATGGAATACCAAGGAGATATTCAAAACATCGAGTCATAAGCAAACAACGCCGGCGCGCCGCCGGTGTGCAGGAATATGATCGGCCCATCCTCGAAACGCTGGCGGCCAATGCCATCCAGCAGTCCGGCCATGGCCTTGCCGGTGTAGACAGGATCCAGCAACAGGCCTTCCTGGCTCGCCAGCAGTTTGATCGCCGCCAGGGTACCGGCGTTTGGCTCGCCATAGCGGGGGGCGAAGTACTCGTCCCACAAGGTCACCTTGAAGCTTGGCGGGATAGCCACGCCGAGCAGTTCGGCGGTGCGTTCGGCGAGGCCTTGCACCTTGGGTCGCTGGGCCTCGTCGGTGCGCGAGACGGTGACGCCGATTACCGGCAAGTCCGGCAGTACTTCACTCAGCGCCAATGCCAGGCCGCTGTGGGTGCCGGCGCTGCCGGACGCCAGGACCACGGCGGCGAATTGAATGCCACTGTCTTCAATCTGCCCGGCCAGCTCCAGCCCGGCGCGCACATAGCCCAGGGCGCCGAGGGCGTTGGAGCCGCCAATCGGTACCAGGTATGGCTTCTTGCCGTTGCTGCGCAGGCGGTCGGCCAGGGCGTTGAGTTGCAGGTCGACGTTATCCAGGTTTTCCACCAACTCGACCTTGGCGTCGAATAGGTCCAGCAACAGACGGTTGCCATTGCCCAGGTAGTTGGGGTCTTCGGTGCCGGTGGGGTTTTCCAGCAGGGCCACGCAGCCCAGGCCCAGCTTGGCCGCTAAAGCTGCGGTCTGGCGTACATGGTTGGACTGGATGGCGCCGGCGGTCACTAGGGTATCGGCCCCTTGGGCGAGGGCATCGGCTGCCAGGTATTCGAGTTTGCGCAGCTTGTTGCCGCCCATGGCCAGCGGCGTGGTGTCGTCGCGTTTGACGTAGATATCACGGCCCAGCCAGGCCGACAGGCGCTCGAGTTTTTCCAGGGCGGTGGCGCCGCCCAGCAGTTCCAGGCGGTTAAAACGGTCGAGCTGTTGTTTGATCATGGCTACGCACGGATGGTCAGAGATTAAGGGACTATAGGCAGGCACTTTTCATCGGGCAACCGTCAATCGCTTATGCCGAATAGTTCTTATCATCGCACTATTGGTTCTTAAGGACGCTCAGGTTTCATGCCGTAAAGTGATGGCCATTTCGTCAGGAGTGAAGACCGTGAGTGATCGTTCCAGTCATTGGCAGTTACAGACTATTGTCAGCCAGTTGCGCAGCGCCCGGGACCAGTGGCGTACCCGCAACGGCCGAGTCAGCGGTGAGCAAGGCGGGCGCGAACTGCCGTCGCGAGATGCCGTGGCGCAGATTCTCGAAGCCTTGTGTGGGGCGCTGTTCCCGATGCGCCTGGGGCCGGTGGATTTGCGTGAGGAGAGTGAAGACTTCTACGTCGGCCATACCCTGGATGTGGCGTTGAACGCTCTGTTGGCCCAGGCGCGGTTGGAGCTGCGTTACGCGGCACGGCAAGGCGGGCAACAGGACATCGAGGTTGATGCCAAGGCCATCCGCCTGATCCAGGATTTCGCCCTCGCATTGCCCGCGCTGCGCAGCCTCTTGGACACCGATGTGCTGGCCGCGTATCACGGTGATCCGGCGGCGCGCAGTGTTGATGAGGTACTGCTGTGCTACCCGGGGATCCTGGCGGTGATTCACCATCGCCTGGCTCACCATCTGTATCGTGCCGGGCTGCCGCTGCTGGCGCGGATCAGCGCGGAAATCGCCCACTCGGCCACGGGCATCGATATCCACCCGGGCGCGCAGATTGGCCCCAGTTTCTTTATCGACCACGGGACGGGTGTGGTGATCGGCGAGACGGCAATCATCGGTGAGCGGGTGCGCATCTACCAGGCCGTGACCCTGGGGGCCAAGCGCTTCCCGGCGGATGAGGACGGGCAATTGCAGAAAGGCCACCCGCGTCATCCGATCGTCGAGGATGACGTGGTGATCTACGCCGGTGCGACAATTTTGGGGCGGATTACCATCGGCAAGGGCTCGACCATTGGCGGTAATGTGTGGCTGACCCGCAGCGTGCCGGCGGGGGCGAACCTGACCCAGGCGAACTTGCAGCATGATGATGGGACGCAGAAGTAGGTTGCGAAACTGAGTATCAAGACAACACAGATCAAATGTGGGCGCTGGCTGCCTGCGATAGCGGTGTATCAGCAAACAGATGTACTGGCTGACTCACCGCTATCGCAGGCAAGCCAGCTCCCACAAGGGATCGCATTCCAAATTTAGCCACTTTTTCGTTCAATCATCGCTGAACGTTTTGCCATCCTCACCCCTCATACCTTTCCTTGAGCTAGTGTAGGAACAACCTACCGCTCGGCCCTGCGATTAGTCCAAAAACGCCTATCCATGTTTAACTTGACTGTTCGTTCAAGTTAAACCGGTGGTTCGCTGCCCGCTCACAACAGGAGGCTTACCTTTGCTGAGTCCGTTTTTTACAGCCACATCCCACACCCTTGAGGTGCGCCCTTCATGAGTGCATCGTCCACACCTTCCAGCGGTCTGGTCCGCATGAACCCGCCGGTGTTTTACTTCGCCGCGAGCTTCATTCTGCTGTTCGGCCTGACCGTTATCGCTATTCCCGAACAAGCCGGCGCCTGGCTATTGGCTGCGCAAAACTGGGCGGCCAATACGGTCGGCTGGTACTACATGCTGGCGATGACCCTGTATCTGGTCTTCGTGGTGGTCACCGCGTTATCTGGCTACGGCAAGATCAAACTCGGTGCCGACCACGACGAGCCCGAATTCAGTTACCTGTCCTGGGCCGGCATGCTGTTCGCTGCCGGGATCAGCATCACGCTGTTTTTCTTTTGCGTCTCGGAGCCGTTGACGCACCTGGTGCAACCGCCCCAAGGTGAAGCTGGTACTGCAGAGGCTGCGCGCCAGGCCATGCAGATCCTGTTTCTGCACTGGGGCCTGCACGGTTGGGGCGTGTTCGCCTTTGTCGGCATGGCCCTGGCGTATTTCGCCTACCGGCATAACCTGCCGCTGGCATTGCGCTCGGCGCTGTACCCATTGATCGGCAAGCGCATCAACGGCCCCATCGGCTACGCGGTGGACGGCTTCGGCATCATCGCCACGGTGTTTGGCCTCGGTGCCGACATGGGCTTTGGCGTGCTGCACCTCAACTCCGGGCTCGATTATTTGTTCGGCGTGGCTCACACCCAGTGGGTCCAGGTCGGCCTGATCACCCTGATGATGGGCGCGGCGATCCTGGTGGCCGTGGCCGGCGTCGACAAGGGCGTGCGGGTGATGTCCGATATCAACATGCTGCTGGCCTGTGCGCTGTTGTTGTTCGTGTTGTTCGCCGGTCCCACCCAGCACTTGCTCAACACCCTGATCCAGAATGTCGGCGACTACCTCGGTGCCTTGCCGACCAAGAGTTTCGACCTATACGCCTATGACAAACCCAGTGACTGGCTGGGCGGCTGGACTGTGTTCTATTGGGCGTGGTGGATCGCATGGTCGCCGTTCGTGGGCCTGTTCATCGCGCGTATTTCCCGTGGCCGCACCATCCGCGAATTCGTCTTCGGCGTGCTGTTGATCCCGTTGGGTTTTACCCTCGCCTGGATGTCTATCTTCGGCAACAGTGCCATCGACCAAGTGCTCAACCATGGAATGGTGGCCCTCGGTCAGTCGGCCATCGATGACCCGTCGATGAGCCTCTACCTGCTGCTGGAAACCTACCCGTGGAGCAAGACGGTTATCGCGGTCACGGTGTTTATCAGCTTCGTGTTCTTCGTTACCTCCGCCGACTCCGGCACCGTGGTGCTGTCCACCCTGTCGGCCAAAGGCGGCAACGCCGATGAAGACGGGCCGAAATGGCTGCGAGTGTTCTGGGGCGCGATGACCGCACTGGTGACCAGCGCCTTGCTGTTTGCCGGCAGTATTGATTCGCTGAAGTCAGCGGTCGTGCTGACCTCGCTACCGTTCTCGATGATCCTGCTGCTGATGATGTGGGGGCTGCACAAGGCCTTCCACCTCGAATCCCAGAAGCAGATCGCGCAACTGCATTCCTTGGCGCCGGTCTCGGCCTCACGCAAGGGGCGTGGCGGTTGGCGTCAGCGCTTGAGCCAGGCCGTGCACTTCCCGTCACGGGATGAGGTGTACCGCTTCCTCGAAACCACCGTGCGTCCGGCGATTGAAGAAGTGACGGCGGTGTTCGTCGAGAAGGGCCTGAACGTCGTCACCCAGCCTGACCCGGTCAACGACAGCGTCAGCCTGGAAATCGGCCATGGCGAAGAACATCCGTTTATCTATCAGGTGCAGATGCGCGGCTACTTCACGCCGTCGTTTGCCCGCGGTGGCATGGGTTCCAAAGAGATCAACAACCGTCGCTATTACCGGGCGGAAGTGCACTTGAGTGAAGGTAGCCAGGATTACGACCTGGTGGGCTATACCAAGGAGCAGATCATCAACGACATCCTCGACCAGTACGAGCGGCACCTGCAGTTCTTGCACCTGGTTCGCTAAGGCTCAGGCCCTGCTGATAAACAGGGCCATTGCCACCACTGGCGCACCGAACACCACACTGCCGATCACCAGCTCCGACATCAGGGGCTGGCCGGCGGTGATCACGCCGATTGCACCGTTAATCACCGATAACACCAGCCAGATCCCGACAAAACTGTAGGCGAGGATGTGCCGGCTGGCGCCCAGCTTTTGGCCGATAAACAGCATCAGTGCCAGCAGGACGAGGCCGAAGGTGATGATTAGGGCTGTATGCATGTTTGAAATGTCCACCTGTATGAAAGCTGGATTCAGCGTAGCAGCGGTCGAGTAGAACGAGGCCGCGTCCGAGGACGAAGTCCTCTTAAAACCTGACACAGCACGGTGGCTGATTCACGACTGCTGCGCAGTCGAACGCGGCCTCGTTCTACTCGACCGCTGCTACGTTAGAGGGGCCGCGGCGTCAGCAGATCTTGCAGGCCAACACCTGGCGCGGGTGTTTCAGACCAGCCCACCATTGGCCCGCAGGATTTGCCCGTTGACCCAGGCGCCCGCCGGGCTCACCAGGAACGACACCACGCGGGCGATATCTTCTGGTTGACCGAGACGTTCCAGGGGCGGCATTTTGGCGAGGGTCTGAATCTGCTCTTCGCTCTTGCCATGCAGGAACAGTTCGGTGGCAACCGGGCCCGGTGCGACGGCATTAACGGTGATACGCCGACCGCGCATTTCCTTGGCGAACACTTGGGTCAGGGATTCCACGGCCGCCTTGCTGGCGATGTACACCGCATAGCCCGGGAAGTTGAGGCCAACCGTGCTGCTGGAGAAGTTGACAATGCGCCCGCCGTCGTTCATGCGGGTGGCGGCTTCACGCAGGGCGTTGAAGGTGCCACGGGTGTGGATGTTGAACGTCTGGTCGTACAGCTCATCACTGTGCTGGGCCAATGGCAGCATCTTGAGAATCCCGGCGTTGTTGATCAACACATCGACCTTGCCCAGTTGCGCTTCGGTCTCGTCGAACAGGCGCTTGATGTCGGCGGGGCTGGCGACGTCGCCCTGGATCGCTATGGCTTGGTGTCCGGCCTGGCGAAGTTCGTCTACCAGTTTCGCGGCTTCGGTGGCGCTGCTGGCATAGTTGACGGCAACGGCATAACCGTCAGCGGCCAGCTGTCGGGCGATGACTGCACCGATGCCACGGGAGGCGCCGGTAACGATGGCAACTTGAGTCGTCATGTGGGGTTTCCTTGGGGAGTGATTGGGTGTGACGGCAGATTCACATGTTTACCAAGGTCGATAAATGGGCCAGAGTTGGCTTGACTGTTCAATAATCTCCAACAATTGGTGCCCAGGAGTGCTGCGTGGATCAAGTCAAAGCGATGCGGGTTTTCGTACGAATCTACGAGCGCAGCAGCTTCACCCAGGCCGCCGATGACTTGAATTTGCCTCGGGCAACCCTGACTCACACCCTCAACCAGTTCGAAGCCTGGCTAGGCACCCGCTTGCTGGAGCGCAGCACCCGTCGGGTCCGCCCGACCCTGGATGGCGAAGCCTATTACCTGCGTTGTGTGCAACTGCTGGCGGAGCTGGAAGAGGCAGAGTTGGCCTTTCGTTCAGTGGCACCCAAGGGGCGCTTGCGGGTGGACTTGCACGGCACCTTGGGCAAGTACTTTGTGGTCCCGGCGTTGCCGCAGTTCATGGCGCGCTATCCGGAGATCGAGCTGTCCATCAGTGAGGCGGACCGCTTTGTCGACCTGATCGCCGAGGGTGTGGATTGCGTGCTGCGGGCTGGCAACCTGGGAGACTCTGCACTGATCGGCAGGCGGGTCGCGACGTTACGCCAGGTGACCTGTGCGAGCCCCGCTTATTTGCGCAAATATGGCGAGCCGAAAACCCTTGCCGACCTGCGTGAACACCGTGCGGTGAATTACATTTCCCGTGCCACCAACAAGTTGTGCCCCTTCGAATTCATGGTTGATGGGCAGTTACAGGAAGTGCCCATCGAAGGAGCGCTATCGGTGTTTGGTGCAGAAATTTATTCCGCCAGCGCGGTGGCGGGATTGGGGATCATCCAGTGCCCGCATTACCGAATGGCTGAGCTGATTGCCCAAGGCGTGATGCAGGAAATTCTCACCGATACGCCACCGCCGCCGATGCCGGTTTCGGTGCTCTATCCGCACAACCGGCACATGTCGCCGAGGGTGCGAGTGTTTGTCGATTGGCTGGCCGAAGTGTTCGCCGAGGCCTCTGAACCGGGGCTTTCTTAAATTTAATTTCATCCGCCAAACCCCCGGTTTGACGCGTAACTGTCATCTGGCCACTCCCTAATTGTGTGAAGCGTTTGACGCTTTCATTTCAGAACAGTGACGGAGACCGGTACCAATGAAGACGTTATTAAGCCCCATGGTGGGTGCCGCCATGGCGAGCTTTATGCTGTCCGCCCATGCCGATTTTATCGACGACAGCCACGCCGACGTGACCCTGCTCAACCGCTATCTCAACCAGCAGGGGCGGGATGTGGCTGGCAGCACTGCCAAGGCCAAGAGCTATCGCGATTGGGGCCAGGGTTTTGAGTTCAACTTCAAGTCTGGCTACACCGAAGGCACCGTGGGTTTGGGCCTGGACCTGCAGGCGTTCTACGGTTTGAAGCTGGATTCCGGCGGCGACCTCAACGACAAAGATCACCAAGGCCGCTACCCCGGCAGCATGTTCCCGTTGGATAACGGTAAGTCCGCCGATCAGTTTGGCGTGCTCAGCCCAACCTTCAAGATGCGTTTTCTCAAGGACGAACTGCGGGTCGGCACCCTCTACGGGAACAACCCGGTATTGGCCAACACCGACGGGCGTCTGTACCAGCAAACCAACACTGGCGTGCAACTGGTCTCCAAGGACCTGACCGATTTCACCTTCACCGCTGGCGATATTTTCAAGACCAAGATCCGCAACGAAACCGCCGACACCGGCATGATCACCGCCGGCGGCACCAAAGAAAGCGATCGCTTCCTCTTCGGCGGCGCCGACTACACCGGTTTGCCGAACACCACCGTCAGCCTGTGGTACTCCAACCTTGAGGATTACTACCAGCAGGCCTTCCTTGGCGCCAAGCGTCATGACAGCTTGACGGTGGGCGCGATAGACAGTGACCTGCGCATGTTTCGCAGCCTCGGAACTGGCGAAAACACCGACGGCAACAAGGACTTTGCGGCGTCCGGTTTCTACGGTGACGGCGGCACCAAGGGCCGGATCAACCAGTCGACCATCAGCCTGATGGAAAGCTACAGCCTTGACGGCCACACCGTTGGCATCGGCGCGCAGAAGAACAGCGGCAACAGCGACTTCCCGTACCTCGACTCCGGCCTCAACAGCGGCGACGCTCGCCAAGGCCCGGGCTCGGGTGCCGACTCGCCGGCGCTGACTAACTTGCAGCTGAACAAATTCCAACACGCGGGCGAGCGCACCTGGCTGGCGCAGTACAAATATGACTTCGGCAAGGTTGGTCTCGACGGCCTGAAATTCGCCGCCACCTATGCCCATGGTGATCAGATCCGCACCCCGCAAGACAGCAACGCCAAGGAATGGGAACGTGACGTTTCCCTGGCCTACGAAGTGCCCACCGGCAAACTCAAGGGCCTGGGCGTTACCTGGAAAAACGCCCACGCCAGCCCGGACATCACCGGTGCGACCGTCCAAGATGAAAATCGCTTCTATGTGAGCTATGTCGTTCCACTCTGGTAGGTCTTTGCTGTAAAAAGAACGGGCACACTTAAGCGATTCAGCTGGTTAAAAGGCTTGGGAATATCGTTATTCCCAAGCCTTATTTGCCCCAAGCCCAGAGAGGATTCGATGACTTACATTGCTGCCGAAAACCGCTATGAATCTATTCCTTATCGCCGCGTAGGCCGCAGCGGATTGGTGCTGCCAGCACTGTCCCTGGGGCTGTGGCACAACTTTGGCGACAGCACCCCTATCGACACCCAGCGCGCCTTGCTGCGCACGGCGTTCGACCTTGGGATCAACCACTTCGACCTGGCCAACAACTATGGCCCGCCCTATGGCAGCGCCGAGATCAATTTCGGTCGTTTGCTGCGTGAAGACTTCAAGCACTACCGCGACGAGCTGATCATCTCCAGCAAGGCCGGTTGGGACATGTGGCCGGGCCCTTATGGCCAGGGTGGTGGTTCGCGCAAATATGTATTGGCGAGTCTCGACCAAAGCCTGCAACGCCTGGGCGTCGACTATGTGGATATCTTCTACTCCCACCGTTTTGATGCCGACACCCCGCTGGAAGAAACCGCCAGTGCTCTCGCCACTGCCGTGCAACAAGGCAAGGCGTTGTACATCGGCATCTCGTCCTACTCCGGGGCCAAGACTCGGGAAATGGCTGCGCTGCTCAAAGAGTGGAAAGTCCCTCTGCTGATCCACCAACCGGCCTATAACCTGCTCAATCGCTGGGTGGAAAAAGACTTGCTGGACGCCACCGACGAACTCGGTGCCGGGGTGATTGCGTTCACGCCGCTGGCCCAGGGTTTGCTGACCGACAAATACCTTAACGGTGTGCCGGCTGATGCGCGGGTGAATCGTCCGGGAGGTGGTTCGTTGCAGGCAAAGCATTTGTCCGACGCTAACATCGACCACGCGCGCGCCCTTAATGAGATCGCCAAGCGTCGTGGCCAGAGCCTGGCGCAAATGGCCCTGGCTTGGACGCTACGCGACCCACGGGTGACTAGTGCGCTGATCGGTGCGAGCCGGCCGGAGCAGATCATTGAAAACGTCGGGGCGTTGAAGAACTTGAGTTTCAGTGCCCAGGAACTGGCGGAGATTGATCGGTTTGCCCAGGAGGGCGGGATCAACTTGTGGGAGAAGCCTTCGACGGCGGAATAACCTGTCACCATTCGGTCAATGTGGGAGCGAGCAAGCCAGCTCCCACATTTGTTTTGCGGTGTTCAATCAGAAAGGCACATCCCCCAGTATCGTCGCTCGATGCATCACTCGCCTTTGCGGCCGGTAATCGTCGACGGCGTAGTGCTGGGTCACACGGTTATCCCAGAACGCCACGTCGTTTGCCTGCCAGCGCCAGCGAATGGTGAACTCGGGGCGGGTAGCGTGGGCAAACAACAGCTTGAGAATGGCCTCGCTTTCGGCAGGTTCCAGCTCATTAATTTTGGTAGTGAAACCGTCGCTGACGAACAGTGATTTGCGCCCGCTCACCGGGTGAGTGCGGATCACCGGATGGGACAGTGGCGGATTCTTCCGGCGGGCTTCCTCCCAGCGTGCCAGGTCTTCAGGCGTATTGCCAAAACGTTCCAGTGGGAAGGATTTGGTGAAGTCGTGTGTGGCGGTCAAACCGTTGAGCAGGGCTTTCAAGGGTTCCGACAACGCTTCATACGCCGCAATGCCGCTGGCCCACAACGTATCGCCGCCAAACTCCGGCAACAGCTTGGCGCTGAGTATCGCGCCGAGGGCAGGTGTGGGCAGGAAGGTCACGTCGGTGTGCCAGATCGCGTTGTCACGTACGTCGGTGACGGCGGTGTCGAGGATCAGCACTTCAGGCTGTTCCGGCACGTTGGGATAGATGGGGTGAATGTGCAGGTCGCCGAAGTTCGCCGCAAACCGCGCTTGTTGCTGTGGGGTAATCGGCTGGCCACGAAAGAACAGCACCGAATGCTTGAGCAACGCTTGTTCGATGGCGTCGCGTTGTTCGATGTTCAGCGGTTGGGTGATGTCGACGCCGCTGATCTGGGCGCCAAGGGCGGTGCTGAGGGGCGTTACGGTCAGGCTGCTCATGCTGTTCTCGCGAGTGTTGGGCGCCGAGCTGTCGGCGTGGTCAGTGCTGTTGTGCTTAGTGCGCCTGGCCGTGCCACGGGACCAGTTTGCGTTGCAGGGCGCGCAGGCCCATTTCCATAGCGAAGGCGATCAGAGCGATGACCAGGATCCCCAGTACCACCACATCGGTGACCAGGAATTGCGCGGCCGACTGCACCATGAAGCCCAGGCCGCTGGTGGCGGCGATCAGTTCGGCGGCCACCAGGGTCGACCAGCCGACACCCAGGCCAATCCGCACGCCGGTGAGGATGTCTGGCAGGGCGCTCGGCAAAATCACATGGCGAATCAGTTGTGCCCGGGTCGCGCCGAGGGACTGTGCCGCGCGCAATTTGGCCGGGTCGACCGTGCGCACGCCGGTGGCGGTAGCAATGGCAATCGGCGCGAAAATCGCCAGGTAGATCAGCAACACCTTGGACAGCTCGCCGATGCCGCACCAGATCACGATCAGCGGCAGGTAAGCCAGCGGTGGAATCGGGCGGTAGAACTCGATCAGCGGATCGAGAATTCCACGGGCGATGCGATTGGAGCCAATAGCGATGCCCACCGGTACCGCCGTCAGCACTGCAAAACCGAGGCCCAGGCCGATCCGGCTGAGGCTCGCGCCCAAGTGCTGCCACAGAGTGGAATCCATATAGCCGGTGGTCGCCAGCAGCCAGCCTTTTTGCAGCACGGCGGAGGGCGGTGGCAGGAATAGCGGTTCGATCAGCCCGCTGGCGGTGACGGCCCACCAGATGGCCAGCAAGGTAACCAGGGTCAGCACGCTGATCCAACGGGTGCTCAAGCTGCGGCGCACGGGCGCTGGGGTGTTGGCGACCGGCTTAGTGGCCGTCGCTGGTAATTCATAGCTGCTCATGCAGACACCTGCCGTTGGGAGAACACCTTGCCCAGCACGTGTTCGCGGGTTTCGATGAAGCGTGGGTCAGACTTGATCGCCCGCGCCGACTCACCGGCGGCATAGCGCTGGCCGAAGTCCAGGCTCAGGCGTTCGACGATCTGGCCGGGGTTGGGCGCCAGCAGGATCAAGTCGGTGGCGAGAAATACCGCTTCTTCGATGTCGTGGGTAATCAGGAATACCGGCTTGGCCGTGCGCCGCCAGACTTGCAGCAGCAACTCCTGCATCTGTTCGCGGGTGAACGCATCGAGGGCGCCGAAGGGTTCGTCCATCAGCAGTACGCGAGGGTCTGCGGCCAATGCACGGGCCAGGCCGACACGTTGCTTCTGGCCACCGGACAGTTGCCAGATGCGGCGGCTGTCAAAGCCTGCCAGGTCCACCAGCGCGAGCATCTCTTTTGCGCGGATTTCGCGCTTGGCCTTGGGTACGCCAGCCAACTCCAGACCGAAGCCGACGTTGGCCAACACGTCCTGCCAGGGCAGCAGGGCGTCGTCCTGGAACACCACGCCGCGTTCGGCACTCGGTCCCTTGACCGGCACGCCGTCGAGGGTGATGCGCCCCGCGCTGGGCTCGACGAAACCGGCAATCAGGTTCAACAGCGAGGTCTTGCCACTGCCGGAAGGGCCGAGGGCGACCAACAATTGCTGGGGTCCAAGGCTCAAGGAAATATCCGCCAGCACGGGCGTTGTGGCGCCTGGGTACTGTGCGCTGATGCGCTCCAGTTGTAGCAAGGCCATCGCGGTTAACTCCTGATATCAGTTAGTGATGAACTTGGGGCTGACATACGGGGCGTAATCCGGCAGCACCGCATCGACCTTGCCTTGTTCCTTGAGGAACGCAGCGGTGTCGGTCACGGCTTTGGTGGTCGGTGCGCCCAAGAGGGTGACCTGGTCCGCCGCCAACGGGTAGACGTTGCCTTGCAGCAGCAAAGGAATATCGCTGGCCTTGGCGCCGGAGAGCTTCACGAGCTTGTCGACGTTGCCTTTGTCGGCGAGCCAGGCTTGTGGGTCTTTGCGGTAAGCGGCGTAGGCGTCGAGGGTGACTTTGGCGAACGCGGTGACGATCTTCGGGTGTTTTTCCGCGAAGTCTTTACGCACGATCCACGCATCGAAGGTCGGCGCGCCGAACTTGGCCAGTTCGCCGGAGGTGATCAGCACCTTGCCGTTTTCCTTGGCCACGCCCAGGGCTGGATCCCACACGTAGGTGGCATCGATATCGCCGCGTTTCCAGGCGGCAATGATGGCCGGTGGCGCGAGGTTGAGGACGGTGACTTTCGAGGGGTCGATGTTCCAGTGCTTCAACGCCGCCAGCAGGCTGTAGTGGCCGGTGGAGACAAAGGGCACGGCGATTTTCTTGCCGATCAGGTCCTGCGGGCTGTTGATCCCGGAACCGTTACGCGCCACCAGGGCTTCGGCGCCGCCGATCTGGGTCGCGATCAGGAAGGTTTCAACTGGAACTTTACGAGTGACGGCAGCGGTCAGCGGACTTGAACCGAGGTAGCCGATCTGCACGTCGCCGGAAGCGATGGCGGCGATGATGTCGGCACCGTTGTCGAATTTGCGCCAGTCGATCTTGGCGTTGGTGGCTTTCTCATAAGCGCCGTCGGCTTGGGCGACTTTCGCCGGGTCAACGGTGGTCTGGTAGGCGATGGTGACATCGGCAGCCTGGGCAAATAGGCTCGCGCCGGCCAGGGAAAGTGCCGCCAGGAGGCGTAGGGGGAAATGCAGTTTCAAGGGAAAGCTCCTCATCAGGCGGCCGAGGGTCGGCGTGTGAGGAGACTAAATGATCTAAGAATACGAAAATAAATAACATTTTCGCATTAGCTTATGAGGAGAAGTGAACGTGAACTTTGAATGCACGCAGATCTAAATGTGGGAGCGGGCTTGTGTGGGAGCGGGCCCGCTCCCACAGGGGACCGAGTGAGGGGTTAGTTACTGATCGCCAGAATACTCGCCTGGTACGACCCGACAAACACATCGAAATCCCCCACTTCGTTCTGCTCCAGCTCCGCCTGTTGCACCAGCGAGTGGCGTGCCAGTTCCTCAAAGCGTGCTTGCTCGTCAGCCGCCAACGGCTCGCTGCGGAAGAACTCGGCGTGCACCTGGCTCTGACGCAGGGAGAACTGCGCAAAACTCTCCTTGCGCTCGCTCATGGCCGCCAACACCTGGGCCGACGGCGTCAGGGACGGATCCTTGATCTTCGCCAGTTGGGCGTCCAGCGCGTGGCTATGTTCGGTGATGCCGTGGCTCTGGTCCAGCAGTACCGCCAACGGAGCAATCTTCTCCAGCAACTCGGCCGCCCATTCCTTCATGTCCACTGACTCACCGCGTCGCTGCAATGTCAGGCCCGGACGGCGACCTTCCTTGACCACGCTGAGGAAGTTGGAAGTGGCGTTGCCGCATTCGTTGTTTTCGAACAGCGGGCTGTCGTTCAACGCGCAATACAGCAGGAACGCGTCGAGGAAGCGCGACTCTGGCAAGTCGATGCCCATCGGCAGGAACGGGTTGATGTCCAGGCAACGTACTTCGATGTACTGGATGCCACGGGCCATCAGCGCCTGGATCGGCCGTTCGCCGGTGTAGGTCACACGCTTGGGGCGAATGTTGGAGTAGTACTCGTTTTCGATCTGCAGGATGTTGGTGTTGAGCTGTACCCACTCACCGTCCTTATGGGTGCCGACCTCGACGTAAGGAGCGTAAGGCGTTGCTACCGCTTCGCGCAGGCTGTCGGTGTAGCTGGCCAGATCGTTGTAGCAAGGGGTCAGGCCGGCCTGGGCGTTACTCTGGTAACCCAGGTCGCTCATGCGCAGGCTGGTGGCGTAAGGCAGGTACAGGGTGTCGGCGTCCAGTTGTTCCAACTGGTGGGAGCGGCCGCGCAGGAAGCCCGCGTCCAGGGCTGGGGAGGCACCGAACAGGTACATCAGCAGCCAGCTGTAGCGGCGGAAGTTACGGATCAGTGCGATATAGGCCGTGGACTGATAGTCACGGTCAGTACCCACAAAGCCTTCACTTTCCTTGAGCAGC
Source organism: Pseudomonas sp. ADAK18 (assembly GCF_012935695.1). Classification (NCBI taxonomy): domain Bacteria; kingdom Pseudomonadati; phylum Pseudomonadota; class Gammaproteobacteria; order Pseudomonadales; family Pseudomonadaceae; genus Pseudomonas; species Pseudomonas sp. ADAK18. The sequence goes on from NZ_CP052859.1 coordinate 5,928,885, forward strand.
GGCCACAGCGCTTCCGGCAGGGAAAAGTTGTAGTGGATGCCGGCGATGCACTGCATGGTCTTGCCGTAACGCAGGGCCAGGCCCTTGCGGTACACGTACTTGAGCTGACCGATGTTGGAGGTGCCGTAGTAGGCGATCGGGATATCTTCCTCGGCCGGCAACGGGCACGGCATCGATGGACTCCACAGGTACTCGTTGCCGAGCTTGCTGTAGGCAAAACGATGGATCTTGTCGAGGCTGCCCAGGGTATCTGCCGGGTTGGGCAGGGCCGGAGTGATGAACTCCAGCAGCGACTCGGAGTAATCGGTGGTGATCTGTTCATTGGTCAGCGCGGAGCCCAATGCTTCGGGGTGCGGCGTTTGTGCCAGTCGGCCCTCATCGGTGACACGCAGGCATTCACGCTCGATGCCATGCAGGCACTGCTCCAGCAGGGAGAGGTGTTCGCGCTTGCCAAGCAGAGCCAGGCGGCGGTTGAGAAGTTCGCTCAAGTTGGATTCCTTCACGCGTCAGTCGCCCCAATATGGGGGTGGGCAGGACGGTCTACAAGGGTGAAGTTGAAACTGGCGTTATCGCCTGGTTTTCGAGCCGAATTGACCCGCTCTGAAAGTGCCGACTTCAGTCCTTGAATCTGGCTATCGCGCAGGAAGAAAACTCCGACGCCGCTTTCGCAGCGCCGAAATTAACTCAATTTGATGATGGGGAGCTATAGGACAGCGAAGGTCCCTTGTGCTTTTGCGACGAGTTTTTCGTCCTGGTACACGTCCGCCTCGACTACCAGGGTGCGCCGGCCTGGGTGAATCACCCGGGCGGTGCACAGTACGTCACCGTCTGAAACGGCACGGATGTAGTTGATTTTGCACTCGATGGTCGCGCTCTGCTGGTCGAAACCATGGGAACTGGAGCACGCCAGGCCCATGGTGATGTCCACCAGGCTGAAGATCGCCCCGCCGTGGAGCTTGCCAGCGCGGTTACGCAACGGCGGTTCCAGGGTCAGGGCTACTTCGGCAACGCCTTGTTCAAGGCTTTGCAGGCGGCAGCCAATCAGGTCGCTGAAAGCACTGCGGGTCAAGCCGGCTGGCAGTTCCATTAGCGCTTCTTCAGTTGTTTGGCGTTGGCGAACAGCGAAGCCATGGCGTTATTGGCCGGGGCTGCGGCGGTGGTTTCCTTGCGCGGTGCGGTGTTCTGCGACTGGCGTGGCGCCGAGCCTGGACGTGCGCCGCGGGCACCGTCGATTTTCTCGCCGGGGGTGTCGCTCATGCGCATTGACAGGCCAACGCGTTTGCGCGGGATGTCGATTTCCATGACCTTGACCTTGACCACGTCACCGGCTTTCACCGCTTCGCGCGGATCTTTGATGAACTTCTCCGAAAGCGCAGAGATGTGCACCAAACCGTCCTGATGCACGCCGATGTCCACAAACGCGCCGAAGTTGGTCACGTTGGTCACCACACCTTCGAGAATCATCCCCAGCTGCAGGTCCTTGAGGTCTTCGACGCCCTCCTGGAACTCGGCGGTCTTGAACTCGGGACGTGGGTCGCGGCCAGGTTTTTCCAGCTCTTGCAGGATGTCGGTGATGGTCGGTACACCGAAGGTTTCGTCAGTGTACTTTTTCGGATCCAGGCGCTTGAGGAACGTGGCGTCGCCGATCAGCGAACGGATGTCGCGGTCGGTTTCAGCGGCAATACGTTGCACCAGCGGATAGGCTTCCGGGTGAACCGCCGAGGCATCCAGCGGGTTGTCGCCGTTCATGACCCGCAGGAAGCCAGCGGCTTGCTCGAAGGTTTTTTCGCCAAGACGTGCGACTTTTTTCAGCGCTGCACGGGTCTTGAACGCGCCGTTTTCGTCACGGTGGGTCACGATGTTCTGCGCCAGGGTAGCGTTGAGGCCGGAGATCCGGGCCAGCAGTGCGACCGAGGCGGTGTTCACGTCGACACCGACCTTGTTCACGCAGTCTTCCACCACCGCGTCCAGGCCGCGAGCCAGTTTCAGCTGCGAAACGTCGTGCTGGTACTGGCCGACACCGATGGATTTCGGGTCGATCTTCACCAGTTCGGCCAGTGGATCCTGCAGGCGACGTGCGATGGAGACCGCGCCACGGATCGACACGTCGAGGTCAGGGAATTCCTTGGAGGCCAGCTCCGACGCCGAGTACACCGAAGCACCGGCTTCGGAGACCATGACCTTGGTCATCTGCATGCCTGGGTACTTTTTGATCAGTTCGGCAGCCAACTTGTCGGTTTCGCGGCTGGCGGTACCGTTGCCGATGGCGATCAGGTCCACGGAGTGCTTGGCACACAGGGCGGCCAGGATGGCGATGGTCTGGTCCCATTTATTGTGGGGCACGTGGGGGTAAACCGTGGCGTGATCGAGCATCTTGCCGGTGGCATCGACCACCGCAACCTTGCAACCGGTGCGCAAGCCCGGGTCTAGGCCCAAGGTAGCGCGCGGGCCTGCGGGTGCGGCCAGCAGCAAGTCGTGCAGGTTGTGGGCGAAGACGTTGATGGCCTCGGTCTCGGCACCGTCGCGCAACTCGCCCAGCAGATCGGTTTCCAGGTGAGTGTAGAGCTTGACCTTCCAGGTCCAGCGCACGACTTCACCGAGCCACTTGTCCGCAGCACGGTTCTGGTTCTGGATACCGAATTGTTGACCGATCATGCCTTCGCACGGGTGCATGGTGCCTGGCAGTTCGTCGCCGACTTTCAGTGCGGAGCTGAGAATGCCTTCGTTGCGCCCGCGGAAAATCGCCAGGGCACGGTGGGACGGCATGCTCTTGAGCGGTTCGTCGTGTTCGAAATAGTCGCGGAATTTGGCGCCTTCCTCTTCTTTGCCGGCGATTACGCGGGCACTGAGGGTGGCTTCCTGTTTCAGGTAGTTGCGCAGTTTTTCCAGCAGGTTGGCGTCTTCGGCAAAACGCTCCATGAGGATGTACTTGGCGCCTTCGAGGGCGGCCTTGACGTCGGCAACGCCTTTTTCGGCATCGACAAAGCGTGCAGCTTCACCTTCCGGGGCCAGGGACGGGTCGTTGAACAGACCGTCGGCCAACTCGCCGAGGCCGGCTTCCAGGGCGATCTGGCCCTTGGTGCGGCGCTTCTGCTTGTACGGCAGGTACAAGTCTTCGAGGCGGGTCTTGGTGTCGGCGAGTTTGATGTCGCGTTCAAGTTGTGGAGTCAACTTGCCCTGTTCCTCGATGCTGGCGAGGATGCTGATGCGCCGTTCGTCGAGTTCTCGCAGGTAGCGCAGACGCTCTTCCAGATGTCGCAACTGGATGTCGTCGAGGCTGCCGGTCACTTCTTTTCGGTAACGGGCGATGAAGGGCACCGTGGAGCCTTCATCCAGAAGGGCGACGGCCGCTTCGACCTGTTGTGGGCGTACACCGAGTTCCTCGGCGATGCGGCTGTTGATGCTGTCCATAAAACCACCTGAAATTCTGAAAGCAGCTCGCGGGCCCGGAAAACAAGGCCCTGCGAGGCTGGTTGAGCGGCCCGACTGGCGCCGCTACCTGGGTCAAGAGGCTGCCTATTGACCCTCGAAATCGGAAAATCACTGCAAGAGCGTGAAAAAAAGACGTCCTGCAGTAAACAGTAATGATCTGACGTTGCCCTGCACAAAGGCGGCGCATTATAACCAGCGTTCTACTCTTGGGGGGATTGCGCCGGTGGTTGTAAGGCTCGGGTTCGCTGGCGGTAGAGGAAAAATCTGCTAACAATGCACTCGGTGCGTATAACGGCAGCTACGCCATAATGCGCACCGAGATAAGAGGAGCATCTAATGAGCAGCACTGCACAAACTGCTGAAGGCGAAAAAATTCTCATCGTTGACGACGATCCGGGGCTGAGCAGCCTGCTGGAGCGTTTTTTCAACTCCAAGGGCTATCGTGCCCGCGCCGTACCGAACACCGAACAAATGGACCGCCTTCTGGGGCGCGAAGTATTCAATCTGGTCGTACTCGACTTGATGCTGCCCGGCGAAGACGGCCTGACTGCCTGCAAGCGTCTGCGTGGCGCGAACAATCAGATTCCAATCATCATGCTGACCGCCAAGGGTGATGAGCTGAGTCGCATCAAGGGGCTCGAGCTGGGCGCCGACGATTACCTGGCCAAGCCGTTCAACCCCGATGAGCTGATGGCTCGGGTCAAGGCGGTGCTGCGTCGCCAGGCTGCTCCGGTGCCGGGCGCCCCGGGTAGTGAAGACGAAAGCGTGACCTTCGGCGACTACGAGCTGTCGTTGGCGACCCGTGAGTTGAAACGTGGTGATGAAGTCCACATGCTGACCACCGGCGAATTTGCGGTGCTCAAGGCCTTGGTGATGAACGCTCGCCAGCCGTTGACCCGTGACAAGTTGATGAATCTGGCCCGTGGTCGCGAATGGGACGCTCTGGAGCGCTCCATCGATGTGCAGATATCCCGTCTGCGCCGGATGATCGAGCCGGATCCATCCAAGCCGCGCTATATCCAGACGGTGTGGGGTGTGGGTTATGTATTTGTGCCGGATGGCACTGCGACCAAGTGATCGATGATTTGCAGACGCGGGCATTCTGAAGTTCGTCCCCTTTGGGACGACTGGATGCCCGGCGTCTGCAATTCTGCGAGCGCCGCTCGCTCCTGCAAGGTGTCTAGCTGTCTTCTATGAAAACCCCGCTCTGGTTCCCGCAAAGCTTCTTCTCCCGCACCCTTTGGCTGGTGCTGATCGTCGTTCTTTTTTCCAAGGCACTGACCCTGGTTTATCTATTGATGAACGAGGACGTGCTGGTAGATCGACAGTACAGCCACGGCGTCGCCCTGACGTTACGCGCCTATTGGGCTGCGGACCCCGAGAATCGCGAGAAGATCGCCAAGGCTGCGACGCTTGTCCGGGTGGTGGGTGCTGGTGTGCCCGAAGGCGAACAGCATTGGCCCTACAGTGAGATTTACCAGCGCCAGATGCAGGCCGAACTGGGTGACGACACCGAAGTACGCCTGCGCATGCATGTGTCGCCGGCACTGTGGGTCCGAGCACCAAGCCTGGGGGATGGCTGGCTGAAAGTGCCACTGTATCCGCATCCGTTGCGTGGGCAGAAAATCTGGAACGTGTTGGGTTGGTTCCTGGCCATTGGTTTGCTTTCAACCGCGTCCGCCTGGATCTTCGTGCGCCAGCTCAATCAGCCGCTCAAGCGCTTGGTGTTTGCGGCTCGCCAATTGGGTCAGGGTCGCAGTGTGCGCCTGCCCATCAGTGACACACCGAGCGAAATGACCGAGGTGTACAGCGCGTTCAACCAGATGGCCGAGGATGTCGAACAGGCAGGCCGCGAGCGCGAGCTGATGCTCGCGGGCGTGTCCCATGACCTGCGCACACCGCTGACGCGCCTGCGCCTTTCCCTGGAGCTGATGGGTAACCACACTGACCTTACCGACGACATGGTTCGTGATATCGAAGACATGGACGCGATCCTCGACCAGTTCCTGGCCTTTATCCGCGATGGCCGTGACGAGGTTGTGGAGGAGGTCGACCTGACGGATCTGGTGCGCGAAGTGGTGGCACCCTACAACCAGAACGGTGAGCAGGTGCGCATGCGTCTGGAGCCAATCCAGCCGTTCGCGTTGCGTCGGGTGTCGATGAAACGGCTGCTTAACAACCTGATCGGCAATGCCTTGCACCATGCCGGTTCTGACGTGGAAGTGGCGGCTTACGTGTCGGGAGACCCTAGCGCGCCTTATGTGGTGCTGAGTGTCATGGACCGTGGCGCCGGCATTGATCCCGATGAGTTGGAAGGCATCTTCAACCCCTTCACTCGTGGCGACCGTGCCCGGGGTGGCAAAGGGACAGGCCTGGGTTTGGCCATTGTGCGGCGGATTGCTTCGATGCACGGTGGCAATGTTGAATTGCGTAACCGTACCGAGGGCGGTCTGGAAGCGCGGGTGCGCTTGCCGTTGGGGCTGATGTTGCCAAGGGATGCGGTCTAATGTGGGAGCGGCGGTGCGACGATTCGACTTGCTCGCGAATGCGGTGTTTCAGTCACTGTTATGTCGACTGATCCACCGCATTCGCGAGCAAGCCCGCTCCCACACTCGTTCTGCGTTGCTTTGATGCTTGTGTTTCTAGCCCTTGCCTTTGGTTCGGGTCATGTTCGGTCCACCATTCTTCTCCAGATGCTGAATGATGATCCCGGCCACATCCTTGCCGGTAGTGGTCTCAATCCCCTCCAGACCCGGTGATGAGTTCACTTCCATCACCAATGGCCCGTGATTCGACCGCAAGATATCTACCCCGGCCACACTCAACCCCATCACCTTGGCTGCTCGCAGCGCGGTCATGCGTTCTTCGGGGGTGATCTTGATCAAGCTGGCGCTGCCGCCTCGGTGCAGGTTGGAGCGAAACTCTCCTGGCTTGGCCTGGCGCTTCATCGCAGCAATCACCTTGTCGCCCACCACGAAGCAGCGGATATCCGCGCCACCGGCTTCCTTGATGTATTCCTGGACCATGATGTTCTGCTTGAGGCCCATGAACGCTTCGATCACCGATTCGGCCGCCGTGGCGGTTTCGCAGAGCACCACGCCGATACCTTGGGTGCCTTCCAGTACCTTGATCACCAGCGGCGCACCGTTGACCATCTCGATCAGGTCGGGAATGTCATCGGGGGAGTGGGCAAAACCTGTTACCGGCAAGCCAATACCGCGCCGCGACAGTAATTGCAGCGAGCGCAGCTTGTCTCGGGAGCGGGCGATAGCCACTGACTCGTTGAGCGGAAACACCCCCATCATTTCAAACTGGCGTAACACGGCGCAGCCATAGAAGGTCACCGAGGCGCCGATTCGCGGGATCACCGCATCGAAGCCCTCCAGCGGTTTTCCTCGGTAGTGGATCTGCGGCTTATGACTGGCAATGTTCATATAGGCGCGCAACGTATCGATCACCACCATCTCATGGCCACGTTCGGTGCCGGCCTCGACCAGGCGACGGGTGGAATACAGACGCGGGTTACGCGACAGCACAGCGATCTTCATGCAACACCTGTGGCAGAAATAGTAGAGACCGGGAACACCGGCTTGTCTTGAACGTATTTGAGCCCGGGATTGACCACCAACTGGCCGTCAATCAGGGCTTTGGAACCGAGCAACAGGCGATAGCGCATGGCTTTGCGGCAGGCGAGGGTGAACTCCACCCGCCATACGCGATCGCCCAGGGCCAGGGTGGTGCTGATGACATAGCGCACCTGCGCCTGGCCGTTGGAGCTTTTGATGGTTTTCATCGCCACTAGTGGCGCTTCGCAGCGCCGGTGGCGCAGTTGCACCACGCTGCCCAGGTGCGCGGTGAAGCGCACCCACTTCTTACCGTCGCGCTCGAACGGCTCGATCTCGGTGGCATGCAGGCTGGAGGTACTGGCACCGGTGTCGATTTTTGCGCGCAGGCCCGCTACTCCCAACTCGGGTAGTGCCACCCACTCACGCAGACCGACAACGGTCAAATGGTCAAATGTCTTCAATATGGATAACCGGCAATCAGAAATATTTCGTAGTCGTCGAGGACAGTAACGTCCAACTGCTCAAGGATTGTGACAATCCCAGAGCTGTCACTGAGGGTGACGCGCCGATTTCGCGGTATTCACGCAGAATATTCGGCAAATGGCGACAGTTATCTATCGGGCTTCGCAAATCAGTGGGTTCAAGGGAAACTCACGAAAACAGCGTGATGTCTGGCGTATCTTAGGTGAGCCCAAGGGTTTATGCGTCGTAGGGTTTCAACGTTAAAGTTGCGGCATTTTTCAGAGCGAGGAATTCAAGTGGCCCAGAAGCAGGAAGAGGACGAAAAAGTCCGTTTGGACAAGTGGCTGTGGGCGGCGCGCTTCTACAAGACACGTGCCCTGGCCAAGGCGGCTATTGAGAGTGGCAAGGTGCATTGCCGGGGGGAGCGCTGCAAGCCGGGCAAGGAGCCGCGTTTGGGTGATGAGTTCCAGATCCGTGCCGGTTTTGATGAGCGGACCGTGGTGGTTCAGGCGCTGTCCATCGTTCGTCGTGGGGCGCCTGAAGCCCAGGCGCTGTACACCGAAACCGAAGCCAGCATCGCCAAGCGCGAAAAGGCGGCGGCGATGCGTAAGGCGGGATCTCTTGGCGTCAGCACCGATGGCAAGCCGAGCAAGAAGCAACGACGGGACCTGTTCAAGTTCCGTGGCAGTGGCAACGACGATTGAGGTCAACCGGTAATCGCCCAAGACATCACTTGGCTTGGAACAAACCCGGATTGTTCATAAACTGTTGCATCTTCGCGTTAAAACTCTTCAATTCAGATACCCAGACCTATGACTGATCTACCGGATACCGACTTCACCCAACGCTTCATCTTCGACGACAGCGACGCCCGCGGCGAACTGGTTGCCCTGGAGCGTAGCTATGCCGAAGTCCTCGCCAAGCATCCCTATCCGGAGCCGGTCGCGCAACTGCTCGGTGAGCTGATGGCCGCCGCTGCGCTGCTGGTCGGTACAATGAAATTCGATGGTTTGCTGATCCTTCAGGCCCGTTCCGAAGGCCCGATTCCATTGCTGATGATCGAGTGCTCCAGCGAGCGGGAAATCCGTGGCCTGGCCCGTTACGACGCCGACCAGATCACCCCGGATGCCACCCTGGCCGACCTGATGCCCAACGGTGTGCTGGCGCTTACCGTCGACCCGACCGAAGGCCAGCGTTATCAGGGCATCGTCGACCTCGACGGCGATACCCTGTCCGACTGTTTCACCAACTATTTCGTGATGTCCCAGCAAATCGGCACCCGGTTCTGGCTCAACGCCGACGGCAAGCGCGCCCGTGGCCTGCTGTTGCAGCAATTGCCCAAGGACCGCATCAAGGACGACGATGATCGCGCCGAAAGCTGGCGTAACCTCACCGCGCTGGCCGGTACTCTGACAGCCGAAGAGTTGCTGGGCCTGGACAACGAAACCATCCTGCACCGCCTTTACCACGAAGAGGCCGTGCGCCTGTTCGACGTGCAGTCCCTGCGTTTTCACTGCAGTTGCTCCCGCGAGCGCTCGGCCAACGCCCTGGTGAGCCTGGGTCTGGAAGATGCTCAGAATCTTGTGGTGGAGCACGGCGGCCACATCGAAATCGACTGCCAGTTCTGCAACCAGCGCTACTTGTTCGACGCCGCTGATATCGCTCAATTGTTCGCCGGGGCCGGTGTCGACACCCCTTCGGGCACCCGCCACTAAAACGTTTAAGCACAGGTAATTCACCTGACAAACGCCGGATTAGCGCAGTTCTGACGGGAGGGCCCTACTCTTTTTGGGCTTTTCTGGCATAATCCGGCCCACTTTTTTCGCGGTAGTAGTGCGCAACTTTCTACTACAAAACGTTTGGAGCACTCGGCCACTGGCCGACGGGGAACCTCATGACGCAAGCCAATAACGCCGTATACACCGATCTGAGTGTTGACGATCTGGTCAAAGAAGCCCTGCAGCGCGGTGAAGGCGAGCTTGCCGATACTGGCGCGCTGGTCGTACGTACCGGTCACCGTACCGGCCGTTCGCCGGTCGACCGTTTCATCGTTGAAGAGCCTTCCACCCAGGCAGCCATTGCCTGGGGCCCGATCAACCGCAAGTTCCCGGCCGACAAGTTCGATGCTCTGTGGGCTCGTGTCGAGGCATTCAACAACGCGCAAGAGCATTTCGTTTCCCACGTTCACGTAGGTGCTGCCGAAGACCACTACCTGGCCGTGAAGATGACCACTCAGACTGCCTGGCAGAATTTGTTCGGTCGTTGCCTGTTCATCAACCCGGCCCAGTACAACCCGGCCGGTCGTCAAGAATGGCAGGTGCTCAACGTTGCTAACTTCGAGTGCGTGCCAGAGCGTGACGGCACCAACTCCGATGGTTGCGTGATCCTCAACTTTGCCCAGAAAAAAGTGCTGATCGCCGGTATGCGTTACGCCGGTGAGATGAAAAAAGCCATGTTCTCGGTGCAGAACTTCCTGTTGCCGGCCGCTGACGTACTGCCGATGCACTGCGCCGCCAACATTGGCGAAGCGGGCGACGTGACCCTGTTCTTCGGCCTGTCCGGCACCGGTAAGACCACCCTGTCCGCCGACGAAAGCCGTTACCTGATCGGTGACGACGAACACGGTTGGGGCGAGGGCGTGGTGTTCAACATCGAAGGCGGTTGCTATGCCAAGTGCATCGACCTGTCCGAGAAGAACGAGCCGGTTATCTGGAAAGCCATCAAGCATGGTGCTGTGCTGGAAAACGTTGTAATCGACGATGCCAAGCACGCCGACTACGCCGATGTCAGCCTGACCCAGAACAGCCGCGCCGCTTACCCGCTGGAGCACGTTGCCAAGCGTTCCGAGAAAAACCTCGGTGGCGAGCCGAACGCTGTGATCTTCCTGACCTGCGACCTGACCGGAGTGCTACCGCCCGTGTCGATCCTCAGCGAAGAGCAAGCGGCCTACCACTTCCTGTCCGGCTACACCGCGCTGGTGGGTTCGACTGAAATGGGTTCGGGCAGCGGCATCAAGTCGACCTTCTCCACCTGCTTCGGCGCACCGTTCTTCCCGCGTCCGGCTGGCGAATACGCAGAGCTGCTGATCAAGCGCATCCGCGGCTTCGGCTCCAAGGTCTACCTGGTCAACACCGGCTGGACCGGCGGCGGCTACGGCGTGGGCAAACGCTTCAACATCCCGACCACCCGTGGTGTGATTGCAGCGATCCAGAGCGGCGCGTTGATCGGTGCTGAAACAGAACACCTGGACACCATTAACCTGGACGTGCCATTGACCGTACCGGGCGTTGAGACGGGCCTGTTGAACCCGCGTAACACCTGGGCTGACAAGGCTGCCTACGACGAGTCTGCGAAGGCGCTGGCAGGTCTGTTCATTGAGAACTTCAAGAAGTTTGAAGTGAGCGATGCGATCAAGGCGGCGGGTCCGAAGTTGTAATATTCGGCAGTTGTTGAGAAAAAGCCGCCCCTTGTGGGCGGCTTTTTTGTGGGCGAAGGATTAGTCGACGAGGTGCAAAACCACGGCTGCGACTAACACCAGCACAACACCTATTACCTGCACTGCCGACAGGCGCTCCTTGAAGAATACAAACCCCAGAATTGCGGCGACTGCGCCGGATAAGGTACTGATCACGGTCACCACCGAAACCGACCCGGCTATCGCACCCCAAGAAAATGCCGAAAAGCCTCCGAGGTTCATCAAGCTCGCGCCGGTCAGCGTTGCGCAGTTTTTCAACGGTGGGATTTTCAGGCCGTCTTTGACGTTAAGCACCATCAACACCAACACGCACAGGCCCACCAGATATCCGACCCAAAGCATCGTGACCGGGCCGAGCGTCGGCAGGGTGTAACGGCCTTGCACCCAAAAACTTGTGCCATAGAGCAGTGCTGCGAGCATCGCGTAGGCAATGGAGCGATTGGGGCTGTTATGCGGTACGCCATTGTCTTTGTGGATGCTGGATAGGATCACGCCGACCACACACAAGGCGATGCAACCGAGTTGGATCAGGCTGATGTGCTCGCCACTGGCCCAGGACAGCAGGGTGGTGACGACACCGTATGAGGTCACCAGAGGCGCGACAATGGCAGCTTTTCCCAGGGCGAAGGCCTTGGACAGGGCGAGGGCTCCAGAGACGGTTAGCAGGGCGGCTGCGGCGCCTAGTAGCCAGACACTCATGGGGGCCGCGAGAGACTTGATGAGAAACGCCGGGAATATGATCAGCAGCAGAGTCATGATCAGGAAACCCAAAGCTTGGCCGAAGTACACCGCGCGTTTGACGCCGACGGCTCGGGCGTTGAGGCCTACGAGGAAGTCAGTGCCGCCCCAGAGCAGGGCGGCCAGCAGGCCCATTAGTACGTCCATGTAAGGTCCTTATTTTTTTAGGGCAGCGGTGTATCAGTTTATAGATGTGGCAACTGTTCTGGCCTCATCGCGGGCAAGCCCGGCTCCCACAGTTATTGATCTTTATTGTGGTTGAGTGCTTTGTGCGCTCGGGTTTTCCAGTGTTTGTGTGTCCCAGCGTTGAGTCTTGATAGCCAGGTAGAGCATGCCGATGGTCAGCGGGATTTTATCGCCACGGCCTTTGGCTCGGCGTTTCAGGAAGACGTCGAAGACGGGAGGTTGGAAGTAACGATAGGCGTCGTAGTCGTTCAAGTCGACAGCGAAGTCCTGTTCCAATACCTCCATGAATTGATTGGCCTCGGCGCCGTCGCAGCCCAGGTCGAGGTTGATGGCGGTTTCAAGGCGTAGCGCCTTGTGCTCGGGAAGTCCGATTTCTTCGTGCAGCAATTGCAGGAGCTGTTGCATGACGGTGTCTTCGGGGAGGTCGGGGGCCAGGTTCATGGTGGGGTTGCACCGGAGTAGGTGGAAGGGGCAACTGACTTTATTCGAAGGCACTTGTTCCGGTCCACCAACCGGCTTGTCCAGGTTAGGAATATGTTTGTGGCTGCGTCCTGCATAAGGTTAAAACGTTTCCTACAGGTACCTGCTCCATCGCTCAGCCTGTGTATCATCCTGTCTCTTTTCTCCTTATGACCTTTCTCGATTCGCCGAACGTGCTGGTCTATGTTTTGAGCTCGTTCAGCGGTCAATGGAGTGACAGCTTATGCACAACACCCTCCAACAGGTCTTTGGTTATCCACAGTTTCGTTTGGGCCAGGAGGCAGCCGTCAGCGCCGTGCTGGCTGGCCGTTCGGCAGCGGCGATTTTCCCCACCGGTTCAGGCAAGTCCCTTTGTTACCAGCTGTCTGCTGTGTTGTTGCCGCACCTGACGCTGGTGGTGTCGCCGTTGCTGGCCTTGATGCAGGACCAGCTTGGCTTCCTGCAGCGCCATGGTATCTCTGCGGGCAGTATTGATTCGGCCCAGAGCCGCGATGATGCAAATGATGTAATGGCTCGGGCGCGCTCCGGGGAGTTGAAGATCCTGATGATTTCCGTGGAGCGCCTGAAGAACGAGCGCTTCCGCAATTTCCTGCAAACGGTTCCGATCTCATTGTTGGTGGTGGATGAGGCTCACTGTATTTCCGAATGGGGCCACAACTTTCGACCGGATTACCTGAAACTGCCCGACTACCAGCGTCAGTTTCGTATCCCTCAGGCGCTGTTGTTGACTGCCACGGCCACGCCCAAGGTGATCGCCGACATGCAGGCCAAGTTCGCCATTGCGCCTGAAGACGTGATCACGACGGGCTTCTACCGGCCCAATCTCAACTTGCTGGTGGAACCGGTCAGCGGCCAGGACAAGCGTCGGCGGCTGGTGGCCTGGATGAACGAGCGGGCCAATCAGCCAAGCATCGTCTACGTCACCTTGCAGAAAACCGCGGAGCATATTGCCGAGCATTTGAATCGTAATGGCATCCAGGCAGAGGCCTATCACGCCGGCTTGCCCCACGATAAGCGCGAAGGCATTCAAAAACGGTTTATGGGTGGCCAGTCCAATTGCATCGTTGCCACCATTGCCTTCGGCATGGGCATCGATAAGAGCGATATCCGCAACGTTGTGCATTTTGACCTGCCCAAATCCATCGAGAACTATAGCCAGGAAATCGGCCGCGCCGGGCGTGACGGGCAGCCGTCCGATTGCCTGGTCCTGGCCAACCGCGACAGCCTCAATGTGCTGGAAAACTTTGTGTACGGTGACACACCGGAGCAGGAAGGTATTCGGCGTGTCCTGGAGGAAATACTGGCAGCCCGTGACGACGGGCAGTGGGAGTTTTTGCTTCGGTCGTTGTCGGACCACAGCAACATCCGCGAACTACCGCTCAAGACCTTGCTGGTGCAACTGGAGCTCAAGGCTGTGATCGCGCCACGCTATGCTTTCTACGCCGAATATCGCTTCAAGTACCTGGTGGAGCCCGAGGTATTGCTGACGCGTTTTTCCGGCGAGCGGCAGCAGTTTGTCTCGGCGATTATCCAGGTGTGCAAAAGGGCGAAAACCTGGGCGACGGTGGACTTCGATGCGCTCTATCAACAGCATCAAGCCGAGCGCAGCCGGGTGGTGAAGGCCTTGGATTACTTCCAGGAGCAGGGCCTGATCGAGTTGGAAAGCAAGCAGATGACCGAGGTCTACAGTCTTCTGAATACCGATTTTGATCCCCAGACCCTGAGCATCGAGTTGCATGCGGGCTTCAAGCAGCATGAGGTGACGGAGGTTGCTCGGATCCACGCCATGTTGGACCTGTTCGCGACTGATCGCTGCCTGGGTTATCGCCTGGCGCATTATTTCGGCGACGAAAACGCACCCCAACAATGCGGGCATTGCTCGATCTGCCACGGTAATGTCGCGCATTTGCCGTCGCCGCCAAGCTTGTCGGCGCTTGTGGATAAAAACTTCCAGGGGCTGTGCGGTGACTTTATCCACAGGCACCATGAACACAGCGGCAGGTTGCCCGGCGCTGAACGGCTTACGCGGTTTTTATGCGGTATCAGCGTGCCGCTGTTTACCAAGCTGAAGGCACGAGGGGTTCCAGGCTTCGGCGTGCTGGAGGAGTATCCCTATGCCGAGGTGCGTGAATGGGCCGAAGCTCATTTGAACAGTCTGTAAACCCACTTTAACGGGACTTGCCCATGTCTGACTCGATGCCCCAGCGTGCCGATTACCGTCACTTCCAGCCGATCATTACCCGCTGGCACGACAACGATGTGTATGGCCATGTGAATAACGTCACCTACTACAGCTTCTTCGACACGGCCGTAAATACCTACCTGATCGAAGAGGGTGGCCTGGATATCCATGACGGTGAAGTGGTGGGGTTTGTGGTGAGTTCGGCTTGCGACTACTTCGCTTCTATTGCCTTTCCCGAGCGCATCGAAATCGGTTTGCGCGTGGGCAAGTTGGGAAACAGTTCAGTGCAGTATGAATTGGCAGTGTTCAAGGCTGGCGAAGAGGACGCCTGTGCAGCGGGAAGGTTTGTGCATGTGTTTGTGGATCGGGGGTCGAATCAGCCGGTGACGATTCCGGAGCACTTGCGTGAGGCTCTGCAACGACTGGTGCTGTGACTTGAGGCGCTGCCGCAGACTGCGGCAGCGCCTTCAAAGGATCAATCGTCGTGATGATGACGATGTTTGCGATGGCCATAGGCGTGGCCCCGACCACGATGATCATCACGGTCATAACGGCGGTTATCACGTCCACGATAACGACGGTCGTCGTCATTGCTCTTGTTGCCCATGTAGTTGCCCAGCGCGCCACCGGCGCCACCGCCGGCTGCTGCGCCGATCAGGCTGCCGGTGCTACCGCCGACACTGCGGCCTACCACGTTACCGCCCGCTGCGCCCAGCGCACCACCGATAGCGGCTTCACCACGGCTGTGTTTGTTCGCGCCAACCGCACTACCGCCCGCGCCGCCGAGGGCCGCGCCGATTGTCGAACCAGTGTTGCCGCCCAACTGTTGACCAACGACCGAACCTAGAACCCCGCCCAATGCGCCGCCCACACCGGCTTCGGCGGTGCCACCGGCCATGGCTGCGCCACTGACCAGTCCAAGGGACAACAAGAGAATCGAGGAGAACTTCATAGGGGAACCTCAAGAGGATGACGGCGCGATCCTGAGGCTGTATCGGGATTGTGACAATGGAAATCCGACCAATGACACGGGTTGTATACAATTTGCTAAGTTGCTGTTTTATATCGGGAACTTAAGTTGATTTTGCGAGTCTTTAGTTACTTCGGAACAGCCGCTTTTATGCAAAAGCGGCCTTTTTTTGCCTGAAATCCAGCCTCGCGTAGCGTTGCCTTATGCGGATCTGGCCATGATCAATCCGCTGTCACTGGCCTTTTCCAGACGAATCGCCACGAATTTCGACGTCGGCGTATGGCTGCCATCCCCGGTGCTTTCCAGCGGCACCAGCGGGTTCACTTCCGGGTAGTACGCCGCCGCTTGCCCGGCAGGAATATCAAACGCCAACAAGGTGAAACCCTTGACCCGCCGCTCACGTCCGTCATCCCAGATCGACACGATGTCGGCCTTCTGCCCTGGCTTGAAGCCCAGGCGAATGATGTCGGCTTCGTTGACGAACAGCACATCCCGCTGGCCCTTGACCCCACGATAACGATCGTCCAGGCCATAGATAGTGGTGTTGTACTGATCGTGGGAGCGCATCGACTGCATGATCAGGTCCGGCAACTGCCCGGTAGCGCGGGTGCGTTCGTGCACCAGGTCCTTGGGCAGGGCGTTGGCGCGGAAGTTGGCGCGACCTGTTGGTGTATTCCAGCGACGGGCACCAGCAGCGTTGCCGAGGTAGAAACCACCCGGATTTTTCACCCGCGCGTTGAAGTCCTTGAAGCCCGCAATGGTGTCGGCGATCAGGTCGCGGATGCGGTCGTAATCGGCTACCAGCCAGTTCCAGTCCACCGGCTTGCTGCCTAGCGTCGCGGCAGCGATACCGGCAAGGATTGCAGGCTCGGACTTCATCTGTTTCGACAGCGGCTGCAGTTGGCCATTGGAGGCGTGGACCATGCTGAAGGAGTCTTCCACCGTCACCGCTTGCGGGCCTTCAGTTTGCAGGTCGATGTCGGTACGGCCCAGGCACGGCAGGATCAGCGCTTCTTTACCGTGCGCCAGGTGGCTGCGGTTGAGTTTGGTGCTGATCTGCACGGTCAGGTCGCAATTGCCCAAGGCTTCGAAAGTGCGCGGGCTGTCCGGCGTGGCTTGGGCGAAGTTGCCGCCCAGGCCGATAAACACTTTGGAGCGGC
The DNA here is from genome assembly GCF_012935695.1 of Pseudomonas sp. ADAK18. NCBI lineage: Bacteria > Pseudomonadati > Pseudomonadota > Gammaproteobacteria > Pseudomonadales > Pseudomonadaceae > Pseudomonas > Pseudomonas sp. ADAK18. Next base: position 5,945,536 of record NZ_CP052859.1, read on the forward strand.
CTTCCAGCATGGCGTGAATCGCTTCCACCACGTTGTGGCCGTTTTCGCGAGGCACCTTGAACTGGAAGCGACGTTCCAGGGAGTCGAGGAACGCCACCGGTGGTCGTTCGTTGATGCCCATAGTGCGGTCGCCCTGCACGTTACTGTGGCCGCGCACCGGGCACAGGCCGGCGCCCGGCCGGCCGATGTTGCCGCGCAACATCATCAGGTTGGCGATTTCCTGGATGGTCGGCACCGAGTGGCGGTGCTGGGTGATGCCCATGGCCCAGCACATGATCACGTTCTTGCCTTTGGCGTACATGCGCGCCGCTTGCTCGATTTCCACCAGGGTCAGGCCGGATTGCTCGACGATCTCATCCCAAGTGGTGTCATCGATGCGGCCCAGGTATTCCAGGACGTTGGCGGTGTGTTCGTTAAGGAAGTTGTGGTCGAACACGGCCTCCTTGCCTTCTGCCTGGGCCTGGCGTTCCCACAGCAGCAGGAACTTGGCCATGCCCCGCAGGATGGCCATGTCGCCACCCAACGCCGGGCGGAAATACGCGGTATTGGTTGGCTTGTCGCCGTTGGTCAGCATTTCCAGCGGATGTTGTGGATGCTGGAAGCGTTCCAGGCCGCGCTCTTTCAGCGGGTTGATGCACACCACTTGGGCGCCGCGCTTTACCGCTTCGCGCAGGGGTTCGAGCATCCGTGGGTGGTTGGTGCCAGGGTTCTGGCCAAGGACGAAAATGGCGTCGGCGTGTTCGAAGTCGTCAAAGGTCACAGTGCCTTTGCCGACGCCCACGCTTTGCGCCAGGGCCACGCCGCTGGCCTCGTGGCACATGTTTGAACAATCCGGGAAGTTGTTGGTGCCGTAGGCGCGCACGAACAGCTGATACAGATACGCCGCTTCGTTGCTGGCCCGGCCCGAGGTGTAGAACTCGGCCATGTCCGGGTTCGGCAGCGTGTTGAGGTGTTTTCCGATCAGGTCGAAGGCCGACTCCCAGCTGATGGGTTTGTAACGGTCGGATTCGGCGTCGTAGCTCATGGGCTCGGTCAGGCGGCCCTGATACTCCAGCCAGTAATCGCTCTGCTCCAGCAGCGAGCTGACGCTGTGCTTGGCGAAGAATGCAGCGTCCACCCGGCGTTTGGTGGCTTCCCAGTTGACCGCCTTGGCGCCGTTTTCGCAGAACTTGACCATGCCGCTTTCCGGCGAGTCGCCCCAGGCGCAGCCCGGGCAGTCAAAACCGCCGTTCTGGTTGGTCTTGAGCATCATGCGGATGTTTTTCAGCGCGTTGTCACTGGTCAGCCAGGCTTGTGCCACGCTGATCAACGCGCCCCAGCCACCGGCCGGTCCTTTGTAGGGCTTGTAGCGCGGGGTGGGTTTATCGTCGGCTTGATGATGAGTGCTCACGCTTGATTCTCCATCGCAGGGCTGTAGACCCGCGGCGCACTTTTCTGCGGCAGGTGGATGAGATTGAGGTTGTGCCGACGGGCCCATTGCAAGGCCAAGCCGGTGGGCGACGACAGGCTGACCAGGGTCTGGATACCGGCGCGCAGGACTTTCTGGATCAGTTCGAGACTGCAGCGACTGGTGACAATCGCCAGGCCGCCGTCGGTCGGAATCTGTTGGCGGATCAGCGCACCGATCAGTTTGTCGAGAGCGTTGTGCCGGCCGATGTCTTCACGGCCCAGCAGCAACTCGCCCTGGCCGTTCATGAACACCGCCGCATGGACCGCGCCGCTGTATTGGCCCAATGGCTGGAAGGCGCTGATGCGTTGGCGCAGGCCATCAAGCCATTCGGCTGGGGGCAAAGGGGCGCCTGGCAGGACCTTGAGGTCGGGTAATGCCTGTTCCACAGCCTCCACGCCACACAAGCCGCAGCCACTGGTGCCGGCCAGTTGCCGGCGTTGCTGTTTGAGGTTCCAGAAGGCGCGGCTGGAGATTTCTACCTGAGCGTACTGGGTCGAGCCCGCTCCGCTGAGGTTCAGGTCATAAATGTCGCTAACGTCGGTGATAATGCCGCTACCGATACTAAAGCCGACAATGAAGTCTTCAAGGTCGGTTGGCGTCACCAGCATCACTGCCTGGCTGATGTCGTTATAGGCAATCGCCAACGCCACTTCCTCGGCCAACGCGGTGCTGGCGAATTCCGTGTGTTCAAGATTGCAATACTGGTAGCTGTGGCTGGCGGCGGGCGCGGGCGTTTCGAGGGCGGGCGCCGCGCAGGCTGGGCGCTTGGCGTTCATGGGGCATTACCACCGGCGGAGTATTCAGCTCTAAGACTAGGCGCGACAAAGAGTCGCGTCTAATCGGCTGTACTGATCTATTGATAGATGGCGTCGATCACTCCTGCGGCAGCTGGCCTCACAAGGTTATTTATTGAACTGGAACCAAGATCTGTAGGACTGGTCTAGTCTTGGGCATCTGGAAATCAAATCCCAAGGAGAGCGCACCATGAGTATTTTTAGCTTTGTTAAAGAAGCAGGCGAAAAGCTGATTGATCTGTTGACGCCGGGTAATGCGAACGCGAGTGAAGAGCTGAAGAAGCACATTCAGGATGTTGGGTTAGGTAACCCGAATGTGACCGCTACCGTTGATGGCGATAAGGTCACGATTACTGGTGAGGTTGGCACCCAGGAAGAGAAAGAAAAAATCCTCTTGGCGGCAGGTAATATCGCTGGCGTTGCCAGCGTTGATGACCAGATTACCGTTACCGGTGCTGCGACCGCCGCGGCCCGCTTTGTGGTTGTGAAAAGCGGTGACACCCTGAGTGCCATCTCCCTGGCGGTCTACGGCAACGCCAACCAGTACAACAAAATCTTTGAGGCCAACAAGCCGATGCTCAAGGATGTGAACAAGATTTACCCAGGGCAGACACTGCGTATTCCTGAGTAAACGTCAGCTTGTTGTAGGAGCGAGGGGACGCCTAGTTTTCTCTCGCTCCTACAGTCCCACGATCAACTCTCTGTAATCCCCTACCGCCGCAAACTCCGCCGTATCTTTCGGCCCCTTCCGGCTGTCCGGCTCTTTTACCGCCAGCAAATGCCCCACGCCAAAATCCCGAGCGCTGCGCAAGATAGGCAAGGTGTCGTCGATAAACAGGCTGCGGGCCGGGTCGAAATCGATATCCGTTTGCAGCGCATCCCAGAACTGCGGGTTCTCTTTGGCAAAGCCATAGTCGTGAGAACTGATCAGCCGTTCGAAATAAGGCGCCAATTCGATACGTTCCAGCTTCAGCGACAATGAGTCGCGGTGGGCGTTGGTGATCAAGATCACTCGCTTGCCAGCCTGCTTGATTGCCGCCAGAAAAGTATCGGCATCCGGACGCAGTGCGATTAGGTGAGCGGTCTCCAGCTTGAGTTCGCGCACGGGGATCTTGAGTTCGTTGCTCCAGAAGTCCAGGCAATACCATTGCAACTGACCGGCGTTACGCTCGAATAACGGCTGCAATTCCATCTCGGCCATGGCGCGGCTCACGCCATGCAGGTCGGCATAGCGCTGGGGCAGGTGCTCCATCCAGAAATGGTTGTCGAAATGCAGGTCGAGCAAGGTGCCATCCATGTCCAGCAGGACAGTGTCGATGGCATGCCAGGGTATTGAAGGCATGGATGACTCCCAGGTAAGTCTCTTTAAGTAAGTAAAAATATCCGACACAGACAATCGGAAAAGCCACGGTATAGTAACCCGATCATGCCAAGGAGCCGCTTATGCGCCAGAAACCCACCGTCCTCGCCCGAGAAATAGTCGCCAGTAGCCGTTTGTTCCGCGTGGAGGAAGTGCAATTGCGCTTTTCCAATGGCGTAGAGCGGACCTACGAGCGCCTGGTCGGCAGAGGTGCGGGTTATGGCGCGGTGATGATCGTGGCGATGATCGACGCGGATCACGCGCTGTTGATTGAAGAGTACTGCGGTGGCACCGACGCGTATGAGCTGTCTTTGCCCAAGGGCTTGATCGAGCCCGGCGAGGATGTGCTGGCGGCAGCGGACCGTGAGCTCAAGGAGGAGGCGGGTTACGGCGCGCGCCAGTTGGAACACTTGACCGAGCTGTCGCTATCCCCTGGCTACATGAGCCAGAAAATCCAGGTGGTGCTGGCCACGGATCTCTATGAGGAGCGTCTGGAAGGCGACGAACCCGAGCCCATGCGTGTGGAACGGGTCAACCTGCGAGAGCTGTCGCAGCTGGCGCAGAACGAGCAGTTCAGTGAGGGCCGTGCCTTGGCGGCGCTTTATCTGGTGCGGGACTTGTTGACCCAGCGGGGGGCGTTCCAGCCATGAGCGAACTGTTCCTGGGTCACCCGTTGATTGCTCCTGTGATTGAACTGGCGCGCCAGGCCGGAGAAGTCATCCTGCCGTATTGGCGTGCCGATGTGGCCGTGACGACCAAGTCGGATGAGTCACCGGTCACTGCCGCCGACCTGGCGGCCCACCATCTGATTCTTGCCGGGCTGACCGCATTGGACCCGAGCATTCCTGTGCTTTCGGAAGAGGACGCCGATATCGACCAGAGCGTGCGCGCCGGTTGGCAGCGCTGGTGGTTGGTAGACCCGCTGGATGGCACCAAGGAATTCATCTCCGGCAGCGAGGAGTTCACTGTCAACGTCGCGTTGATCGAACAAGGCCGAGTGGTATTTGGTGTGGTGTCGATGCCCACCAGCGGCCGTTGCTACTTCGGTGGCGCGGGTCTTGGGGCATGGCGCTCGGATGTGAATGAAGCGCCCAAGCAGATCCAGGTGCGTGAGAAGCCTGCTGCGGGAGAAGCTTTTACCGTGGTCGCCAGTCGCCGTCATTCCAGCCCCGAGCAGGAGCGCCTGTTGGCCGGGTTGAGAGAAGGGTTGGGCGAGTTGAAACTGGCCAATATCGGCAGCTCGCTGAAGTTTTGCCTGTTGGCCGAGGGTAGCGCCGATTGCTATCCGCGCCTGGCGCCGACGTCACAGTGGGACACTGCTGCGGCCCAGGGCGTGTTGGAAGGCGCGGGTGGCGAAGTGCTGGAGTTGAATGGCAAACCGTTCAGCTATCCGGCGCGGGAGTCCTTGTTGAACCCGTTTTTCCTGGCGTTGCCGGCCAAGGCGGCGTGGCGTGAGCGGTTGCTGAACCTGGCCAGGTCTTAGGTACACAGCAGGCCAAATGTGGGAGCGGGCTTGCTCGCGAAGGAGGTGTGTCAGTTGATGTATTCGGTGACTGACACACCGCCTTCGCGAGCAAGCCCACCACCTTTTATCGGTGCAGGACATACTGCCCGGTAAACGCCACGGCCCGTTCTTCACTGCCGTCATTGACGATCCAAGTCTCCAGGGTCAACCGTGCCCGTCCATACCGCCGATACGTCGCCAAAAACCGTTTCCAGACCTTATCTTCCGGTGCCTGGCAAACCACCGTCGCATCCTGGGTGACGGGCAAGGGATAACTGATCTGCCCTTCCTGGATCAGGATGTGCCCGTCTTCTATCCCTTCTTCACGCAGTTGCAAGTGAAGCCAGCCCCAACCCCCCAGCACCGCGCCGCAGTAGAGACTGCCGCCGAACATCGTGCTTTTGTGGTTGATATTGGCTTGCAACGGCAAGTGCAGGCGCAGCTGCCGGTCCTGCCAGTCGAGTACCTTGAGGCCCATGTCCCGGGTGAGGGGAATGTCGTGGTGAAGAATCGATTCCAGGTAACGGCTATCGCGGCTCATGGCGGCCTCTTGGCAGCGTGAAAGGGGCGGGCGTCATTCGTCGTCCGAGTTGTTGTTGCCACTGTCGGCGAAGTTCAGCCCGTGCTTGCGCAGTTTGTCGTGCAGGGTTTTGCGTGGCAGGCCCAGGGCTTCAGCGAGGCTGCGCATGGAGCTATGGGGGCGGGCCAGCTCGGCAGCGATCAGGCTCTTTTCAAAATGCTCGACCTGTTCGCTCAAGCCGCCGGTGGACACTGGGGCGCCAGCCGAGGGGTCATCCGACATGTTGTCCAGCGCCAGTTCCAGGCCCAGGGCGAAGCGCTCGGCGGCGTTTTGCAGTTCCCGCACATTGCCCGGCCAGCGGTGGCGTAACAGCAAAGCGCGTTGGCCCGGTTGCAACTCATGGAGCGGCAAGCCATGGCGAGTGCTGGCCTCGTCGGCGAAATGCTGGAACAGCATCAGCGCATCTTCACCTCGTTCACGCAGGGGTGGAATACGCAGCGGCGCGACGTTGAGGCGGTAGTACAAGTCGGCCCGGAAGCGCCCCTGGTCGGCGGACTGGCGCAGGTCTTCCTTGGTGGCGGCGATGATGCGGATGTCCAGCGGGATCAACTGATTGCCCCCCAGGCGCTCCACCACCCGCTCTTGCAGCAGACGCAGTAATTTGACCTGCACATCCAGGCTCATGCTTTCGATTTCATCGAGGAATAGCGTGCCGCCGTTGGCAAACTCGAACTTGCCGATCCGTCGTTTCTGCGCTCCGGTAAAGGCCCCTGGCTCGTGGCCGAACAACTCGCTTTCCACCACGGACTCCGCCAACGCACCGGCGTTGATCGCGACGAACGGGCCTGTGCGGCGGTTCGACAAGTCGTGCAGGGCACGAGCTACCACTTCCTTGCCGGCGCCGGTCTCACCGAGGATCAGCACGTCGGCCTTGGTCGCGGCCAAGGCACCAATCTGTTCACGCAGGCGCAGCATCGGTGCGGATTGCCCCACCAGGCGCGTGCTCAGTTGCTGACGATCACTCAGGGCCAAGCGCAGGCTGCGGTTGTCCAGCACCAGGCGGCGCAAGGCCAGGGCACGTCGCACGCTGTCGAGCAGGGCATCGCTGGCGAAGGGTTTTTCCAGGAAGTCATAGGCTCCGGCACGCATCGCCTGCACCGCCAGCGGCACATCGCCGTGGCCGGTGATCAGCAGTACTGGCAACTCCGGGTCCTGGCCATGAAGTTCAGCCAGCAGCTCCAGGCCGTCCATGCCCGGCATGCGGATATCGCTGACCACCACCCCCGGCCAATCCCGGGACAGGCGCGCGGTCAGGCCCTGGGCTTCGCCGAGGGTGAGGACTTTCAGCCCGGCCAGGTCCAGGGTCTGGCACAGGGCCTGACGCAGGTGTGGATCGTCGTCGATCAACACCACCTGAATCTGGTTATCGATACTCATACACTGCGGTCCTCGGACGGTTGCAGACTGACGCCCGGTGCTCCGGCGCGCAGTTTCAAGGTTAACAGCGCGCCGCCTTCGCGGTGGTTGGAGAACAGCAGTTCACCGCCAAAGGCGCGCATCAAGGTGTCGCAGATCGCCAGGCCCAACCCCAGGCCCTGGGTGCGGGTCTTGGTGGTGTAGAACGGCTCGCTGGCACGGCCCAGGGCCTCCATGCAAAAGCCTGGGCCGTTGTCGCGGATGTACAGGTTGACGCCTTGTTCGGTGGTTTCGGCACTCAGCCAGAGTTTGCGCGGTGGGCCTTTCTCGGTCAGCGCGTCGAGGGCGTTGGCCAGCAGGTTCCCCAGCACCTGGCGCAGACGGGTCTCGCCGGCGGCCACCCACAAGGTCGCCTCCGGCAAGTCGCGGATCAACTCGACTTCCATGGCCTGCCGACGTTTGGCCAGCAGGGCCAGGGCATCGTCCAGGGCCGGTTGCAGGGCGACACTTTCCGGTGCATGACGGTCGCGCCGGGCGAAGGCGCGCAAGTGGGCGATGATCGATGCCATGCGCCCGGTCAATTCGCTGATCAGCTTGAGGTTGCCCCGAGCGTCGTCGGTGCGTTGGTGGTCGAGGAGAATTTCGGCGTTTTCCGCGTAGCTGCGAATCGCGGCCAGCGGTTGATTGAGTTCGTGGCTGATGCTCGCTGACATGGTACCCAGGGCGGACAGTTTGCCCGCTTGCACCAGGTCGTCCTGTGCTCGCACCAATTCCTGCTGGGCCGTTTCGCGCTCCAGCACTTCCTGTTTAAGGCGGCGGTTGAGGCCTTCCAGGTCGCTGGTCCGTTCGGCCACGCGCATTTCCAGTTCGCGCCGGGCCTTGGCTTCGAAGGCGATGCGTTCCAGGTAGTGGCGACGGCGCTGCATCATCAGGCCAAGCAACAGCATCACTACCAGCAGGGCTGCGCCGCCGACCGCGACTACAGTGCGCACCGGGCGGTTGATCAAGGTGCGTGGTGCGAGAATTTCGACATTCCAGCCGGTTTCCGCAATTTCACTGGATTGGCGCAGCCAGGCCGTGGTGCTGAGATTCAGCGGCTGCGGATCGCGGGTCGGGTAGGGCTGGATGGCGATGATGGCCTGGCGTTCTTCTTCGGTCAGCGGCCGGGTGGCGCGGAACCGCCATTGCGGCCGCGAGGTCAGGATCACCACCCCGTTATGGTCGGTCACCAGCAACTGTTCCGGGGTTTTGCCCCACAGGCTTTCGGTGTGATCCAGGTCGACCTTGACCACCAGCACCCCGATGATCGTGTCGCCGTCACGTACGGCGGCGGCGAAGAAGTAACCGCGTTTGGCCGAGGTGGTGCCCAGGCCAAAGAAACGCCCAAGGCGTCCGGCCATGGCTTCGCTGAAATAGGGGCGAAAGGAGAAATTGCGGCCGACGAAACTGTCTTGTTTATCCCAGTTGGACGCGGCCAGGGTCTTGCCGGTGGTGTCCATCAGGTACATCACTTCCACGCCGGCCTGGGCGGCAACGTCCTTGAGCAACAGGTTGGCGTTGGCCAGATTGGTGCTGACCTGAGGTGCATCCAGGGCGGTACGCAGCGCCGGCAGATCCCCAAGGATTTGTGGCAGCACTTCGTAGCGATGCAGCGTGCCCAGCAGGTTGGCGACGTACAGGTCGAGGGTCTGGCGGTTCTGCCCGGCCAGTTCGCTGCGGTAATAACGCTCGGCCAGATGCTCCAGCGGCCATAGCAGCGGCGCCAGGCACAGGGCCAGCAAGGCCAGACTGCGCCAGCGAGGTCTTCGCGGAAGGGGTGGAGTCATTGGAGTCATGCGCCTGTGGGTACAGGCGCATTATGCCTAGTGCTGCTTCGCAAGACACTCGCGCAATGCGTCGTGCCACTGGGGCTGGGAGACCTGCCAGTGCTGTTGCAGACGGCTGCAGTCCAGGCGCGAGTTCAAGGGCCGTTTGGCCGGTGTCGGGTACGCGCTGGAGGGAATGGCTTCCAGCTCGGCGCAGGCCTTGCCTTCGGCCTGTAATTGCTCGCCAATGGCCTGGGCAAAGCCAAACCAGGAGGTCTCTCCCTGCGCGGTCAGGTGATAGGTGCCCCAATCCCCGGCCTGTCCCGCCTGCCAGCGCTCAATCAGGGCGCGAGTGCTGTTGGCAATGGTTCCAGCCCAGGTCGGCGCACCGATCTGGTCGGCGACGATGCGCATCTGCGGCTTTTCTTGCAGCAGGCGCTGCATGGTCAGCAGGAAATTCTTGCCGTGGGTCGAGTAAACCCAGCTGGTACGCAGGATCAGGTGTTCACCGTCCACGGCCGCGATGGCCTGTTCGCCAGCCAGTTTGCTCTTGCCATAGACGCCGAGGGGGTTGGGCGCGTCGTCTTCGGTGTAGGGCGCGGACTTGCTGCCGTCGAACACGTAGTCGGTGGAGTAGTGAATCAGTGGTATACCGAGGGCCTTGGCCTCTTCGGCGAAGATGCCCGGGGCGGTGGCGTTGATCGCGAATGCCAGGTCTGGCTCGCTTTCGGCTTGATCCACGGCAGTATGGGCCGCCGCGTTGATGATCAGCCCGGGACGGTGGCTGCGTACTTGTTGGCGGATTTGCTCGGGGTGTGCCAGGTCAAGCTGGTCGCGGCCCAATACCACCAATTCGCCCAAGCCCTGGAGGCGCTGTTGCAGCTCCTGGGAGACTTGGCCGTGTTGGCCGCTGATGAGAATTTTCAGAGAGGCAGTCATGGGAATACATCGGCCTCTTGCAGGCTTTTACCGTTTTGGTCCTTGGCGGACAGGGTGGGCTGGCCACTCAGTTGCCAATCGATGGCCAGGGTCGGATCGTCCCAGCGAATACAGCGCTCGGCCGATGGGGTGTAATAGTCCGTGGTCTTGTAGAGAAACTCAGCGTAGTCGCTGAGTACGACAAACCCATGGGCGAAACCGGGTGGAATCCACAGCTGCCGATTGTTCTCGGCAGACAGCCGGATGCTGGCCCATTGGCCGAAGGTCGGGGAAGTGCGGCGGATATCCACCGCTACGTCCAGAACTTCGCCAGCCGTTACGCGCACCAGTTTTCCCTGGGGATTCTCCAACTGGTAGTGCAGGCCGCGCAGCACGCCTTTTTGTGAGCGTGAATGGTTGTCTTGTACAAATTGCAATTGCAACCCGGTCGCTTGCGCGAAGGCGCGGGCATTGAAACTCTCGTAAAAGAAACCGCGTTCGTCACCAAAAACCTTGGGTTCGATGATCAAAACATCGGGCAACGTAGTCGCGGTTACATTCATTGAGCTTCCCCGGCGACAGTGAACAGATACTGGCCATAGCCGGTTTTGCCAAAATACTTAGCACGTTCCAGCAAATGGTCACGCTCGATCCAGCCGTTCTCGTAGGCGATCTCTTCCAGGCAAGCTACTTTCAGACCCTGGCGGTGTTCGATGGTCTGCACGTATTGCGAGGCTTCCAGCAGGCTGTCATGAGTGCCGGTATCAAGCCAGGCAAAACCACGGCCAAAGCGTTCGACGTGCAAGTCGCCGCGCTTGAGGTAGGCGTTGTTGACGTCGGTAATTTCCAGCTCGCCGCGGGGTGAGGGCTGGACCGCCTTGGCGATCTTGATGACATCATTGTCATAGAAGTACAGCCCAGTGACCGCATAGCTCGACTTGGGCTTGGACGGTTTTTCTTCGATAGACAGCGCGCGACCTTCGTTATCGAAATCGATCACGCCGAAACGTTCCGGATCCTTGACCCAATAGCCAAATACCGTGGCACCGGATGGACGTTTGGCCGCACTGCGCAGTTGCTCGCCGAAATGTTGGCCATGGAAGATATTGTCCCCCAGGATCAGGCAAACGGGATCGTCGCCGATAAACTCTTCACCAATCAGGAACGCTTGGGCCAGGCCATCCGGAGACGGTTGTTCGGCGTAGGTGAAGCGCACACCAAACTGGCTGCCGTCGCCCAGCAGGTTGCGATACTGCGGCAAGTCCACTGGGGTGGAGATCAGCAGAATATCCTTAATACCCGCTAGCATCAGCACCGAGATCGGGTAGTAGATCATCGGTTTGTCATAGACAGGCAACAGCTGCTTGGAGACACCCAGGGTAATGGGGTGTAAACGGGTACCGGAGCCACCGGCCAATACAATTCCCTTCATGCAATCAGATCCTTAGCGTCGGTGTTGCCTAGTCGTTCACCTTGATAACTGCCGTCCTGGACCCTGCGGCACCATTCCAGGTTATCGAGGTACCACTGCACGGTTTTGCGCAGGCCGGTCTCAAAGGTTTCTTCAGGCACCCAGCCCAGCTCGCGCTCGATCTTGCTGGCGTCGATCGCATAGCGCTGATCGTGGCCTGGGCGGTCCTTGACGAAGGTGATCAGGTCGGTGAATTGCGCAACGCCCGCCGGGCGTTTTGGTGCCAGCTCTTCCAGCAGGCCGCAGATCCCGCGGACCACGTCGATGTTCTTCTGCTCGTTGTGGCCGCCGATGTTGTAGGTCTCGCCCACTACACCTTCGGTCACGACTTTCAGCAGCGCCCGAGCGTGGTCTTCGACGAACAGCCAGTCACGCACTTGCAGGCCATCACCGTAGACCGGCAGCGGTTTGCCCGCCAGGGCGTTGAGGATCACCAGGGGAATCAGCTTCTCTGGGAAGTGGAACGGCCCGTAGTTGTTCGAGCAGTTGGTCAGCAGCACCGGCAGGCCGTAGGTGCGTTGCCAGGCGCGGACCAGGTGGTCGGACGCCGCCTTGCTGGCAGAGTACGGAGAGCTTGGCGCGTAGGGCGTGGTTTCGGTGAACAGGTCGTCAACGCCGTGCAGGTCGCCGTACACCTCATCTGTGGAGATGTGGTGGAAACGGAACGCGCTTTTCGCCGGTTCTTCCAGTTTCTGCCAGTAGGCACGGGTGGCCTCCAGCAGGCTGTAGGTGCCCACGATGTTGGTCTGGATGAAGTCCGATGGACCGTCAATCGAGCGGTCGACATGGGATTCTGCCGCCAGGTGCATGATCGCCTGGGGCTCGAAGCGTGCCAGGACTGCACTGACTGTCGCCTGGTCGATGATATCGGCCTGGACGAACTCATAGCGGCTGTTGGTCGCGATGCTGGCCAGCGACTCCAGGTTGCCGGCATAGGTCAGCTTGTCGAGGTTGAGAACTTCATGTTCAGTGTTTTGAATCAGATGACGGATCAGCGCGGAGCCAATAAAACCTGCACCACCAGTGACAATAATACGCATGTCGAGAGGCCTTTTCCTTAGACGGACATTGAGCGAATGGTGCATAGCTTGCGGGCTTGCGGGGTGCGGTGCAAGGGGCGGTGGTCAGATAGCGGTGAGGAAAGAGCGCGTGCCTTTTGGCGATGGTCATGGTGAAAGTGGTTTCAGCACACGATTGTGGGTGGTTAACAGGGGCGACAGGGGTTGCGTAACCTTTGGCGCAGTGGCGATATAAGCGCCTGATAAAAACACCAAGGGGTCGTTACATGTTGCTCACCACGTTGATTCACCGCGCCAGTCTGCCCTGCCCAAAAATCGGGCCAACGCCGGCGTTGCAGTTGCTTGAGCAGCATTACGACCTCACTGGGGCGTTGCAGTCTTTGGGGAGCCAGCAAGACCTCAATTATCGGGTGGACAGTGACCGCGGCCGGTTTGTCCTGAAGATCTGCCGAGGCGACTACGCTGCGGTCGAACTTCAGGCCCAGCACGCTGCCCTCAAACACCTGCAAGGGCAGCCGGGTGTGCGGGTGCCCAAGGTGATGCGCGCCCTCAACGGTGAAGAACTGCTGACGGTGACGGTCGACGGGCAAACCGTGCACCTGCGGTTGCTGGACTATATCGACGGCCAGCCGCTGACCCACTTGCCGCATCTGGGGCGTGAGGTGCTCGCGGGTTTTGGGCGGCTCTGCGGGCAAATGAATCTGGCGCTGGCCAACTTCACCCATCCGGGCCTTGAACGCACTCTGCAATGGGACCCGCGCCACGCTAACGAGTTGATCCACTACTTATTGTCGACCCTCGAAAACCTGCCGCATCGGGCATTGATCGAGCAGATGGCGACGCAGGCCGAGCAGCGGGTACGGCCCTTGTCCGAGCGCCTGCCCCGACAGGCGGTGCACATGGACATCACCGACGACAACGTGGTCTGGCAGCGTGACGAGCAGCGCCACTGGCAGATCCGGGGCGTGATCGACTTCGGTGACCTGGTACACACCTGGCGGATTGCCGACTTGTCGGTGACGTGCGCCGCGCTGCTGCACCATGCCGAAGGTGACCCATTTGCGATCTTGCCGGCGATCCAGGCCTATCACGCCGTCAATCCGCTGCAACCGGAGGAGTTGCAGGTGCTGTGGCCGTTGATTGTCGCCCGGGCGGTGGTGCTAGTGCTCAGCAGCGAACAGCAGCAGCGCCTGGATCCTGCCAGCCCGTACCTGCTGAAAAACGCCGAGCATGAGTGGGAAATTTTCCACGTCGCGACCTCCGTTCCCTTTGAGTTGATGGAAGCCGCGATCCAGGCCTGCGTCGGTGGCAGTTTGCCAGCTATCGCGAGCGATGGCTTTGCGCCTCTATTGCCGGGCTTGGTGGGGCGCGAGTTTGCATTGATCGACCTGGGAGTATTGAGCCCGCATTTCGAAGCGGGCAACTGGGAGCAGGCCGGTATCGATCAGCAGTTGTTACAGGACGCGGCAGCGGCCCATGGGCTGGCGGCCAGTCGGTATGGGCAATATCGCTTGTCGCGTACCCGTGCGGACAGTTTTGAAGAGCCCGAGACGTTCCCCTTGCATGTGGAACTGCGGGTGCCTCAAGGCACTACGGTTGAAGCGCCTTTCGCCGGTACGTTGCGTACCGAGGCCGACGGTGCGTTAAGCCTGCACAGTGCTCAGTTGAGTGTGCGGTTGTGGGGCGTGAAAGGTGTGTTGCAGCCGGGTGCTGCCGTGCTCAAAGGTCAGGTACTGGGCGAGGCCGGTGGCGCACTGACGGTGCAACTGTGTCGCACTGATGTAACGCCGCCATTGTTCTGCACGCCGTCCCGGGCGTTGGCGTGGCAGGCGCTGTGTCCGTCGCCGGCGGCGTTGTTGGGGTTGGCCTGCGATGCGGAGCCCGAGTTGGACCCCAAAGCCTTGCTGGCCCGGCGCGACGCCAGCTTCGCCCGTTCGCAGAAACACTATTACATCGACCCGCCGCGTATCGAACGCGGCTGGCGCAATCACCTGATCGACATGCAGGGCCGTTCCTACCTGGACATGCTCAACAACGTCGCGGTGCTTGGCCATGGCCATCCACGCATGGCGGCGGTGGCAGCGCGGCAATGGTCGTTGCTCAACACCAACTCGCGTTTCCACTATGCGGCGATTGCCGAGTTTTCCGAGCGGCTTCTGGCGCTGGCGCCGAGCTCCATGGATCGGGTTTTCCTGGTCAACAGCGGCACCGAGGCCAATGATTTGGCGATCCGCCTGGCCTGGGCCTACAGCGGCGGGCGCGACATGCTCAGTGTGCTGGAGGCGTATCACGGCTGGTCGGTGGCCGCCGATGCAGTCTCCACCTCGATTGCCGACAACCCCCAGGCCTTGAGCAGCCGCCCGGACTGGGTGCATCCGGTGACGGCGCCCAATACCTATCGCGGTGAGTTCCGTGGCCCGGACAGCACACCGGACTACGTGCGCAGCGTCGAGCACAACCTGGCAAAAATTGCCGCGCAGAACCGCCCGCTGGCGGGCTTCATCTGCGAGCCGGTGTATGGCAATGCCGGCGGAATTTCCCTGCCGCGGGGCTATTTGCAGCAGGTGTATGGCCTGGTTCGGGCGCAAGGCGGAGTGTGTATCGCCGATGAGGTGCAAGTCGGTTACGGGCGTATGGGCCACTTCTTCTGGGGTTTTGAAGAGCAAGGAGTGGTGCCGGACATCATCACCATGGCCAAGGGCATGGGTAACGGCCAGCCGTTGGGTGCGGTGATCACCCGCCGGGAGATCGCCGAGGCACTGGAGGCCGAGGGTTACTTCTTCTCCTCATCAGGTGGCAGCCCGGTCAGTTGCCGGATTGGCATGGCGGTGCTGGATGTCATGGAGGAAGAAAAACTCTGGGAAAACGCCCAGGTGGTAGGCGGGCATTTCAAGGCGCGACTGGAGGCGCTGGTCGAACGTCATCCACTGGTGGGTGCGGTGCACGGTTCCGGGTTTTACCTGGGGTTGGAGCTGATCCGTAACCACGAAACCCTGGAGCCCGCGACTGAAGAAACCACATTGTTGTGTGATCGCCTACGGGAGCTGGGGATTTTCATGCAGCCGACCGGCGATTACCTGAACATCCTCAAGATCAAGCCGCCGATGGTCACCTCCAGGCTGAGTGTGGATTTCTTTGTCGACATGCTGTCGAAGGTGTTGGAGGAGGAGCTCTAACCCCAATCCTGGAATTGAAAGACCGCCAGTGTGGAAGCGGGCTTGCTCGCGAAGGCGGTGTATCAGCCTACGGATGCGTCAACTGAAAGACCGCCTTCGCGAGCAAGCCCGCTCCCACAGGGGGATGGTGTTTCAGATTTAAACTCGATTGTTATCGGTGTTTTTTGATTGTTTATAGACGAATGGATAGAAATGTACTTCTAAAGCCGATTTTTATCCGTTATAAAGTCGCCCACGTTCCGGACGCGATACACTGAGTCCAGCATTCCCTTTTCTGTCATCGGTCACGGCTATCCTGACCGCTGACCACCGCCCAGGAGATGATTCATGAGCCGTATCGTTACCGTCGCCGCTACCCAGATGGCCTGTTCCTGGGACCTCGAAGCCAACATCGAGACCGCCGAAAAGCTGGTCCGGGAGGCCGCCGCCAAAGGCGCGCAGATCATTCTGATCCAGGAACTGTTCGAGAGCCCGTACTTCTGCCAGAAGCCAAACCCGGATTACCTGCAACTGGCCACGCCGGTTGAAGACAACGTCGCCATCAAGCACTTCCAGAAAATCGCCAAGGAGCTGCAGGTGGTTCTGCCGATCAGCTTCTTTGAGCTGGCGGGCCGTGCACGTTTCAACAGCATCGCGATCATCGATGCCGACGGCTCCAACCTCGGGACTTATCGTAAAAGCCACATCCCGGACGGTCCTGGCTACCACGAAAAGTACTACTTCAACCCGGGCGACACCGGCTTCAAGGTGTGGAACACCCGCTACGCGAAAATCGGCGTAGGCATCTGCTGGGACCAGTGGTTCCCGGAATGCGCCCGCAGCATGGCGTTGCAAGGCGCAGAAATCCTGTTCTACCCGACCGCCATCGGCAGCGAGCCACACGACAAGACCATCTCGTCCCGTGACCACTGGCAACGCGTGCAACAAGGCCATGCGGGCGCCAACCTGATGCCGCTGATCGCCAGCAACCGTATCGGTAACGAAGAGCAGGACGGCTACGACATCGACTTCTATGGCTCCTCGTTCATCGCCAACCAGTTCGGAGAGAAGGTGGCAGAACTCAACGAAACCGAAGAAGGCATCCTGGTCCACAGCTTCGACCTCGACGAACTGGAGCACATCCGCAGCGCCTGGGGTTCGTTCCGTGACCGCCGCCCGAACCTGTACGGCGCGCTGAAGACCCTCGACGGTTCCCTGGAGTCCTGATCGCCATGACCACCTTGCACAGCACGCCTCGCGCCGACGGTTTCTACATGCCGGCCGAGTGGGCGCCACAGACCCAGGCCTGGATGGTCTGGCCCGAGCGTCCGGACAACTGGCGCCTGGGTGGCAAGCCGGCGCAGGCTGCTCACGTAGCGGTGGCCAAGGCCATCGCGCGTTTTGAACCGGTGACGGTGGCGGTTTCGGCGGGGCAGTACGAAAACGCGCGGGCGCGTCTGGACATGCCGAATATTCGCTTGGTCGAGATGTCCAGCGACGATGCGTGGGTACGTGACACCGGGCCGACCTTCGTGATCAATAACAGCGGTGAAGTCCGTGGTGTGAACTGGGACTTCAACGCCTGGGGCGGTTTTGACGGTGGCCTGTATTCACCGTGGAACCGTGATGCCCAGGTGGGCGGCAAGATCCTTGAGATCGAGCGCAGCCCGCGTTATCGCACAGAGGGTTTTGTACTGGAAGGCGGCTCGATTCACGTCGATGGCGAAGGCACCCTGATCACCACCGAAGAATGCCTGCTTAACCGCAATCGCAACCCGCACCTGAATCGCGGCGAGATTGAAGCCGTGCTCAGCGCCAATCTGGCTGTGGATAAGATCATCTGGCTGCCGGACGGTCTGTTCAACGACGAAACTGATGGTCATGTGGATAACTTCTGCTGCTACGTGCGCCCCGGTGTTGTGTTGCTGGCCTGGACCGACGATCCGCAAGACCCGAACTACGCTCGTTGCCACGCTGCCATGGACGTCCTGCAAAGCAGCACCGACGCCCAGGGCCGCTCGTTCACAGTGCATAAAATGCCGATCCCGGGGCCGCTGTACGCCACCGAGGAAGAGTGTGCCGGTGTCGATCCGGTGGACGGCACCCAGGAGCGCAACCCGACCGTGCGGTTGGCCGGTTCCTACGTCAACTTCCTGATCGTCAACGGCGGCATCATTGCGCCGAGTTTCGACGACCCGCTGGACAGCCGTGCCAAGGAAATCCTCCAGGGCCTGTTCCCGCAGCACGAAGTGGTGATGGTGCCTGGCCGTGAGCTGTTACTGGGGGGCGGCAATATTCATTGCCTGACCCAACAACAGCCGGCACCGCACAAAAACTGAGTGCAGTTGTAACAGCCGTAGGCTGGATTAAACGGCTATCGAGAGTCATTCAGTTTTAGCGCTCGCAACAAGCCCATGGCCCGCAAGGGTCTTGGGCTTTTTTGTGTCCGCACGCCTATAACCCGGGACATTGGCACAGCTCTTGTATCAGCGCTGTAACGGTTGGCAAGGCGCAGAGCGGCGATGTTCTGTCATAAACCTTGAGTAAGTTAGCCGCTCACGCAGCAGGAGAGAGCGCTGAAATGAACGCCGATATCAACATGATCTACAAGCGTACGTCGCACCCCATGATGGTGAACGGCGACGCGATTCATGCGCTGGCACTCTGGCTGAAGAGCAACGGTTCGCGGCAGATCAGGACGCCTGATCCGCGGCAGGTGATGAGTGAGCGTTACCCGGCGGGATTGCTCAGTGAGGATGAGTTACAGGTGTTGTGTGAGCTAATCCAACGCTAAAGAGTGGGAGCTGGCTTGTGTGGGAGCGGGCTTGCTCGCGAATGCGGTGTGTCAGTCACCAGATGCAGTGGCTGATACACCGCATTCGCGAGCAAGCCCGCTCCCACATTGGATCTTCGTTGTTCAGAGGGTGTTAGAAACTATAAGTCCCCGTCACCACCAAACTACGCGGCTCGCCTACTTGAATCTGTGCAGCACTGGTTGCCGACGCGTAGTACGTCTTGTCGTTGATATTGTTCAGCGCTGCCCGTACATCCCATTCCTTCTGCCGGAACCCGGCCAGCGCGTCCCAGCGGCCATAACCGGGTAGCACCACGGTATTGGCGTTATCGGCATAACGATCGCCTACCAGGGTCAGCCCGGTTTCTGCGTACCAGCCCATTTCCGGTTTCCAGGTGACGAACAGGCTGGCGTTGCGCTTGGCCACATCATTGATGCGTTTGCCTTCAAAACCGTTGTTGTCTTTTACGACCTTGGCGTCCTGCAGGCCAATGCCACCGCGCATGTACCAGTTGCCAACGATTTTCCCGGTGGCGGTCAGTTCTACACCGCGAGAACGTTGCTCACCGCTGAGCAGGGTGATGGTCGGGTCCAGCGGATCGCGGGTGCGACGGTTGTAGAGTTCCAGTTCGTACACCGCCAGGGTGGTGCTGAAACGGTCATCAAGCCAGTCGCTTTTTACGCCGATTTCTTTCTGCCGGGTCAGCTCGGGGCTCAGGTCATTGGCGTTGCCGCTGGCGTTGGGGGTGATGCCGATCAAGCCGCCGCCGGTAGGGGAAAAGGTCTTGCTCCAGGAGGCGTAGAACGAGTGATGTTCCAGTGGGGTCCAGACCACGCCCACCCGTGGGCTGGTGCTGTGGCTGACCACTTGCTCCGACGCGTTGATCAGCTTGTTGGTGGACTCCACGTCGAAGCGGTCATAACGCAAACCGGCGAGCAGTTGCCACTGGTCATTGAGGCGCAGTTGGTCCTGCACATACAGGCCCTGGCTTTTCGCTTCGGTGTGGCTGTTGCTGAACGCGGGCAGGCGACCGGTGTGGCGCAAATTCCGGTCGGGGTTGTACGCATCCAGGCTCGGCACGGCATTGAGCGGCGCGCGATAGAGTTTTGGGTCGCGGCGCTGGTCGCCCAGCTCCACGCCGGTCAACAGACGGTGTTCCAGGCCAAAGGTGCTGAAGCTGCCTTCCAGCTCGACGTTGTTGAAGAGGTTGCGGGTGGTCAGGTCCTGCTGCCAGCGTTGGCGCCCGACCTTGTTGGTCTTGGGATCGAAGCTGACCACGTAGGTGTTGTCGAAATCGCTGTCGAGCTTGAACACGCTGAGGGTGTGGCGCAGTTGCCAGTTGTCATTGAGCTCGTAGGCGAGTTTGGAGCGCAGGGACTGGGACTTGTCGTCGATATAGTCGCGCTTGTCGCCATAGGTAGTGTCGCGCCCGACATCTCCAGGCCGGCCGTTGATCCCGGGAATGCCGCGGTCCGGTGTGCGGTTGTAGCGACTGTATTCGTACTGCACCAACCAGTTCAGGTCCGGGGTCAGCTGCCAGCTCATGGACGGTGCGAACAGTTGGCGGTTACCGCTGACGCCATCGCGAAAGCTGTTGTTGTCCTGGTTGCCCATGTTCAGGCGCAGGCTGATGTTATCGGTGGGATCGGTGCTGAGGTCGGCGTACAGGCTGCGCAAATCATTGCTGCCGCCTTGGGCTTCGATGCTGGAAGCGTGGCCGGCCTGAGGCAGTTTGCTCACGCGATTGACGATACCGCCTTGGCCGCCGCGCCCGTACAGCACGGCTGCCGGGCCTTTGAGCACTTCGATGCGTTCGATGTTATGCAGGTCGCGCACGTACTGGCTGTCGTCGCGCACGCCGTCCAGATAGAAGTCGTTGCTGGCGTCGAAGCCGCGGATACGCAGGCTGTCGAAGCGCGTGTCGGCGCCGCTGCTGACGTTGGGAATGCCGCTCAAGGCCTGGCCAAGGTCATTGGTACCGTAGGAACTGAGGTTTTCGGTTTTCACCGAGTCGATCGCTTGAGGCACATAGCGCACGGGCGTCGCGGTGCGGGTGGCGGTGGTGGTGTCCTTGACGCGTGGATCGTCTTCATCGGCTTCGGCGCTGATGGAGGTTTCGGGCAATGTGGTCGCCGCGCTGGCAAATCCGGCGGACAGCAGAACAGAAAGCCCAAGGGTGATGGGCGTCAGGCGAAGGGCAGGCATCAGGGAGTACATCCGAAGGGTTTGAAGGAGGATAAGTGGCGCTAATGATAATGCTTGCTATTTGCGTGCGTTATCCATTCCTACAAATGTGTGCTGATGAAATGTTACGTCATGTGTTTTTCAGGGGTATTCGACCTATTCGCGAAACAGTCTGAAAGCCAATCCAGCGTTTTTCCCCGAGGCTTGTGTGGGAATAATCTGCATCTATCGCGTTTTCATCTGGAGTTATTCATGTCGGCCGTCACACTGCATTACATCTACGACCCACTGTGCGGCTGGTGCTACGGCGCCAAGCCGCTGCTGCACGCTGCGCAACAGGTATTACCGGTCCAATTGCATGGCGGCGGCATGATGACCGGCAACAATCGCCAGGCGGTGTCGCCGCAACTGCGCGACTATGTAATACCCCACGACCGACGCATTGCCGAGTACACCGGCCAGCCTTTTGGCGAGGCTTATTTTGAAGGCTTGCTGCGCGACCACACTGCTGTTTTCGACTCGGCTCCGCCCACCGCTGCCGTCTTGGCAGCAGAACAACTGGAGGGTCGCGGCCTGGAATTGCTGGGGCGTTTACAAACCGCTCACTACGTCGAAGGCCAGCGGATCGCGGATCAGGACGTGCTGTGGGCACTGGCCGAATCCATCGGCTTTGAACCCCAGGCGTTCGAAACAGCCTTCACACAAAACTTCGGCCCACAGACTGACGCTCACATAAAGGACAGCCGCCAATGGTTGGCCAAAGTCGGCGGCCAGGGCTTTCCCACTTTGGCCCTTGAGCAGGACGGCCACCTCACTCTGCTGGACATCAGCCCTTGGCTCGGCAAGCCTGAAGCGTTTGCCGCATGGCTGGGTCAAACGGTCGCTGGTTCGGCCAGGAGTGGTGCGTCGAGCCCTCTGTCCTGCGATGTGAACGGCTGTGCAGGTCCGGCGATTCCGTGAGTGCAGTAGGAGAAAACTCCTACAGGGTGATGGCCACTTAATACCCTTTAGACTTTTTTAGCCTAAATACAGACGATTCACGAAATTGACACACTGTCAAAGGCGCGGCTAGGATTCGCCCCAACGCCTGTGGCTGACCGCCATGACTCTCCATAAAAAAAGGCCCGCGGCATGTTCAGTCGTCCGCGGGCTTTTCTTTTTCCGGGGGAAGCCACCACCAGAAAGTTTGTAGGAGCCTGGTGTTACAGCGCGTACTCAACCAGTAATAAGGAATAAGAAAATGTTGAATAAACGGATGGGTCTGATCGCTCTGGGGATTTTGAGCGCAACTCAGGCAATGGCTGACGATCAAGCAGACTCCAAGGGTTTTGTTGAAGACAGTCACCTGAACATCGCGGCGCGTAATGCTTACATCAGCCGCGACTACAAAAATGGCAAGCAAGACAAAGCCGAATGGGGCCAGGGCTTCATCGGTAAATTCGAATCCGGCTTCACCCAAGGCACTGTCGGTGTAGGTGTGGACGTGATCGGCCAATACGCTATTCGTCTGGATGGCGGTAAAGGTAAAAGCGGCGCTGGCGGTATCGACTTCTTCAAGCAAGGCGACAGCGGCGAAGCAGCCAGCGACTTGGCCAAGGGCGGCGCAGCCGTCAAGTTCCGCCTCTCCAACACCGTGCTCAAGTACGGTGAGCAGATGCCAGCCGTGCCGGTCCTGCAGTACGACAACTCCCGTCTGTTGTCGGAAACCTACACCGGTACCTCGATCGTTTCCAAAGAGATCGCCGGCCTGCAACTGGACGCTGGTCACTTCACCAAGGAAGCGCGCAAGAGCGCCGAAGGTTCTGACAGCGGCGGCCTGAAAAGCATCGACTACATTGGTGGTAGCTACAAATTCACCGAAAGCCTGTCGGCTGCGCTCTACGCCTCCAACATGCAGGACGTGCTGAAGAAGCAATACGTCAACGTCAACTACGTACTGGCCCTGCCAGAGAAACAATCGTTGACCTTTGACTTCAACGGCTACAAAACCAAACTGGACCGCAGCTTCGCCCTGGAAAACCAAGGTGATGCCGACGCCCGTGACAACAAGATCTGGAGCCTGGCCGCCACATGGGCCTTCGGTCCACACAGCCTGACCCTGGCCCACCAGCGCAGTACCGGTGACACCGGTTACCTGTACGGTGGCTACCGCAACGCTGGCGGTGTTGGTGACGGTGGTAACACCATCCTGTTGGCCAACTCCTACTGGTCTGACTTCAACGGCAAGGACGAGCGCTCCTGGCAGGCAGGTTACGGCCTGGACTTCGGCGCCTTCGGTGTACCTGGCCTGACGTACAACATCGCTTACGTGCGCGGCACCAACATTGACGACGGCAGCGGCCGCGGCGATGGCACCGAGCGTGAGATCTTCAACCAGTTCAAATACGTGGTACAGAGCGGCCCGGCCAAAGACCTGAGCCTGCGTGCCCGTGCGTCTTGGTTGCGCGTCTCCAACAACGCCAGCAACTACAACGTTGGCGGTAACGAAATCCGTCTGTTCGCGGACTACCCGATCAACGTTTTCTAATTGATCGAGCATTACGCTTCGGCCTGATATCAGGTTGAAAAAAACGCCCCGTGGCCTTTGGTTCCGGGGCGTTTTTTATGGGTGCTACAAAACGCCGACAGGCTATTCGTGGCGCGCCTGCAAAGCGTTTCGGGCATGGGCCGCGTTCAGGTAGTCGTAGATCAGCTCCAGCGTCGCGTGTGACGTGAGGCGCTTGTTGTCGATGCAGAACTGCGCCATGAACAACAACACCTGATGCTTCTTCTTGTTGAGCCTGGCGCCGGGCACACCGAACGCGCTTTTACGCAGTGCGGGCAAAGGCGCCTCCGGTGTCAATTGCACGATCACCCACAGGCCATTGATGGCTTGCAGCCCGACACTGGCGATGTGCTCGATGGGCAACGGTTGCGCCAGGTTGGCAAACACAAAATGCTCCGGCGTTAGGCGCAGCGCGGTCTGCGGCGCACGCTTGAATCGCCGGATGGCGAGCCACAGAAAGATCAACGCGAAACCTGCGATGGCCGCACCTGCACCCAGTGTGGATAACGGCGTGCCCTTCACTTTTTCCGGGGCCAACCAGGGACGAGTCATCATCCACAGCCCCAGCACAATAAACGGCAACGCCAGTACGCCCGTAACGATCGCACGTCGGCGCCCACCTTCATGCAAGGACTGTTCGCCTTTGACCGACTCCGCCAAGGACTCAAGGACTTGAGAGTGTGCTTCCTCCTGCCACGCCACCTCAGCCTTCAGGTCACGGGACAGTTGCTGACGCAGCGCCAGGGGGGCGGAGAAATACGCATCCAATGCCACACCAGCGGCCAAGGCGTCCACCGGCCGGGTGCCACTGCGTACTGCATCTTCCGGCGCCACGTACAGCGCTCGTATCCGCTCGCCGTTGGACGGATGCGAGTCGGTAGGATGTGGCAGGTGAATCTCCAGCGCTTCAGGTGGCAGTTCCAGTTCGCACCGTTGCAGTTCATTGAGTACCGCTGCCGGCAGGTCGTCGATGGCAGCGTGGGTTGCATCAAGGTGCGCCCGCAACAAACGATCCACCTGTGGATTAATCGCCGACACTCGCACCAGCGCCGAAGCGGCCGCCGCGTTGCCCGCCAACCGGCTACCCGTGGCATCGGCGAGCAGCTCGCGTTGGCGGCTCCAGTGGCTGACCGTATGATGGAAGCGCTCCATGAAAAACACGCCGAACAGGAAGGAAGGCCTCATCAGCCGGCCCTGAATCGCATCGCTGGCCAGCATGGCTTGGGCCAGCGCGCCGAGGCTGCGGTTGACCCCGTCGTAGATCGGCAGAAAACGCAGGCTGTACTCGGTGTCTTCGCCCACAAAATGCGCCAGCTCATGGCCAATCACCGCGACGATTTCCTCCCGGCTCAACACCCCCAGATACAGCAGCGGCAGATGCAAGGTTCGGCCGCGCAAGGCGGTTTCGGCTGGCAGGACGGTGGCGTCGCTGGAGGTCACGTAAAAGCCTTCTGTCAGGCTCACCACGATATGGTCCGGTGGCAATGCACCGAGTGTGTTCGCCAGTTCGTTCACATGGCGCCACAGACCAGGCGCCTGTTGTGGCGTCACCACTTGGCCAAACATCGAGATTGGCGTCGGCTCGAACATCGTCAGCATCCAGCGCAACTGCCGCAGCAGTAACCACATCGAGTACAGGCAAAAGGCCGCGATCACCCCGGCCACCGCCATGATCTTGACCTCGCCATTGGACAGCCGACCGATGTGCCAAAACCCCAGGCCTTCGTAGGCCAGCAACAGGGCAACCGTCGCAGCCAGGGCGATCGCCTGGCCGACCAGCACGTAGGGCAGCAAGCGGCTGCCCAGGGAAAAAACCTGCAACAACGCTTGCCGGGATTTGCGCGCCTGCGCACCGGCCCAGTGGGTTGCGCCCAGTGCCGCCGCGCCAATCAAGGCTGCCAGCAAACCCATACCGATCACCCACTTGGCGAGGAGCTGCAAGGCGCTGTTGACGCGGTGCGCGGTGCCGGTCTCATCGGCGGCCTTGTCCATGCGCGACAACACCAACTGCGCACTGAGCTTTTCGCCATTGACCGTGATCGGGGTCATCGGGTTTTGCGCCACTAACGCCCGCAACTGTGGCCTGGCTATTTCCAGGTTGGCCTCGAACTCGCTGAGTTTGAGCGCCCTGTCGACGGCACGCTGCCACTCCCAGCCACCGGTGGCGGCCAGCAGCAATGGAAAGACGATCAGCAGGAGGATCAACTTGAGGGCGTTCATCGAAGTCCATTCTCGACGCAGGGATTACGCCGTTTATACCTAAAACCCTGGGGCCGGGATACAGACAGAAGTGAAGACCTGTAGCCCACCAAACTTATTACATCACGTCACTAATGATGTACTTGAAACCCCATTTATCCCTCCCTGGCAACCTCATACATTGACCCCACTGCCTGCCCATCATGCCGATGGCCAGGTCACTGGAGCCTTGTCATGCCCTTTGTCAGCCTGCGCATTACCCGCGACGGCGTTACCCCGGAGCAGAAAGCCCAGGTGATCGCCGAGTTCACCGAAACCCTGGAGCGGGTCCTCAACAAACGCCCGGACCTGACCCACATCGTGATCGAAGAAGTCGACACCGATAACTGGGGCTACGCCGGCATCACCACCACCGAATACCGCAAACAGATCGCCCAAGACTGACCTCACCCTTTCAGCAGAGGATTCATCATGAGCCACTCAAACAAAGTCGTCGTGATTACCGGCGCATCCCAAGGTATCGGCGCGGCGCTGGTGCGGGCCTACCGTGAGCTGGATTACCGGGTGGTCGCCACCTCCCGTTCGATCAAACTGTCCACTGACCCGGACATCCTCACCGTCGCCGGTGATATCGCCGACCCAGCCACCGCCGAGCGTGTGATCCGCGAAGGTGTGGCCCGTTTTGGGCGCATCGACAGCCTGGTCAACAACGCCGGGATCTTCCTGGCCAAGCCGTTCACTGCCTATACCCACGAGGACTACGTCAACGTGCTGGCGGTGAATTTGAACGGGTTTTTCTACATCACCCAGCGGGCGATTACCGAGATGGAAAAGGTGGGCGCCGGCCACATCGTCAACATCACCACCAGCCTGGTGGACCACGCCATTGAGGGTGTGCCGTCGGTGCTGGCGTCGTTGACCAAGGGCGGGCTGAACGCCGCAACCAAATCCCTGGCGATTGAATACGCCAAGCGCGGGATTCGGGTGAATGCGGTCAGCCCCGGGATTATCAAGACGCCGATGCATGGCGAAGAAACTCATGCGGCGCTGGGACAGTTACACCCGGTTGGGCACATGGGCGAAGTCAGTGATATCGCCCAGGCGATTGTGTACCTGGAGTCCGCCGGCTTTGTCACCGGCGAAATTCTCCATGTGGACGGCGGCCAAAGCGCGGGGCACTAAGCCTCAGGCTTTTACCGGTGCGAGCTTTTGGCAGTTTGCCTTGCGCGTGGGGTATTGCTCGCACTTGCGCAGCACGGTTTGCACCTGCTGCGCATTTTTCATTTGCTGGTTGGCCAGCAACTTGTCGGTGATGAACAGTTCTTCCGAACCCAGGTGGCGCTCGGCCTTGTCGATCATCGCCAGCGCGGCCTCGCCATCACCGCGTTTGAGGTGATAACTGATCATCAAGTCGTAGGTCGCGGGCCCGGCCAAGGACCAGTCCTTGATCGACTGCAACTCCTTCAACGCCTCCGCGCTTTTACCCTGGGCCAGACGCACGGTATAGGCGACGCTGCGAATGCCCGGTTGATCCTTGACCGGAGAGCTCAGGGCGCGACGCAGAAACGCGTCAGCCTCGGGCACCTTCTTCTTCTCCAAGGCATCGGTGGCGAAGTACGCATCCTTGTAACCCTGAATAGCCTTGGCCACCTGAGGCGTGTCGCGCACCTTCGGCCAGCTTTGAGTGTTGACCCGGGCGCGGCGCTCCTGACGGTATTCCCGTTGCAGGTACTCGCGCAGCTCCTCGTCACGGTCCAGGGTCGACATATGCGAGCGGTTGAAATACTGGGTGGTGGCGGCAATGCTGGTGGTCAGGCCGTCCTTGACCAGTACGTCCAGCTCCTTGGTAAAACGGTTGAGATTGAACTGCTGCAACGAGTCCTGCATGGCGTTTTTGCGAGCGGTGAGAAAACCGGTGAGTAACGGCTTCTGCTTACCCTGAAAGTCACTGAGCCGCTCCAGGCTGTGAGTGGCTGCACGCGGCGCATAACCGGCGCGGATCATCAGGTCGGTGCCCAGCAAGTCGGCCTGGTCCTCCTGCGTCCGGCCCCAAGCGGTGCTCCACACCTGATCGGAAAAGGTGTTGGCCAAGGCGGTGTACAACACCGTGTTGCCGATGGTTTTCTGGGTGCCCGCCGGGTCCTTGCTGAACAGCTTCATGGTGCCGGAACTGCGGTCCACACCGGTGTCGGCGGCCATCGTTGCCAGCGCCACCGTGGAAGCCACCGTGGTGAACATTTCTTTCTGCTGCTGGAAGGCAGCCATGCGGTCATGGTGATGCAGCAACACATGGCTCATCTCGTGGCCGAGCATCGCGGCGATCTCGTCTTCGCTGCCGACGTTATCCATCATGCCCAGCGGCACGAAGATAGTGCCGTATGGATCCGCCGACGGCCCGAAGCTGCGGCTGTCGGTGATCTTCACCTGCAACGTGGGCAACTCACCCGGCCAGCCCTTGGACAAGCGCGTGACGATGCCCTGCAAGTACACCTGCAACATCGGGATATCCACCAGGTTCTGCTGGCGCGCCTCGGCGGCGGGTACGGCGTGGCCGTCATAGCTCAAGCGTTGCTGGCTCTGGCGTTGCGGGTCGAGCTTGTAGTATTGGCGCACGTCGGTGTTGTCGACGTAATGGCCCTTGACCCGAGACTGAGTCGACGGCCCCACCAGATTCATGAACGCCTGATCGGCACCCTTCAAGGTGGCGCACCCGCTGAGCACCGCACAGACCAGAAGGCTGGCCGCCAATCGATATCCCTTCACCACGACGCTCCTTTTTTATTGATTACAGCCCGCACCAAAACCGATGGTGGAGTTGTTGTGACTGTCCTTGGTCTGGCTCTTGGTCAGCTTGTCGCACGGCAACTCCGTGATGTTCAGCGGCGGCTCGATACGCACGTCCATGGTGTCCAGCCAGACCTTCTGCCCCGCCAGTTCCACCTGCACCAGGTCCAGGGCCTTGTTGTACTGCAACACCGGTACCGGCTGAGTTGGCGCGTCTTTGCGCGGCAGATCGCGTTGCTGCTTGCCTCGCTCGTCCAGCACCGCCACCGGGTCGGCGAGGAACGCCTTGATGCTGTGAGTGTCTGCCCACGCGGCCTGGCTGAAGAAGGCGACGAGCAGCACGATAAGGGTTTTGTTCATCCTTGAGTTCCTTGAGTAAGACGAGAAGGCTGGTTGAAAAAGGCGTCGAACCGATCGCTGAGCAGCAGCAATGAGAGCAACGTAATGCCCAGTACGTTGACGGCGGTGTAGTGGTTGTATCGCAGTATCCAGCACACCGCCCCCAGCACGAGCAGGGTCAGTAGCCACGAGGGATACGCTGAAGAAAAAAGGCGACGCTCCCAGGATGGCCAGCGCGTCCACGCGGGTTGCTTGGCCAACTGCCGGGCGTGCAACGCCTTGAACACTGCAATCAACACCAGCAGCCCAAGCGTCAACCCATCCAGCCAACTGATATTGACCAGAGCCAGGCTGCCCGGCTCGCGGTCATAGCCCATGCCCCAGGTGATCAGGTTATCCAGGGCCATCGCATGCAGATAAACCCCGGGAATCTGCCCATGAACCGGAGACTGCACCAGATCACCAGTGGAGGTGATATTCGCCCCGACCAACACCAGGCGATCGCGCAGCAACTCCGCAATCAAAGCCTGATTCTCGGGCGAGCTGACCTCCAGATCCGTGGCCGACAGCTTCAAGCTATAGGCACAGCGCGACTGGGACGAGTCGTCAAACCTCCAGAACACCGCCTGGCCCAACTGCATCAGCCAGTCCGGTAGAAAATGTGACGGCGAGGCGCAATCACTGAGGTCCTTGATGCGCGCCTGCTCCGGCGCCAACTTGAGCCCCCACTGCACTGCAATCGGCGGCGACGCCACGGCGGCCTGCGCATCCGCAGGCAATGATCCACACGCCTGCGTCTTGCAGTACTCGCGATAAAGCGCCATGGCCGGCGTCTCCATCACTCCCAACGGCGCCTTGAACGCCAGCGGATAGGCATCCTCCACCCCATCCCAAACCACCACCGCCGGCCGACTGACCCCGGCAAACGGCGCCAGGGTATTGGCCTGCCCATCCACCCCCCGCGCCATACCGGTATTGGCCAGGAACAACGGAATACCCTGCCGCTGATACCGCTCAAACACATTCGCCAACAACTGACTGCCCCGGGCCGGATCACCCTGGGAGTGATCGTGGCTGTACAACAAATCCACAAACACCGCCTTGGGTTTGTAGGCCAGCAAACGCTTGAACAACTTGCTCTGCTCGCCGTAGGGCATTGGCCACGAAGTGTTGTTGCGCATCAGATAGGCGTCATCGATCAACACCACCGCCACCTGCTGCTGGCCGGTGCTCGGGTAGCTGCTGGAAAGCATGCGGTTAAACCACTCGGCGGACGCCTTGTCGCTGGAACTGGCCAGGCCGAAGGGGTCGAGGATTGCCAGCAGCCCGATCAGAAGGGCGAGGCAACAGCGGCGGCGGGTGAAAAGAGGGGGCTTCTTAGACATCCATGTCTCAATAAAGGAAAACAGGCTTTAGCGGCTTTTCTGTGGGAGCGGCGGTGCGACGATTCGACTTGCCCGCGATGGTCTTCAACGAAAACGCTGGGCTACTGGATAAACACAGCACCCACGAATCCATCGACCCCTAAGCCAACAGCCATAAATAAGGAGCGTGGGTTTTAAAGGACCGGGGAAGGGGTGTCAATTAGAAATATGGCTAAGTGCTATCAACTTTGCTACTGATGCAGGGGACAGTCGCGCAAGGCGAAGCCATACGCGACCTCAAGGAAAGCTATTCGCAGATGCCATAGTCAGCACCTTCACCACATCGTCGATCACCGCTTTGCTCATCTCTGGCAGGCAATGTGAGGCATAGGAGGAGCGGTTTACGTCATAGCGGATTCTCAAGTTGAGTGCCTAACTAGCCTCAATCAACGCCCGCTCTTCCAGCCAAATTTCCTGAACAAACTGATCGGTAATCGCATAAATCCCATGCCCGCGTCGCATGATGATGTTCTCTGCAACCAGCGCAATCACCACAGGCTGAATTTCTTCAACACGTACTTCTCGGCCCACAGTTTTTGAATATTCTGCCGCAGCATCGGTGGAGAAAATTCCTCGGGCATCTCCCTCCGTGGACGCGATTTTGTTGAAGATAGCCTGAGCCAGGCTGCCTAATAGCTCTACTTTTTCAAGCGCAATACTCGCCGCTGCCGAGCGTAATGTGCTGGCAATAACCGGAAGGAAAACGTCGGGATCGCCTTCTTGCTGCATGAGCTGGCGCAGCGCCTTGAGCATTTCCTCCGGTCGATTACCCAAGGTGTTGAACGCCTCGATGGCGACTTCGCGGGACGGTAACTTTTCCTTCTTTACTGTCATTGCAAGTCGGTTGAGTAGGTACCCAACGTAATCACCTTTCAGTACTGGGTAGGCGGCGGAGGTAGCACCTGAAAACGCTTGGTTGCGTTTTGCTGTCAGCTCGCTCACTTGCGCCCTGTGAGATCCGGTTCCAATGAACAGGAAATAGCCCGGTGTATTCGGGCGCGGGTTGATTGCATCACGAGCGGCTTTGAGTGCCAACAGCAACTGATTGCCGTCGTCGGAGGAAATAGCGTGCTGCACTTCATCAATGATCAGAACCAAATTGGTCTTCGCTTGATCGACGACCTCTGTCAGTGCCTGCGCCAACGTTGGGCCGCCGGTATTGCCAATGCTGTCGAGTTTGAAGCCGAATTTGAATCCCGCGGCCCCTACATCTGCACTGCTAACCCGCTTGAGCATTTCAAGCAGGGGAGAGCCCGGTGTTTGGAGCTCTTTTAAGGTTTTGCGTATCGCGTTATGCACCAGCGTCGCCGGGTTGGCCAGCGTATCGCTCCAGAGGTCGACGTAAATGACCAGAGCACCGGCTTCTTCCAGAGCCGGAATGAGGTCATTTCTCAGGAATGTCGTTTTACCTGTCCTGCGCAGGCCAGACAGAAACAGACCTGAGCGCAGTCCCTCATCGAGCACGCCCGGATTGAGAAGCTGGTTCGCCATCTCTTCAGCCAGTTCAGGGCGCTGGAATATGCTGCTCATGCAATTACCTCTTTTTATGGGTACGCCATAATTATTGGCAATCCATAATTTAGCATAAAGCTTGGAATATGAGCTTTTGGTACATGAATCGGTGCTTTCCATCCTGTTTACAATAAGGAATGACAGCCCATTGAACTGTGTGGGCGCTTTACGATGAGCGCCTCAGAATCGCCCACTAATACCCAACAGTGGTCCCTTCTGGACAATGTCGTAGACAAAACCATCATGGCGATAATTCACCCCCATGGCCCGGTAACCGGCCACCGCCGAGAAACCGGGCAAGAACTCCCAGCCCG
This sequence comes from Pseudomonas sp. ADAK18, assembly GCF_012935695.1. Taxonomy (NCBI): domain Bacteria; kingdom Pseudomonadati; phylum Pseudomonadota; class Gammaproteobacteria; order Pseudomonadales; family Pseudomonadaceae; genus Pseudomonas; species Pseudomonas sp. ADAK18. The sequence goes on from NZ_CP052859.1 coordinate 5,977,044, forward strand.
CCAGCGCGGCCAGATCCCAGTCTTCCCGGGACTGCCCCGCGCCTGCCATCCCCCAGGCTGACAACCAGAGTCGGTCATTCACGGCATAGTGCCCACGCAGCCCCGCCATGGCGTCCGCCCAGGTAGCCTGGTCGGAGCCGGACAGGCCGCCAGCGGGCCCACCATGCAGGCTGATGGTGGTGCTGCTGTACCAGACACGCACTCCGCCAGCGATGTCCAACCGATGATTGTCATCACCCAACACGGTGTACCCGCCCCCCAGGAATCCGGAAGCCGTCTTGCTTTCCACCTCGAGCTTGGATGCGGGGGCGCCCGCTGGCAGACGGTTGCGGGTGTCGGTGTCGATATACATCAGGTCAGTGAGCACGCTGTACGGCCCCCGCCGAGCCTCGCCCATCAGCATCACCGACATATCGACCGTACGCGCGATGTCCGAGAAGTCGGACTTTATAAACTGGGTCCCGGTGCTACGGTGGCCCACGTGCCCACGGATCCCGGCACCCCACACATAAGGCCCGCCGTTGAACGTCCAGCCATCGCCGTCTGCCGCCATGACCACCATCGGCAGGCTGGATCCGGCGATCGTAAAGGCGCTAACCAGCAGAGCCAGGCGGGCGCGTTTACGCCGCAACGGCGAGTGTGGGTTGTCACTGTGGATCATGGTGTTTCTCCGATCAGTGCTGGGTCAGCGAGAGCGCCACGCCCTCGGCCGCACAGTCTTCTGTAGGCTTAAGGCCCGCTTTTTGAGCCGCCTTGACCTCCTCTTTCGCGGCCGCGAGGTCCGCCAGGAACGTCGGATTACTATGCAAGCTCGCCACAGTCGCCGCCCCCATGATGCGGCCTGCATCCACATCGCTCTGCCAATGGGCATCGCAGATGACCCGGCTCTGGCCGAATGACAACCCGCGGGTCATCAATTCAGTGGCGCGTGCTGGTTGAATCTCGGCCAGCAACAGCCCCCAGGCCCAACCGGCAGCGGAGTGGCCGGACGGCCAGGAGCCATCCGTGCGCAGCAGCGGTTCCATGTCTTTGCGACAGGTCCCTTCGTTGTGCACCACGAATGGGCGTGTACGGTTGTAGGCATTCTTCCCGGCATAGGTGGAACCGCCCGCATCCGTCAGGGTGCGCTGCATCAAGGTATAAAGATGCGGTGTGCTTTTCTCGGTGATCGGCGTGCCCATCGCGCAGGAGAATGCTTTCGCCGGGCCTGGGAATGACAGCTCCGCGTCCGCTGCCGCGAGTTTCTCCCGGGCTGTGCCACGTAGCGACAGCGCCACACGTCGTGCTTCCTCATCCCGTGCAAGCGCCGCAGAGTCGGGCTTTGGTGGGGCGCCAAGCAACGCCAGGCGCAGTGGCAAGTCCGCCGAGTCAAGATAGCCTGGGGCTAGTTTGAAGTGAGGGTCCGTGACCTTGGTGGCAGCATCGTCGGCAAGCACCAGCCCCGACCAGAGCAGGCTGGCCAGCCCCAACTGCTTATGTACTGTTTTCATCGAGTGATCCCTTATCTAGCCCGGTATTGCCGGCTGATCAAAACCGGTAGAGGGCATTCAGATAGGCGCCTGCGCCCACTTTTTCACCCGTCAGCGGGCTGTTGCGGGCATCGCCGACCAGCGCGTAGGTCTTGATGCCGCCTTCCAGTGCCAGTTGTGGTTGCCATTGCCAAGTGAGGCCCAGTTTTAAGGTCACGTCGCGCATCCCGCCACTTGGGTGGTACTCGTCGAACCGAGTGCGTGCAGCCTGTTGGGCGGTGACACCGAAGCGCGCCATCATGTCGTTCTCATTGCTCCAGGTGCCGTACAGGGTCGAGTCCAGGGTCAATGTCGAAGACAGTGCGTATGCCGTGGCAACCCCAGCCTCCAGGTACGCCGTACGCCCCAGGCTTTCGCCACCGTAATCGCGGCTCTGGCTCGATTGCAGGCCGCGAACAAACAGGCGGCCGGCCGGCAGGATCCAGTACGCTTCGGCCCCGACCAGGGCAGTGCTGTCCAGATTGCCCATTCCCCTCAGGTAGTCATCACGACCGTCCAGGGTATGAATTCTTTCCTTGCGGCCCTGGTCATAACCGATCAGCAGAGCCACCCCGAAAGGTGACAGCCCCGGCAAGTCCCAACGCAGCCCATCCGGGAAGGCTGCGGTAAACGTGCCCCAGTCTTCGGTAGGCAAGACCGCTTTGAGTTTCAGTGAAGGGAACGCGGCATAGTGTGAAGAGCCTTCGTACAACGGGCCGACGGCAACCCCGCCGCCGACGGTCACGGAGGGCTCACTTGAATCGTCGGCGTGTGCAGGCGACACCATCGCAAGTGCGAGAGTCGCACCTGTAATGAGCATCACCGGATGCTTAAGAAAGTTTGAACCACCGATGGCTGTCATTGCTTCTTTCCTATGGTGTAACACCAAACGTATTGGCGTTTGTGCGTAGTTATAAAAGTCGCAGATTTTTAATTAGAGCGTGACTGGCTGCGGCTTCGGGAAGCTCCATTGGCCATTCAGTATTTGTTCGCTCGGCTGATAAAGCCTGACCGTGTAGTTCCAGCCGGGTGTAGTCGGTAGGCAATTCGCGGTCTTTGCGTCGCAACCACCGAACTGGATGACAATCGAGCCATCCTCACTTTTCTGAGCGGTGAGGTTGTTCAACGAGTAAGCGTCATAGGGGTTCTTCTGAAAGTAACCGTCTGCGTTATAAACACTCACGGACCAGAAACTATTCACCGGAACATCCCCAACTTTGAGCCGGTACACCGTTTTGCCATCGTTCTGCGCGATCATCCCGCCCAGGTAGATAGCGTCCTTGGCCGGGTTCCCGCCCCACCCCGTCGCAGTGCCGATCAAGTGATGGATCGGATTGACCTTGCCCTTGGGCCCAAAGGACTGGTTGTAGTCGGGAATGGTCGAGCCCAGGACCTCCAACGCCTCACGTACCTTGGCCTGGCTGGCCGGGTCCCACTTCGGTACGACGAACTCCCCAACCTGGGCTTGGCTGACCGTGATTGCGTCCTGCAGTGCATGCACTTTTTCAAGGTCTTTGCGATCGGTGGGATCGAAGAACGTGCGCACAGCCACAAACACATAGCGTGTGCCGACAGCCTCTTTCGTCAGCGTCCGGCGACCGGCGCCGTAAGTGACGATGGGTACGTAGTGATCTTCATTGATCACCGCCATCGACATGAACCGTCCTTCGGCCTCAGGCAAGGTGAGCGTGACGGGGCCTGCGTCGAGATCGAACACCGCTGACGAATAGAGCGTGTCCCGATTCATCCGAACCACATTCTGGGCGTCGATGGGCACTGCTTCGCGGCTATGAACAAACCGGCCCAAACTGCCGGTCGCCACCATTTTTCCCAAGTAGAGATCAGACTCGGCACGAACGAAGTTATCGACACCCACCGGTATTGCCGCGTCCGGGGACGACTGAGCGTTCGCACTTCCAAAAGCTGCCAGCGCCATGGCGAAGATGCGGGCCGTGGATGAATGGGACATTTAAACCTCTTGGTTTTATAAGTTGGCGTTAATTTTTTGACTGTATAAGAACGCCTTGGCACAAACTTGCCATTTGGTGCCAAAAGCAAAGCGAGCGCGCACGTGAAGGCCGTCCCTGCAAGGGGCTAAAGGGATGGGCAAAAAGAGGTGAGGGGGCAGATGGGGAGGTTAACGATCTTGTTTCAACAAGATGGCGCGATAGCGCGACGGCGGGCTCCCGGTCCAGCGCTTGAAGGCACGCGTAAAGTGCGCGGGATCGCTGTAGCCGACCATATAGGCAATCTCGGTCGCGGTGTATTTACCGCTGGCCAGTAACTGAAATGCCTCGCTGCGACGCGTCTCGTCACGTAACGCGTCGAAGTCAATGCCACAATGTTCGAGGCGCCGCTGCAGCGTTCGAACAGACAGTCCTATCTTTCTTGAAATAGTGGCAAGTCTGGACAGTTCCTGATCCGCGATCTGCTCGGCAAGTGCGTCCGCTGTTGCAGCGGTCGACTTCAACGCTTGAGTGGTTTTCCAGACAACATCCCGAACAGGCTGCAAGGGGATTTCGAGCAACTCACGATCGAATTCGATCATGTTGTACTCAGCGTTCATGACCAGGTTCGGCCCCAGGTATTCCTCAAGCGCCTCATCGCCTCTTTCCCGCGAGTTTTTCAGATGTACCCGAATGGCGCCAGGCGCGCCGGACAGGAGAGGCACTTTTCTAAGCACCGCCAGGGTGCCGAAAATGACTTGTTTGGGGTCAACTTCGTGCTGCCCGGTAAAGTGCTGGATCAGTTTCGTCGTACGGCCTTCGGTGATGATCTTTACTTCGCTTCCCTGATGCAGCAAATCCGTATGAACCGCCGCCGTCGCACACGCCTGAGCGAGACTGGTCGAGCCCAATATCAACTCGCCCCATACACCGGTTGAGCGCACATCCGTCAGATGCCCCACCATCCCACCTCCGAAGGGATCCTGCGCAGCCGCAGCCATTTCGTTGGCGATATGAAAGCAGGCCGCTCGCGGCACCCATGCTTCAGGGTATTGAAAAACATGAGGGGAAATACCAAAACGCCGAAAGAATTCCAGCGGCGACACCCCTCGCATGCTCAGATAGGGGGCTACTTGCCGAAGAGTACTGAGTCTGATGGATGGCGTCGCATGCGTCATAAACGTTCGCACCTGTTTTTAAGGGCAATACACGTGAAAACCGTCTTGGTACGCGGGGAAACACTCAAGCAAACTTTTGCCAAAGTCGCGTTATTGACAGCACAGTAAACCACTATGGTCGATTCAGCGACAAGGCCATCGGTTTTGAAAAACGCAGGAGGGCAGGGTTGCACCTGCTGCGCATTTTTCATTGCCTCAATATAGGAAAACAGGCTTTAACCGCTCTTCTGTGGGAGCGGGCTTGCTCGCGAAGATCGTCAACGAAAACGCAGGGCTACTGGACAAACGCAGCGCCCACGACCCCATCGGCCCCCAAGCCAGCCCCCTATGTGACCAGAAGGAAGTCTATTCGCAGACGCTATTGCCCGGCGAAGTCAGCACCTTCACCACATCATCGATCACCGCCTTGCTCATCTCCTGCAAGAAATGCGAAGCCCAGGCATAGCGATCGGTGTGTTTAGTCATGGCCGCGTCTTCGGCGAGCAGCTTGGCGACGTGGAGCAAGTCGGAAACGTGAGTCAGGGCAGTGGAAATGGGAACGCCACTGTTAACGCGGAACAAGGGTTGATCAGCGTGGAAGGAGAACGGCGTGAGGCCAAGGGTGGTAAGGCTTTCGAGGTTAGTCATTGGGCGCCACCCCTGTTGCGGGTTGGGCAGCTATCGGACAGATCTGGAGCGCGCATCGGTAAAACTCCCATATCAGGTGAGAGCTACCACGTTCGTTATCAGGCGAATGGGTGGCAGCTGTGCGCAGGCTGATAAACCGGAGATACAGGAACCCGGCAGACCCGAAGGTCTCCCACGCACAGCCGCCATTGCACGAAACTACCGGCATAAAAAAACGCCTGCAAATCGTGATTGGGGGCGCTGGTGCGCCTGCATCTTGTCGGGTTATCAGGCCCGGTCGCTGAATTGGCAGCGACGAGGGGAGGTTAGCGTGGTGGGGGGAGGGGTGCAACTTGAGAAAATGGATCCGGCGCCTTTTCCTGAGCAGGACATATCTGCACTTTGTGTAGGCGCTAAAAGTCACCTACCTTGATGGCACGTTTTTGTATTTGTGCCATCACTCGAGAGCAATGGATATGCGCAAGAAGTCTCAGTCTTGGTTTGTTCCACTTATCATCCTGGTCGCAATCTTTTGGCTGTTCGGCAAAAAGACACCCACTGCGCCGGAACCTGCAGCCAGTGTGGCTACGTCTTCTCAAGGGCTTCTTTCAACTCCAGCTCCCGCTGTGGCCAAACCCGTGGTGCCTTCGCCTCAGCCTGAGACCTACCAATTCGTAAACGCAGATAAGCTCAACCAGCGCGACCGGCCAGCCGGCAAAGTGGTCTCTAGTCTGAAGCGTGGAGAAGAAATTCATGTATACGAGAGACAGAATGCGTGGGTTCGAGTAAGCGCTGACGGGCAACCGGCGAGGTGGCTTTCGTCTAAGAATCTTTGTAATGGTGCGGCTTGCTACATTGCCTCGAAACGTTCTACAACTCCACCTACAAGCGCGCCTAAAAAATATCGGCAGGCAGCATCCAGCTATGGCTCACTACACTATAAGCGCGAGGTTAACCTGAGTGGTTGCTCATAAAATTAATGCTTCTATATTCCACCAGATTGCCTGAGCCTCAAAGGGGAGTGAATGCCGAGTACGAATGATGTCTTTCAGAAAAACATTGACGATATTGCATTAATACTGATTCGGAAGTTTGGTCTAAGGTTTAAGCGAGAAGAGGAGAAGCTGAACTGTCCGCTAAATAGATGGCTGGACTTCAGATGTCGTTACGTAGATCCTTTACCGCGCAAGATTGCATTGTCTAATGCATTCCCAAAGGCCAGTCTTTCGCCGAGCGCGCAACGCGGGTTGTCAAGTTTGCTAAGAAAATTCAATGCTGGAGAGAATGTCAATCCCTATCAAGGGCGAGGACTGATTATCCGCAACGATACCAGCGGGTCAAAAAAGCACACTCGAACTGACTTGCTGTATGCAGACTGGAACATGCTGCACTTCCACCTAAGCGACGAAATTATCCCGTCAGGACAATTCTTCTCCAAGCCAGCAGACTACCTTGCCTTTTGCCTGGTAGGGGGAGATATAGTGGCCGTGGTAGATGTGCTCCCTCACCCAGATCGAGCGGGATTCGCTAATACTGACCTCTTTGCAACGCTGGCTAACTCCTGGCCTCAATACATCGCGCAATATGAACTTAATGGACTACTTGCGGGGAATACCTTTTCTTCCTCAGATATCAGTCAATTGCGCGAGGCAGGAGTCACTACTTTTATTGAACATGACGGCAAGGTGTATATGGGTCCGGGCGGTGGGATAACTTCAGCTGGAACCTCTCTGCGGGTTGGGCGCAGTTCTGATTACCTCAGGGATACCGTGAATATGCTCGCTAATATGGTGGATGATCCTCATGGCCAATTTCAGGTGCATCCCGTAATCAAGGAGATTTCGGAGCCTGATTTCATGCTTGCCTTGGACTGTCGCGGGCTTTGTGTAAGAGAAAACACGAGTCAAACCCACTTCCTAATTAAGCGGCCCGTGGCTAATCAAGAGCCTACCCGCTTTGAGGCAATGAGCGATATGTTAGTCCCCGAGTGGGCCATTAGTTAATTTTTAATCTTGCTCAGTCCGTTACGCAAGTCCCCTCACTGGAAGGCGACCACACGTTTCCCAAGAGGTGACTCATGCAAAAGCAATCCGACGACTACACCAAAGATCAAGGCCGAGGGCAGGCCTTTTGACGCCTTGATTCGATTACCAAAGCCTTGGATTACCGCCTCAAACGTGGGGTAGCGTTGAGCCGTTATCTGGACGACGGCGCGGTGCCGATGGGCAACAACCATATTGAGCAGCAAATTCGACCTTGGGCTCTTGGAAGAAAAAATTGGCTGTTCGCCGGATCACTACGCAGTGGCCAACGCGCTGCTGCGCTAATGAGTTTGATCCAGTCGGCCAAGCTCAACGGGCACGATGCGTATATCTATCTGAAGGACGTCCTCACTCGCCTGCCGACACAGCGTGCGAGTGAAATTGGGAAGTTGTCGCCACATCGTTGGCAACCGACTTAGTAACGCAAGACGGGATGCCTGACCGCTTACCGTGAAGATCTTGCTTGACGTGACTAACGGCGAAGGGTTGGAGTCGACCCCACAGCGGTCGGTCATTCGTCCATGAAGTGGGGACGTTGATGTGTCAACTGTCAACCACGTTAGAGTTAGAGTAGGTCCATGGTGGCCATGGAATCAGCCATGCGGTAGCCCATCGCTTTGTAACCCGCCTGGCGCTTATCCCACATCCTCAGCAGCGTGACATTACCCTCGTCAATGAAGTCGATCACTCTCACGTCGGCCTTATCGGCATGCGATCGATGTAATCGTCCCGCATATTGCTGAAGGATACCCTTCCATGAGATGGGCATTGCCAGCACCAGCGTGTCCAACGGCGGATGATCGAAGCCTTCACCTACTAGTTTTCCTGTTGCCAACAGCACTCGTGGAGCATCAGGGGGAAGGGACTCAAGCTCATGCATACGGGAAATCCGCTGTTTCTTAGGCACTCGCCCATGAAGCGTGAAAAGGTTATGCACACGCTGCTTCAATTCTAATTCAAGGGCATCCACATGTTCCGTCCGCTCCGTTAGCACTAGAATTTTTCTACCCTCGTTGTACGCCAGCTCAATCTCCGAGACGATTTTGGCTGTCCGCTCGGAGTCGTCGGCTAGACGCCGAAAAACGTCCTGAATCCCAAAGCCGTCGGGGACCACTATTGGTTTGGGCAGCAATCGAGGCACGACAGATAGGTCATGGGGCGCACTCGCTGGCCGAGCAGCAGAATGTCGGATCGGTCCGCACTGCATGAAAATAATAGGCTGCTGCCCATCTCGGCGCACTGGGGTTGCTGTGAGTCCCAGTACGTACCGCGCGGGCGCGCTCCTCAGTAGTGCCTCGAATGAAACTGCTGACAGGTGATGACACTCATCAACGATGATTTGGCCGTAGTTTTTTACCTGATCGCTGATCTCGCCTTTTCGCGATAACGACTGCATTACGGCAATGTCGATGATGCCTGTAAGCTTCGCTTTTCCGCCCCCTAGAGTACCAACGACACCATTCCCGACTCCCAAGAACGCCTGCAAGCGCTCTTGCCACTGCCTTAACAGTTCCGTCCGATGCACAAGCACCAACGTGTTAATGCCACGTGCGGCAATCAACGCAGCAGCACTGACAGTTTTACCGAAAGCAGTCGGTGCGCAGAGGATACCGGTGTCATGACTTAGCATTGCGCTGACAGCAGCCTCTTGGTCAGAACGCAGGGTCCCGAGAAAGGTCACGTCGATGGGGACGCCCGCGAAGCGTTCGTCTTTAAGAATAGGGATAACCCCGTTTTCCTCTAAAAGCTCCAGCGCAGCATCCAAACAGCCACGTGGTAACGCAATATGTTTGGGGAAGTTCTGGGCACAGCCGATAATCCTTGGCTTGTTCCACACTGACATGCGCATGGCCTGAGCTTTGTAGAACTCAGGATTTTGAAAGGCAGCGAGCCGGACAAGCTGGTTTGCCAATGGCTGTGGCAATTCCGACTTTTCAAAGTAAATTAGGTTAGCCAGCGTGATGTTGACAGCAGCAGGCAATGGACATGTCAATTTACGTGATCTCGATTCACGATCTTTCCAAGGTTCTGCATCACCTTCGTCATCGACATAGGCGACCCCTAGAGGGTCCCGATTACCCATCGCCTGGATAATAACGGGCTGGATATCTTCTGGACTCATGCGCTGAATCGATGCCAGGAAGGCCCATTGATCAGGATGAGGCTCAAGCGAGTCGTCTACAAAAACGCTATTGTTTTGGGGCCTGGCCCGCTTTTGTAAAGGGAGCGCGATGAGATTCCCAAAGCCGCCTTTGGGCATATAGTCCTGGTTTGGAAACAGTCGATCATAGGAGCTGAGCGCCAACTGCCGGGTGCGCTCACAGGCATGACTGATGATTGCGGCACCGAGGCGGCGCGCATCGCAGGCAGGAACATTACGCTTAAAGAAAATCCAGCCATGAGCCCCTTGGCCTGAGCGCGATATTTCCAGCGCCACCGGGACGTTCAGCTCATGGCATGACTGCACAAAAGCTTTGGAATCATCACGCCATTCGGCCTCATCGAAGTCGACCGCCAAAAAATAACAAGTGTCATCAGAGAGTAGGGGGTAGATACCAGCGACCACTTCGCCCGCCAGATGGCGATAGACCACTTCATCGGTCAGCGGAAGCAGCTGGCGGTTACCGCAATCGCCACATTTAATTCGGGGCTTCTCGCAAACGCCAGGCCTCCATTCGTTTGCGCAAGCGGGTGCGTAGCCTGATTTGCCTGCCTTGCTTTCCCAGCGGAGGGGATAAACGTCCGTCCTACCGCGAAACAAGCTTCGGAATAGGGCAAGCTTTCCATCAGTATCGAGTTGCTGTGATTGTTCTGTTTGGACAATCGCTATCTTGACTGGCTCAACAGGCGGGCGCCATTCGATACCATGAGCATCCAGCAAGGCAACCAATCTTGCATTCTCAGCCCTTAGCTTCGCCACCAGACTAGTGTCTATCACCGCCTTCAGCCTCTACGTCTCAGGTGAAGCCTGTAGCCTCGAGCTACAAACCCTCGGTCCATCAGTAAAACATAGAGGTTATCAAATCACAGAGGTTAGGTTCAGGGGCTCAAGAGGTCCGCCAAAATCCGAATCAAATCGTTGGCTGCTGCTGGCTCAATCTGCGGGGGGGCTTCCACTCAACGTATTTTGAGATCTATACCAACAAGATTTGTTGATTGAAGCCTTTCGTGCTCACCTAAACAGACAACAGAAACCCGCCAAGTGGCGGGTTTCTGTTGTCTGTTTAGCTATTTGAACAACTCAGCATGGCTGCCGAGATCGACAAAGGTCACCAGGCCAGCGCGGGCCACATCATAAATAAGAAGAAAATCTCCCCCGATATGACATTCCCGGAAACCCGCCCATTCACCTTTCAGTTCATGATCCAGATATTCCGCGGGTAGCTGCTGCCCAAGGAACAGCATCACCATCACATCGCGTACTTCGTTCATATCGCGAAGCCCGGCGCGCTTGTACCGCTCCCAAGACTTCTTAAATTCAGATGTCTGCGTGCACTGCTTTGGCAGGTCGGCGCGCTTTTGCTTCTTTTCCGGCTTCGCCATCAGCGTCCCTTAGCATGTCATCGATCGAATCGAACTGGCGACGAATCTCACGTGCTTGTGTCATAGCACGGGCGGTCTTTTCCGAAGGCACACGCACCTCGAAAGGCAGGCCCTGCGTTGTCACTACCTGACGGAGGAAAAGACGCATAGCGTCACTGAGGCTCAGCCCGCAGGCTTTCAACACGGTAGTGGCACGATCCTTCAAATCCTCGTCGATGCGGCAACGCACGTCAGTGGTTTTCAGTAATGCGGACATATTATCACTCCCTCACAAAAATGTAGCTACGTTGTGGCTACATTCAAAGTATGGTTCACCCCATCAAATTTGATCAAGCACTTTTTGTCCTGAACAGGACGTTAGGCAATCCACGCGTCGGAAACTGCAAGACAGGCCAAAAAGTGCGGGCACAAGAAAAAACGAGAGGAAAAGCACTTGTCTCCCTCCTTCCGACGGGGTTTGCGTCCTTTTTTTGTGCAAAGCCGGAGGTAGTGAAAACGAACCCGCAGCCCAAGCAGGCGACGGGGCTCCGCAGGCGATTGGTAATTCCACAGATTGCAAGATTTGGAGGAGAAATCGAAAAAAGGGGAAAGTTTTATTTTTCGCTCTGAAAAGAACGTCTGAAAAAGAAATTCATAGAGCGCGCAATTGAATTGCCACGCGGGGCGGTGCTGCGCGGAGGGGGTCGCAACAACGCACACCCAGAAACAACAAAGCCCCCGCATTTCTGCGGGGGCTTCGTTTTGTATGGTGCCGGCACCAGGAGTCGAACCCGGGACCTACTGATTACAAGTCAGTTGCTCTACCAACTGAGCTATACCGGCGTGTTAGGGCGACGATTATAGCGATTGGCAAGCTTCTGTAAACCCCTGAATTCAGACTATTTTTCGTATCCCCGACTTTTTCCCCACCAGCCCTCAGATTTCGATATCCCCCAGCCTCATCGCCCGTGCCACTGCATGCGCCGTAGACGCCGCGCCCAAGCGCTTTCTGGCGGAGCGCAGGTGGTTTTCCACGGTGCGTTCGGAAATCATCAAAATCGCCGCGACCTCCGCCTGTTGTTTACCCAAGGCCACCCACTGCAATACCTCCCGCTCGCGCTCGGTCAGCGAGGGCGCTGCGGGATGGGCGCCGGGATAGCGATGGTGTCTCAACGCAAAGAACGCCGCCGAGCAGAAGGCCTGTGCGGCCAGTTTGAGGCCGGGGCTTAAGTCGAGGGTATCGGCGCCGAAGGAAACCGCGCCTTCCAGCCCAGTACGGCCGAATACCGGCACCTGGATGCCATTGATCTCTCCCAAATCGCGAATGCCTCGGACGATCCGATAGCTCATGCGCCTGGCATTGCTCGATGGGTTTTTCGACCAGAAAAACGGTTCTTCCATTTCGAGAATATGTCGGGTGATGGGGCAGTGCAGCAGGTAGGCGTCTCGCTCTTCGGCGCTGCGGCCTTCGGCCCAGTCTCCGTGGACGAAGAACAGTTCATCAATGATGTCGTCATCGGTCGGCCGGGATGAAACGCTGCAGACGATAACGCGGTCGAAACCCAGCCTGGCCGAGAAATCGACAATGGCCTGGCACACGCCGTGGGCATCCGCCGCTTTGCGCACGCGAGCAACGCTGTCGAACAGGATGTTGGCAAAGTCTGTCATCGCTCCTCCACTGCAGTTGTGCGGATGATCCATGAATGCCCGCTGCTGGCCCATGAGGGATATCCCTCATACCCAGACCTGATCTTGCGCTTTAGTGTTTCAACGGTGGCGGCAAATCGTCGTCAGCTCAATCTCTGATGTAAGGAAGCCTTGATGACTCAGTCCCTTGATGCAGATAGAAAGCCGACTCCGGACCCTGCCGAGCAGAATGCATTTTTCCCGTCTGCGTATTCCCTCAGCCAATACACTTCATCAAAAACCGATTTTGCTGGGGCGGATTATCCGAAACCCTACACCGGTAAGGGCAAGGTGTTGGTGATTGCTACCGATGAACGCTACCTCCTGATGCAGAACGGCACGATGTTTTCGACGGGCAATCACCCGGTGGAGATGCTTCTGCCGATGTATCACCTGGATAAAGCCGGCTTTGGCATGGAGGTGGTGACGCTGTCCGGCAACCCGGCGAAGCTGGAGATGTGGGCCATGCCCGGTGAGGATGAGGCGGTCCGGTCGATTTATCACAAGTACCTGCCTGCCCTGAAGCAGCCGAAAAAGCTCGCGGATGTGTTGCCCACTCTTGAGCAGGACTATGTCGCTGTGTTTATTCCAGGCGGGCATGGGGCGCTGTCGGGGATTCCTCATAGCAAGGAGGTCAAGCAGGTGTTGCAGTGGGCGATGGGGAACGACAAATTTGTCATCACTCTTTGCCATGGTCCTGCGTCATTGCTGGCGGCCGCTGTTGATGAACAGGACGGGGATTTTCTGTTCAAGGGCTACAAGATTTGTGTGTTCCCGGACTCGCTGGACACCGGCGCCAATATCAACATCGGCTACATGCCTGGCCCGCTGCCTTGGCTGGTGGGTGAGAACCTGCAAAAGCTCGGGGTCGAGATTCTGAATACGGGTATCACCGGGCAATGTCATCAGGACCGTCGGTTGATCACCGGAGACAGCCCGCTGGCCTCCAACAACCTTGGAAAGCTGGCCGCCGAGGCGCTTCTGAAAGAGCTTAACCATTAAACAGGCTGTTTCCCGCTCGCCCGAAGAGCGGCCCGCTGGATAACAACGCTACCTGCATGCCCTGTGATGATATCCATGAGCTTTTCCACCGCTGATGGAGCCATCACAGGCCTGCTTATACTCCTAGCTACGGATGCTTATGCACAATCCGTTGGTTGGACATGTCATGAAACGGAAATTTTGTGAAGCTGCTCTCATCACGCTGCAACTGCCTGTTTTCCGTGCGTTTTATTTTGTGAACAAAAAATGACCAGCCTGCCTTTTAGCCTGTAGCGCTTGCTCTTACGGCCTTCGATGAAAAACCATCAACAGAGTTATCCACAGGGCGCGGGTGCGGCATTTTGCCCTTTAATCGCGCTCGGCAAGCACCATCAAGTTGCGTGGGGTCAGGGAGGTTTCGCAGAAGGTGCCTAGCCGTACGTTGTAGCCTTTTTCCACCAGAAAAAGTGCCCGATCCAGCACCAGCCACATCTCCAGCGGGCGCCGAAACAGACCACGCAGCAATTCCAGGTTTCGCACTTGGGCCAAGCGTTTCCAGCCTTGGGCCTCCAGCGCCTGCCAATCCTGTTCGCCTGTGGATAAACCTTTGAGCGCCGCCAGTTCATGGCAGTAATCCGCGAAGGGTTTGTCCAGCCAATGGCTGGGCAGGGAGGGCGTCGGCAAGTACTCGTCGCACTCGCGCAGTTGCCGTTGCAGCCCATCAAACCCCAAGCGCCTGGCCATGGAGATATCCCGCTGATGGCGTACGCGAGCGCCGGCGGTGACGGTTTCACTCAGGGGCAGGCCGAGGTCTTCTATTGATAGGCGTAGGGCAGACGCACGGGCGCCGCCGGACAGCGCCTGATAGTGGTTGGCACTGGTGCGGTTATAACAGCAAGGCGCTACCGCCAATTGTTTGCAGCCGGCGGCGCTGGCCAGTTGCATCAGGCGCACATGCAGGTCGCCGCAGGCATGCAGGGCGACGGGTGTGTGTTCGTGGTCGAGTTGCAACGCCGCATCGGCCGCCATTACATCCTGCTGACGGTGAGTGACCGGCAATCGGTGATGGTCGCTAAGGGCTTGGCCCGAGGTGATCAGGACCGGGTCGTATTCCAGGCAGGTCAGTTGTTGCCCCGGTTGCAGCAGGCGGCGGCCGAGATGGCCTTTGCCGGAGCACCAGTCCAGCCAGTGGCGAGGTGCTTCGGCGAATTGCAGGGCGGCGCCGAAGGCTTCGATTTGTTGCCACTTACGGCCAGGTACGTCGACGTTCAAACGATGCCGGGCGGCATCAAGGGGATGGGCCGGTAACTTATCCACAGCACTGAGACGAACAGCTTGCTCGGCCAGTTGAGGAAAAGGCGCTGGCGCCGGTAGGTCATGGGGTTGGTTATGGCTGCTTTCGGCCTGCGCCAGCGAGCGCTGACGTAACCATCGGGCCATTTCGGGATGCTGCGCTTCCCATGGTAATTGCAGGTGGGTAAAGGGCCGTGGTCGCCACAGCCCTTGGTGTTCGACCAGGAATGCGTCCAGTGCCTGGAAGCGGGCGAGCAGGTGCTCACCCGTCACCAAGGTTTCAGCGTCCCTGGCAGGCATCGACCCGCAACCAGCGTTCCAGCAGTTTGAAGCCACGCACCAGCACATAGGCCATCAGCAGGTAGAACAAACCGGCGGCGAAGAAGATCTCCACCGGCAGGTAAGTCCGGGCAATGATGGTACGGGCCATGCCGGTCAGTTCCAGCAAGGTCACGGTACTGGCCAGGGCGCTGGCCTTGAGCATCAGGATCACTTCGTTGCTGTAGGCCGGCAGGCCGATGCGCGCCGCACGCGGCAGGATGATGTAGAACAGCGCCTTGGGTTTGGACATGCCCAAGGCCCGCGCGGCTTCGATTTCACCCGGCGGAATGGCCTGGATTGCGCCCCGCAGGATCTCGGCGATATAGGCGGCGGTGTGCAGGGTCATGGTGGCGGTGGCGCACCAGAACGGGTCCCGCAGGTACGGCCACATCGCGCTTTCGCGCACGGCGTCGAACTGCGCCAGGCCGTAATAGACCAGGAACAGTTGCACCAACAGCGGCGTGCCACGGAAGAAGAAGATGTAGCAGTAGGGCAGGGTGCGCACGTACCACAGGCGCGATGAGCGCGCGATGCCCAGTGGAATCGCCAGCAGTAGGCCTGCGATGACCGCGATGGCCACCAGCTCCATGGTCAGGGTCGCGCCCTGGGCCAGTTTCGGCAGCCATTTGATAATGACCGCCCAGTTCAGGCCGAGGTCGAAATGCGACAGCCAGCTGTAGTCGCCACTCATTGCGTGCTCCTCGCAAAGCCGCGAGCGGCGCGTTTTTCCAGGAAGTACATGCCGGTCATGGCCAGGACGGTGAGGCCCAGGTACATGAAGGCCGCGACCATGAAGAAGGTGAACGGCTGCTTGGTAACGGTCACGCCGATCTGCGCGTGGCGCATGATTTCTTCCAGGCCGATCACCGAAACCAGCGCGGTGTCCTTCATCAAAATCATGAACAGGTTGCCCAGGCCCGGCAGGGCGATGCGCCACATCTGCGGCATGATAAGCCGAGTGAAGATGCGAAACTTCGACAGGCCCAGTGCGACACCGGCTTCACGGTGGCCCTTGGGAATGGCCAGGATCGCGCCGCGGAACACTTCCGTGGCATAGGCGCCAAAGCACAGGCCCAGGGCGATCACGCCGGCGGCGAAAGCGCTGAGGGAAAGGTCGGGGTTGCCGAAAAACTCCCCGAGGGCCCGCATCAGGTTGACGGTGCCGAAGTAAATCAACAGCACCCACAGCAGTTCCGGGATGCCGCGAACCACTGTCGAATAAGCGCCGCCAAGCCATTGCAACGGCTTGTACGGAGAAGTCTTGGCCAAGGCACCGGCCAGGCCCAACACCAGCCCCAGGCACAAAGCCGTGAGCGCCAGTTTGACGGTCATCAGCGCGCCGGCTGCGAGCGCCGGGCCGAATCCGTAGAGATCGAAATTCATGATTAGTCGTTTCGCAAGGCAAAGCTCAGGACCGGCGCGCTCAAGCGAGCGCGCCAGACAGGCAATTCAGATCATTCGATGCTGAAAGGGAAGTACTTGTCGTTGATCTTCTTATAGGTGCCGTCGGCCTTGATTTCGGCCAGGGCTTTGTTCAGACGCTCGCGCAGCGGGTCGCCTTTACGCACGGCAATACCGATTTTGTCGCTTTCCACCACCGGGTCGCCCTTGAACTCGTAGGCAGAGCCGTCTTTGCTCTTGAGCCATTCGTACTGCACGTACTTGTCGGCAAGGATCCCGTCCAGACGGCCGGAAGTCAGGTCGAGGTAGGCGTTTTCCTGGGTGTCATAGAGCTTGGAGGTGGTGTCAGGCAGCTTGTCTTCCAGGTAGGTACCGGCCAGCGTCGCACGTTGTGCACCGATGATCTTGCCCTTCAGGTAAGTGGCGTCGGTCTTGAAGTCTTTGGTGGCTTTAGGTGCGATGAACTGCAGCTTGTTGGAGTAGTACGGGTCGGTGAAGTCGACGGCCTGCTTGCGTTCATCGGTGATGGACAGCGAGGAGACCAGGAAGTCGAACTTCTTGGCGTTCAGGGCCGGGATGATGCCGTCCCAATCCGAGACATACACTTCGCACTTCTCGACTTTCATCTTGGCGCACAGGGCGTCGCCGATGTCTTTGTCGAAGCCCACGACGTTGCCGCTGGCATCTTTATTGTTGAACGGCGGGTAAGCCGCTTCGATCCCCATTTTCAGGGTCTCAGCCATGGCCGAGGCGCTGAACGCCATCGATACGGCCGCGGCCAGGAGGAATTTTTTATAGTTCTGCATGCATGTTGCTCCGTTAGCGGTTGCTGGACATGAATTGTTTGCAGCGCGCCGAAAGCGGGTTCTCGAACACCTGCTGTGGCGATCCTTGCTCTTCGACCAGGCCCTGGTGGAGGAACACCACTTCACTGGACACCTGACGGGCAAAGCCCATTTCATGGGTGACCAGCAGCATGGTGCGGCCTTCTTCGGCCAGTGCGCGGATCACATTAAGTACTTCCTGAACCATTTCCGGGTCAAGGGCCGAGGTCGGCTCATCGAACAAAATGACTTTGGGCTGCATGGCCAGGGTGCGGGCAATCGCGGCGCGTTGTTGCTGGCCGCCGGACAGTTGCGCGGGGTAGGCGTGGCGCTTGTCGCTGATGCCGACCTTGGCCAGCAAGGCTTCGGCCACTTCGATGGCTTCGGCCTTGCTCTGGCCGAGCACCCGGCGCGGGGCCTCGATGATGTTGTCGAGGATGCTCATGTGCGGCCACAGGTTAAAGTTTTGAAACACAAAACCGATTTCGCTGCGCAGGCGGTTGATCTGTTTGCCGTCGGCGGCCATCAGCTCACCGTTTTTTGCGGCCTTGAGCTTGAGTTCTTCGCCGGCCACCAGGATTTGCCCCTGGTGCGGGTTTTCCAGCAGGTTGATGCAACGCAGGAACGTGGACTTGCCGGAACCGGAGGAACCCAGGATCGAGATCACATCGCCGTCGCGGGCGGTCAGCGAGATACCTTTAAGCACCTCCAGCTCACCGTAGCGTTTATGCAAGTTGCGGATTTCAAGCGCGGGCGTGGCCTCAGCCATGTGCGGTCCTCATTGTGTTCATTGCGCTCCTGCTGTTGGGCCGCCTTCCTGGCGAGGCGCCAAGCTAGCATAGCGTTTGGATGACAGCCAACAGCGGTACGGGAGGTTACTGGGTGGCATGTAGCAGGTTGTCGCATCGGCACAGGAGTGTGTCGCGCCATCAACAACCGAACAGCCGTTTGAACCAGAAAACCCGTGTGCTTCGCGTAAAAAAGGGCGCGATGTTGCCAGCTTTGGCCGGGTGTTGGAAGGGTTAACCGGGCAAACGGTCCATATCAGCCCTTTTATGGAGCGTTACTTACTTTTCGTGTGTGTTTTTGGTGCGTTTTTTCTTTGTGAAAGTGAGTCGGTCGGTAACGCTATAGCGGAATGCCATTAATTCCAATGACTTGCGATTGCTATCAGATGCCGCTACAGCCCCCGTCAATCGTGACTCTGTAACATTTTGGCGCAAATCTTGCGTAAAAAATAAAGAACGCCCTGTTGGATTCTTTTCACGAGGAAGGATGCCAGGCCGGGTGGACCGTATTCGCAATTCCTCGCAAAGGTGTGTCAATGAGTAGTACGCAAAGCTCCAATGACCTCGAACAGGGGCTCAAACCGCGTCACGTCACCATGCTGTCGATTGCTGGCGTCATCGGCGCCGGTTTGTTTGTCGGCTCCGGCCACGCGATTGCTGCGGCAGGCCCGGCGGTACTGTTGGCCTACGCGGCGGCCGGTACGTTGGTGGTGTTGGTGATGCGCATGCTGGCCGAGATGGCCGTCGCTTCTCCGGACACGGGTTCGTTTTCTACTTATGCCGACCGGGCGATCGGTCACTGGGCCGGCTTCACTATTGGCTGGCTGTACTGGTGGTTCTGGGTGCTGGTCATTCCCCTGGAAGCCAACGCCGCCGCGACCATCCTCCATGCCTGGTTCCCCGATGTGGCCATCTGGGCGTTTACCCTGTTCATTACCTTGCTGCTGACCGCGACCAACCTGTTCAGCGTGAAGAACTACGGTGAGTTCGAGTTCTGGTTTGCGCTGATCAAGGTTATCGCGATCATCGGGTTTGTGATCCTCGGGCTTCTGGCGATTTTCGGTTTCCTGCCGGGGAGCCAAGTCAGCGGCGTTTCGCACCTGTTCGACACCCAGGGTTTCCTGCCTAACGGCATGGGCGCGGTGTTGGCGGCGATCCTGACCACCATGTTCTCGTTCATGGGCACCGAGATCGTCACCATTGCGGCTGCCGAATCGAAGAATCCGGGCCAGCAAATCACCAAGGCCACCAACTCGGTGATCTGGCGGATTGGTTTGTTCTACCTGGTGTCGATCTTCATCGTGGTCGCACTGGTACCGTGGAATGATCCGGCCCTGGCTGCCGTCGGTTCCTACCAGACCGTGCTGGAACGCATGGGCATCCCGAATGCCAAGCTGATCGTCGACCTGGTGGTATTGGTGGCTGTGACCAGTTGCTTGAACTCGGCGCTGTACACCGCCTCGCGTATGCTGTTTTCCCTGGGCCGTCGCGGTGATGCACCGGCTGTGGCCAAGCGCACCAACAAAAGCGGCACGCCTTACTGGGCGGTGTGGATGTCTACGGGCGCGGCGTTCCTGGCGGTGTTTGCCAACTACGTGGCGCCGGCGGCGGTGTTTGAATTCCTGCTGGCCAGCTCCGGGGCTATCGCGTTGCTGGTGTACTTGGTGATTGCGGTTTCGCAACTGCGCATGCGTCAGAAACGTATGGCGGCGGGGGAGAAAATCGCCTTCAAGATGTGGCTGTTCCCAGGCCTGACCTACGCGGTGATCGTGTTTATCGTGGGCACGCTGACCATCATGCTGTTCCAGGAAGCGCACCGGGTGGAGATTATCGCTACCGGGATTTTGAGCGTGCTGGTGATTGTGGCGGGGTTGGTTGTGGCCAGTCGGCGCAAGGCTCGGAAGGTGGGAGCGGCTGTGCTTAATTGATGGCGTATGCCCTCTAGAGCACAGCCAAACTCATGTGGGAGCGGGCTTGCTCGCGAATGCGGTGGGTCAGTCAAATATGTATCAACTGACACTTCGCATTCGCGAGCAAGCCCGCTCCCACACAAGCCCGGCTCCCACATTTGTTCTGTGTCAGTCTTGCGAGCTGACCAACGCCTGGGACGCCGCGACGTAATCAGCTTGAAACGCCGGCGATTCAATCCACGCCAGCGCTGCTGCTTCATCATCGCTATCGGTGGCCCACTGCCGATACTCGATCAGCGCCGCCAGGATAAAGTCGGTCGCGTCTTCTTCGCCTTCCTGCTCCAGCACCAGTGCCAGCAGCGGATGCGCGAGGAACACCGCACACAGCGCCTGTTGGCTGGTTTCGCCAGCGGTGCGCATCTCTACAAACAGCTCGGTCAAATCCACCGATTCAAGATCGATACGGCTGTCATCGCCCTCAAAGGCATCTTTCTTCGGCGCAACCGCCCGTTGGCTACGGTTCTGCTTGGCCTTGGCCTTTGCCCGGTGGGCGCGTTTTTGCTGCTTGTTCGGCGAGGCCATGGGCTCACGTCCTTGGGTCAGGATCTGGGTGGGCTATTGAAGCGCAGCTGTGGGGAAATCCCAAGGGTTTCTACGTGCGATCCGTCACCCGGCGGCCCGGTGTGTCGGCGGCGAGCTCTCCTTGTTGCAACCATGCCAAGGCAACCGGCCACAGCCGATCCTGATATTGGCTGCGAAAAAACGCGAAATGCCCGACTTCTTTTTCGCCGATATCCTCGGGCGTGATCCGTAGGTGGGTACGTTCGCTGTTCTCGAAGTAATTCAGCAGGCGTTCAATCGCCACCACTGTCCCGAACGGATCATCAGTAATGCTGATCGCCAATACCTGCGCCTTTACCCGATAAAACGGCAACTCGCCCAAGGCTCGCCCGCTGGGGCGCGTCTCGTAAGTCGGCGTTGGTGTCTTCCAGTCCCGCACCACACCCGCCGGCGTATCCTCAAGCCAGCCCATGCGTTTGCCGGGAAAGTACCCACAAACCGCTGTCACCAGCGGCATCACCACATGCCATTTACCGAACATCCGCCAGCGCCCGCTCGCCTCATAGTCACGCCAGTAGGCAAACTGCGCGCCCACTGTGACCAGACGCCGAATCACCGCCCCCGAGGCCCCGAGCCCCGCCGCGCAACCGCCAAAGCTGTGGCCGACCACATCAATCGGTTGCCCGGGAAACTCGCGCTGCACCCGCTGCAGCATGGCTTCGAAATCCAGCACGCCCCAGTCCGACCAGGACGCCTTGAACCCACGCAACGAGCCGCTGCGGGACTCACCGATGCCGCGATAGTCGTAGGTGATTACGTCAAAGCCATTGGCAAACAGGTAGTCGGCAAAGCGCGAGTAGTGACGGCAGCGCACCGACGTGGCGGCGTTGATGATCACCACCGGGCGCTCGATGTCGGTGCGGATATGCCGCCAGGTGAAGCCTCCAATCGGGTAGCCGTCGGCGGCGGGCTCGCTGAATGCCTCGGGTTGAGGCTGGGTGGGCAGGTTCATGGGCAGGCTCGGTCTTTGCGCTTTCGGTGGGGCTTCAGAGGCCCGTGCGCAGTTTTATAGGAGGTCGAAGCTAACAAATTTTACCCACTAAAGGCGCGGAGATTTTTCCACGGCTCGACCTGCGCCCTGCAGATGCATAGGCTTACGGTCTTTCGACCGATCAGAGTCAGTCCATGACCCGCGACACCCTTGAGCAAAACCAAATCCCGGTGTACTTCGCCACGGTACTGCTGGCTGTCGCATTGGGCCTGCTGGCGCCTTCATTGGCCCAAGGCCTGGGCGCGTTGGTCACGCCGGCCATCGCGGTATTGATGTATGCGATGTTCCTGCAAATCCCGTTTCTGGACCTGCGCCAAGGCTTGAGCAATAAGCGCTTTATGGCGGCGTTGCTGCTGGCCAACTTCATCTTGATCCCGTTGTTGGTGTGGGCGCTGACCCGTGGGCTGGTGGAGCATCCGGCGATCCTGGTGGGCGCCTTGCTGGTGTTGCTCACGCCGTGCATCGACTACGTGGTGGTGTTCACCCATATCGGCAAGGGCGATTCGCGGTTGATGCTGGCTGCCACGCCGATTCTGTTGTTGCTGCAATTGGTGTTGTTGCCGGTGTATCTGGGGTTGATGCTGGGGGCGCAATCGGGCGTGGTTGTTTCGGTCGGGCCGTTTATTGAGGCGTTCGTGTTCTTGATCGTTGTGCCGATGATTCTGGCGGTGCTGACGACGTCCTTGTCCCGGCGATCAACCGTCATCAGCGCCTGGAATGACGGCTGGGCCTGGCTGCCAGTTCCGGCCATGGCGCTGGTGTTGTTGGTGGTGATCGGTTCGCAGATCACCTCGGTGGTGCGTGATATCGACCTGCTGGCGCCGGTGATCCCGGTGTATATCGGCTTCCTGCTATTGGCGCCCTTGATGGGGATGTTGGCTTCTCGACTGTTCAAATTGCCGACCACGACTGCCCGGGCGGTGACGTTCAGCGCATCGACACGCAACTCGCTGGTGGTGCTGCCTTTGGCGTTGGCGCTACCTGAAGGTATCCGTGGTCTGGCTGCCGCAGCGGTCATCACCCAGACGCTGGTCGAATTGGTCGGGGAGTTGATCTACATTCGTTTGATCCCGGCGCTGGTGAAGTCCGCAGTTCGGTAGCCTGATGAATGTTTGATTTTGTTCAGGCGTTATTCAGGGATGAGTTAGGCAACATGAGGCGCTACACCCACCTGACAGGTTAAACAATGGATCAACACAATCGCTTTCGAATGGAATCGCTGGGTATTTTTCTGATCGCCTTGCTGCTGTTTACGCTGGGCATCTGGGATCAACAGCCTCAAGGCTTCGATGGGCGCTGGGCTGTGTTCATGCAAGAGATGTTTCGCCACGGCGCGAGCCTCTTTCCTAGTACCTACGGTGAGCCTTATCCGGACTATCCGGGCACTGCGACCTATTTCAGCCTGCTCTTTGCCCGGTTGTTCGGTGCGCCTAACGACCTGGCTAATGTCATGCCCACCGCTTTGGCTTCGGCGGGCGTCATGGCGCTGGTCTACCGTTTGTTGGTGCCGTCCGGTCGGGCATGGGCGCTGCTGACGGTATTGCTGACGGCATTGACCGCTCAGTTGTTGGAGAAGTCGCGTTCGGTCTGCCTGGACCAGATGGTTTCCTTGCTGTGCCTGGCGTGTTTCTACCTGCTGCACACCGGCGAGCGCTCAGGCTCGCGGCTAAGGCAATACGCAATCTTTCCCTTGTTCGTGGTGGCGTTTGCCATTCGGGGGCCGTTGGGGCTGATCGAAGTCTGTGGTGTTGCCTGCGTTTATTGGGCGCTGGGTACCGCTCGCTCGCGAGAAGACAAGATTCGCTTGCTGAAAAAGGTGATTGCCCACGGTGTGATCGGCCTGATCCTGCTCTTTGCCTGTTGGTGGGTGCTGCTGAAGCTGGCGCGGATCAGTGGCGGCGATGCCTTTGCCGATGAGGTGCTGAAGATGCAGGTGGCCGGTCGCCTTGATGAAAGTGGCGAGCCGTTTTACTTCTACTTCAAGCTGAGCCTGTACCGCTATTTCCCGGTGATACCGCTGGCGCTGGCGGCATTGATTGCCCTGCGTCACAAATGGTCGGCCCGTAATGACGACGCCGACGTGCAGTTGATGCTGCGCCTGGCTGGCTGCGGCTTGATGATTCTGTTGGGGTTGTCGGTGCCGCACTTCAAGCGCGCCTATTACATTCTGCCCATGGTCCCGATGTTTGCTGCGGTGGCTGCTTATGGTTTGCTTCAGGCGCAAGGCTGGCTGCTTCGGGTGCGTTGCGGTTATGAGTGGCTGGTGGGGGTTCTGCCTGCCCTGGGTATCGTGGTGATAGTCGTTTTGCGCCAGTCATGGCACAAGCACGGTTATTGGCCCGACGTTTCAGTGCCGGCATTGATTGCTGTGCTGGTCGTCCTGCAACTGGCGGCGGTCGTTGCCTGGCGCCGTCTGCGGGGCAACATGGCGCAGCGGTTGGTGGTGCTCAGCCTGATCGCGCTGGCGACCCAATGGCTGGTGCTGGTGAGGGTCGTGGAGCCGGCCAAGGACCTGCAATTCGACACCAAGAACTTCGTCGGTGCGGTGGAAGCTCTGCGGGCCGAGAACCCCGGCCCGCTGGTGTTTCTCAACCTCGGCAAGGACACCTGGGCCATTCGCTACATCATGAACCTGGATCATGATGAGCAGCCGCTGTTTGTCAGGGACAACGACCTTGCACCGTTGCAGACGCTGCCGCGCCCGTCCTGGGTCATCGTGGCGCGCAAGGAAACCGAGTTGCTGCGTGGCACGCCACTGGAGCATCTGGCGCCGGCGTTCAATGGGCGGCTCAATGACAATCCGCTGCTGGTTTTCCTGGTGAAGTGATCAGTCGCCGTATTCATCGTGGCGATGCATCCAACTGTAGGGCTCGGTCTGTGGCCAGCCCTTCGGCGAGTCTTCCCAGGTTTCCTGGCGTCCCCAGGGCGTCAGGTCCAGATAGGTCCAGTGGCTGCCCAGATGCTCGACGCCACGGGCACCGGTGAAGTAGCTGCGGTAGATACTGTCGCCATCGCGTAGCAGGATGCTGACCCCGTGCTTTTCGCCCTGGCTGGTGGTGACGCCGAAGTCGGCATTGAAATCGCTGCCAAACGACGAATACCAAGGCAGGTCCCAGCCCATGCGTTTCTTATAACCTTTAAGCTTCTCCAAAGGCGCCCTGGACACCAGCACCAGCGACGTATTGCGCGCATGCAGGTGGGCGAGGTGCGGCATCGCTTCCACGACCCAGGAGCAGCCAGGGCAGCCTTGTGTCCAATCCGGCGCGAACATGAAGTGGTAGACGATGAGTTGTCGGCGGCCGTCGAACAGATCCAGCAGGCTGACCTGACCGGTCTCGCCGTCGAAGAGGTAGTTGTTTTCGATCTTGACCATGGGCAGTCGCCGGCGCTCGGCGTTCAGGGCGTCCTGGGCGCGGGTCAGGGCTTTTTCCTTGATCAGCAATTGGCTGAGTGCGGTGTCCCATTGTTCGGTCGAGACGATGTCGGGTAGAGCGGGTGTTGAGGTTGTCATGGGGAATCCTCGTTCTTGGTGTCGAAGAGGCGCGAGTAGCGGCCACTACTGGTTTCAGGATAGATCAAGGATGTTCGGGGGAGGTTAGGCCGGCCGTCACCAGATTCCTGGCCATAAAAAACCCCAAGGAATCATCTTCGCTTGGGGTTTTTCGGTAGGAGGGTGCCCGGAGACGGATCCAGGGTCATGCGCTATTTACAGCGGTAACCCTCGGGCATCGTGACGGAGTAGTTGCGCTGCACACGGTCCTGGAAGTTCAGGTTCTGCAGGCCTTGCGTCACCAGAAAGGCTTCGACTTTGGAGGCTTGGCAATCTTCGTTATAGGACGACGCCCGAAGCAGGTATACCGCACGCTTGCTCACTTCATCCCGGGCAGTGGCCGTGAAGGTGGTGAGGGTGGTGTAGCCGGTTCGCTCCGAGGTGCCTACCGGGCCATAGGTGGTGTTGGGCGTACTGGTGCAGGTCAGTCGGTCGTCTTTTTTCTTGTTTTTCTTGCAGTCGGTGGTGGTGCTGGTTGCCACCTGACCATACTCGGTCGCGGTATAGCGGTAAGTCACCTTCCTGCTGTCGATATCGAGGGTGATGGTCATCTTGATGGGGGCGTGGTTCTTGGGCAGGGTGGTATCGGTAAACACTTCCCGGAAGCCTTGGTCCTTCATGGCGTTGACCATGTCTCGCAGGTAGTAGCGGGCATTAAGCGCGTTTTCATCGCTGCCGCCGGTCGACGTCACCAGCACCGTTGCCTGTCGGTCAAAGCGATAATCCGGGTCAGGTGTGGCGTTGATCGCCACGTCCATTTGTGTGGCGCATCCACTGAGCAACGCCGTCAGCAGTAACAGCGTGCAGAACAAGTACCGGGTCATGAAATAACTACCTTGCAACTGAGAATTTAGTAACAGCTAAACGATTGAACCTAACGATAAATAACCCTCAGGCGTACTCCGGCGATTACTAAATCGCAGGCAATAAAAAACCCCAAGGAATTATCTTCACTTGGGGTTTTTCGGTATTAGTGGTGCCCAGAGACGGAATCGAACCGCCGACACGGGGATTTTCAAAACCTGTGAAGCTCCTTCCGTATTCGAGAAGCGGCTGGTTATCCTTACCCTATCTCAAATTCACCACCGTAACATCGGGCCAGAAACGGGCCAGATGGTTTCAAAACCTTCCGGACGGACCGGAGGAGTTCCGGAACGAGGGAGGGCGATTAACGCTGTTTTTGTACCGCGCGTACTGCGTGACATTTGAATTCAGCGAATTTTAACTGAGTTTTTAAGATAGGCAAGAATCGGGTAATTGCACAGACTTGCCCGCCCGCGTGCCTTCAGTTGGCGATGCTTGCCGTGATCAACTTTTGCGTGGGGAAGGCTCGGAGTACCTTGCTTTGACGTCCAAAAACGATCCAGTCCTGCAAGGGCAAATTCAGATGGGAGGATCACCAATTCGATATCAGGGAAAATTCCTACAGACATTGCTATTTGTCGGGTAGAAGATCCGGTCAGCTCTAGTGCGATTCGGTTGATTTCGCAGCAGGCCGAGAAGATTTTGGGCAACGCTTTAAGGGAAATCAGACTGAGTCACAGGGAATGTCATGTTTTTTATAAAGATCGCTAATGGTGTTCTTATAGCCTTTGCCGCTAGTGCTGGCGCGGTCGAGTTTGATGCACGAGCAGATCTTCTGAGTGTTTATCAGGCGGCGGTTCTCAACGATGTCAAGCTCTCAGCCGCTCGCCATGACTATCAGGCCCTTCGCGAAGCGGTTCCACAGGCTAGAGCCGGATTGTTGCCAACACTCAGCGCTGGTGGGTCCGTGGAGTCCGTTCGTTTGCAGCGTGATGAGCCAAGCTTGACGCGAACGCGAAGCCAGTCTGTCTTTCAAGCCAATCTGAACCAGCCGCTGTTTCGTCTTGATCGCTGGTTTCAGCTCGAAGCAGCACAGGCTAGTACGACACAAGCAGCGTTGGAGCTGTCTGCTAAGGAGCAGTCGCTGATTCTCGGTGCCGCGCAAGCCTATTTCGAAACGTTGCGTGCACTGGATTTGCTGGCGGCCTCTAAGGCTGAGGAGGCAGCGTTGAAGCGCCAGCAGCAGCAAGCTCAGGGGCGCCTTGAAAATGGTGCCTCCAGTATAACGGATGTGCTGGATGCTCAAGCCGCTTACGATAATGCTAATGCCAACCGCAAGTTGGCCGAGCGCAAGGTTGATGATGCTTATGAAGCCCTTGCTCGCCTCACCAAACAGGACTATTCGTCGATCGAGGGCATTCGGCATCAATTGCCAGTCGAAGCACCCGTACCCAACGATGCAAAAGCCTGGGTAAGCCAGGCAGTACAACAAAACCTCTCATTGCTTGCCAGCAATTTTGCGGTGACAGCCGCCGAGAAAACTAATCATCAACGCAAGGCTGGTTTTGCTCCCACCTTGGATGCAGTTGCATCCTATCGTAAGGGGGATAACGACAACTTTGGATATAGCAACCCCACCGACTTTGGCCGCTCTGGATATCGGGGAGATGTTGCGCAGCGAAGCATTGGACTGGAACTCAATATTCCACTGTATTCGGGAGGTATAACGCGCTCACAAGTACGCGAGGCTACTGAGCGCCTAGCTCAGAGTGAGGATGAGCGAGAGGATCGGCTTCGTGAAGTGGTACAAAACACTCGAAATTTTCATCGGGCTGTTAATTCTGATGTCGAGCAAGTGAGTGCTCGACGACAAACGATTCTCTCCAGCCAAGCGTCCGTCAAAGCAAACACGGTAGGTCGAGAGTTGGGGACTCGAAACACTGCTGATGTGCTCAATGCTCAGCGGCAACTCTACAGCGCTGTGCGGGAATACAACAACGCTCGTTACGATTATATCATCGACACACTCAAGCTAAAGGAGGCTGCTGGCACGTTAAACCCTGCTGATCTGGCAGATCTGGCGGTGTATCTAACCAAAAATTACGATCCAGACCGTGATTTTCTTCCCCCTGACGCCCGTAAGCCGACATGAATGTAGCTCAAGCTATGACTGGAGAATCTATAGGTGATTCGCTTATGTCTTCTGATGCGTTAATGGCGTCGAATTTCGACAGTCGGGGTGCTTTTATTATGCGTTTCCACCTTAGCTGGAATGGCGCAATGTATATCATGGTGTGTTATAACATACCGAATCTGGCGTATTAATTTCTCCTTGTAAAGGGGAGCAAGGATGCAACGGCAATATGAGTACACATGCTCCGGGCGCCGAGCCGCCTGCACAACCCTCTCTTTCTCCCATTATGGATACTGGCTTAGCCTGTTTGATCATGCTGGCTCGGTTTCACAATCTCGCCGCGTCTGCTGAACAACTTTCTCATGAGTTTTCAGTTGATAAACAAGTCTTTGCTCAGGCTGAGTTGCTGCTCGCCGCAAGAAAACTTGGCCTGAAAGCAAAAGTGGTGAGGACCTCGCTAACTCGCCTTGGAAGTACCCCTCTACCTGCCATAGCTATTGATCGCGAAGGACGATTTTTTATTATCGCCAGGCTTGATCAGGGCAAGGCTCTTATCCAAGATCCGCGTGTTGAACGAGCGGAAATCATTAGCGACGAAGCGTTGCAAGCACGATGGAATGGTCAATTGATTTTGGTTCGTTCTGAAACCGGAAGTCTGGGTGAAACCTCTCGCTTCGACTTCACCTGGTTCATTCCTGCCATCGTGAAGTACAGAAAGCTGTTGGGCGAAGTTCTGCTGGTTTCCTTTGTGCTGCAAATATTTGCCCTGCTGACACCACTGTTTTTTCAAGTGGTCATGGATAAGGTGCTTGTGCACCACGGCCTGACAACGCTGGACGTTGTCGCCATTGGCCTCTTGGGGATCATGCTGTTCGAGTCTGCACTGAGCGGCTTGCGAACCTATGTTTTCGCCCATACCGCCAGTCGTATCGATGTGGAACTGGGGTCGCGGCTCTTTCGGCATTTAGTGAATCTGCCCTTGGCTTACTTCCAGGCTCGCAGAGTTGGGGATTCGGTTGCACGCGTCCGAGAGCTGGAAAACATCCGCAGCTTCTTGACCGGTAATGCAATCACCCTCGTGCTGGACGTTATGTTCTCCGTCGTCTTTATCGCTGTGATGTTTTACTACAGCGCTTGGTTGACCCTTATTGTATTGCTGTCATTACCCCTCTACGTGTTGGTTTCAGCGCTTATCACGCCCCTGCTGCGAGCCCGGCTACAAGACAGTTTTTCCCGGGGTGCCGAGAACCAGGCATTCCTTGTCGAAACGGTGAACGGCATTGATACGGTCAAGTCCATGGCCGTTGAGCCGCAAGCCATTCGTAAGTGGGACAACCAAATAGCCGCTTACGTTGCTGCTGGCTTCAAGACACAAAACCTCTCGACGATCGCTAACGAAAGTGTCGGCCTTATCGGTAAGCTGGTGACTGTCGCAACACTGTGGATGGGCGCCCGACTAGTGATTGACGGCAGTCTTACAGTCGGTCAGTTAATTGCCTTTAACATGCTGGCTGGAAGAGTCTCACAGCCCATAATGCGCCTGGCTCAACTCTGGACCAGCTTTCAGCAAACCGGGGTGTCTGTTCAACGCTTAGGCGACATCCTCAATACTCGAACTGAATTGTCCCAGGCCAACAGAAGCGCCTTGCCGCCACTGAAGGGGCATATTGAATTTGACCAGGTGCACTTTCGCTATCGCACCGATGGCTCTGAAGTGCTCCGTGGTATTAGCGTGCAAATGATGGCGGGAGAAGTCATCGGCGTCGTAGGTCGTTCTGGTTCAGGAAAAAGCACACTCACAAGGCTGCTTCAGCGACTGTACGTCCCAGAACGAGGACGGGTTCTGGTGGATGGCATGGACTTGGCGTTGGCTGACGTTTCATCGCTGCGCCGCCAGATTGGTGTAGTGCTCCAGGACAACATGTTGTTCAACCGCAGTATCCGCGAAAACATTGCGTTGGCTGATCCCGGTACCCCCCTTGATGCAGTTATGCACGCGGCGCAAATGGCTGGAGCCCACGAATTTATTCTGGAATTACCAGAGGGCTACGACACGATAGTCGGTGAGCACGGATCCTCTTTATCGGGAGGCCAGCGTCAACGCGTAGCGATCGCTCGTGCTTTGATCGGAAATCCACGGATTCTTATTTTCGATGAAGCGACTAGTGCTCTGGATTATGAGTCCGAACGGATCATTCAACAAAACATGCAGAGCATTTGCCAGGGCCGCACGGTGATTATCATTGCTCACCGGTTATCAGCGGTAAGGGATGCCAACCGTATTTTGGTCATCGATCGCGGACAAATAGTTGAGCAAGGCACCCATTCGGAGTTATTGGCCCACCAAGCGGGACACTACTCGCGATTGCATCGAATGCAGCAGGGCTGAGCCGTTTAGTAGCGTGATTTGTGAGACCGGTCTCGCTTCATTTTGAGAGGCGACACGGACGTGAATTGGCTTTTTCTAGGATGATAATCGTATGAGCGCTCGCTCCGATTTGTTTCAACGCTACCGTCATGCCTGGCGTGAGTCATGGCGTCGCCGAAAAACCATGGATGCCCCCAAGCGCCTTCCCCATGAGGTTCAATTCTTACCTGCCGCATTAGAGTTGCAGGATAAACCTGTACACCCCGCACCCCGTATTTTTATGTGGGGCATTCTCGCTTTCGCAACGTTGGCTTTGCTCTGGGCTTTCCTCGGTAAGATCGAAGTGGTTGCCGTGGCTCCGGGTAAAATTGTTCCCAGCGGCAAAACCAAGTTGATTCAATCCAGCGAAACTGCTGTCGTCACGGCGATTCATGTCTCTGATGGTCAGCTGGTCAAAGCTGGAGATGTTTTGGTCGAGTTAGATCCGACCTCGGCAGATGCAGAAGTTCGGCGCATTCAGAGCGACCTTTTAGCAGCTCGGATTGACAGTGTTCGTGGTGGGGCAATGCTGGATGCGATCAATCATCAAAAAGAACCTCAACCTCTAAGTGGGTTGATTCAGGGAGCTACTCCCGACCAGGTACTGACTGCACAACGCTGGCTACAGGGGCAATATCAGGAATATCGGAGCAGCCTCGATCTTGTCGAGGCAGAAATCTTTCAACGGGACGCAGATATACAAGCTGCTAGGGCCCAAGTTTCCAGCTTGTTGAAAACCTTACCGATTGCCACCCAATTAGCTGAAGATTACCAACGATTGCTGGCTCAGCAGTACGTTGCCCGGCACGAATACTTGGAAAAAGAGCAAGCTCGTCTAGATCTTCAGCGCCAACTCAGCGTCCAGCAAGCGAGCGTGTTGCAATCAGCTGCTGCTCAGAGTGAAGCCAAACGCCGGCGCGAAGGTGTGGTGGCCCAAACCCGCCGAACAATGCTTGATTTGCAGCAAGAAGCCAATAAGAAAGAAGCCAGCTTGGTTCAAGAACTGGCTAAAGCCCAGTACCAAGAAACCTTAACCCTTCTTCGGGCCTCGGTGGATGGCACGGTTCAACAGCTAGCCATCCATACAGTCGGCGGAGTTGTGACGCCAGCGCAACAACTCATGGTCATTGTGCCTAGCGATCAGCCCGTAGAGGTTGAAGCGATGCTAGAAAACAAGGACGTGGGGTTTGTTCGAACCGGCCAATCGGTCACGGTCAAAGTAGAAACCTTCACGTTTACCAAATACGGCACGGTTGAAGGTGAGGTTGTCAGTATTTCAAATGATGCGATTGAGGATGAAAAGCGAGGCCCCATTTACAGCAGCCGTATTCGGCTTAAGTCCGACAGCCTAATGATCAAAGGGCAACGTGTTGCGCTAACACCAGGAATGTCTGTCACGGCTGAAGTTAAAACCGATCAGCGCCGAGTTATTGATTACTTTTTGAGCCCGCTGCAGCAGCATATCGATGAGAGTTTGAGGGAGCGATGAGGCTGGAGCTGTTAAGTTTCGACTATTAGGGCCCTTGATTTGACTCGGTATCTTCGAGATTAATACAAATAGAGTTGGATATTATATGGATGAGAGCCGTAAGAGCTTGAAAAAGATTGGTGCTAGACTCTATATAACTGTTTGGCAGCTATTGAGGGGTGGGGCGGCAATTCTTTTGTTAGTTATTTTTGTGCCTCTATTAATAGCTGGTTATTACGGGTTTTTTAACGCTGAAAATACATCAAACACCGTCGAAGTGAGACAAGACGTGGATCCTAGAGTGGTGTGCGGGACGTTATCAAACACCATAATAGAAATCCCAAGAGAGTACATTGTTTTTTGGCCTGAGTACGAGGGAAAAAGCTCTTGGGAGAAAGGGTTCACCTCCAACCAAAAAGGGTGTGACGCCAAGCTAATGTCGTTATATATATCTGTTTCTTGGCCCGACTTTCAGCCATTATCAATCAATAAAAGCCTTGTAAATAACTCCAAGTCTTTGGGCCTAGAAATTACGATATCTCCAGTGCTTCGGAAAACTGATGATATGCAGTATTTTCTTGAGAGTCGCTTGAAGACAGGAGAAAATTTCTCAGCAACTTACCAGCATAAATATTACGATAAATCGTTTGAACTTTTTTACATAGACAGCAGCAGCCCTATCGTGCCCGAAGTAATGAATCGATACTATTGGGCTGAAAGCAATGGTTCGATACCCGTCGTATTCGAATGTTACCGCACGCGAAAAAGTACTGAGATGCATAGTTGCACAGGGTATTTTATTATGAGGGATTTTGATTATTTTGTAAGTCTGGAGTTTCCCTTTTACAAATTTAGAGAATGGCGAGAAATCGTTAAAAGCACTAAATTTTTTATTTCTTCTAAAGTAAATAAATAAGGAGTAACTATATGCCTCAAAAATTAACCGCAGCTGACTTGGAACAAGCCAAACAGATTTTAGAGTCATCCGGCCCCTCGGCTACTTATGATTTTTTATCAGCGAAAGGTTATAAATACGCTACTCTTGCGAATGGGGTAGCAAAAGGCAATTCTTTGTCAGGTGAAGCCGCAATTAACTTCATGAAAGTAACTGCGGAAGCGTCAGGGCATCCGCTTTCTGATGTCGATGTGAATCGCATACGCAAGGAAATGGCTGGCGGATACATCGATGCACTAAAAGTAAAATTGGATAATGCCTCTGGGATCTTGAGTTCCGATATAAGTTATAACGAGGCGTGGAAGTTTCACAAGCAAATCTTCAATGCTAACGGTCTTGGTGTAGATGCTTGGACTCTAAATTCAGTATTTTCGGTTATTACCGAAAATACCAGAGAAACCTACTGGCAGAGTGTTTTAGAATCGGCGGGTGATGTTTCAAAGGAACTGCTTTTGGCGATCAACACCGACAAAATGATGTCGCTGGCCACCACTATAAGCACCGATGATAATAAAAAACTCGCTAAGGGGTGGATTGATAGAGTTGACTCCCCTTCAGGGGCTTATACGATCACAAAAAGTTTATTTAGTCAGATGTACAATATGATTACAGGGGGCTTTTCTGACGAATCAACAAATATACCTCCTTCTGCATCGACCTCTACTCTTATTGATATTAATATCACGCCAGATCCACAGCCTCAGCAGAATATTCAAGGCGAAAACAAAGCTCGGCAGGATGTAAGCAATGGCTATGTTGTCAACTCGCCTACCCATAGTATTTCATTCAAAGATAATACCTTAAATGAAACGGGCTTTACTTCAACGCAAATTGCCAGTTTAGCGACAGGGGGAATACGACCAGGGGAAATACAACTCGACCCTAACGCTCGCCCCAATACCTATCTTTCACAGTTCTACCAGACCCCAGACAGCACTAGGCCGGACTTCAGTTTACGCAATGCTGTAACACTGAATGGCCTTTCGGCGATGACAACGGTCAATACCTACGTCGACCCCTTGCTGCTGGACTTGGGCGGCAACGGCGTTCGCATGACCGATATCCGGGATGGCGTATTGTTTGACACCGATCATAGCGGCACGCTCAAGCGCACGGGATGGGCTGACCGCAGTACCGGTATGTTGGTCATTGACGACGGTAGTGGCCAGATTAAAGATGTCAGTCAGATGTTCTCCGAATATTATGCTGGCAAGGCTGGGGTTGGCGGTGCCGCTGGGGAGGTACGATTCAAAGACGGCTTCGCCGCGCTCGCCAGTGAAGATGCCAATGCTGATGGTGTGATTGACCAGAACGATCCGATCTGGAGCAAGCTACGTGTATGGGTTGATGCCTCTCATGATGCTCAAACCGATGCCGGAGAGCTCAAGACCCTGGCCGAACTGGGTATCACTCAAATCAATGTACGAGCCACGACGGCGAGTAGTGAAGTCCGTGATGGGAATAGAGTGCTTGCCCAAGGCACTTTTACAATTAACGGTAAAACCCAAGAAGCTCTCGCGGTTGATTTTTTGGGCGATCCTGTAAGCAGCACACTGCTTGATCAGGGCGCCGGAACTAAGGTGACTTCCACCTCTGAAGGAGTCACAACGACTGCTTATGCAAGTAAGAGCACTACCGGTGAAACATTGGATGCTGCTCAGTTAGGCGTTAGCAATCTATATGGTGGTATCGGTAACGATACCCTCATTGCCGCGCCAACAGGTAGTTGGCTCGTGGGTGGAGGGGGAAGCAATACCTACACGGGTTCTGCTGGTAACGATGTCTTTGTGATCAGTGCATCAGACCGCATGGAAAATGTCCACGGTAACGGCGGACGCGATACGGCCATTATCGTCGGCGATGAAGGTGTGGCTTTAAACATGGCGCGAGCTGGACTGACAATTGCTCAGGGCGGCCGTGGTAACGATGTTATTGCCAGTGGTGGCACCTCTAGTGCATTCATCAAAGGAGGTTCCGGAGATTCGACGCTGATCGGTGGTGCGGGCAATGACGTCTTGGTCGGAGGAACGGGCCGCAACACCATTTTGGGAGGCAGTGGTAAGGCTGTTATTTATGCGGGTCCGAAAGGCGACACAATCTACGCGTCAGAAGGCGGCAGCATCATTCACGCGGGTGGTGGTGCAGACATTATTTACGGAAGTGTGGGTAATGATGTCGTTGAGGTTGGACGCGGCAATGCCATTATTGACGGTGACGGCGGTATCAATATCGTTACCCTGCATGGCAACCATGGCGACTATAAGATCACACGCACTGCCACGGGCTACGAAGTGGCCGATACGGTTGCCGGGCGAGATGGTACCGTCACACTAAAAAATATCCAAAAGCTGAGTTTTTCTGATATTTCAGCTGTGGATCTGGACTTGCCCAACGCAATGCCGGTGGGAGATGTTTTA
Source organism: Pseudomonas sp. ADAK18 (assembly GCF_012935695.1). Classification (NCBI taxonomy): domain Bacteria; kingdom Pseudomonadati; phylum Pseudomonadota; class Gammaproteobacteria; order Pseudomonadales; family Pseudomonadaceae; genus Pseudomonas; species Pseudomonas sp. ADAK18. The sequence continues at coordinate 6,012,397 of NZ_CP052859.1, forward strand.
ACTGTCGATCAGGCTGGCAAGGCGTTTGACCGGACACAGGCCCATTTGATCTCAGCAGCCAGCCTGCTTGCCAATGATCAGCACCTCAATAGTACAGGCATTCTGCGTATCGCAAGTGTGGATGAGGCCGTTGGTGGCACTGTCAGCCTCACCCAACAGGGGGACGTACTATTTACTCCAGATCCACGCTTCACTGGATTGCTCAGTTTTAAATATGGTGTGGTTAATGAAGCGGGTAACCCGTCTGCTACGGTAGTCAACCTGGGGACGGGGCAAACGGCTCCCATGCGAGCCAATGTTACGTTACTGACTCCAGAGGTACCGCTGGATTCGCTGACGGCACAAGAGTGGTATCTCAGCAATATCAATGTCCTCCCTGTATGGAAAGATTACACCGGTAAAGGCGTGCGGATCGGTCAGTTTGAGCCCGGCGGCGAGTTTGCCACCCACCCTGAAATTTTCGACATCAAGCATCCAGATCTTGCGCCCAATGTTGATAAAGCTTGGCTGCAGACTCAGCAGGCCAATGGAACATTGCCAGACGTGGTGTCTAATCACGCGACCATGGTTGCCGGTGTCATGGTCGGTGCGAAGAATGGTATCGGAGGTGTCGGGGTTGCATATGATGCAACACTGGGAGGCTATTACCTGGCTAACAAAGGTGATGATCTGACAGGGCTTGGCCACATGGTCAGTTATGATATTGCCAACAATAGCTGGGGGTTTCAGAATGATTTTGCCATCAGCAATATGCAGCAAGGTCAAATCAATACTGCCAGTTCGTTAACGTCGAATGCCCAATATGCTGCAAATAATGGCCGAGGTGGATTAGGGACGATTATTGTCGCTGCCGGTGGCAACAGTCGTGCTACTGGCGGCAATGCCCAAGGATCGCTAACCAATAACAACCGACATTCGATTGAGGTCGGAGCTATCAATGCGCAAGGTGATCTGTCGACTTTACAAATAGGCTCAGCACCGTTCTCTAACCCAGGCGCAAGCCTATTGGTCTCGGCGCCAGGTAGTAATGTCGTGTCCACCAGCCATATGCTGGAAACTGATCGCGGCTCAACTTTCGGCAATAGCTACAGCGCCATGCAAGGCACCAGTTTTGCCGCACCTATTGTTTCAGGCGTCGTTGCGCTGATGCTTCAAGCCAACCCTAACTTGGGCTACCGAGATGTCCAGCAAATCTTGGTGCTATCGGCACGCAAGATTAACGATCCGTCTACAGTATGGAGCGACAACGGCGCCCGCAACTGGAACGGGGGCGGTATGCACACCAGTAATGACTACGGTTTCGGTGAAGTCGATGCCCGTGCCGCTGTGCGGCTGTCTGAAGCCTGGATGACTCAGAGCACTGGCGCCAACGAGTCAGTGTTCAGTGCTTCCAGTGGTGTTGTTGGTAAAACGTTGGCTGCGGGTGAAACCTTTTCATCAAGTTTGGCAATGAATGCTGTCTCGTACGTTGAGCATGCCGAAATCGACTTTGATGCTCAGGTCGGCCGTTTGGGAGATGTGACCCTTAAGCTTATTTCTCCAGATGGTACACAAAGCGTATTGCTTAACCGACAGGGAAAGGTGCCAGTTGGTACGGCAGGGGCGAGCGATGCTGACGTGGGCAGCACACAGTCAGGTGCTTTCAAGTATACCTTCATGAGTACTCATCACTGGGGCGAGCTCACGGCAGGTGAATGGAAGCTTGAGGTGACCGACTCCGCCACTGGGCTTCCTGTAACGCTGAACAGTTGGTCGTTGCGCCTGTACGGTAGCAAGATGAGTGCTGACGACACGTACTTTTATACAGATGAGTACATCAAGGCGGTAGCTGCGCAGGCTAACCGTGGTGTATTGGACGATGCCGCAAGTGGAACTGCTGGTGGGCGTAATACGCTCAATGCCGCGGCAGTCTCTGGTGATACTTCTATCAATTTGGTAACGGGCACTGCAAACATTGGAGGAGCGGCCCTCACGATCAACAGTCGTTCACCTATCCAAAACATTGTGACTGGCGATGGTAATGACACTCTGGTCGCAGGTTCGGCGGATGCATTGCTTGATGGCGGCCGGGGTAACAACACTCTGGAAGGCGGCACGGGTAAGGACTTTTTTGTGGTTCATCGCCGGGGTGGTGGTAACGATACCGTGGTGAATTACGATGTTGCCCATGGTGAGATCATTGATCTGGTTGGTTTCACCGGCAAGACCTTCGCAAATCTGGTTATCACACAGCTCGGCGCAGATGTGAGTGTCGATCTGGGAGATGCTCAATCAATTTTGCTGAAGAATCAAACGGCGTCGGCAATTACAGCCGCTCAGTTCAAGTTTCAGGATACATTTGTTGCGCCAGTGGAATACGTCAATAGCGACGTTTCTGCGGTTATCCCACAAGAGGGGCTGGGGACTGTCGTGTTGAACGGCGGCTCCAAGGGTGTGAGTATCACAACGGGGGCTGACGGTCAGTTTGTGGCGTCTCTATCCGGAACGGTGTACAGCCATGATAGTGCCACTTCAGATACCTTCGTTGTATCTCGACAGCCAGGGATTGCGGACTATCAAAATGCGCTAAGAGGGTTTAGGCAGGGCACCGACAAAATTGATTTAAGCCAGACAGGTATCACCAGCTTTGAACAGCTCACAATCAGTAAAAACAATCGCGGTACGATAAACGGGCTGTCGCAAATTCACGGTGTAAATATTGCGACTATGGCACTTGATCCTGCCGGAGGTAAGGTCGAATTGCTTTACTTGGATGCACTTGATGTCTCTCAATTGAATCAGTCAGACTTCATATTCGCTGCCCATGCGCTGGATCTAGTCCCTATTACTCCTTCGGTAGTCCCTCCGGTTGTGACTACCCCTGATCCATTGCATCCGACGATTACCGTGCCGGGCACACTGGAACCCTCTATCGAACGTCCAATAATTGATATACCAGCTGTTGTTCTACCTCCTATTCCACCAATCGATATTCCTAAAAGACCAACTGTCGAAGAGCTTTTGGCGGAGCGAGATCGTCTTCCAACGGGTACAAAAGTAAAAACTGCTGAAGAAATTTTAGCAGAGCGAGGTATTGATCCGACCAAACCGGTTGAAATGACTACCCCCACACCAATAGTTGGTGGTAGAGGTGTTGGCGGTGGTGTTGATATCAAGCCTACAGAAATAAAAATAAAAACTGTTGACGAGATCTTGGCGGAGCGAGGTATTGATCGAACTAAGCCAGTTGAAATGACCACTCCTACACCAATAGTTGGTGGTAGAGACGTCAGTGGCGTGGATTCTGATCGAACTGTACCAAGAGTCATTGATATTCCAGATATAGATCGAGATACATTCCCTTCGTATGAGACAATTAAAGATCGGAGGAACCCCGTTGCACCTAAGCCAACAGATCTTACTGACCTAGTGGTGCCAACTCACCCCCCGATGACTGGTGGAGCTGTAACCCCTTCGCCCGTTGTTGTAGATAAACCAACACAGATTGCACCAGTCGAAACTGATACCGTACTCGTAAACACTCCGTTTGCGATCATTAATTTTCCCGGTTTAGCTGAAAACGATCTTGCCGTCACTGGATTTAGCGCGAAAGTTACATTAGGTGATGGGGATAATACAGTTAGGCTTAATGGTATGATGGGAACATTAGTCGCTGGCAATGGTAACAATACTATTGACTCGACTGATAACACCACAAACGCCACTGTTGGTAATGGAAAAAATATTATAACGGGTATTTATCAGAAACTGGCAGTCGGTAATGGTGACAATATAATAACTGTCGCCAGTCGAACGAGAGCGGTTACCGTTGGAGATGGAAAAAACACAATCCAAGGTGCAATTCAAGAGCTGACTGTCGGCAATGGTGACAATACCATTGTCAATACGGAGTCAATGGCAAAAGTTAAACTAGGATATGGTACAAATACAGCAACTGTCAGTGGTGTTATGGCTACGGTGGAGGTTGGGCACGGTAGTTACGATCTAGGATTCCGTGGGTCTATGAGTACCTTGGTATTTGGCAAGGATATTACGCCTGATAAGCTATGGTTTGAGCATGCTGGACAGGATTTGCAAATTTCTGTGCTTGGTTCTAAGGAAGAGGTAACGGTACTCAATTGGTATGCTAGTGCGCCACAGCGACCCAGCACTATCAGCACGGGTGATGGTAAAAGCCTATCTGATCGGAATGTTGAGCTGTTAGTGCAAGCTATGGCTGCATTTGCACCCCCCGCCGCTGGTTTAACAAGTCTTGCAACATCAGAGCAACAGGCCCTTCAGCCAGTCCTTGCAGCCAATTGGCGATGAAAATGTGCTTAAAGTATCTTTTTTAGGTCGTGATTTCTGACCACAGTCTAGCTCCCTGCGGAGAGTAGTTCGCAGGGAGCTACTATTTTAAATAGATAAGATGCCTTGCCTGAACACGAAACGACTTTCACACACAGCCTTTGGTCGACGCCCGCGCAAAAGCCAAGCTGAAAAAACCATGGCGTTCACGGTCTAAACTGGTACCGTTCGTCGGAGTGGTATCGCCGCTATTTTTTAACTCTCTCCACCTGGAACGATATTTGCTAAACCGTTTTGGCAAGGATGTCCTTACTAAAACGGTTTTTGTGTCGCGCCGTATTTGTGAAAAATACGAAAAACTTGAAGTTTGCAAAAAATAAAGCGCTTTTCAAATCACACAGAGCTATTTAAATTCGCTTCAGTCAGTTCGGCCAGCCCCTACTTGAGGCCTTCCGGACGACGAATACTAAATAGCGTCATTAACGATTTACCCAAAATGGAAACCAATATGACTACTTACAACGCACAAATTTGTGCAGAGAATACTTATGCCCACTCCAAAGCAAATCGAATGCAGAGACATCCTTGTAAAAAACCTGATTGTGATGAGTTATCCAGGTTCGGGCAGCACTACTTATTGTACGCGCGGCGCGACCAACGGGCGTCCACGTAAAATATTGGGAACGTCCAAAACCATTAGCTTAAACGAAGCTCGCATCATGGCGTTGGGAGTCGGAAGTGCAGGCTATAACGTATCCTCTTCGACCCTTTCACATGTTTTCAATCTCTACGAGCAGTCCGGAACCTATAGCGGTAAACGCAGTATGGGACGTGACCGCAAACGTTACGATTCGGTAGTTGACCCTATTCTGGGTAAGAAAGAGATCAAAGCAATTAGCTTGGCTGATATTCAAACAGTCCTAGGATCGTTACGCTCATCGTTAAGTGACGCTACCAAGAACCGCTATTTAGCCATGTTACGTTCAATTTTTCGGTTTGCAGTGGATCACGACTATTGTGAAAAGGATCCGACTCGCAGCATAAAACTTAAGCGCGAAGTGCCGGTTAAGTTGTACGAGGTCAATGATGACCTAATTGGCCGTCTCGTTTTTGCGGTGGACTGGTTGGAGGGGCGATATCCACGAACGTCTTGCCTTGTGGAGTTGTTGCTGCGGACAGGGATGCGTTTAGGAGAGGCGCTCTCCCTCAAGTGGGGGGACGTTGATTTTACGTTGCAGCAGATCACCTTGAGGAGCACCAAAAGCGGTCGAGTCCGGCACGTACCCATCAGCGACGAATGCAGTGGCGTGCTTGATAGGCTTGCTGAGGTTACCGCCGACTTTCCAAAAGATGGCTGGTTGTTTCCCTCATCGTATGGGCCGTCTCACATGACCAGGCCAGTGCGCCCTTGGAAAAGAGCCTGTCAGGCAGCAGGGCTTCCCTCGTCGTTACGCTTTCATGATCTACGTCATATCTTTGCCTCGGCCTGCGTCAAGGATGGTATCCCCCTGTACACCGTGCAAGGGTTGCTCGGTCACTCCTCCATCAGAATGACAGAGCGTTATTCCGCATTGGCTTCTTCGGACTTGTTGAAGGCGAGTTGCCGTGTTTCAAGTGCCCTTTCCCTATGTGCTGGGGGTGCGAAATGAGCAAGTTTTTTTCGAACGACGCATTGAATGCCGATGTCGTTGATGCAGTAGTTCGTGCGGGAGGAAAAGCTCTTGATGGCGAGCTCGCCTCACTCATTGGTGTAAAGAGCATCGAGTTTGACGAAAGTACGGTGATTTTTTCGTTACCGAAAACTCATCGTGATTACATAAGACTTCTGCCGACCTTGAAGAAATATTGTTTGATTTTTCAATCAAGTGCTGGAGTGTTTTTGCCCTTTCCTAAAAAGGATATTGATGACAACAAATTACTGGTGTTTTTACAGCAGGCCTTGACAGGTATCGGCTTAAATATTGACTTTGCGTTAGCTGACGTCGATTTGAAGTATGGTCTGTGGTCGATTCCTGAGAGCGGGGTGGAGCCTCTCGTTCATCCCTTTAAAGTTCTGGAAATTTTTGAGTCTCATGGTATGGGCTTGATTGAAGCGATGTACGGTCGCAGTCAGTTCAACGGCTTTGAGTTTACTTTAGAGCAAATCCGATTCCGTAAAAAACAAGATGTGGAGGATGTAGCTCCGTGTATTTGGATCGATAAAGTATTACGGGATCCGGTTACGAAACACTATTTCACACAGATTAACATTTTGAGCCGTTCAGGCATGAAATATGGAGTGATATCGTCCATCATCCCGAATACCGACCTTCAAGACGCTAAGAAACTAACGGATTTGGTTATTTCTATAACTCCGAGTGTTGTCGATCGCAAGCTGTTGGGAACTCTTGTTAAAGAGCTCCTACGACACGCGGTTATTCAAATCGGCACTCAAACGTGGATACGGACTGAAGGATGGATTCGAGATGAGGACGGGGTGATCGAAGGCTGTGCTTGTGGTCAGGAACTGCTGCTGGCTCCAGGGGTTGACCCTGATCGGTTTCACATGGATATCGTCGCACCGAGGCTTGCGCAGATCGGGACACTCAGTGGCTGGAACGATGCTGTTCTGGCCCCTCTCAGTCAGAACCTTACGCTTCTTGGGGCTATACAACTCGGAATGGCAGGGCCGATGGTCGATCTGGTGCCCGGAGTGTCATCGTCCATCTTCAACTTCTTCGGGGGAGCAGGTCGGGGTAAGACCTTGTTGTTATCCACAGTGGCTAGCCTGTATGGCAATACCGGTGCACCGGGGCAAAGTAAACCCGGTCAGGTGGGCAAATCCATGATTGAGACATTTGGCGCAACGCGACGAGCGCTTCAGGCAAAAAGCCAGCAAACGTCCGTCGGCCCGTTTTTGATTGATGAAATCGGCAGTAACAGCTACGGAGACCTCTTCGAAAGCTACGTGTATGAGACGGGCAATGGCCTCTGTCATACGAAGCTTAGTGGCAACGGGGATTTACAAGAATCGCCATCTAAAACGTTGTTCGTACTAACGACCGGTGAAGTATCCATCATGTCGTTGGTCAGCCGTAACGCCAAGCAGGGCATTTTTGATCGGGGTGTGGATATCAATGTTGGGGGGGGCGATGTCAGCTTTGAAGGGGAGGATACCGACGACTTCGTCTTCCTACAGGAGGATGTGAAAAAAGCAGTCTCTGCGGGTATACCAAAGGAGTACGGTACGGTCGCCCCAGCGTTTGTGCGGGCTCTTTTAGCTGAAATGATGAGCCAGTGTTGGGAGGTCGAGCTTGCCAAAAAGCGTCAGGAGCTTGCTGATAACTTTCCGAGTTACGTCAGCAAGGACGGCCCGAATCGAGTGTTATCACGATTTGCGCTCGCGCTGCTGGCTGGGGAGGTGGCTTTACGAAATGGCGTATTCAACGAACAGTATGTGGATTCGGATGACCTCTTTAACGGGGTGCTGGTGTGTGCTCATCGCTGGGTCACCACTCGCTGGAACCATCTGTATGTTCTGGCCGATGCTCTATGTTCGCAAAAGCGTATTCCGTACTCCACACCAAAGTCCGGGTTACCGCTTTACCGCCACAAAGATCAATACGAAGGTATGCCAACGCTGATGATTACCAAAGATTTTATGGAAGAAATTTTTCCGGGGCGCAATCAAGTTGAAACGATCAGTAAGCGGTTCAAGGAAGATGGTCTTATTGTTCGTTCTGATCCTGGGCGTCATACGGTAGGCAAGGAGCCGTACTACCACCTCAAAACTGAATGGTTGCTGGAACATCAGATCGAATGGTCTGAAGACTGGGAGCGTTTCGAGGCTGTCGAGTTACCTGACATGTGACGGCTTTTGCCTGCGACCATTACCTTCTCAGCACTTAGCCCTGCGTCCACTATGAAGACGTGGGGCTTTTGCGTTTTCGTAAGCCTTGTCGCTAGCTGAAAAGCTCGCCCAGTCTTACCTGTCCACCCCGTGGATTGTTCCGACATCTTCTGCTCATAACTGGCTGAGGAGGACTTTCACATCGCGTTTAAGTTGCGCTTGCAAAGTGGTGGGGCTGATCACCAGCAGGTGGGGTAGATAGGCTTTTATCGTAGGGAGTAACTGCATCACGTCTATCACATGGCTCGAAAGAAGCAGGCTACCGTCATCGAGCTCTTTGAGCATGGCCTGTTGGGGTAGAACGATGCGATGTAGGAAGTTATGGGCAATGCACGCAGCAGCCTTGAGAATCACCTCGACCACGGGCATCGACTCATTCGCCACCATGCGTTTTAGCTGGACGATGACGTCTTCTTGCTGCATGAACGTCTCAGCCAACTCCTCCACGTGAATAATATTGGCAATAGGCTCAATGATGAGGGTGTCAGTGCTGACCCCTGCAAGGTGCCAGCAACCTTTGTGGTTGATGAGCAGGTAGGGTGCAATGACCGCCGTCCCGAGGCCTCCCTGCCATTGAATGCTGACGCGGCAGCGGTGGGTAATCGCTTTGGCTAGTGGTTTTAAGTGTTGATGCTGCTGGCTTTCACTGTCCAGGTTAAAACCGGATAGAAAGAATACAGGCGAGCCTGATGGTGCGAGCCATTGACTGAATAGCGATTGGTGATTGTCGGGAAACAACGCCGTGGCGCCGACCTGCTCACAAAGGCGAAGTAATGCCGAGGTGTTCGAGCGCCCGAAGTAAGACGGATCAAGTGAGTAATGTTGTCCTTCTCGCTGCAATGGTAGGTACGCCAGCCTGACGTTCAAGTCGCGCTGAATGGTGCGCTCGGATACGTTGAATTCTTCAGCCAAGCTGGTAATGGATAAGCGCTGCCCACCGTTGAGCTTGGTTAAAATGATGCCCAAGCGCTGGGCTAACGTATCGTGCTCGGCCATTTAAGAAGAGTCGTTGTCGTTGAAAAACCATTGTCCAGTGGGTGCCCGACAGGGCGTGTCGAGCTGGATTTTCACGGCATTGAGAACAAGAGGTAAGCGACGTTGTTATTGACGTGACGAAAGTAGAATTGCTTCGAGGCACGGCCTGATAAGCCCAGGCAAACCGCGTGTACCGCGTGACTTTTAATCAAAAATTTAGAAGCAGCAGTTTGCTATGCTCTTTCAGCGCTATTCATGTCGTTGCAGGTTGAGCACGACCCTGTTGCGATAACCGCGTGCACTGCGTGACTTTTGAACAGAAAAAAGGCAGCGATTCGCTATGCCCTTTCAGTGCAATTCGTGCCGTTGCAGGTTGGGCATGACCCTGCTGCGATACCGCGTATACCGCGTGACATTTGAACCAAAAAATAAAAAGCAGCGATTCGCTAAGCCCTATCAGTGCCACTCATGTCATTGCAGGTTGAACATGACCCTGGTGTGATACTGCGTGCACCGCGTGACTTTTGAATGAAAATAAAAAAGCTCAGCAACTCGCTGAGCCTTTTCAGTCGTGCCTATTCGGTCACGCACAGGTTCGATTTATCGCTTGCACCGCAATGTGCCGGCGCTTTCCATTTTGTTCGCTTCTGCCTGCTGGTTTTTCGTCAAGTACTTATCCAGATCAGCCTCTGTAGCGCGCTGACCATTCATGCTCGCATTCAGCAAGGCGGTGGTTTTTGAGTGTTTTAACGTCGATGCCATATCCTGGGCGCTGTATGGCTGAAGCGACCTGCCCTGGTCATTGCTGACATAGCTGGTGCCTCCCTGCTTTTCACATTTTTGTGCGAAATACTGCATGGCAGATAATGAGAGCAAGCTGTTGGCTTGAGCTTGAAAACTGATGGCTAGAAGCGATGTGACGGCAGCGGTGATGAGTGTTTTTTTCATGAGTGTGTTCCAGATGAATTTGAGTGTCGCGGCGGTGAGATCATGGCAACCGTGCCCGACAGGGCGTGTCGGGCATTCAGCATGTTCTGGCAGCCGTTACCAGATCGCTTACCCGATTGGAGGCCACTCGAAGGTTGTCAGAGGCGAGGTGCGCGTAACGTTGGGTGGTTTTGTTACTGGCGTGGCCCAATAGGTGCTGAACCTCATACAGGCTTGCCCCGTTGTTGATAGCCAGAGACGCGAAGGTGTGGCGTAAGTCGTGGATTCGTAGATGAGCGAGCCCTGCGACTTTTAGAGCACGCTGAAAGCATTTGCGGGCGTTGTTGAGTGGCTTGCCAGGTCTGGCACCGGGGAAGAGGTAATGACCGCTACCTAATCCCGGCAATTCGTTGATGACGGCCAACGCCGGTTCGCTGAGCATCACAAAGCGTTGCCGCCCGCTCTTGGTGATGGGCAGGTTCCACAGCAGCCGCTCCTGATCAATGTCCTCCCATCGGGCCTGTAACGCTTCTTCGCGCCGTACACCGGTGAGTAGCATCAGCTTGATGGCTTTTGCGGCGATCTGGTTTTGCTCGGTGCTGAGTACCGCCCACAAACGTTTCGCCTCATCAATGCTGAGGAAGCGTTGAGATTGATTGTTCTCCGTGTGCATGCGAATACCGGTCGCCGGGTTGGCGTCGAGGTAACCCCATAAGATGGCCAGGTTGAAGCTCCGCTTCAGAAGCGCGAGATGTCGATTGGCGGTTGCAGGGGCTCTTCTGCTGATTAGCTCGTCGTGGTAGCGCTGGATCTCCTGGCGTGTGATCGAGGCTAAAGGCCTGGAGCCGAATAGCTTGAAGAGGTGAGTTTTGAACTTCGAGTCATCGCTGTTCGCACTGCGCTTACTGGCATAAGCATGCGGTAGGTAGTGGTCATCGATGAAGCGGCGAAAGGTCATCCCTGATTCGACAAGCGTTTCTTGTGGATCAACACCACTTGAAAGCTGAGCCCGGTGTTTGAGTGCCAGCAACCGGGCATCGCCAATTTCCAGCTCTCCATAATTCCCCAGCTTCATGCTTCGCTGTCGCCCGGCATGTCGGTAGCGCAGATAGAAGAACTTGCGACCTTGTTTGTTGACCAGCAGTTTCAGGCCTGAGACCTCGGTGTCTGAATACTCACTTTCCCTTGCTTTTGCCTCTGTTGGTTGCGGTGGTAGTGCGTCGATCAAACGCTTGGAAAAGCGGATGAGCTTGCTCATAGGGCACCTTTTCTCGACACGAGTTTGGACTATCCCTGAGTCAGCTCAGAAAGCTGAGCCAGGGCAGCCATCAAGGGTCGGTATGGTTGGGTTGATGGGGTGGTTAACGTGGCGTTGCTAATTGCGCCCGTCGCTCCGGTGCATTTCCGGTGCTTTCGGGACTACTACCGGTCACTGCGGGCTCCATTGCGCAAGCCGCGTGCTCATCTCTGATGGAAGGCTGAGTCCTTTCGGAATCAGTACCTCCACCGAGAACAGATCAGACAAGAGGATGACGGCTGCATAGAAGTGACCGTGGTCTTCGACGATTTCGAATGAAGCTTCTGGATCACAGGGACTTTTCAACAGGCTTCTAATACCTAGGAACAGTCCCTTGTCGTAGGGATCATCACCTTCACCCCAGACGGCAAACCAACCGAGTTCATCGGGTTGCCACTGCGTGCCGTACGTTTGTAGATCCCGGAATTGGATTTCCACCCATTGGCGCATTTCATTGTCGAGGATCTGGGCGGTAGCTTCACGTTGGCGAATCAGCAGCATGCTCCACCTCCTGGGTTTGCCCTTGCTCCTTGTTGGGCTCAGACGATGGTTTGTTCTCCGCTACCGATAGGATCGGCTTACCATCAAGCCGAACACGTATGAGCTTACCTTTGATTGCCTGCACGGTTTTTTTCCAACTGGCAGCGTCGCCGATCACACGCAATTTGGATTCGAGCTTTCCATCTCTTCCCAGTAGCTTTTCAGCCAGCAGGGCGGCGGCGAGGAATGGCGCATTATTGCTGGAGCGTCCTACAAACACGGGTAGGAGGACTTTGCTGGGGAATGCCTCTGCTCGTTGACCCAAGTTTTCCAGTATGTCGAGGATGGCATCGGTATTGATCCACTCGCGGCTGAAATAACCTTGGCTGCCACTGTCGACTAAGGAAATGAACACCTGTTTTTTGTCGGTTGAAAGCGCTAGCTGATAGATAATCTTTCCTTCTGCGCCGGAGCTGAGTTTTGATGCTTGGGCTTCTTTTACCGCGATGAGATCCATGAAGCTGGGTTCGACGGCTTTGGTTCTGCTCATATTATTTCCGAAGTGTGCTGACGTGACGGGCGAAGTGTCCGCTCAGACAGGAAATGTCGTAATCACGTTGATTAATGTCATTTGAATGCCCTCTAATCGTTTAGATAAGGGGGTATTAACGAAGCTAACGCTATGAAGTGTGCACAACGTGGGCTTTAGTGTTAACGGCGTTTAAACGCCTACTTTTCGCGGCAAAACGTACAGAACAGATCGTAGACGCTGACGGCCGCTTGTATACGTGGGTCGGGAAGCTTCCGGCCCATATCAACGGCGCTGGAAATCCAAGGGTTTTTACATGAACACATAGATATCTCCTGACTACTCACCCGACAAAGTGTTGGGATCATAGAAATATATATTCGCGATATTCGAACAATTACGGTTTCGGAGGTTATGGTTTTACTCAGGACTTTCAGGAGGAACTGGGCCGCGAGTGGTTTTGCGTTGAATTTTGGGGTCTTTCTATTTTTTATTTGCTGATGAATACTATTTGTAGAAAACAGTACAAAAGAGGTGGCGTAATGTCCGATATGCAGTTTTATGAATTGGTGAGTGCCGATTTTCGCAGTAAGATTGATCTATTGACTAATAAAGATCGTTTCTTTGAGTTGTTTGCCAGGAATCGTCCGAATGCTTACGATGTTCGGCTATTCAAAGATTTTTATTGTTTTAAGCTACGGGAGTGTTCTAGGGCGTAAAAAATCAGCCAAGCACGGAGTTTCGGGAAAGTGTTGGTGAAAGAGATCCCGGAATGGATTTTGGCAATGCGCAGCTATCAGTCAAACGGGCACCCTATTAGCAATCAACTATTCAAGAAGGTATTAGGGAAAGGGCGGCAGGCCTACTGCAAGGCTGAATTGCAGAAGGTGAGGTGCTGAGGGAACTATCGTTTGATTTAATCTGGGGTGCCATGTCGCTTAGGCATGGCCTCTCCTTGTACGCCGATCCCCCGTCACGTGGCAAGCGCCCGTTCAGATAGACTGAGTGGAAATATGAGGGTTTCCTACCCGGCGGTCTGCGTTAGTGGTTGATACTCCGGCTGTTGACGTTGATCGAAAATTGGCACCGTGAGATGAAGGCAAACCGCGATGCCATCGCTCGTCAGGTAGATGATCGATACCGTCTGTCGGAATAAAAACATCAAATACAGATACTTGTAGGGTTTTTTACATTTAATTATTATTAATCAATAGGTTGGTGAGCCTGTAGGAAATTTCTGATAATGCAGTCGGGATATTGGCTCACCCATGCTTCGATGTTAGTTTGCCCCCCCTTTGTAATTCGACGGATCGAACATGTCTTCTGTTACGCCACGGACTCGGCTGCTGCTGGGCGTTTGCCTGCTGACTTGCTTCGCGCTGAACAGCGCGGCGGCTGCCCCCACGCCTGGCGATCAGGACCTGATCCGCGACCGCCAAAACCGCTTGCTGGAAGAACAGCAACGGCGCCTTGAAGAACTCAAGGACTTGCCCGGCAAAGAGGCAAAACCCGTCGCTCCCGCCGCCCCGGTAGACACCCGCTGCTTCCCCATCAAAGACATCGAGCTCAAAGGCGCCGACAGCCTGCCTGCCGCTGACCGCGAGCGCTTGCTCAAGCCTTATATCGGCCAGTGCCTGGGTGTGTCCCAGCTCAATGAACTGCTCAAGGCCATCACCGATTACTACATCGACAAAGGCCTGGTCACCAGCCGCGCTTACTTGCCGCAGCAGGACTTGTCCAAGGGGCATCTGCAAGTGTTGGTGGTGGAAGGCAAACTCGAAGGTTTGAAAGGCGCCGACAACAGCAAGCTCTCGGACCGCGAACTGGCCATGGCCTTTCCCGGCAAAAACGGCGACTTGCTGAACCTGCGAGAAATCGAGCAAGCCATCGACCAACTCAACCGCTTGCCGTCCAACCAGGCGCAAATGGAGCTGGCGCCGGGCGATGCCGTTGGCGGCAGTTCGGTGCTGGTGAAAAACAACCCACAGAAGCCTTGGCGTGCCAGCTTGTCGCGCAATAACGACGGCCAGAAAAGTACCGGCGAGCAGCAGTGGGGCACCGGGTTTGAATGGGACAGCCCATTGGGTCTGGCCGATCAGCTGATTCTGCGCGGTGGCCACGACGCCATCAGCGACCACCAGAAAACCTCGAAAAACGCGATGCTCTACTACAACGTGCCCTGGGGCTGGTGGAACTTCAGCTACAGCTACAACCAGAGCGATTACCGCTCGGTTGCTCAAGGCAATGGCTTTGATTTCAAGCAAACCGGCGACAGCGAAAACCACCAGCTGCGCGCCGAGCGGGTGATCCATCGCGATGCTTTGAGCAAGACTTCGGTCAACGTCGGCCTGTCCCACCTGCGCACCAACAACTACATCGAAGACAGCCGCCTCAAAGAAAGCAGCAATCGCCTGAGCGAACTGCAACTGGGTATCAACCACGGTCGGCGGGTCGGCAGCGCCTTCGTCAACTTTGATGTCGGCATGCAAAACGGTACCGGCGCCTTCGACGCCCAGGGCAATCACAACCCGCGCCCTGGCGTGCCCGATGCGCGCTATCGCAAATACACCGCCACCGTCAGCTACCTGCAACCGTTCAAGGTGTGGGGCGAGTCCTTCAGTTTTACCAGCCTGGCCACCGGGCAGCGCAGTGAAGATGTGCTGTTCAGCCCCCAGCGCATGAGCCTGGGCGGCTCCTCGTCGATCCGCGGCTACAAGGACCAGCAACTGAGCGGCGACAGCGGCGGCTACTGGCGCAACGACCTGCGCTGGAGTCGCCCGGTGACCCTGGATTGGTTGCGTCCGGTGTTCGGCGAATACGGCGCCAGTGTCGGTTACGACCAGGGTGTGATTCGCAACGGTCGCTACAACGGCGAAGTGCACGGCCGGGTCTCGAGCAACTCACTGGAGCTGTTCGCCCGTGGCAAATACCTCAGCACCAGCGTGACCTTTGCCCACTCGCTGGAACGCCCGGCCGCGCTGCTTGAACGCGAAGCGCCGATCTACTTCCGCATGGATTTTTTCCTGTAATTCAACGCTTAGTTGCATCGAGAATTTGAAATGGATGTTCGCCAATTTGCCTTCCTGGCTCGCCAGCCTTCCTCAGCCCTGAAAAGCCGTGACTCGTTCTTCGGCCTGCCCAAGCGTGGCCTGGCGCTGATTTTGGCGAACGCGCTGTTCTGGCAGCCGTTGCTGGCCAATGCCGACGGCATCGTGGTCAGCGCACCGGGCACCAGCCTGGGCGCGGCGGGCAATGGCGTGCCGATCGTGAACATCGCGGCGCCCAATGGCAGTGGCTTGTCCCACAACCAGTTCAAGGACTACAACGTCGGCGCCAACGGGGTGATCCTCAACAACGCCACCGACCGTACCCCATCGACCCAGCTGGGCGGGATTATCCTCGGCAACCCGAACCTGCAAGGCCGCGCCGCCAACATTATCCTCAACGAAGTCAACGGCGGCAGCCCCAGCCAACTGCGTGGCTACACCGAAGTGGCGGGCCAGTCGGCCAAGGTCATCGTCGCCAACCCCTACGGCATCAGTTGCAACGGTTGCGGCTTCATCAACACCCCCAACGTCACCCTGACCACCGGCAAACCCATCCTCGATAACGGCCGCCTGGACCGTTACCAGGTCGATGGCGGCGCCGTGACCATCGACGGCCAGGGCCTGAATGCCAGCAACGTCGACCGCTTCGAAATCATCACCCGCTCGGCGAAGATCAACGCGCAGATCAATGCGCGCAACTTGACCGTGATTGCCGGTCGTAACGATGTGAATGCCCAGACCCTGAATGCCACCGCGCGTGCCGATGACGGCAGTACCAAGCCGGAGCTGGCGATTGACTCGTCGGCGTTGGGCGGGATGTACGCCGGTGCGATCAAGCTGGTGGGCACCGAAGCCGGTGTGGGCGTGAAGCTGGACGGGACGTTGGCGGCCAGTGGCGGGGATATTCAGCTTGATGCCAATGGGCATCTGAGCATGGCGCAGGCGGCGGCCAGCGGCGCGGTCAACGTCAAGGCCGCGAGCCTCGACGCCCAGGGACCGGTCTACGCCGGCACGGCGTTGGATGTGCAGACCCAAGGCGACCTGAACAGCCGTAAAACCCTCGCGGCCCGCGACAGCATCACCTTGACCAGCGGCGGCCAACTGACCAACAACGGCATTATCGAGGCCGGGGTCAACGCGGATAACACCCGCAACGCCACAGGTGATCTGAGCCTCAGCGCACAAACCATCAACAACAACGGCAACAGTCTGGTCGCCAGCCGCAACCTGACCGTCAACGCAGCACAAGCCCTGAACAACCAGGGCGGAACCTTGAGTGCCAAACAGGTCGCCAATATTAGCGCGGGCACCCTGGACAACCAGAACAAAGGCCGCGTGCTGAGCACGGGCGGCCTGACCTTGAATGCCAGCCAATTGCTCAACGCCCAGGGCGGGCTGGTGAACAGCAGTGGTCCATTGAGCGCGACGGTCGGGCAATTGAATAACCGCAGCGGCGAGGTGTCGAGCCTTGACACGGCCACGCTGAACATCGCTTCGCTGGACAACGTTGCCGGGCTGGTCACTGCGGGCAACGCCCTGAGCCTCACCGCCAGCGGCGCGGTCAATAACCTGAGCGGCAAACTCACCAGCCAAGGCACTCTGAACCTCAAGGCCGGTGCCGTGGATAACAGCGCCGCTGGCCGTATCGCCAGCAACCAGGCACTGACCGCCAACGTTGCCAGCCTGAACAATAACGCCGGTCAACTCACCAGCGTCACGTCGCTGACCCTGGACGTGAACAAGGGTCAGTTGAACAACCAGAGCGGCTTGATCCGTGGTCCGGCCCTGGCCCTGAACAACCTCGCCGACGTCGGCAACCAGAGCGGTGAAATCTCCAGCGCCCAGGGTTTCACCTTCACGGCGAAGAGCCTGGATAACACGGGCGGCAAACTGCTCAGCGATCAGGCCTTGAACGTGCGCCTGGACCAGGCGCTGACCAACGTCAACGGCGTGGTCTCGGCCAACGGTCTTGATGTCCGTGCGGTCAGTGTGAACAACAGCACGGGTACGCTTACCAGTGACGCCGGCCTGTTGCTGAACCTGGACGGGGCCCTGGCCAACAACCAGGGCGAAGTTTCCAGCACGAACGCCACGCAAGTGCAGGTTGCCAGCCTGGATAACAGCGGCGGTAAGGTCACGGGCGATACCTCGTTGAGCGTTGATGTGCGTGGCGCGCTGAACAACCGCCAAGGCGTACTCGGCACCGGCCAAACGGCCTCGATCACCGCCGCGAGCCTGGACAACAGCAACACTGGCAAAGTGCTCAGTGACGGCAGCCTCACCGCGCGTATCACGGGCCTGCTGGACAACCAGAGCAACGGTCTGCTCACCGCCAAAGGCGCGATGGATGTGCAGGCGGGCAGCCTCGATAACCGGGGCGGCAGCCTGAGCGGCAGAGACTTGCTGACCCTGAACACGGCCAGCCTGGACAACCGTGGCGGCAAGGTCAGTGCCGACAAGAACCTGCAGCTCAACGTCACCCAGTTGAATAACCAGGACAAAGGCCTGCTCAGCGGGCAATCGGCGATCCAATACCTGGGCACGACCCTGAGTAATCAGGGCGGCTTGCTCAGTGGCGTGGGACCGGTGCGCCTCGACGCGACGACCGTGGAAAACGCCGGCGGGCGTATCTCCAGCAAGTCTGATCTGACGGCCAACGTCACCCATTTCAATCAGCAAAAAGGTGAGTTGGTCGCCGAGGGCAATTTGAGCCTGACCGGCAGCACACTGAATAACAGCAACGGCGGTCTGATCGGCGCGACAAAAGCGTTGACCCTCACTGTCGATGACATCAACAACCAGGCCGGGGAAATCTCCAGCGCGGTAGACGTGAACCTGGCGGGTACCCGCCTGAATAACAGCGGTAACGGCAAGCTGCTGGCGGGCACCGACCTGGGACTCAAGGTGGCGCAGGTCATCAACCAGAGCGAAGGGCTGTTGTTCGGCAAAGGCCAGGTGACACTGCAAGGCCAGAGCCTGGACAACAGTGGTGGCACGGTGTCCAGCCAGCAAGGTCTGACGCTGACCCACAGTGGTGATATGAATAACACCGGCGGCTTGCTCACCAGTGAAGGCTCCATCACCGCCACAGCGGCCGGGCTGAACAATACGTCAGGCAAGGTATCGAGTGCCGGTGCCATTGCGCTAAGCACCACGGGTGCATTGACTAACCAAAGTGGCGCCGTGACCACTAACCAAGGCTTGACCCTTAATAGCGCCAGCCTGGACAACCGCGCGGGCACGCTCAGTGCCAAGGGCGCGGTAAGCGTTACCACCGGTGCTTTTGACAATACCCAGGTCGGTAGCCTGATCAGCAATGACACCCTTACTCTGACCGCCGGCCAAGTCAGCAACGGCACGGACAGTCGTATCGCCAGCGACAAAAATCTGGTCGCCAGCGTGACGGGTTTTGATCAGCAGGGCGGGCAGCTTTTCAGCAAAACCTCACTGAGCCTGGACCTGAACAACGGTCAACTGAACAACCAGCAAGGCCTGATCAACGCGCCCTTACTGATGCTGAAAAACCTCAACGGGGTAAACAACCAGAACGGCGAAATCTCCAGCGCCCAGGCGTTCACCCTGGCCAGCAAAAACCTGGATAACAGCAGCGGAAAACTCATCAGCAACCAGGCGCTGACCCTGCGCGTTGAACAGGGCCTGAGCAACATCAAAGGTCTGGTTTCTGCGGCTGCGCTGCAGGTTCATAGCGCCAGCCTGGATAACAGAGGCGGTCTGCTCAGCAGCCGTGGCGAGTTGGGTATCACCGTCGACGGTGCTTTCAAGAACCAGGACGGCTCGGCGATTGGCGACGGCAACGCGCAACTGACGGCGGCCAGCCTGGACAACACCGACGGCCAGGTTTCGAGCAAAGGTGATCTCACGGCGAACGTCGCGACGCTCACCAACCAAAACGGCGCCCTGATCGCCCAAGGTGCGCTCGCCCTTACAGGCCAGACGCTGGACAACCGGAAAAATGGTTTCGTAGGCGCCAACCAACGTGCCGACGTCAACGTGGGCGTGGTGGATAACCGTGGCGGTGAGATCTCCAGCAAAGCCGCTGTGCAGATAACCGGCCAACGTTTGGATAACAGTGACAGTGGCTTGGTGCTCGCTGCGACCGACTTGAAGCTGAACGTCGACAAGGTGCTCAACCGTAACAAGGGCCAACTCAGCGGCCAGAGCGGTGTGAACTTGACAGGCACCAGTCTGGATAACAGCGGCGGCAGCCTTATCAGCCAGAAAGACCTTGGCCTTAAGCTCAGCGGCGAGCTGAACAACAACCAAGGCAAGCTGAGCAGTGAAGGTCTCCTGACCGTTAACGCTGCGAGCCTGAACAACCGTAAAGGCAGCGTATCCAGTGCAGGAGCGTTAAACGTCACCACCCCAGGGGTCGTGGATAACCAAGGCGGGGAACTGGTCACCGATGCAGGCCTCACCCTGAGCAGCGCCAGCCTGGATAACAGCCAAAAAGGCACCCTCAGCAGCGCTGCAGCCCTGAAAATCACCACTGGTGCATTCGACAACAGCCACGGCGGCAACGTCAGCACCAGCGACACCCTCGACATCACCGCCGGACAATTGACCAACCAGGACGGTGGTCGCCTGACCAGCAACAAGGCCCTGACCGCCAAGGTCACCGGTCTGGATCAGCAGGGTGGCAAACTCTTCAGTAACACCTCGGTCGCACTGGACCTGAACCACGGCCAGTTGAACAACCAGGGCGGTTTGATCAACGGCCCGCTGTTGATGCTGAAAAACCTCAAAGGCGTGAACAACCAGGGCGGTGAACTCTCCAGCGGCCAAGCCTTCACCCTGGCCGCCGACAGCGTGGATAACAGCAACGGCAAATTGCTCAGCAACCAGGCCCTGACCCTGCGCATCACACAGGCGTTGAGCAACGTCAAAGGCCTGATCGCCGCCCAGTCCATCGACGGCCATGCCGCCAGCCTGGACAACAGCGGCGGCACCCTGACCAGCCGTGGCGACACTTTGCTTAATGTCGACGGCCAGCTCAACAACCAGAACCAAGGGCTGATCAACGCCACCAATGCCCTGACCCTCAATAGCACTGGCCTGAACAACCAGGGCGGCTCCGTGCTGGGTAAGTCGATTGCCATCGATCTGGGCAACGCTACTGGCGACCTGAATAACAACGCCGGCCTGATCACCACCGACGGCCAACTGACCATCACGCACCTGCGTGACCTGAGCAACCAGGGCGGCGAAATCTCCACCGCCCAGAACCTCAACCTCAGTGGTCGCACCCTGGATAACAGCGCTGGCAAACTGATCAGCAATAACCTGCTGACCCTGAGCGGCAATAAGCTGGTCAACCAGGCCGGTCTGATCTCCGGTTGGCAGGGCGTCAGCGTCAGCGGCGCCGACCTGGACAACCGCAACCAAGGCACCGTCTCCAGCCGTTATGGCAACGTCGACGCCACCCTGAGCAACAGCCTGCTCAACAGCGGCGCCGGTGCGCTGGTCAGCCAAAAAGCCCTGACCGTCAAAGCTGCCAGCCTCGACAACAGTGACAAAGGCATCATCTCAAGTGCAGGCGGGCAAACCCTGACCGTCACCGGCCTGCTCAACAACGCCCAAGGTGGGTTGATTGACAGCGGCGCTGCCCTCGACCTGCAAGTGCAAACGCTCAACAACGCGGGCGGTACGGTCAATGCGCAACAGGCACTCAGCCTGATCGGCACCAGCCTCGACAACAGCGGCGGCACCCTGATCGGCAACGGCGCCGTAACCCTCGACCTGCTCGGCGCCCTGACCAACACCAACGGCAAACTCGCCAGCGCCGGTACGCTGCTGCTCAAACGCGCGAGTGAAATCAACAACCAGGGCGGCCAACTGGCCAGCCAAAGCCTGCTGACCCTGTTCGCGGGCAGCCTGGACAACCGCAATCGCGGCACCGTCGCCGCCAACGGCGCAGTGGCCGTCACCACCACTGGCGCCGTACAAAACAGCGGCGACGGCCTGATCTACAGTCAGAACGCTGACTTGAAGCTCAAGGCTGCGAGCCTCGACAACGCCAAGGGCTCGATCCAAAGCCAGACCGCCCTGAACCTGGAGATAGACAAGGCCCTCGACAACCAAAGCGGCAAAGTCATCGCCCAGGCCGGTGATGTGAACATCACCGCTGCGACCATCGACAACCGTGGCGGCACCCTGGCCAGCCTCAAAGGCGCCCTGCAAGCCAAAGCGCTGGGTGGCTTATTGCGCAACGACTTCGACCTGAACAACAACCGCCAGGCCGGCATCATCCAGGCACAGAGCCTGATCCTGAACAGTGCCAGCCTCAACAACAACGGCGGGCGCATCGCGTCGCAAACCGGCGACACCGTCGTCACCACCGGCGCCTTCGACAACCGCGACGGCGGCCTGTACGCCAAAGGCGCGGTCAAGGTCATCGGCAGTAGTTTTGATAACGGCGGTGATGTGCGCGGCCAGGTTGCGGGCGGGCAGATTGACCTTAACCTCAGCGGTGCGTTGAACAACCAGAAAGGCGTTATTGAAAGCGATAGCACGCTGAAAGTCGTTGCGGGTAGCGTGGATAACCAGAAAGGCCAGCTGCGGGCGCTGGGGACTAGCGGTAAGACTGAGTTTGAGATTGGCGGGTTGCTTGATAACCGCGACGGCACACTGGAAACCGCCAACAGCGATTTGACGTTGAACGCCGGCACGCTTCAGAACACAGGCGGCAACGTACTCCACGTCGGCACTGGCACGTTCGACATCAGCATGGCCAACCTGACCGGTGCCGGTGGCAATCTCGTCACCCGTGGCGGCTTGACCCTGACTGCTGACGAGTGGACCAACAGCAGCGTGATCCAGGCAGGGCGATTGACGGTCAACGTCAGGACGCTCAACCAAACGGCAGGAGGCCAGTTGCTGGCTTCCGACAGCTTGATAGGTGACGGTGGTAACTGGAGTAACGATGGGCTGATTGCCAGTGATGGTAGCTTCAAATTGAGGCTGGACGGGACCTATGGCGGCAGTGGTCGGGCAAGCAGCCAGGGCACCTTTGCGTTGAACGCCGCGCAGGTGAACGTAGCCAGTGCGGGGAGCCTGGCGGGTGGTGGGCGTACCTCGATTGATGTGGGACAATTGGTTAACCGTGGCCGGATCACCTCAGCCTCTGACCTGATTATCAAGGCCGGTACCGTTCAGAATATTGGCACCTTGGGCGCTGCTGAAGACCTCACTATCACTGCCCAAAGTCTGATCAATGATCGCGATGCGGCAGATCTCAATATTCGTGGTTTCGCCTTCAGTGGTGAAAACTCGACGTTCAACGTCAATACCTTTACGAATAACTACGGTGAAGTCGTCAGCCTTGGCAGCCTGGCTGTTGCAGGTTTTGCCACAGGCACCTCGGCGCAAAGCTTTCGTAACATATCGGGCAATATTCAAAGTACGGGTGATATGACCCTTGCGGCGAATGAGGTGGTTAACGAGCGTGAGAAGTTTCAGTTAAACCAGAAGCTGACGTCTGCTGGTCTCAGCATCACCTGCGTACAGCACTGCTCCGGGGGCTGGAGTGACAGAAGAACCCAGTTAACTCTGAACCGCACAGTTGACAGTGTGATAGAGCAAGACTCTCCGTCAGCCACCCTCAGTGCCGGCCGTAACCTGAGCATCACTAGCCAGCAGTTTTCAAACCGCTATAGCGTGGTCTCAGCTGCCAACGATCTCTCTATTCAGGGCGATAACATTGTTAACCAGGCAGCGATAGGGGGTTCTGGAACCGGTAATGGTGTGTACACGGCGGCCCCGAAGATTCCGAAGGCCCAACACAATGCTCTGGTTCAAGCGGTCGCGATCTACAACCGAGATCACCCGCCAGGTTCACCGGTGGATGAGAAGGCGCTGGCAGCGCTACTGGCGAACTTCAATCCGGTGATATTTGCCGGCATCAACAATCCGATTGAGATAAAAACCAACGGTGTCATCGCAGCGCCCGCCATTATCCAGGCTGGTGGCACTGCCAAACTCACCGCCAGTAATGACATCAGCAACATCAATGTGCTCAAGACCGCTCTGGCGGTAAACGGCCGCGCCCTCGACACCAGTGTGGGCGACCACAAAACAGCTGTAGTGGTTGTTAACTCGCAACTTCCACCGAATCTTGCCCAGCAACAGGTCAACCCACTAACGCTTCCAGGCTTCGATTTACCTTCAGGCCAAAACGGCTTGTTCCGCCTGAGCCAGCAAGACAGTAGTGCGCCGACCAACCTTGCTCCACAAAGTTGGACCATGGGCAGCGCCGTTGTCAGTAATGAACAGCGTCAGCAGGCATTACCGCTCAGCCCCGGGCGCGAGATTGAGTTGAGTGGCACCAGTCAGGCAGCGGCCAGCACGCTGGGACAGGTTGAGGCCAGCCGTCAGAAAGTCGAAGTCGTTGCGGGTATCGATGCGCTCAATATTGTCGCGCCGACCACATCAATTATCGGCGCTGAACTTCCAGGGCGCACGGTGGTTGCTGATCCCCTGCAAGCGATTCCCGTTGGTACCGCAGTAACAACGACCGATACACAAACCATCAACCGTGTTCAGGGGTTGCCATCCAACGTTACTTCGTCGCAGCCGCATAAGTACCTGATCGAAACCAACCCGGCCCTTACCGACCTCAAGCAATTCATGAGTTCGGACTACCTGCTGTCCAACCTGGGCTACAACCCCGATGACAGCTGGAAGCGTCTGGGTGATGGCTTCTATGAACAGCGCCTGATCCAGCAAGCCGTGGTAGCCCGCACTGGTCAGCGCTTCCTTGCCGGGCAGAATACTGACGAGCAGTTGTTCAAGTACCTGATGGACAACGCGATCAAGAGCAAGCAGTCACTTAACCTGGCCGTGGGTGTCAGCCTGACCTCCGAGCAGGTTGCAGCGCTGACCCACGACATCGTCTGGCTTGAAAAGAATGAAGTAAATGGTGAACAGGTCCTCGTTCCGGTGCTGTACCTGGCCCACTCCAACAACCGCCTGGCGCCTAACGGTGCGCTGATCGCCGGTAATGACCTCAACCTGATCGCCGGGAAAAACCTGGATAACGCTGGCACGTTGCGTGCGACGAATAACCTGTCAGCCAGCGCCGGCCAGAACCTGGTCAACAGTGGTTTGATCGAGGCGGGTAACCGTCTCGATTTGCTGGCGGGCAACAACCTGGTGAACAAGTCTGGCGGCATCATCGCCGGTCGTGATGTGAGCCTGCGGGCAATCAACGGTGACGTGATCAATGAACGCACCGTGACCAACTACCAGGAGGATCATGGTAACAACCGCAAGCTTCAGCAAGGTTATGTAGACAGCGCGGCACGGATTGAATCAGCCAATAACCTGAGTGTGTTGGCGGGGCGCGACGTCAATAACCAAGGAGGTGCTCTTAAGAGTGGGGCCGACACGGTCATCCAGGGTGGACGTGACGTCAACATTACCTCGGCTGAACAGATGAGTCGGGTGAACCTGAACACCAAAATCAGCAGTCAGGACATCAAACAATTCGGCTCCACGTTGGAAGCCGGCCGTGATCTGAAGGTCGATGCGGGCCGCGATATCAAAGCCATCGCCAGCCAGATTGACGCCAAACGCGATATTGCCATGGCGGCCACGGGTGACCTGACCCTGGCGTCGGCGGCGGACGAACAGCATTCTGGGTATAACTCCAAGAAGCTCAAGATCCAGGAAGACCACGCCCAGCAAGTGTCCACCACGGTGAAGGCCGGTGGGGATGTGGCGCTGAGTGCAGGGCAGGATTTGGCGCTGATTGCCAGCCGAGTGACGGCGGGGAATGAGGCGTATTTGTATGCCGGAAAAGATCTGAATCTCAACACTGCCGAGAACACTGATTACTCGTATTACTCCAAGACCAAGAAGGGATCGTGGGGTAAGAAGAGTACGAAGATGACTGAGAGTGACAGTGATGTTGCTGTCAGCTCATCCATTGGCGCGGGCAAGAAAGTTGTTATCTCGGCGGCTCAGGATATTAATGCCGAGGGCGCCAAGATCAATAGTGGCGGGGCACTGCTGGCTACCGCGGGGCACGACATCAATCTAGTTGCGGCCGAAAATTATGCCAGCCAGGCCAGCTCTTCATCCAAGAAAGGCCTGTTTTCGAGTAAGTCCAGTAGTAACTCGAGTATCCAGACAACGTTGAATAGTACCGAGCTTGTAGCCAAGTCAATTGATCTGCGAGCGGATAACGATATCTCTCTGGAAGCAGCGGCTCTCCGGGCAGAAGGCGTGGTTAAGCTCAACGCTGGCAATGATGTGGAAATCGGTACGGCTGAAGTGCAGCAGGCCTCAAGCCAATCCAAACAGTCCAGCAAGGTCGGCGTATCGCTCACCGTTGGAATGTCTGCGTCACAGAAGGGGCAGCAGGCCCAGCAAAGTGCCTCGCAAAGCATCGGCAGTGATATCAGCGCCGATAGCTTGCAGATCACCAGCGGACGGGATACCACCGTGCGTGGAAGTACGTTGGTTACGGACCGTGACCTACAGATCGACGCAGGGCGAAATCTTGAAGTGGTTAGCGCTGAAAACACCGCAAGCGCAAGCTCCAAGTCCAACAGCAAGAAGGTTGGGGAGGTGGGCTCCTGGTGGCAAAGTGCGACGGGTATCGTCAAGACCAAGAAGGCTGATCAGAGCGAAACTAGCCGTCAGACCGGCAGCCAGATCGCGTCGTTGGGGGGCGATGTCAGCCTTACGGCTGGGGAGCATTACAACCAGATTGCCAGCCAGGTTGTTGCACCTAAAGGCGATATCGATATCAAGGCCAAACATGTAGATATCGAGGCTGGATTCGATACCTTGAAAGCCAACAACACGGCGAGCACCAGTCGCACGGCGGTTGGCGGCACCGTCAGCGTTCCTATGGTTGATGCACTGCGAAGCCTTCAGGGGACAGTTGAATCAGCCCAACAAACAAGTGATGGCCGCATGCTCGCGCTGTCCGCTGTGAATGCTGCCATGAGTGCCAATGCAGCGCTCGACGGTGGCCAGGCGCTGATGAAAAAAGATCTCACAGGCGTGAAGATCAGCGTCAACTTGAGCGACAGCCGTAGTCACAATGAAAGCAGCCAAAGTGGCCGCAATGTAGTTGGCAGCAGTGTGGTTGCAGGTGGTGACGTCAATATCACAGCCAAGGGCGCGGGCGCTGATAGCAATTTGAATGTGGTGGGCAGCCGGATCGACGCTGGAGGTGATGCCAACCTCAAAGCGGATGGCAAGATCAACCTCCTGGCCGCGCAAAACACTGCACATCAGGATAGCTCCAACAACAACAGTGGCTGGAGCGCTGGTGTCGGGTTCAGTTTTGGCGGGCAACAAAACGGGTTCACATTGGACCTCGCCGCCAATAAAGGGCGGGGGATGTCCGATGGTGACGATGTCACCCAAACCAACACATCAGTCAAGGCTGGGCAGACAGTACGGCTTGATAGCGCCGGAGATACCAATCTCAAAGGTGCAGTCGTTACCGGCCAGCAAGTTCAGGCCAAGGTGGGCGGTGATCTCAATATCGAGAGTCTGCAAGACACCAGTACTTATCGCTCCGAGCAACTGAGCGCAAACGTCGGGGTCAGCATTTGCGTACCACCATTCTGTATGGGAATGAGCAGCGTCAGTGGTGGCATTGGTCAGCAAAAAATGCACAGCGACTACGCCAGTGTCAGCGATCAATCGGGCATCAAGGCGCGCGATGGTGGGTTCCAGGTTGAGGTCAAGGGTAATACCGACCTCAAGGGCGCGATCATTGCCAGCACCGATAAAGCGGTAGCCGATGGTAAGAACACCCTCACAACAGGCTCTCTGACGAGTTCGGATATCAAGAATAAGGCCGACTATGACGCTACCAGTATCAATCTGAGCGGTGGCTATAGCAAAGGCGGGAAGGTTGGCAGGGATGCAGACGGCAACGTCGACGCTACCAAGACCGGGACGCCTGTAGCCAACAAAGGCGGATTTGGTGTGAATGCTCCCGTTGCGCTGTACGCCGGTGACAGCTCCAGCAGTAAAACCTTGAGCGGTATCAGCGGCGCAGCAGTGACGGTTACTGACAGCGCCAAGCAGCAGGCGTTGACCGGCCAGACGGCCGAGCAAGCTGTGGCTGCAATCAATACTGACGTGTCCAGTGATCGAGATGGCAGTAACAAGCTAAAGCCAATTTTCGACGCGAAGGAAATTCAGGTCGGTTTCGAGATTACTGGCAAGTTTGTTCAGAACGTAGCGGCGTATCTGGAGACTCGCGCCCGTGAGGCGGATACGCTGCGTAGCGACGCTGAAAAGGAATTTGCCAAATCCCGCGACCCTGAAGTCGACCCTAACGTACAAGCGGTTCATCGACAGAAATACCTGGACCTGAATAAACAAGCCAATGCCGTCGCCGCTGATTGGGGCGCGGGCGGTACCTATCGACAAATCGCGACCGCATTGGTCGCGGGTGCAAGCGGCAACGTAACCGGTGGTGGTGCGCAGTTTGCACAGAATATGGTCGTTAACTACGTCCAGCAACAAGGCTCGGACTACATCGGCAAACTGGTAATCAATGGGCTGAAAGAAGGCAGCCCCGAGCACGCCAGCTTGCATGCCATTCTCGGCTGTGCCGGTGCTGCCGCCAGCAGCCAGAGCTGCTCAGCGGGCGCGCTAGGTGGTTCGGCCAGTAGTTTACTCGCAGGCCTTTTCAACGAAACCAGTCCTAACGAAACCAGCGAGGAGCGAGAGGCCAAGCGCAACATTATCGCGTCGATGGTGACCGGCATTGCTGCAATGAGCAACCCGAACGGCGCGGCGACGGCTACTAACGCTGCGATTGCGAACGTCGACAACAATTGGTTGGCGACTCAACAAATAGTCCAAATGGTCAAGGAAGTAGCAGAAGCCAAAACGTTCACTGAAAAAATGAAGGTGACGGGCAAGTGGTTATCCATTTCTGGTAGCCAAGATATGGCTTCAGCCAGCGCGCTCTTCAATAGTTTCAAAGACAGTATGGCAGGCGCTGGCATAGATGCTCTGAACGGTGCAGTGGGTGTTCTGCGCGATCCAGTTGCAAGCATTGACGCTATGAACGCGTTCATATTGTCAGTGGAGGGGGAGAGGCTCTTCGGTGCGGCTGCCGCTGGCTTCAAGTCGCAAATTAGTCAGCTTCGCGATGCGCTGGTTGTTGGTGGTGATGAAAACGCCGAGAAGCTTGGTAAGCAAATGGGTGAGGCGGTGGCGTTGTACGCCCAAGTCATTGCTACCGGCGGAACAGGGGGAGCTGCTCAGGGCGCGTCAACACTTTCTAAAGCTGGCGTCGAGGTCTCTATCAATGGGTTCAAAGAGATTGCTGCCGCCACCAAGGCTGCGGGTGGTGTTGAGGGTAAGCTGGCGAAGTTTGAACGTGTTGGGCCAAATCCTGAGGTGCCACATCTGATCGATGTGCCCAATCACGTGCCAGTGGGTGGCACCCAATACGTTAAAAGCGCCACGATTCAGGCCAATACGACAGTCGAACTCAGTGAGAGCGTAACGCTGCAGAGTGGGAAGGTGATTCCCAAGGGCAGCATTGTCACTGTCAGTGACGATACGATGAAGGTTGTGTACGCTGATGGGCGTAGTGAGCTTGCTTCATATTCGAAGGTGAATACGCCGCCGTTGCTGCTGACGGATGGTGCAAAAGGTAATAGTGTTGCTGAGGCTTTAACTAGCGTTACCCAGAAGCAGCTCGATAAAAAATTCAAGCATGCTTCTGATTTTGGTGTGGTGACTACAAAGAAAAATCCTGAAACACTTGCTCAGTATGAGTCTGCAATCAAAAATCACATGGGGTCCACTTCTACGACTCAGCAAGGCACATACGGATTTGTAAAAGACTCAAAAGTGTTCTTTAATTCGACCACCAACAACGCTGTTGTGCTCGATGCATCAGGAAATTTTGTGACGGGCTTTAAGCTCTCGCCGGGAACCCAGCAGTTTGAAAATTTTATTAAAAATGGAGTTCTGCGATGAGTCTTACTATCTTGGAGTTTGCAAGATCGTATGTGGCGGGAAGGCTGAAATCCGAAATTTTTTCTGAAGCGTATATTGAGCTTTGGAAAATTGAGCGGGATAGCAATGTCCTTCAGCTCGATGAGCCTTCGTTGAGCGAGTGTTTGTCCAGTATTTTTTGTGCTGCGGATATGTACGAGTCAAACGAATCAAGGGAAGAGTATGAATTTGACGATGAAAGACTTAGAGTTGAAGTCGCGAGCTTGCTGCAAAAAATAGTCGCTGATTAGTTGGTGCAAAAGGCGTTCCCGCTATTGCTGAGTCAGGAGCGAGCAGCGCGGCTAATGCTGCTAGACTTAAAATGCAGATGGTTGCTGAGCAGGCCGCCGGAGCCAGGGCACCTACACAAATCACTAGCTATTCAAATCACGCATTGGAGCAATTTGCAGGAAGGGATGGTGGTATTGGTGTAAGCCAGTCAGCACTCAGTGGAGCTTGGTCTAGTCCTCTAAAGATTGAATATGTCCCTTCAAAGTATGGTCCAACATTTAGGTATACGGGGACGGATGCAGTCATAGTGGTCAATGCTGAAGGTAAAGTTGTCACCGGTTGGGGAAAATCAGCTGCGGGGACCGGTAAATGAGTAGCCTCTTAACAAGCGCCCAATTACAGCTTTTATTGGCGTTGTGCTTTATGGCAGGAGAGCACCAACTGGCACTGGCTGAGAAATTACTTAATAGTTCATTATCATCAAGTGAGGTGGATGAGCTTTGTGAGTTGATTTCTAATGAATTTTTGATAAATGGAATAGAGGAAAGCTTCGAGCCGAATTGTTATGGCCTTGAGCTAGAACTGCTTCTGGATGCGGTCAACAGAGGTCGTGATCAAGGTCGTTAGAGCTTCGTAATTTTTTGGCTCTTTGGTTGTAGCAAAAGCGACTGCGACCGTGATTGACACTGCTCCGATGGCCCAACGGGTCATGGACGTTCGAGCTGGGTTGCCGTCTGGCTTACGGCGAAGTGGTAACGTAGCTGTCGCGGAAATAGATATTCCCGGAATACCTAAGCAGATGGCCGCACACAGCCAAGTCTCTGATGCTGGTAAGGGGCTTGTCGGCTCCGGAAATGGGAATTTTGTCGCTCAATCTGTACCCAATAAGGCTGGAGACTTGGTTTATCGGGGAATAGATACGGAATACAAAATTCTAGATAATATCGCTGACCAGTTGGGGAGAAATACCTCCGCAAGAGGAACAGTAAATATCCTTACGGAGAAAGCGGCTTGTGCCAGCTGTCTGAATGTGGCTGAGCAGTTCAAGGCGAAGTACCCCAATATTACCGTTAATATTCTTGATAATCAGGGTGTTATGCTGCGCCCTCCGAGGAAGACGCCGTAATGGAAGACAGAGTGACTTATGGTGAAATCCGGGCTTGGTTTCTGGGTAGCTATTATAGCTATTGCAAGGTCAAGCTCAGCCACCAAAGCTCATGGGCTGAAGGTGAAAGTGAAGTGGGTTATGCCTATGGCGAGCTTGAAAACTCATTTGAATTGCCTATTGAAAAGTTAATGCTCGAAGTTATAGCACTTATTCTTTCAGCAGGGCGATCTCCGGAAAAGGTCCAGAAGTATCATCTGGATACCATCTCTAAATTGTTAGAGGAGTTTGAACTCTCCTCTATCTTGGAAGATCTGCCTTCTGATGAAGTCGTGGAGCTTAAAGATGACCTTAGATTATTAGGTGTATGTTAATAGGGTAAAGCAGATATAGTCCGAAATATTTGTTGGTGCAAAAGCGACAGGTCAGACCGGTGCAAGCGCGGCGACCGGCGGGAACCTTGTTGTCGATAATGGCCCTAAGCTCCTGACTCACTCCCCAGCAACAAAGTTTTTCAAGGGTGATGAAGCGGTCCAGCACTTTGGAAAGCATGGTTCAGAGTTGATGGGGGCATTTGGCCGGAGTTCTTATAATCTTAAAAACTATCTAGATGATGCAAATCATGTAATTAAAAACGGAACATTTGTTTCGGAAATGAATGGGTATGTAAGGCTGATTGGCGGCGAAGGAAGTGCTAAATATGGGTTTGTATGTAGTGGTCAACTAATACCGGACACGACGTTAAGTTTTTCTTCGGCCCGAGCTGGCGCCAGCCCACCGTTGAGTTGATGGGGTCGAACCCAGTTGTACCGATGCATCAAGAAGTGGCTGATATCGCGCTGGGCTTCTTGAGCCGTTCGGTAACCCGTGGTCGGTATCCATTCCGTTTTCAAGCTGCGGAATACGCGCTCCATTGGCGCATTGTCCCAGCAATTTCCCCGACGACTCATGCTCTGGCGCATGCGATAACGCCACAGCCGTTGGCGAAATAAACGACTCGCATACTGCGCCCCTTGATCCGAGTGAAACAGCAGACCCTGAGGTCTTCCTCGTTGCTCGTAAGCCATATCCAGCGCCTTGATAACCAGATCAGCGTCCGGTTTTTCCGACAACGCCCAGCCCACCACCCGGCGCGTACAAAGATCCAGCACGACAGCCAGATAATGCCATTTCCCCTGGGCCCAGATGTAGGTGATGTCGCCGCACCAGACCTGATTGGGTGCCGGAACATCGAACTCTCGATTCAAGATGTTCGGGATATCCAACCGTTCAACCGTCGCTCGTTTATAGGCATGTGATCCGGGCTGTTTACTGACGAGGTCAAGCTCGCGCATCAGGCTGCGCACTTTGAATCGTCCGAGCTGCTCACCGTCTTCGCGCAGCATCGATAAGATGCTACGACTACCCGCGGCACTGCGACTTTGCGTGAACAGTTCATTGACCCGGCTGCGCAGCCGAAGCCGCTCAACGTCGGGAGTCCGGCGCCTGAGACGCTGGGCGTAATAACACGAGCGAGTGACTTCAAACACCTTGCACAGCCAATCAACCGGCTCGTGGACGCTCAGTTGGTCAATCAGCGCGAACGCTCGTGATCTTCCGACATCAAGAGCGGGGTAGCCTTTTTTAGGATGGATTTCTCTCGCTCAAGCCGAGCGATACGAGCTTCCAATTCCTGGATTTTCTGCTGTTCCGGGGTCAGGGCTTTGCCCTGCGGAGTGACGCCTTGGTGCTCCTGCTGAACCTGATCAACCCAGCGACGCAGGGCCGACTCGCCGACACCCAGTGAACGGCTGGCTTCGATGTAGCTGTAGTTTTGCTTGAGCACGAGGTCGGCAGCCTCGCGTTTGAATTCAGCAGAAAAGGAGCGGCGTTGTTTGGTCATCTGACACCTCGATCTGGCGAGCATTCTCGCCTAAATGGGTGTCCGGTTTCATTAGACCACTACAGTAGGTCTGGATAGGGCAACAGGAAATATAACTACATTCCATGTTAAGTCTGTAAGTGAGCTGGCAAGAAAAGCACCTAGTTTAGGGTTTTCTAAATGATCGTTAAGCGGTGTGAATGGATTTCTAAAGATGCGCAAGAGGCAATGCTGACAATTGGTGATGAAAATTTTGAGTGCGTGGCTTTTTCTCATCCATGCAGCATGCAGGTGGGGGATCGCCTGCGCGAGCCTTTGCTTGCCATCTCGATTAGGGGAGCAACCAAGGCGGAATTGAATGCTCAGCCAGTCATGCAACGTTTAGGTGAGAGTTTTGCTCATGAGTTTCTGGCTGAGGTGATTGATCTAAAAGAGCGGTTAGTGGTGGTTGGCTCAGTTGTCGTTGAATTAGATGATGTTTTGCCCGGAGAAATTAGCGTCGGCGATTTGATTCGGTTTTCCTGTGGTCGTCTTGACGTGATTTCTTAGCTGGTGCAAAAGACGCAGGCTGAATCGCCCCGGATTCTCTAGACACCTTGTAAGCTCATTGCGTAACGCTTTTCAAACTCTACCGGTAACAGCTGATTGTTGAAACCATGGCGGCGTTTTACGTTGTAGAACATCTCGATGTAATCGAACACATTACTACGAGCATCTTCCCGCGTGATGTAGATTTTTCGCTTGATCCGTTCCCGTTTCAGAAGCTGGAAAAAGCTCTCGGCCACGGCGTTGTCATGACAGTTGCCTCGGCGACTCATGCTGGCAACCAAATTGTTTGCGCTCAAAAAGCTGCGCCAATCGGAGCTGCTGTACTGGCTGCCCTGGTCGGAATGAACCATCACCTCTTGCTTCGGTTTACGCCTCCAAACCGCCATCAACAACGCGTCAATAGCCAAATCTCTGGTCATCTGCGCCTTCATTGACCAGCCAACGACCTGACGAGAAAACAGATCCAGCACCCCGCCAAATACAACCAGCCTTCATACGTACGAATGTAGGTGATGTCGGTGACCCAAACCTTGTTGGGCTCCACGACATCGAACTGGCGCTTCAACAAATTGGGTGAGGCGACCGCTGGCTTACCGCCGTACTTTCCAGGACGGCGTCGATAACCTGTCTGAGAGCGCAGCCCTTCAAGACGCATCAGCCTTGCCACACGATGGCGCCCGCAAACTTCACCGACCTCGCGCAGGTCGTCATGGATTTTGCGGTAACCATAAACGCCGCCGCTCTCCAGCCATGAATGTTTTATCAGCCCCACCTGATGGCATCTCTGCTGCCCAGCCGCCTGCATTCGACTCACCTCAGTGCAGGCGCTGTCGCTATCCGTACCCAGTGACGTCGTTTGAACATTAAAAGGGCTGTGGCAGTAAGGAGAGCTGAGCTCAATCATTCCGTCGAAAGTCTCTGCCGCTATAGCGCGTGTTTGGAAGAGGGGCTGCTCTGTTAGGGGGAAGGTATTAACTCTTTGGGAAAACTCCTACAGAAACCCACGTGATGATATTTATATGATATTGATTCGTTACCTATTAGAGTCGGAATATGCAAAGCAATCGTGAGCCTTTTATTGTGCGCCTCCCAATTCAGCTTCATGCGCAAATTAAGAGTACTGCAAAGGCAGACAGGCGGAGCATGAACAATGAAATCGTTGGAAGGCTGGAGAGGTCTTTTGAGGGGAGTCAGACCAAGACTGCAGATGACATCATAAAAATTCTTCTGTTGCAGAAAATCGAATTCCTGGAGAAAAAAGTCAAAGCTTATGAGCTCGCGTGTAGGTACTCGGCGGAGTGAGTCCGCGCGGCTACCCAACCCTGCAAAGCCAAGACATGGTGTGCACTTAAATTCAAGTGGGCACCAGTTTTAGCCTTTTAAGTGGGTATTTCATGCAGCCAACACACCGTTCCTATTCCAAGTCCTTCAAAGCTCTGGTCATTCAAGAGTGTGCCCACCTGGTTATGCTAGACGGTTTTGGATGATGACGATTAAGCCGGACTCACTGACGTAACAAACAACGAAAATTCATACGTGCCTGTCGGAAATTTCCTAACCTCATAATTTTTCTGCCTTGTTAGCATCCTAGGCGATTTCAATTTCTCCGAGCTAAGTATGGCTTGGGATTCGCGACTTTTAGTTAGGAGCTATACAAGTGATCAATGGAAGTCTATCCAAGGTATTAATTAGCATTGGTTTTGTCAGTGCTGCATTTATTGCTTACGACACATTCGCGAAAAACACGGTAGAAGACTTAGGAGCAAACAACAAATTAGCTCAATCAGGCATTTTTGATGACTGGGAAAGTGGAAGTGTCATTTTATTGATAAGGCACGAAGAGCGCTGCGACCGCTCAAGTAACCCATGCCTAGGCCCAGAAGATGGGATTACACTGTTTGGAAGCCAGAAAGCAAAAGAAACTGGCGCTCTTATAAGATCACATTTTTTATTAGATAATTCTGATATTTTTACCAGCCCAACCACTAGAACAGTTCAAACATCAGAATTTATGCTGGGCAAATCAATCCTTTTACCAGGCCGAGAGACTATTTGCGGAAGCGACATAGTTAAAAAACTACAAAAGCATAAGGTCGTCAACAAAAATCTTATAGTAGTGACTCACAATACATGCATTAATGACTTAGTAAAGGCCAGTAACTACAAAAAATCAGATAATCCTGAGTATGGAAGTTTGCTTTTTGCAAAAATATCAAACGCAAATAAAATGCACATTTTCGGAAAATTAAATCCTGGCGACCAACCTAGATAATTGCTTATAGGCAAGCCCGTTGTGACCTTCACAGTAATATGGCTACCGCGCTCCCTGACGATTACTGGCGGCACTGAAAGTCGTCCGGTCTCCGATAGCTATACGGGTGACCGAGGATATTCCGCGAACGTTCCTTGAACGCATGAGCCGGGCTGTGCGATAGGTTGAACGTGGTCACCTGGGACTGTTCGTCGATTCGAAAATCGGAAAAGCAACGCTCGAAAGTGGTACAGCCGTTTGATGAGCCTCCGGGGCGAACTGTGCTCTGAAAGGTCATAGAGTTGAGCTGCATATTGTGTTCCTTGCATAAGAACAATCACGATTACAGATATTGTGCGTGAATCAGGCAAGGCAAGACTATAGGCCTCCAGCGAATGTCCGCTTCTGGCCGATTCTGTTGAAAAAGTCGGCGGCAGTTTTTGAGGCATCAAAGTACACGTCGGAGATTAAAATTTCGAATATTCGCAGAGCCTTTCAGGCTGAGATTTCACATAAATACGTGCTGAGGAGGCGTTTTCACCACCCCATCCTACAGTGTTCTGAAAAAACCGACTATTTCAACAGAATCGACCAAAAGCAGCCCGTCAGAGCAATTCAGATTACCCATCATCAGGCTTGCCCGCCGCGATTCTGAACTGCCCTTAAGGACGGCTAGCCTGCTCTTGACCCCTTCAGCTTGGCCAGCCCTTGTTTGATGTGGCCAGCGTTTTCACCGATTGTTGGCGCTTATTTAAAACTGACCCAGTGGGGATGCGGACAAAAACTTGGACTGGGTTATGCCGCGAAGCCCAGGCTTTCACGATACTCAATGGGACTGAGCGCGCCGAGGGAAATCTTTATACGTTTTTCGTTGTACCAGCGAATGTATGAATCCAAGGACTGAATGAACTGCTCGATGCTCGTTGACTGCCAGTTGTGAGGATAGAACAGCTCCGTTTTCAGTCGGCCGAAGAAACCTTCACAAGCCGCGTTGTCAGGTGAGCAGCATTTGCGCGACATCGAACGAATCAGCTTCGCATCAGCGATGCGCGATAGCCAGCCGGGCCAGCGGTAGTGAGCGCCACGATCGGAGTGAACAACAGGCCGTTTATCGTTGCTGGCCACCGTTTTGACAGCGGCATCCAGCATCGTGTTCACAAGCTCGGCGTCGGGACGCGTGCCGATCGACCAACTGATTACCTTCCCATCGAAGCAGTCGATCATGGGGGACAGGTACACCTTGCCGGCCGGGATCTGGAACTCCGAGATGTCGGTCAGCCATTTCTCATTCGGAGCTAGGGCCCTGAAGTCGCGGTTGAGGAGGTTTTCCGGCGCCGGACTGATCTCCCCGAGGTAGGAACCGTATCGACGCCGTTTCGGTTTGGCGACGACTAGGCACTCCTGCTTCATCAAACGCTGCACCACCTTCTCTGAAAGGCGCACACGCTGCCTGCTCAACGAAGCTCGCATCCGACGGTAGTCGACGAATAGTTGCCCCGGTTCGCTTGCCCAGTTTGATGTAGAGCTTGACCGCTCGGATACGGTCTTCGTATGAATACATGAACTACCTCCAGGTAGTCCAAGATTTCCGCCGCATCCCCGGTTAATGCAGGCTGACTGCGGCTGAATTAGCACTTGGCCGCCATGCCAGTAGAGGCGGATTAGGGGGGCTATAGAGTTCGGAAAGAATCGTACGCTAAGCCCCGTGGGAATCCACTTACATCGACTTGATCGAAACTACTTCAACAAATCGGTATTTTTTCCTAGCCACCTTGGTAGCTTCTTGCTCCGCCTGGAGGGTACTCAGCGTATCAGCCTCATGGACCATCTCATACGTCTTGCCTTCAAATTCATTGCCCACCCGCAGGGTAACTCTCAGCCTGGGAGTGAATGGTTTCGTGACTTTCTTTTTCTCAGCCGTTTTTGCCGACTGGGTGCTCACGATATCAGCGAGTGGCTTTTGCACTGGAGGTGCATTGTCCTGCTCTAATTGCTCGCCATCACCGAACAATGCCCGGCGCATCTCTTCTTCAGCTAATTCTGAGTTCATGCAAATTCTCAAAGGGCTTGTTATGAGTAGCTCGCACGATTCTATCAGGATGACGAATTGCGCTATCGCTTCCTTACGAAGCTCGGAGAAGTCGTAAGTATTCTTCGATCAATCATGGCCCTGGACCTACCGAGGGGAGAGTAGGGGCTACCGCTCTTTACGGTCAGCGATCCTGGTGAAGGTGTTGACGTAGATCTGCCGGCCCTTGATCAGATGCGGCGCTAAGTCTTCTCCTCAATAGCTTCACATCAACGCGTCGGCGTTTAGTTGTCCGTGCCCTTGCACACTGCGCTTACCGCGTGACTTTAAGAGTCAATGAAAAATTGAAACAGGAAGGGTTGCTCAAGGCTCCAGTGGTTCATCAGTGGTGATGTAAGCGCAATGTTCACCAAACTTCATAAAGGTTAGGACACGCAAGAGGATGTTAGCTGGGCGGATGAGCAAGCGCAGCAGCA
The DNA here is from genome assembly GCF_012935695.1 of Pseudomonas sp. ADAK18. Classification (NCBI taxonomy): domain Bacteria; kingdom Pseudomonadati; phylum Pseudomonadota; class Gammaproteobacteria; order Pseudomonadales; family Pseudomonadaceae; genus Pseudomonas; species Pseudomonas sp. ADAK18. The sequence continues at coordinate 6,050,334 of NZ_CP052859.1, forward strand.
TATAAATCAGCCCTTTGTGGCTATGAGGATACCAACATGACGTTATCTGGACTTTTTGAAAAGCTTGGTGCTCCTCTCAACAACCCGCGCTGGTCGTGGGGCAGCGTCAGAGATTCTGATGGTGTGATATTTCTGCGTGTTTGGCAGGATGGCACCAAAAAAATCGGTGAGAAGCGATACATCTGGGTTTTTGACGAAAGCCTTCAATCGAGTAGCTTGGGAGCTGACGAGCGTCTGCGCCATACACGGCTGCTACAGGCCGGATGCCCATGTTATTTAGTCATGTGTGAAGCGATGGACACCAGCGCAACCGTCCGAGTGGTTCGAGGCTTTAATAAAAATGAAGTCTTCGAGGCAGGAGAGATATTGTTGTTTGAAGGGGCTTACTGGCTTGAGCTCAAAGGAAGGGTTCCCGCTGACGGGCTTTTCATTTGAGGTGGGAGCCGTTTGGTAGTTTGGTCTATTGGTGGGAGCACACAGCGTAATGGCGTACGCACCGCGTGATTTCTGAGCTTATGAAAAACAAAAGCAGTAAGGGCTGCTCAGAAGCTCTGTGGCGCGCCAGCGGGAGCGAAAGATCCATGTTGGGAGGACTTATTGCCGGCGCCTCAGCGTGTCTGAGGGAGGCTGAGAAGCTTAAGGAGATGCATTTATGAAATATTGCTCGGTGTCACTTGCTCTGCTGCTTTGCGCCTGTGCAAGAGCCCCCACTCCTTTGCAACTGGCAGAACAGCACTTATGGGAGCAACAGTTGTTAACACATGTACAACTGTTCAAGTTTTACCCAGCAAACGCTCAGGCGCAGAGGCTAGAGGGTCAGGTTAATGCCGAATTTACCATCGATGCTCAAGGCAGCTTGGTGCGTGAGCACATTATCAGTAACTCAGGCTCTGAACTTTTCATCCTGGCAGTGCAGGCATCTCTTTCGGCTGCATCACCAATGCCCGCGCCACCTGCCTCAGTTCTAAAGGAAGGCAAGGTCGACGTGCGCGCTCCCTTTATATTTTGCCTGGACCAATCATGCGCGGAGCAAGCTATACACGGTGAGGCCATCGATAGGCAGAGATGATTTTATGTGGAACATGAGTGTGTACTTTCAATTAGGTGCTCTTGTGCGCACCGCGCATACCGCGTGACTTCAGAGGCTATGAAAAGCAAAAGCAGAGAGGGCTGCTCAGAGATCCTATAACGCGCCAGGAGGAACGAAAGAGCCACGTTGGGACGGACGGTATTGCCGACGCCTCAGCTTGTCTGAGGGAGGCTCTCAACCTGACAATCTAAATTAGATTAAATCTATTCAGCTTTTTGTCGCTGCTCCATAAATCCCTTGGACACCTTTCAATCACACTGTCAAAGCACCTTGGTCCAGAAATGGTCCAGAGACCATAAGATCGCAGGCAATAAAAAACCCCAAGGACAGATTGTTCCTTGGGGTTTCTCGGTATTTTGGTGCCCAGAGACGGAATCGAACCGCCGACACGGGGATTTTCAATCCCCTGCTCTACCGACTGAGCTATCTGGGCAACGGGGCGCATTAAACTGGTTTTTCAGGGGGTCGTCAAGCAAGTTTTCAAAAAATATTTAATTATTACCGTCGCTTACGTTCCAACCCCCGATTTTGATCAATTATTCAGCAGGTGGCACGTAACCGTCGGCCTTGGCGTATTCCTCGCCGGAAAAGAACTTGTCCATCTCGCCCTGAAGATATTTGCGGTCTTCGGCGTTCATCATGTTCAGGCGCTTTTCGTTGATCAGCAGGGTCTGGTGTTTTTGCCAGTCGGCCCAGGCCTGGGCAGAGACGTGATCGAAAATATCCTGACCCTTGGCACCCGGAAACGGGGCGCGCTCCAGGGCGGGCAATTCTTCGTGGTATTTGCGGCACATGATGGTGCGGGTCATGACGAAACTCCTGCGTTCAATACATCGGCCGCGCGCTTCAGCAGTTTTTTCACCGGGGCGGCAAGGCCCAGGCGCGGCGGGGTGGCGAGGTTATACCAGAGCCAGTCGGCCTCGGCCACGTGATGGGCGGATTCCTGGACCTGGACCAGCCAGGGTTCGATAGCCAGTTGGAAGTGGCTGAAGGTGTGGATCAGGCTTGGCAGCTCCTGCTGTTTGCCCAGTTCCAGCGAGTGCTGGTTGGCCAGATGCTCCAGGTCGCTCAGGTCATCCAGCTCTGGCAAGCTCCACAGTCCGCCCCACAAGCCCGTAGAAGGGCGACGGTAAAGCAGAATTGCGCCCTCGCCATTGGCCAGCAGCGGCATCAGCGTGCGCTTCTGCGGGACGGTCTTGCGTGGCTTGGGAATCGGGTAACGTGTCTCCAGGCCAAGCATGTGGGCTTCGCAGCCCTTTTCCAGCGGGCAAAGCAGGCAACTGGGCTTGCTGCGGGTGCAGAGGGTGGCGCCCATGTCCATCATCGCCTGGGTGTAGGCGTTGACGCGGGTCTGTGGTGTGAAGCGCTCTGCGGTGGCCCACAGCTGTTTAGCGACCTTGGGTTCGCCCGGATAGCCTTCCTGGGCGGTAAAGCGCGCCAGCACCCGCTTGACGTTGCCATCAAGGATCGGCGCCCGCAGGCCCATGCTCAGGCTGGCAATCGCGCCTGCGGTGGACAGGCCAATACCCGGCAGCTCAATGAGCTTCTCGACATCCCGAGGGAATTCGCCAGCGTATTGAGCAACGACGATTTTTGCGGTCTTTTGCAGGTTGCGGGCGCGGGTGTAGTAACCCAGCCCGGTCCACAGGTGCAGCACTTCGTCTTCCGGTGCGGCGGCCAGCGCTTCGACCGTTGGCAGGGAGGCCATGAACCGGTCGAAGTAATTCAGCACCGTGCTGACCTGGGTCTGCTGCAACATGATTTCCGAAACCCACACTCGGTAAGGCGTGATGCCCTGTTGCCAGGGCAGGTCGTGGCGGCCGTGACGGTCATACCAATCCAGTACCGCCGTTGAAAATTGCTCGGCTCTCATCGTTTGAACAGGCCTTTGAGTGCGTCTTTCAACTGCGGATTGACCTTATCGAGCTTCTCTTCCAGCTTCTCGCTGATCTTGTTGCCGGCCGCCTTGAGAGCGACCTGGCTCAGGCCGTCCTTGTCCAAGCGGCAAGCCTTGGCACCCAGTTCCAGCGGGCCACGGCAGCGCAAGGGCACTTCGATGCCCTGGAAGTTCGAGCCCACCTGGCAGGCCGGGTCCGGCATATCGCGTTTATCGCCTTCGACAATGATGCCGACGCGGTAGTCCATGCCCAGCACCCGCAGGTCGACATCACCGTTGCCGTTGACCGTCAGGCCCGGGATACGCACTTTCAGGTCCGGATTGCTGGCCACGCCGTTACGGAAGGTCAGGTTGCCCTTGAGTTCCTGGAACGGTGTGTCCTTGCCCCGTGGCTCGCTGCTGAGGGTCTTGCGGTTTAGCAGGGCTATGCCGGTGCACAACTGCTGTTCGATGTTGGCATTGAGCAGCACGCCGTCGGTGATCACGAAGCTGGCGGTACCGTTGAGGCTGTCGATCAGGGCTTTCTGGCTGTTGCCACGGCCGCTCACGTTGCTGTCGAGGGTGACCTGGCCTTTGATCGGCGGGTTTTTCCCCTGGGCTTGCAGGATGCGTTCTACCGGTACTTGCTTGATGTGGGTTTGCAGGGCCAGCACCGGGATATCCTGGCGTACGTCGAGGTTGCCGTTAGCCTGGAAGGTGCCGTTGTAGAGGCCGCCGCTCAAGGTATCGAGTTTGAGTTGGCCGTCCAGGCCGGACGCTTTCAGCACGGCGTTCTGGATGGGCAGCTTGCTCAGCGTCAGTTGATCGAAGGCTAGGTCAGCATTCACATCCAGGGTGCGCAGGCGTGTCAGCGGCAACAGCTTGTCGGTGCTCCAGGCGCCTTTGGTCGGGGCGTCCGGCAGCGGCGAGTTGCCACCGGCGGCCATGGCGCCGGCTTCGCTGCTCTGGACTTCGGCCTGGCGGGCGACGGCGGCACTGTTGGCCGCTTCGGACTTGGCCGGCAGGTAGTTGTCGGCGTTGAAGGTGTCGGCCTTGAGCTGTAGGCGCAGGGATTGCTTGGCGAAATCATCCACGGCGATGCGACCGGTGAAGGTGCTGCCGTCGAGCTTCAGGTTGAGGTCTTCCAGGGCCAGGCTGGTGGGCGTGCCCGTGAGACGGCTGACCATTTCGACCTTGCTCAGGCTACCCGGCGCCATGGCCGGCAAGGTGTGGCCGACGCTGTCGAGAAACTTGGCCAGGTCGAACTGCGCGATCGACAGGGCGCCGCTGATCTGCGGGGTCTTGTCCAGGTCATTGACCTTCAGTTCGCCCAGGGCGCGCAGTTGGTTCGCCGAGAGTTTCAGGCCGGTCCATTCGGCAATGTTGGCTGCCAGGTCCACCAGCAACTGGCCCTGGGTGGCGAATGTCACGGTCTTGCCTTGCAACGGCTCGCCGGTGGCTTCACCGGAGACTTTCATGTCTTCGAGCTGGTACCGCTTGAGGGCGCGCTGAATGCGCAAATTGCCGTTGAGCTCGGTCTTGACGCGCATGACCGGCTGATTGGTGCCGAAGAATGCTGTGAGCTTCACCGGGATGCTGGCACCGTCGTGTATGGCGCCGGCGCTCAACTGGATGCTTTCGGCGCTGAACTGCTTGCCCGTCTGCTCGTCGTTGTATTCCACGCGGGCGTTATTGATGGTCAGGCTGTCGATGTCCAGGCGGATCGGCTGGGGCGGCTTTTCAGGCTTGGGCGGCGTGGCAGGTTCAGTGACGGCGGGCGCATCGGGGGTTGTTCCCGCGACCGGTACATTCTTGCCGATGTCTTCCCAGTTGCCGTGGCCATGCACATCTTTGTTCAGGCGCAGGTTCAGGCCTTCGACACGCACATCGCTCATCTGCACTTCACGGCGCAGCAAGGGCAGCACTCGCACTGACAGGCCGAGCATTTGCAGGTCGGCGAACGGTTGGGTCGGATTGGTCAGGGTCGCCACACTGGCTTCGTGCAGCTCAAGGCCCAGCCAAGGGAACAGGCTCCAGCCGATGTCGCCATTGAGCGTCAGCTCGATATGGGCCTTGTCGCGGGCTATCTGGCGGATCTCGTCTTTATAGTCGTTGGGATCGAAGAGATGGGTCAGGGCAAAGCCTAGAGCCACAATGATCAGCAACAGCCCGAGAAGTACCAGACCCAGGATTTTGCCGAACGCTTTCATGGGCGAGTCCTTGTATGTCGATTTCAAAAATTAGCCAAAGAGTATAACGCCCGTGGACGTACGGCTGTTTATGGATCGTTACATGGTGTCAAACAAAGCAGATATCCCGAAAAAGGTGATATCAGTTTGGTTTTTCTGTCATCCACAGATGCTAATCTCTGCGTGTTCGTCCGCCTTCTGCGACTAAACGTCGCGCCAAAAGGGAGCTTTACTCAATAAAACGGCCACGCCTTGCGTGCAAGGCCGAGGGAGAGAGCGCCTGACGGACACATACTAATAACTGGGGGAAACACCAATGAGCACTAGCACTGCGGCCGATCATACTGCCGCACAGCCTGCGTTCCTGTCCAAGGAACGTATCATCGCCAAGCCTGGCTTCAACCGTTGGCTGGTACCACCGGCCGCCCTGGCCATCCACCTGTGCATCGGTATGGCCTATGGCTTCTCGGTGTTCTGGCTACCACTGTCCAAGGCTCTGGGCGTTACGGCTCCCGTGGCGTGTGCGCCGGACATGAGCTTTATCGCTCAAGTCTTCTCGTCCCAATGCGACTGGCCCATCTCCATGCTGGGCTGGATCTACACCCTGTTCTTCATTTTCCTGGGCTGCTCGGCAGCGATCTGGGGTGGCTGGCTGGAGCATGCCGGGCCACGTAAGGCGGGCGTCGTGTCGGCGCTGTGCTGGTGTGGTGGTCTGCTGATCTCGGCGTTGGGGATTTATACCCACCAGATCTGGTTGATGTGGATCGGCTCGGGAGTTATCGGCGGTATCGGCCTGGGCCTGGGTTACATCTCGCCCGTTTCGACCTTGATCAAGTGGTTCCCGGACAAGCGCGGCATGGCGACGGGCATGGCGATCATGGGTTTTGGTGGCGGCGCGATGGTGGGTGCTCCGTTGGCCGCCGCCTTGATGGGGCACTTTGCTTCGCCGACCAGTGTCGGTGTATGGCAGAGCTTCCTGGTCATGGCTGCGATCTACTTCGTATTCATGATCGGTGGCGCCTTGTCCTACCGCGTTCCGCCGACTGGCTGGAAGCCTGAGGGCTGGACCGCACCGGCGAAAAAAGCCAGCAATGCGATGATCACCCACCGTCATGTGCATGTGAACGTGGCCTGGAAAACCCCGCAATTTCGTCTGGTGTGGCTGGTACTGTGCCTGAACGTATCCGCCGGTATCGGCATCCTCGGCATGGCTTCGCCACTGCTGCAGGAAGTGTTTGGCGGCAAATTGTTGGGTAACGACCTGGCGTTCGGTCAGTTAGATGCCGGTCAATTGGCTTCCATTGCTGCCATTGCCGCCGGTTTCACCGGTCTGTTGAGCCTGTTCAACATCGGCGGGCGGTTCTTCTGGGCGTCGTTTTCCGACTACCTGGGCCGTAAAAATACCTACTTCGTGTTCTTCGCTCTGGGCTTTGCCTTGTATGCGCTGATCCCGAACCTGGGTCACTTGGGCAACGTGGCGCTGTTCGTGGCGGCGTTCTGCATCATCCTGTCGATGTACGGCGGTGGTTTTGCGACGGTGCCGGCTTACCTGGCAGACCTGTTCGGTACGCAAATGGTCGGCGCGATCCATGGTCGTCTGCTGACGGCATGGGCGGCGGCGGGCGTACTCGGCCCGGTGCTGGTGAACTACCTGCGTGAGTATCAACTGAGCATCGGCGTTGAACGCGCTGCTGCCTACGACATCACCTTGTACATCCTGGCCGGCCTGCTGGTGCTGGGCTTTATCTGCAACATGCTGGTACGGCCGGTGGCAGACAAGTACTTCATGACCGACGCGGAACTGGCGGCTGAACAAGCGCTGGGTCACGACAAAGGCGCCGATTCCAGCACTGTGCTGGAATGGAAAGCCTCTTCCGGTAGCGTGCCATTGGCGGTTGCCGCCTGGCTGGCGGTCGGTATTCCGTTGGCGTGGGGTGTGTGGGTAACCCTGCAGAAGACGGCGGTATTGTTCCACTAATACGCTGGATCTTGCGGGAACCGGCTTGTGTGGGAGCCGGGCTTGCCCGCGATGCAGGCGCCTCGGCAGGTCATTTTGACCGAGGTGATGCCATCGCAGGCAAGCCAGCTCCCACACAAGCTGACTTGTATGCACATGTCTATCCCCGACACTCCATCAGTCTTATCCCCTCCGATGTTTCTGTTTAGCGCCCGCGCCCCTATAATGGCTGCCTTTTTCGCCCAATGATTTTGCGGAGTTGGTGATGGCCGAACGTAAGGCGTCCGTCGAGCGCGACACTCTGGAAACCCAGATCAAAGCCTCGATCAACCTGGATGGCACCGGAAAGGCCCGATTTGATATCGGTGTTCCTTTTCTTGAGCACATGCTGGACCAGATCGCCCGTCACGGGCTGATCGACCTGGATATCGTCAGCAAGGGCGACCTGCATATCGACGACCACCACACCGTGGAGGATGTCGGTATCACCTTGGGTCAGGCCTTCGCCAAAGCCATCGGTGACAAAAAAGGCATCCGTCGCTACGGCCATGCCTATGTGCCGCTGGATGAAGCGCTGTCGCGTGTGGTCATCGACTTCTCGGGCCGCCCAGGCCTGCAGATGCACGTGCCGTATACCCGCGCCACCGTGGGCGGCTTCGATGTCGACTTGTTCCAGGAGTTCTTCCAGGGCTTCGTCAACCACGCACTTGTCAGCCTGCACATCGACAACCTGCGCGGCACCAACACCCACCACCAGATCGAAACCGTGTTCAAGGCTTTCGGCCGCGCCCTGCGCATGGCCGTAGAGCTGGATGACCGCATGGCCGGGCAAATGCCATCGACCAAGGGCGTCCTGTAATGCAGACGGTCGCGGTTATCGACTACGGCATGGGTAACCTGCACTCGGTGGCCAAGGCCCTCGAACACGTAGGCGCCGGCAAGGTGCTGATCACCAGCGATGCCGACGTGATTCGCGAAGCCGACCGGGTGGTTTTCCCCGGTGTTGGCGCGATTCGCGATTGCATGGCTGAAATTCGCCGCCTGGGCTTTGACAGCCTGGTGCGCGAAGTCAGCCAGGATCGTCCGTTCCTCGGCATCTGCGTGGGCATGCAAGCCTTGCTCGACAGCAGCGAAGAGAACGACGGCGTCGACTGCATCGGCCTGTTCCCTGGCGAAGTGAAATTCTTCGGCAAGGACCTGCACGAAGACGGCGAACACCTGAAAGTCCCGCACATGGGCTGGAACGAAGTGCGCCAGACGGTGGATCACCCGCTGTGGCACGACGTCCCGGACCTGGCGCGTTTCTATTTCGTCCATAGCTACTACATCGCCGCCGGTAATCGGGGCCAGGTGGTGGGTGGTGGGCACTACGGCGTCGACTTCGCCGCCGCCCTGGCCGACGGTTCGCGCTTTGCCGTGCAGTTCCACCCGGAGAAGAGCCATACCCATGGCCTGCAATTGCTGCAGAACTTCGCCGCCTGGGACGGGCGCCGGTAATGGCCAAGAAGATCAAGCCGCCGATCTTGAACCTCACTCCCCAGCAGGAGAGTGAGGCGACTGACAAGATCAAGCGTTTCATGGAGGACCGCTTCGAGCTCAAGTTGGGCTCGTTCGAGGTGGCTGAGATCCTTGAGCTGTTCACCACTGAAATTGCTCCGCACTATTACAACAGGGCGATTTTCGATGCGCAGACGCACCTTAAAGAAAGGTTCGAAAGCATCGAAAGCGACTTGTGGGCGCTCGAGAAACCCTGATTTTTCGAGCAATGCTGAATATCGAATAAGGTTTGCCAGATGCTGATTATTCCCGCTATCGATCTCAAGGACGGCGCTTGCGTACGACTGCGCCAGGGCCGTATGGAAGATTCCACGGTGTTCTCCGATGACCCGGTGAGCATGGCTGCCAAGTGGGTGGAAGGTGGTTGCCGTCGTCTGCATCTGGTGGACTTGAATGGTGCGTTCGAAGGCCAGCCGGTCAACGGCGAAGTAGTGACGGCAATCGCCAAGCGCTACCCGAACCTGCCGATCCAGATCGGCGGTGGCATCCGCTCCCTGGAAACCATCGAGCACTATGTGAAAGCGGGCGTGAGCTACGTGATCATCGGCACCAAGGCCGTGAAGGATCCGGCGTTTGTCGCTGAGGCCTGCCGCGCGTTCCCAGGCAAGGTGATTGTTGGCCTGGATGCCAAGGACGGTTTCGTCGCCACCGACGGCTGGGCTGAAATCAGCACCGTGCAGGTGATCGACCTGGCCAAGCAGTTTGAAGCTGATGGTGTGTCTGCCATCGTTTATACCGATATCGCCAAAGACGGCATGATGCAGGGCTGCAACGTTCCGTTTACCGCTGCACTGGCCGCTGCCACCAAGATCCCGGTGATTGCCTCCGGCGGTATCCACAACCTGGGCGACATCAAGTCGCTGCTGGACGCCAAGGCGCCCGGGATCATCGGCGCCATCACTGGCCGGGCGATCTACGAAGGTACTTTGGACGTCGCCGAAGCCCAGGCTTACTGCGATGCCTACAGAGGCTGAGGACTGACCATGGCGCTGGCCAAACGTATCATCCCTTGCCTGGACGTCGACAACGGTCGAGTGGTCAAGGGCGTCAAGTTCGAGAACATCCGTGATGCCGGCGACCCGGTGGAAATCGCCCGTCGTTACGACGAGCAAGGCGCTGACGAGATTACCTTTCTCGACATCACCGCCAGCGTCGACGGCCGCGACACCACGTTGCACACCGTCGAGCGCATGGCCAGCCAGGTGTTTATCCCGCTGACTGTCGGCGGTGGCGTGCGCACCGTGCAAGACATTCGCAACCTGCTCAACGCCGGTGCGGACAAGGTTTCGATCAACACCGCCGCCGTGTTCAACCCCGAGTTTGTCGGCGAAGCCGCGCAGCACTTCGGCTCGCAGTGCATCGTGGTCGCCATCGACGCCAAGAAAGTCTCCGGCCCGGGCGAAACGCCGCGCTGGGAGATTTTCACCCACGGCGGGCGCAAACCTACCGGGCTGGATGCGGTGGAGTGGGCGATGAAGATGGAAGGCCTGGGTGCCGGTGAAATCCTGCTGACCAGCATGGACCAGGACGGCATGAAAAACGGCTTCGACCTGGGCGTGACTCGCGCGATCAGCGACGCTTTGGGCATCCCGGTGATCGCTTCCGGCGGCGTCGGTAACCTGCAGCATCTGGCCGATGGCGTGATCGAAGGTCATGCCAGCGCGGTACTGGCGGCGAGCATTTTCCACTTCGGCGAATACACCGTTCCCGAGGCCAAGGCCTACATGGCCGCGCGCGGAATCGTCGTACGCTAAACGTCACTGGACACCATGGCAGGCTCGCGGCACTCTTGGGCCTGCCATGGATTTCGGTAACCTTTCATGTTCAAAGACCTGCTTCTTGCCCTCGCCAGCTCTTCCATTTTGTTGGTGGGCTCGGCCGATGCTGCCGACCCGGCTGACACTTCACTGGTGTTGCTGACGGAAAACTTTCCGCCCTACAACATGGCGAAAAACGGCAAGAATTTCGCCAAGGACGAGAACATCGAAGGCATTGCCGTGGACATCGTCCGCGAAACCTTCAAGCGTGCCGGTATTTCCTACAACCTCACCTTGCGTTTCCCTTGGGAACGAATCTACAAACTCGCCTTGGAAAAGCCTGGCTACGGCGTGTTTGTAATGGCTCGCTTGCCGGATCGCGAAGCGCTGTTCAAGTGGGTGGGGCCTATCGGTCCGGATGATTGGGTGCTGTTGGCCAAAGCGGATAGCAAGATCCAGTTGAGCGAGCTTGAGCAGGCCCGCCGCTACAAGATTGGCGCCTACAAGGGCGATGCCATTGCTGAGACCCTGGAGAAGCAAGGACTCAGGCCGGTGCTCGTGTTGCGTGACCAGGACAATGCGCAAAAGCTCCTGGATGGCCAGATCGACCTCTGGGCCACGGGCGATCCAGCCGGACGCTACCTGGCGCGGCAAGTCGGGGTGACGGGGCTAAAGACGGTGTTGCGCTTCAACAGTGCCGAGTTGTACCTGGCGCTGAACAAAGAGGTGCCTGACGATACGGTGGCCAAACTTCAGGCGGCGTTGGATGAGCTGCGTAAAGAGGGCACTGTGGATGCCATCATGGCACGCTATCTCTAAATCGGTTTGCAGGTGACTTCACACTCCCTTGCAGGCGGGTACTCACTCCAATACACGCTGTCACCGTCGGTGTAACTGACATCGGTAGCGACTTGTGTGCCGTTCTTCCGCAGCAGCTTGTAGTCGCTCTGAATCAGATACACCGCGACTGCCTTATTCGCCGGTACCGTAGCGGCGACTTCAAAGGCTGTCGATGTTACCCATCCGCTGGCCGACGTTTCCGTGTGAGTGAGGCTTTTACTCAGTTTTGCGGAAAAGGTGATGGAGGAGGCCCATATATTGAATTGCCACTCGGCACCTACCTCAATGGCAGTGGTATCTGTGAGTATTTTTGATTTCCCTCCGTTTTCCCCCGGGTGGCAGTCCATTTGAAGTTCTGTGGAACGGTGGTTTTGTTGTGGCCAAAGCCCACCAATACGTATCGGTCTGTTCTTTCCAGCCTATAGACGGGGGATGTGCGTAGTTGCTCGATAGGAAGCAAGTTAGGATCTTTTACGGTGAACCAGCAAATTTCGGCAACGTGACTGATGCTGCCTGCTTCGAAAGGAGAAGGCTGTGCATAACTTGGCAGCGCCGGTGCCACAGGGGGAGGGTTGACCTTCAGTGGGATCTGTATCCGCAAGGCGTAGGCAGTGATGTGTTGAGCCGGTTTTGTATAGCTGCCGACACCGACAAAAGTACCTGCTGAAAAATACACTTCACCTGATGCGGCCCCCGGTGGCTGGATACTCCAGGCACTGAAGTTCTTGTAAGCGCCGCTGCCTCTGTCATTCCAGATTAACTCGCCGACGTAGGATGCGATGATCAGGTCGGCTCGGACGCAACGTATTGCGTTGCGCGACGGTTTGTCATGGCCGGTACCGCAGACCAGCCCCATCGCTACATATCCCTCAGGAGGAATCGGGCGCCAGATTGAGCCGTTGGCGTACGCACCTGACCCAGAATCTTTCCAGACCAACTCATAATCATCGGGTTGGCTGAGTGCCTTGTCCTTTACGAGGGCCTCGCTGCCAGGGGGCTCGCCTTCCTTGACCACGGCGACGATGTTGCGTTTGTTGATGTTGTCGTGCCCGGGGACCGCAAGGTCGCCTAAAGGAAAGTAGCCCGCCAGGAAATCTGACGAAGGAACGGGTCTCCAGAAGCTGGCGCTGCGTACGCTGCCTGATCCCTGATCATTCCATAAAGGGGTGAACTCGGATGTAAAGTTGATGAGCAGGTTGCCGAACTTTATTGATTCCATGAGATGTCCTGAAAGTTGAACTGCAAGTTTCAACTATTCAGGATTGGGTCTTGGCCGAGTGGTATCTATCTAATGACTAGGGAGGTAAGTGCCATTTTTGCCATGTCCACTCATGGCCTGGTTGCTGCGCACGCTGATCATCAGCTTGATATCAATCCACTCGATGCCCTGGGACTTGAGCTTGGGCAACTCGCGTTCCAATACCGCCAGGGTCTGTGGATAGGGATGGCCGATCATCACCGCCGAGCCCTGTTTGTGGGCCAGCTTGATGGCGGTTTGTAGTTGTGTGGTTATCGCCGTTTCGGTGCGCTCGTCATCGAGAAATACATCCCTCGAAACGCTGGCCAGGCTGATCTTCTGCGCTTCGGCGGCAGCCACGGTCTTGGCGCTAGTGCGGCTGTCGACGAAGAACTTGTGCCGACGCTGCAACTCAGCCATTAGCCAGGCCATGGCCTCAGGCTGCGCAGTCATGCGGCTGCCCATGTGGTTATTGATGCCGGCGGTGTACGGCACGGCCTTGAACGCGGCGTCCAGGCGTTTGCCGAGTTCTTCGATGGACAGGTCAGGGTGCCAGGCGAATGGGCCGGTGGCCGGGTCCATGGGCATGTGCAGGATGACGATCTTGCCGGCGCGATGAGCCTCGCGGGCAAATTCGGCGGCGTGGGGCGTGTCGGGCATGATTGCTGTGGTGACCGGGCCGGGCAGGGCCAACACGCGACGATCCCGGGGCAGGTTCTGGCCGAGGTCGTCGATGATCAGGGTCAGGTAGGCTTTGCGGGGCGCGGGATCGACGCTGGCAGGAGCGCCTTGGGCAACTCCCGCCAGACAGCACAACAACGTGATGATCAGTCCACAACGCATATCAACGGCTGCGCGTGATGCTCAAGCCCTTGAGCAGGCTCAGCGCCTGGGCCAACTGGTAATCGTCGTCCTGAGGCATCGACTTGGCTTTCGGGCTGCTGCCGGTAGGCTTATCGGCGCCGCCGTTGCCATTACCCAAGTGACCTTGCAGGTCGGCTTCCTTGAAGTACTCGCTGTCCTGCTCGTTGGTGATCTTGGCCTTGCGCACTTCAATGTCCGGGATGATGCCCTGGGCCTGGATCGAGCGACCATTTGGTGTGTAGTACAGCGCCGTGGTGATCTTCAGTGCCCGCTCGTTGTTCAGCGGCAGCACGGTTTGCACCGAGCCTTTACCGAAGCTGGTGGTGCCCATCAGCACGCCACGTTTCTGATCCTGCAGTGCACCGGCGACGATTTCCGACGCTGAAGCGCTACCACCGTTGATCAGCACAACCATCGGCACGCCTTCGCTGAGGTCGTTGCCGGTGGCCGAGAAGCGCAACTCGGAGTTGGCGATACGGCCCTTGGTGTAGACGATCAGGCCTTTGGTGATGAAGTGGTCGACCACTTCCACCGCCGCCTGCAACACGCCGCCTGGGTTGTTACGCAGGTCGAGGACGATACCGCTGAGCTTCTTGCCGTTGTCCTTGCGCAGTTTCGCCAGGGCCTTGGCCACTTCGTCGCCGGTCTTGACCTGGAACTGGGTGATACGGATGTAGCCGTAACCCGACTCCAGCAACTGGCTCTTCACGCTCTTGACCGTGATGGTCGCCCGCGCCAGGGTCACGTCAAACGGCGCTCCGCCGTCGCGTACCAGGGTCAGGGTGATTTTCTGGCCGATCTTGCCGCGCATCTTGTCCACAGCTTCGGTCATCGTCTGGCCACGGGTCGGCTGGCCGTTGATCTTGACGATCAGGTCACCGGCCTGGATCCCGGCCTTGGAGGCTGGCGTATCGTCGATCGGCGAGACCACTTTGATCATGCCGTCTTCGGAGCCTACTTCAATCCCCAGGCCACCGAATTCACCGCTGGTGCTTTCCTGCAGCTCAGCGAAATCTTCCGGGCCCAGGTAGGCGGAGTGCGGGTCGAGGTTGCTGAGCATGCCCTTGATGGCATTTTCCAGCAGGGTCTTGTCGTCTACAGGTTCGACATAGGCTGCCTTGATCCGGTCCATGACCTCGGCAAAGGTGCGCAACTCGTCCAGAGGCAACGGCGCCTTGGTGGTCGCGGCAACGGCTGACTGAGCGGTCTGGTCGGCGAATGCCAAAGGCGCGCCGATCACCAGGGCGATCGTCAGGGCCAGCGAAGTGAGGCGGGACAAATGCAGCATGTCGAACGAACTCCTAATTTAGGTACGACCCTTATCCTTGGGTGCGACACCATTGTGCCGGGTCGCTCGGGCGGCCCTGCTGACGAATAGCGAAGTACAGCGCCGGGGTATCCTGGCCGCCACTGCTACCGACAGTGGAGATGGATTCACCGGCTTTTACAACATCACCTGCAGCTTTGAGCAAAGTCTGATTGTGGCCGTAAAGGGTCAAATAGCCATTGCCGTGGTCAAGAATCACCAGCAAACCGGCGCCACGCAACCAGTCGGCAAACACCACGCGACCACCGTGAACGGCATGCACCTGGCTGCCGGCGGCGGCGCTGATCATCACGCCATCCCACTTGGTGCGGGTGTCGTCGCCACGGTTTTCACCAAAGCGCGCAAGCAATCGACCATCAACTGGCCATGGAAGTTTGCCCCGGGATGACGCAAAAGGTCCGCCGTAGGACACGCCAGCGCTGGAAACCAGTGGGCCAGGTGCCGCATGCACCGGTTTGCGCGGGGCGTCGGTGGCGACGGCTTCAGCTTCACGCTGGCGCTTTTTTTCCGCTTCCTGCTGGGCGAGCAGCGCTTTTTGTCGCGCTTGCTCGGCTTCGCGGGCCTGGCGAGCCAGGGTTTCCTCGATGGTTTTCAGCACTTTGCCCAGGTCGGCCTGGTCCTGCTCGCGAGCTTGAAGCTTGGCGTCACGGGCCTTCACGTCGTTGTTGAGCTTGGCCAGCGCCTGCTGGCGCTCCTTGCGGACCTTGTCCAGCTCATCGCGCTGGGCGTCGAGGCTGCTTTTCTGGTCCAGCAACTGTGATTGCTGGTTGGCAATTTCCTGTTCGACATTGGCCAACTGGCGCAGGGTCTCGTTGAAGCTTTTCAACTGCTCCAGGCGGGCCTTGCTCAGGTAGTCGTAATACGTGAGGGTGCGGGCGAATTTTTCCGGATTCTGCTGGTTGAGCAGCAGCTTGAGATATTCCTGGCGGCCGTTCTGGTAGGCGGCGCGGGCCTGGATCGCGATCAGGCGTTGCTGTTCAACCCGTGCGCTCTGGAGTTTTTTTTTCTCACCGTCGAGTCGCTCCAGTTCCGACTCGCTCTTCTTTAATTCTTTTTGTAGCTCCTGGACCTGCTTCTCCAGCTTGCCCATCTCGGTTTCCGTGCCACGCAGGTCTTTCTGCACCCCGGATTTCTCTTCCTGGAGCTTGCCGAGCAATTTTTTCAGCTCAGTAATGTCCTGACGCGTAGCGTCCAACTGTTGTTGGGTTTGTGCGCGCTCATCGGCAAAAGCCGGTTGAAGCAGGCAGACAAGAGCGAGGGTAATCAAGGCGCGAAGCATAGAGGCGGGCGACACCAGGGAAAGGGACGGCCTAGTATGCCCGGCCCACGCTGCAAAAAAAACGCCCAATTCGGGCTGGCGGGCAAGTTAGGTGCTGAGTGGCAGTGGGATGGCTAAAAGACATCCCCTAAATTGCCACAAACCCATGTGGGAGCGGGCTTGCTCGCGAATGCGGTTTATCAGCCACTGCATTCGGTGACTGATAAACCGCATTCGCGAGCAAGCCCGCTCCCACACTGTTTTGTGTGGTGCTTTAGACCAGGATCGACGTACCCGTCATCTCTTTCGGCTTTTCCAGCCCCATCAGCTTCAGCATGGTCGGTGCCACGTCTGCCAGTACGCCACCTTCACGCACTTTCAGGTCGCGCTTGCCAACGTAGATGAACGGTACCGGTTCCGTGGTGTGGGCCGTGTGGGCTTGGCCGGTGGTTTCGTCGGACATCTGCTCACAGTTGCCATGGTCGGCGGTGATCAGGGCTTCGCCGCCGACTTTTTCCAGGGCCTCGACGATACGGCCGACGCACAGGTCGAGGCATTCCACGGCTTTTACTGCCGCTTCCAGGTTACCGCTGTGGCCGACCATGTCGCCGTTGGCGTAGTTGACCACGATCACGTCATAACGCTGGTGCTCGATGGCATCGACGATCTTGTCGGTGACTTCCGGCGCGCTCATTTCCGGCTGCAGGTCGTAGGTGGCGACTTTTGGCGACGGGATCAGGATGCGTTCTTCGCCCGGGAACGGTTCTTCGCGACCACCAGAGAAGAAGAAGGTCACGTGGGCGTACTTCTCGGTTTCGGCGATGCGCAGTTGGGTCTTGCCGTTTTTCGCCAGGTAATCACCCAGCACGTTTTCCAGGCTTCCCGGGGCAAAGGCCGACGGGGCCGGGATGTTGGCGGCGTATTGGGTGAGCATCACAAATTCGACTTTCGGCTGGCGGGCGCGCTCGAAGTCCTTGAAGCCAGCATCGACAAACACATGGCTCAGTTCACGGGCACGGTCGGCCCGGAAGTTCATGAACACCACGGCGTCGCCGTCTTCAACCTTGACCGGCTCGCCGATGGTGGTGGCCTTGACGAATTCATCGCTCTCGCCACGGGCGTAGGCGGCTTCGAGGCCTTCCTGGGCGGTGGCGGCGTTGAACTCGGCGTTGCCGTCGACGATCAGATTGTAGGCTTGAGAGACGCGGTCCCAGCGGTTATCACGGTCCATGGCGAAATAGCGCCCCACCAGGCTGGCGATGCGGCCCTTGCCCAAGGCAGAGAAGGTGGCGTCCAGCAGTTCGATGGATGATTGCGCGCTTTTCGGCGGGGTGTCGCGGCCATCGAGGAACGCGTGCAGATAGATCTTTTCGGCGCCGCGCTTGTAGGCCAGTTCGGCCATGGCGACCAAGTGGTCCTGGTGGCTATGCACGCCACCGTCCGACAGCAGACCCATGAAGTGCACGGCCTTACCGGCGGAGACGGCTTTATCTACCGCCGCGCAGATGGTCGGGTTTTCGAAAAACTCACCGTCGCGGATGGATTTGGTCACGCGGGTGAAGTCCTGATAGACCACTCGTCCGGCGCCCAGGTTCATGTGGCCGACTTCCGAGTTGCCCATCTGGCCGTCCGGCAGGCCCACGTCCATGCCTGAACCGGAGATAAGGCCGTTGGGTACGGTCGCGGTCAGACGGTCCAGTACAGGCTTTTTGGCCGAGTACACGGCGTTGTCGTGGTGGCTTTCACTGTGTCCGAAGCCATCGAGAATTATCAGGACCAAAGGTTTAGGCGTGGTAGTCATAGATCCTCTCGCGGCGGTAATTAATGAAGGGGATTGAAAAGGGAGTGGCAGTTTAAAGCGAAGTTCCGGTGGCGTCACCGCTTTACGGGGGTTGGCCGACCATGGCGGCTGTGTATACTTACCGCCATTTTAACGCCCTGGAACCTCCTTGATGGTTGATCACCTGATTGCATTCGCCACAACCCACTATTTGCTCGCCGGTGCGTTCGTCGTACTGCTGGCTCTGCTGATCGCTCACGAAATGAGCCGCGGTGGCCGCAGCCTCAGCACGGCCGAGCTGACCGCACTGGTCAACAAGGATGAGGCCGTCGTTGTCGACATCCGTCCCGCCAAGGATTTCGCCGCCGGTCACATTGTCGGTGCGTTGAATATTCCCCAGGACAAACTGATTTCGCGTCTGGCCGAGCTGGAAAAGCACAAGGCCAAGACCATCATTCTGGTGGACGCCCAGGGCCAGCACTCCGGCACTCACGCCCGCGAGATGCTGAAAACCGGTTTCACCGCCGCCAAACTGTCCGGCGGTATTTCCAGCTGGCGCGCTGATAATTTGCCGTTGGTGAAGTGAAATGAGCCAGGTTGTCGTTTACTCCAGCGATTGGTGCCCTTACTGCATGCGGGCCAAGGCTCTGCTTGAGAAAAAGGGCGTTGCCTTCGAAGAGATCAAAGTCGATGGCAAACCCCAGGTGCGCGCCGAAATGGCCCAGAAAGCGGGACGCACGTCCGTGCCGCAGATTTGGATCGGCGACAAGCATGTCGGTGGATGCGATGACCTGTTTGCCCTGGAGCGCGCCGGTAAATTGGACACGCTGCTTCACGTCTGACTCCTAAACCCTAAAAGACCCCAAGATCAAGAAGGATCTGAGATGACTGACCAACAGAACACCGAAGCGGCAGCAGAAGAGGCTCAAGGCCCACAATTTTCCCTGCAGCGTATTTACGTGCGTGACTTGTCGTTCGAAGCGCCAAAAAGCCCGGCGATCTTCCGTCAGGAATGGAGCCCAAGCGTTGCTCTGGACCTGAACACCCGCCAAAAGGCCTTGGAAGGTGACTTCCATGAAGTGGTGCTGACCCTGTCGGTAACCGTCAAGAATGGCGAAGAAGTGGCCTTCATTGCTGAAGTGCAACAGGCCGGTATCTTCCTGATCCAGGGTCTGGACGAAGCGTCCATGAGCCACACCCTGGGCGCGTTCTGCCCGAATATCCTGTTCCCGTATGCCCGTGAGACCCTGGACAGCCTGGTCACCCGCGGCTCGTTCCCTGCGCTGATGCTGGCTCCGGTGAACTTCGATGCCCTGTACGCTCAAGAGCTGCAGCGCATGCAACAGGAAGGCGCACCGACGGTTCAGTAAGACCGAACCTGACGCAGAACTAAATGTGGGAGCTGGTTTGTGTGGGAGCTGGCTTGCCTGCGATAGCATCACCGAGGTGTGACTGACACACCGAGGTGCTTGCATCGCGAGCAAGCCCGGCTCCCACTCAAGCCCGCTCCCATATTTGTTTTGTGTGTTACTTGAAGCCCAGTTGTCGCCAGCCTTCATAGACCGCAACCGCCACGGTGTTGGATAGGTTCAGGCTGCGGCAGCCTTCGCGCATGGGCAGGCGCAGGCGATGACCGTCAGGCAGTGCGTCGAGAACGTCTGCCGGCAGGCCACGGCTTTCCGGGCCGAACAGGAAGGCGTCGCCTTCGGCGAAGCTGGCATCATGAAACGGTCGCGAGCCTTTGGTGGTGAAGGCAAACAGCCGGGGATGGTTCAGGCTTTCCAGGCAACTGGCGAGGTCGGCATGGCGTTGCAGGGTGGCGTACTCGTGGTAGTCCAGCCCGGCGCGGCGCAGGCGCTTGTCGTCCATGTCGAAGCCCAGCGGCTCGATCAAATGCAGGTGGCAGCCACTGTTGGCGCAGAGCCTGATAACGTTGCCGGTATTCGGCGGAATTTCTGGTTGAAAAAGGATGACGTGAAACATGCACGGCTCCGAAGGCAAAGATGCGCTGCATTCTACCCCTGAAGAAGACCCCAGGCCGAAGCTATTGCCAAGGGTTTTGGGCTCGCTGGCAATTGTCGGCTTGATGGTGGGCTTGATGATCGGCCGGCTGACCACGCCTGACCCGGTTGAGCTGCAACAAGTCGAGCCTGCGGTCGATGGCTTGGTGGTGTGGTTCAACAGCGAACCCAAGCTGCACGGCGAGCATATCGACGGCACTGTGGCGTTGTTGTTCGACGCGCTTGGCAAGGCTCAAGGCGGGCAATTGAAGGTTAACGATAAGGACGTGAACTGGCGGCTGCGCAAGACTGATGGTGGCTTGCTGCTGAACCTGGTGGCGGCCAGGCCGTTGCGGGGGGAATGGTCGGGAGAGAAGGTCGATGGTCGCTGGCGATTGGAGATCCATCTCCAGGAGCAATAAAAGAGGGAATCCCCGGCCTGCCTGTACCAAGGTTCCCAAAACGGGCTGGGGCTACGGGCGGGTTGCCTCATAAGCCCCGGGTATAAAGAAGGGAGTTCCCGGCCTGCCTGTACCAGGGCTCCCAAAACGGCTGTGGGGCGCGACGCGATCCGCATCAAGCATCCCGGGTGTAAAGAGGGGATTCTCGGCCTGCCTGTACCAAGGTCCCCGAAACTGGGTAGTGACAGAGGTATTGCAGGGCGCGTGCCAGAGTTGTGGAACTGTGCCAAAAAACTTGTGCAGAAAGCGCAAAGCCCCGGATTACGGGGCTTTGGTGTTTTTGACGTTGGATGTTTTTTACGCAAGGCGGGTGTTTCAGGCTTTGGATAAGTGCGCGATGCCGGTTCGTGGTGCATTGAAGCGGTGCACGGTCTCAAGCCTTTTGAAGATCAAAATGTGGGAGCGGGCTTGCTCGCGAATGCGGTGCATCAGTCACCAGATATATTGACTGACACATCGAATTCGCGAGCAAGCCCGCTCCCACATTTTGGATCTTCAGTGGAATGGAGGGCGGCGATCAGCCCTCATCGCTCTCGTCATCATCCCCACCGTCAACCTTCATCCCCAGCTCCTTGATCTTGCGGGTCAAGGTGTTGCGGCCCCAGCCCAGCAGCACGGCGGCATCGCGACGGCGACCGGCGGTGTGCTTGAGGGCGGTTTCGATCATGATCCGCTCGAAGGCCGGTACGGCACTGTCCAGCAGGTTCGATTGGCCACGGGCCAACGCCTGATCAGCCCACTGGCGCAGCGCCTGTTCCCAGTTGGTCACGGGGGCCGAATCCTGCGGCAGGCTCAGCAGCTCCGGAGGCAGGTCGCTGATATGCACCTCGCGTCCGGACGCCATCACCGTGATCCAGCGGCAGGTGTTTTCCAGCTGACGCACGTTGCCCGGCCATGGCAGGTTCTTCAGGTATTCCTCGGTTTCGCTTTTCAGCAGCTTCGGCTCGACGGCCAGCTCCTGGGCGGCGCGGCTGAGGAAGTGGCGGGCCAGGGTCGGAATATCTTCGCGCCGGTCCGACATCCGTGGGATGTGGATGCGGATCACATTCAGGCGGTGGAACAAGTCTTCACGGAATTTCCCGGCATGCACCAGGGTTTCCAGGTTCTGGTGGGTGGCGGCGATGATCCGCACATCAACCTTGACCGGCGTATGCCCGCCAACCCGGTAAAACTCGCCGTCCGCCAATACCCGTAGCAGTCGCGTCTGGGTATCCGCAGGCATGTCGCCGATTTCGTCGAGAAACAGCGTGCCGCCATCAGCCTGTTCAAAACGACCACGGCGCAGGTTGGCCGCACCAGTGAACGCGCCCTTTTCATGGCCGAACAGCTCGGACTCCATCAAATCCTTTGGAATCGCCGCCATGTTCAAGGCGATGAACGGCGATGCCGCCCGTGGGCTGTGACGGTGCAGGGCGTGGGCCACCAGCTCTTTACCGGTGCCGGATTCGCCGTTGATCAGCACGGTGATGTTGGAGTGGCTCAAGCGCCCGATGGCGCGAAACACTTCCTGCATCGCCGGCGCTTCACCGATGATTTCCGGGGTGCGGGTCAAAGCGGGCACCACCTCCTGGTTCTGTTGTTCCTGGGCGTGCTGGTTGGCACGCTTGACCAGGGCCACGGCCTCGTCGACATCGAATGGCTTGGGCAGATACTCAAAGGCGCCGCCCTGATAGGACGCGACAGCGCTGTCCAGGTCCGAGTGCGCCGTCATGATGATTACTGGCAAGCGCGGGTGCTGCTCGCGAATCCGCGCCAGCAAGTCCAGGCCACTGGCGCCGGGCATGCGGATATCGGAGATGATCACGTCGGGCTGCTGGCGGGCCAGGCGGCTCATCACCCCGTCGGCGCTGTCGAAGCTTTGGGTGGTCATGCCCTCCTGTTGCAAGGCTTTCTCCAGGACCCAGCGGATAGAACGGTCGTCATCGACGATCCACACAGTTTCACTACGGCTCATGTCGATGGGGCTCCTTGTTCCAGTGGCAGAAAGATCGAGAAGGTGGTGTGGCCAGGATGGCTTTCACATTCGATCAAGCCCTGGTGCTGGCTGATGATGTTCTGGGTAATGGCCAGGCCCAGCCCGGTACCGTCCGGGCGGCCGCTGACCATAGGGAAGAAGATGGTTTCCTGCAGTTCTGCCGGGATGCCTGGGCCGTTGTCGATGATCTCGACCTTGGTCACCAGGCGATGGCGCACATGGCCAATGGTGAACTGGCGTAGGGCGCGGGTGCGCAGGCTGATGCGGCCCAGGCGCAGCTCGTTCTGGCTGCTGATGGCCTGCATGGCGTTGCGCACGATGTTGAGTACCGCTTGAATCATCTGTTCGCGGTCGATCAATACATCGGGAATGCTTGGGTCGTAGTCACGCACCAGGGTGATGCAGCCCTGGCTTTCGGCTTCAACCAGATGGCAGACGCGCTCCAGCACTTCATGGACGTTGGTCATCGCCAGCGACGGCAGCTTGTTGGAGCCAAGCATGCGGTCTACCAGGTTACGTAGGCGGTCGGCTTCTTCGATGATGACGTTGGTGTAGTCCTTGAGGTTCTCGTCTGGCAACTCACGGGCCAGCAACTGCGCTGCGCCGCGAATCCCGCCCAGAGGGTTCTTGATCTCATGGGCCAGGCCGCGCACCAGCATCTTGCTGGTTTCCTGCTTGGACAGTTGCGCCTCTTCCTTGGTGATCCGCAGTAGACGGTCACGGGGATGGACTTCCAGCAAGAGCAGCGTGGCACCGTGGCTCAGGATCGGGGTCACGGCGTAGTCGACGGTGAGGGTCTGGCCGGTGAGGGCCGTGAGCATCGCTTCGCGCTTGGTGAACGGGTGTGCCTGCTCCACGGCCTGACGCAAGGAACTCAACGCCTCGGCGGACTCGGTGAACAGTTCGCTGATGAATTGCCCATGGCTGCGCTGACCGCTGATGGCCAGCAGCATCTCCGCCGCGGGGTTCATGTACTCAAGGCGCAGTTCGTCATTGAGCAGGATGGTCGCGGTGGTCAGGTTGTCGAGTAGCAAACGGTGCAGTGCGTCGCTGATGGTCATTAGGACCTCTTTTGGAGCAAGGCGCAGGCTTGAGGCGCGCGCTGATACAAGGAAAATGCAAAAACCAAACCAAGGCTCCGAAAAGAAGCGTTAAAGCCCTGAAATAGGGGGTTGAGGCGCGAAACTGTGGCGTTCTGCCAGCTTGAGGGTGAAGTTTCGAACCAAAATGGGCTGGGTTAGTGGGAAGGGTGCAAGGTATTGCACCAATATAGTGCGGTTTTGCAAAGTCTGTTCAGGAAGCTGTCGCATCAGCACGTGAATGCACACAATCCAAATGTGGGAGGGGGCTTGCTCCCGATAGCAGGTTGTCAGTCAGCACCTGCATCAACTGACTCACCGTTATCGGGAGCAAGCCCCCTCCCACAATTTTTAATCGAGTGTGCAGCCCTTAACCTTTGTAGATACACAGCTCGGCGGTGGCGCGGATCATTGCCAGTTGGCGCAGCGGGTCGTTCAGAGGTTTGTGATTCGCCTGGGCCAACCACTGCGGACACTGTGGGTTGGTGCGCTCCGGGGTGAAGTCCGCGAGCTGTTGCAGCAGGCGCTTTTGCAACTGGTCCAGTTGCGGGCGAATGGTCCCGACCAGATCAGGGCGCGGGTCATTGGGTGCCTTGCCTTGCAACTGCCAGTCGGACAGGTGGGCGTACTGCACCAATTTATTCGCCTCGATCTGTGCCGAGAAAAATTGCTCGGCTGCCGCCGGTGCCAGTGTATAGCTCGGCGCCTGAGCCACCACGCTGGCAATCACATCCTGCTCCCGCTGCCGGTCTTCGACGGGCTTGTGGCTGTCCCATTTGCTCAGGGCGACCTGATCTGCGACGGCCAGTCGTTCGGCAATGCTGTCGAGCAGCGAGGCGAGGGTGGGGGGTGCAGCGAATGCGCTGGCGCTGACGAACATCAAGGCAAACACGAATCGAAATTTCAAAGGAGATCCCCTGTAGGAGCGAGCTTGCTCGCGAAGGCCGTTAACGATAACGCGTAAATGTTGAAGAAATGCGGTGTCTTTGCGTTTTTCGCGAGCAAGCACTAGGCGTCCCCTCGCTCCTACAAAATCTGCGCAAAAAAAAGACCTCCCGAAGGAGGTCTTTCTCGTTACGCCACGTTAAGCAGCGCTACCGGATCAGCAGCTGTAGTACAGCTCGTATTCCAGTGGGTGTACGAAGGTGCGGACCTTGATTTCTTCTTCGCTTTTCAGGGCGATGTAGGCATCGATAAAGTCGTCGCTGAACACGCCGCCTTTGGTCAGGAACGCACGGCCCTTGTCCAGCTCTTCCAGGGCTTCTTTCAGGCTGCCGCACACTTGTGGGATCTCTTTGGCCTCTTCAGGCGGCAGGTCGTACAAGTTTTTGTCGGCGGCGTCGCCTGGGTGGATCTTGTTCTGGATGCCGTCCAGGCCGGCCATTACCAGGGCAGCGAAAGCCAGGTACGGGTTGGCTGCCGGATCCGGGAAGCGAGCTTCGATACGGCGAGCGCGAGGGCTGGACACGTAAGGAATACGGATCGAAGCGGAACGGTTGCGAGCCGAGTAGGCCAGCATCACTGGTGCTTCGAAACCTGGGACCAGACGCTTGTAGGAGTTGGTCGACGGGTTGGTGAAGCCGTTCAGGGCCTTACCGTGCTTGATGATGCCGCCGATGAAGTACAGGGCGGTGTCGGACAGGCCGGCATAACCTTCGCCAGCGAAGGTGTTCTTGCCATCTTTGGCGATGGACAGGTGAACGTGCATACCCGAACCGTTATCGCCGTACAGTGGCTTAGGCATGAAGGTAGCGGTACGGCCGTAGGCATCAGCCACGTTGTGTACGCAGTACTTCAGGGTCTGGACTTCGTCAGCCTTGGCTACCAGGGTGTTGAACTTCACACCGATTTCGTTCTGGCCGGCAGTCGCCACTTCGTGGTGGTGAACTTCGATGACCAGGCCCATTTCTTCCATGGCGTTGCACATGGAGGTACGGATTTCGTGGTCATGGTCGAACGGAGGAACCGGGAAGTAGCCGCCTTTGATACCTGGACGGTGGCCTTTGTTGCCGCCTTCGATGTCCTGGTCGGACATCCAAGAACCTTGTTCGGAGTAGATTTTGAACATGGAGCCGGAGATGTCGGACTTGAACTTCACTTGGTCGAAGATGAAGAACTCAGGCTCAGGGCCTACGAATACGGTGTCGCCGATACCGGTGGACTTCAGGTATTCCTCGGCACGCTTGGCGATCGCACGTGGGTCACGGTCGTAGCCTTGCATGGTCGACGGCTCGATCACGTCGCAGACGATGATCAGCGTTGGGTCTTCGGTGAACGGGTCGAGTACGGCGGTGCTGTCGTCCGGCATCAGGATCATGTCGGAAGCTTCAATGCCTTTCCAGCCAGCGATGGAGGAACCGTCGAACATTTTGCCTTCTTCGAAGAAAGCATCATCCAGCGCGTCGCGAGCCGGCATGGTCACGTGGTGCTGAGTGCCTTTGGTGTCCGTGAAGCGCAGATCAATCCATTTGACGTCATGATCTTTGATGAGTTGAACCGACTTCGACATAGTGTCCTCCGGGTGGCTTCGGGCTGGGTAGTGGAGTAGCCCTTAGAATGTGGGTGATGCCGGCGCGAATACTCGACCAAGGCAACCTGCCTCACAAGGGAGCAAATTGCATGCCAGTGCGCCAACATGGCCTTTTTGCCTCAAAATGGCCCTTATAAAGGTGCAATCCGTTAAAACGGCACAAATCGCGCACTGCAATGTAGCGTTAAAAACCACAAATGCCCCGTTTTAGTGCGCTCAAAGCCGTTTGTATATTAACTGGTTAAACCTTGAGCTATTTCCGCTATAATCCGCGCCCCCCTTTTTCGGCTGGCCCTGTGCGCGCTGTTTCCATGAAATTAATCGTTAAAGTCTTCCCCGAGATCACCATCAAGAGCCGACCGGTACGGATGCGTTTCATCCGTCAATTGGCCAAGAACATCCGTGCCGTGCTCCGCGATCTGGACCCGGCTGTGGTGGTGAACGGCGTGTGGGACAATCTCGAGCTGGAAACCCGCATTACCGACCCCAAAGCCTTGAAGGACATGACCGAGCGCCTGAGCTGCATGCCGGGCATCGCGCATTTCCTGCAGGTTGACGAGTACCCGCTGGGGGACTTCGACGACATCACCGAGAAGTGCAAACAGCACTTCGGCGCTGAGCTCGAAGGCAAGATCTTTTCCGTGCGCTGCAAGCGTGCTGGCAAGCACCCGTTCAGCTCCATGGACGTTGAAAAATACGTCGGCAGCAAGCTGCGTCGTGAGTGCGCCGCCGCCGGAATTTCCCTCAAAGAACCGCAAATCGAAGTGCGGATGGAAATTCGCGACCAACGGTTGTTTGTGATCCACAGCCAGCACAACAGCATCGGCGGCTACCCGCTGGGCGCGCTGGAACAGACCCTGGTACTGATGTCCGGCGGTTTCGATTCCACCGTGGCGGCCTACCAGATCATGCGTCGCGGGCTGATGAGCCACTTCTGCTTCTTTAACCTGGGCGGGCGTGCACACGAATTGGGCGTGATGGAAGTTGCGCACTATATCTGGAAGAAGTACGGCAGCTCCCAGCGCGTGCTGTTTGTCAGCGTGCCGTTCGAGGAAGTCCTGGGAGAAATTCTCGGCAAAGTCGATAACAGTCATATGGGCGTAGTATTGAAGCGTATGATGTTGCGCGCTGCGTCCCGGATTGCCGATCGGCTACAGATCGAGGCGCTCGTGACCGGCGAGGCGATCTCTCAGGTGTCCAGCCAGACGCTGCCAAACCTGTCATTGATCGACTGTGTGACCGAGAAGCTGGTATTGCGCCCGCTGATCGCCAGTCACAAACAGGACATCATCGACCTGGCGAACGAGATCGGTACCGCCGACTTCGCCAAGCACATGCCTGAATACTGCGGGGTCATCTCGGTGAACCCCAAGACCCACGCCAAGCGTCACCGCGTGGAGTACGAAGAACAACAGTTCGACATGGCGATTCTGGAGCGTGCGCTCGAGAACGCCAAGCTGGTACCAATCGATCGCGTGATCGACGAACTGGGCCAGGATTTGCAGATCGAAGAAGTCAGTGAAGCGCTGGCCGGCCAAATCGTCATCGACATCCGTCACCCGGATGCCGCTGAAGATGAGCCGCTGGACATCACTGGCATCGACGTACAAACGTTGCCGTTTTATGCATTGAACGCACGTTTCAAGGAACTGGATGACAGCCGTCAGTACCTGTTGTATTGCGACAAAGGCGTGATGAGTCGCCTGCATGCCCACCATTTGCTCAGTGAGGGGCATGCCAATGTGCGCGTTTATCGACCGAGCTAAGAGCCCGGGGCTGTTTGCCTGTGGCCTGCGTCACCGGCCCCCCGACTCTGCCGTCAAGCTGTAACGGCAAGGCCTGACTCTACTGTTAATCGCTGCCACGACCTGTCAGCACACCGAATCCTCTGATCGAGATACACAAGTGATCGAAAATCTACGCAACATCGCCATCATTGCTCACGTTGACCATGGTAAGACCACCCTGGTAGACAAACTCTTGCGTCAATCCGGCACCCTGGAGCGCAACGAGCTCAACGACGAGCGCGTGATGGACTCCAACGACCAGGAGAAAGAGCGCGGTATTACCATTCTGGCGAAAAACACCGCCATCAACTGGAACGGCTACCACATCAACATCGTGGATACCCCGGGCCACGCCGACTTCGGCGGCGAAGTTGAGCGTGTAATGTCGATGGTTGACTCCGTTCTGCTGCTGGTTGACGCTCAAGACGGCCCTATGCCGCAAACCCGTTTCGTGACCAAGAAGGCTTTCGAAGCCGGCCTGCGTCCAATCGTGGTCATCAACAAGGTTGACCGTCCAGGCGCACGTCCGGACTGGGTTCTGGACCAGATCTTCGACCTGTTCGACAACCTGGGTGCTACCGAAGAACAGCTGGACTTCAAAGTCGTCTACGCCTCGGCCCTGAACGGCATTGCCGGTCTGGAACACACCGACATGGCTGAAGACATGACCCCGCTGTACCAGTCGATCGTCGACAACGTACCTGCGCCGAAAGTCGACCGCGATGGTCCGTTCCAGATGCAAATCTCCGCACTGGACTACAACAGCTTCCTGGGCATTATCGGCGTTGGCCGTATCGCTCGTGGTCGCGTCAAGCCGAACACCCAGGTTGTTGCGATCGATGCTGATGGCAAGCGCCGTAACGGTCGTATCCTGAAGCTGATGGGTCACCACGGTCTGCACCGTGTAGACGTTGAAGAAGCTGCTGCCGGCGACATCGTCTGCATCAGCGGCTTCGAGTCGCTGTTCATCTCCGACACCCTGTGCGACCCACAGAACGTTGAAGCGATGAAGCCGCTGACCGTTGATGAACCAACCGTTTCGATGACCTTCCAGGTTAACGACTCGCCGTTCTGCGGCCGTGAAGGCAAGTTCGTCACCAGCCGTAACATCAAAGAGCGTCTGGACAAAGAACTGCTCTACAACGTTGCCCTGCGCGTTGAAGAAGGCGACACCGCTGACAAGTTCAAAGTCTCCGGCCGTGGTGAGCTGCACCTCTCGGTACTGATCGAAACCATGCGTCGCGAAGGCTTCGAAATGGGTGTTGGTCGTCCGGAAGTGATCATCCGTATGGTTGACGGCGTGAAGCACGAACCGTACGAAAACGTGACCATCGACCTGCCAGAAGAATCGCAAGGTTCGATCATGGAACAGATCGGTATCCGTAAAGGCGACCTGACCAACATGGTTCCGGATGGCAAGGGCCGTGTGCGCCTTGAGTACAACATCCCGGCTCGTGGCTTGATCGGTTTCCGTAACGAGTTCCTGACCCTGACCTCCGGTGCAGGCATCCTGACCTCGATCTTCGACCGTTACGACGTGATGAAGTCTGGCGACATGTCCGGCCGTCAGAACGGCGTGCTGGTTTCGGTTGCTACCGGTAAGGCTCTGACTTACTCGCTGGAAACCCTGCAGGCTCGCGGCAAACTGTTCCTGGGTCACGGTGAAGACGTGTACGAAGGTCAAATCGTCGGCATCAACAGCCGCGACAACGACCTGGGCGTTAACCCAACCAAAGGCAAGAAGCTCGACAACATGCGTGCTTCGGGTAAAGACGAAACCATCGCTTTGGTTCCGCCTATCCGCTTCACTTTGGAGCAGGCTCTGGAATTCGTTCAAGAAGACGAATTGTGCGAAGTCACTCCTAAGTCCATCCGTCTTCGTAAGAAGATCCTGGGCGAAAGCGAGCGTACCCGCGCTGCGAAGAAGTCCGGTAACTAAGTCTCTTAGTTAGCTGACAAAAAAACGCCCCCGACCGCAAGGTCGGGGGCGTTTTTGTTTGTCTGGGGTTTGTGCGGTGACTTTGCCGGCCCCTTCGCGAGCAAGCCCGCTCCCACCTTTGACCGTGTTCCTTCAGGATGAACGCGGTCAAAGGTGGGAGCGGGCTTGCTCGCGAAGGCGGTGGTTCAGGCAACAACAAACTCAGAACTTATCGAGCGTCCTGAAATTAGTCTCACGCACCACTTCTTTCGGCTTGTACGCGCAATACCCCGGCCGTGGCCCGATCTTGGGGTGATTGCGGCAAGTATCCGGGCGCTTGTCATAAATAGTGCAGAAGCGGGTCTTACGATCCAGGTACAGACAATCGTTGTTGCTCATGCGCTGCAGGGTAAAGATTTCGGATTTTGAGTTGAAGCGCTCGACGATCCCTTCCTTCTGCAGCCGCTTGGCGATGTTCTTCGGCGGATCACCGCGCTCGAACTCATCGACGATGCCAATCCGGATCAGGTCCTTGATCTTCACCTCGACCGGCAAGGTGCAGCAGCTGGACACGCAGCCGCCGCACATGTGGCTGGAGTACTTCTGCCACGTTTCGAGACGGTCGAGTTCCGCGGCGGCGATCAGTTGAGGCTTCATCAGGTTTCCAAGAGGGGCGTTATCCGGGCGCGGGATGATACCGGGATTGGTGGTTTTTTGAACAATATTTTGCAGGTTTCAGCTCAAAGGCGGCTCTGAGGATTAAACGGGCACGGCCCCTGCATCCTTTTCCAGGCAATTGGGGATGATTGAAAAAACTGCCGAACCGCTGGCGTTGCCATTTGTCAGACCGTCTAGGCTCTAGCCTTTCCCTTCTTCTATCTCGCCCGAGGTCGCACCGATGTCTCAGGAACCGCTTGTACGAGAAGCAGAGGTAGCCGCATTTCGCGATGCCGTCTTGACCAAACTCACCTACGCGGTGGGCAAGGATCCCGATCACGCGTTCGACCACGACTGGTTCGAGGCCATTGCCCTGGCTGCGCGAGACCATATGGTCGACCACTGGATGGACCATACCCGGCATATCTACCGCAAGGGACAGAAGCGAGTCTATTACCTCTCTCTGGAATTCCTGATCGGCCGCCTGCTCTTTGACAGCTTGAGCAACCTCGGGCTGCTGGAGGTGGCGCGTGAGGCGTTGAGCGAGCTGGGCGTGGACCTGGAGCGCATTCGCCTGCTAGAGCCTGATGCGGCCCTGGGCAACGGTGGTCTTGGGCGGTTGGCGGCGTGCTTCATGGAAAGCATGTCGACCTTGGGGATTGCCGGCCACGGCTATGGCATTCGCTATGAGCACGGTTTGTTCCGGCAGGCGATTGTCGATGGCTGGCAGCAGGAACAGACCGAGCGCTGGCTGGATTTTGGCAACCCGTGGGAGTTCGAGCGGGCAGAAGTGATTTATCCGATCGGCTTTGGTGGTGCTGTGGAGACCGTGCTGGACGCCGCCGGCAAGTCGATCCAGGTTTGGACGCCCAATGAAACCGTACGGGCGGTGGCCTACGACACACCGGTCGTCGGCTGGCGCGGCGCCAGCGTCAACACCCTGCGGCTGTGGCGTGCGCGGGCGGTGGAAGACTTGCACCTGGAGCGCTTCAACGCCGGTGATCACTTGGGCGCCGTGGCCGAAGTGGCCCGCGCCGAAAGCATCTCTCGGGTGCTTTACCCGGCTGACAGCACCGAAGCGGGGCAGGAATTGCGCCTGCGCCAGGAGTACTTCTTCGTCTCTGCCTCGTTGCAGGATTTGCTGCGCCGCCACAAAAACATGCACGGCTCGGTGCTGAGCCTGGGTGAACACGCGGCGATCCAGCTCAATGACACTCACCCGTCCATCGCCGTGGCCGAGTTGATGCGCCAACTGGTGGACCTGCACGACATCGCCTGGGATGCGGCTTGGCAAGTCACCGTCGAAACATTGTCCTACACCAACCACACCTTGCTCCCCGAAGCCCTGGAAACCTGGCCGGTGGGTTTGATGGAGCGCATGCTGCCGCGGCACATGCAGATCATCTACCTGATCAACGCCCAGCACATCGACTCCCTGCGGGCCAAGGGCATTCATGATTTCGACGTGCTGCGGGCGGTGTCGTTGATCGAAGAAGACAACGGTCGCCGCGTGCGCATGGGCAACCTGGCGTTCCTCGGCTCCCACAGCGTCAACGGCGTGTCCGGCCTGCACACCCAGTTGATGCGCAGCACGGTGTTCTCCGAAATGCACAAGCTCTACCCGGAGCGGATCAACAACAAGACCAACGGCATCACCTTCCGCCGCTGGCTGTTCCAGGCCAACCCCAAGCTCACGGCGATGCTGGTGGAAGCCCTGGGCCCGGACATCCTCGACAACATCGAAACCCGCCTGGTGGAGCTGGAAACGTTTGCCGAGAAGCAAGCCTTCCGCAAAGCCTTCGCCGAGCAGCGCCTGCACAGTAAAAGGGCACTGGCGGACATCATTCATGAACGCCTGGGGATTTCGGTCAACCCGGCGGCGATGTTCGACGTGCAGGTCAAGCGGATCCACGAGTACAAGCGCCAACTGCTGAATCTGCTGCACACGGTTGCCTTGTACCAGGCGATCCGTGCAGAGCCGGGCACCGATTGGGTGCCCCGGGTGAAGATCTTCGCCGGCAAGGCGGCAGCCAGTTATCACCAGGCCAAGCTGATCATCAAGCTGACCAACGACATCGCCCGTACCGTGAACAACGACCCAACAGTGCGCGGTTTGCTCAAGGTAGTGTTTCTGCCCAACTACAACGTCAGCCTGGCGGAAAGCATCATTCCGGCTGCCGACCTGTCGGAGCAGATTTCCACTGCCGGCTTCGAGGCCTCGGGCACCAGTAACATGAAGTTTGGTCTCAACGGCGGGTTAACCATTGGCACGATGGACGGCGCCAACGTCGAGATGTGCGAGCGTGTGGGGGCTGAGCACATGTTTATCTTCGGCCTCAGCGCCCAGCAGGTGGAAGCGCGCAAACACGCCGGCGAATTCAACGCCGGGCCGGACATTGCCGCCTCCCATCGTTTGAACGACGTGCTGCAAGCGATTCGTGGTGGCGTGTTCTCGCCGGATGATCCGGGTCGTTATGCCGGGCTGATCGATTCGTTGGTCGACTACGACCGATTCCTGGTCTGCGCCGATTTCGACTCCTACTGGGATGCCCAGGCGCGGGTCGAGGCGCATTGGCACGACTCTAAAGAGTGGTGGCGCTCGGCGGTGCTCAACACGGCGCGCATGGGCTGGTTCTCGTCGGACCGGACGATCAGGGAGTACGCGACGGAGATCTGGAAAGCATTGGATTAGCGCTGAAAATCCAGTGTGGGAGTGGGCTTGCTCGCGAATGCGGTGAATCAGCCAGTAAATATATTGACTGACACCCTGTTTTCGCGAGCAAGCCCGCTCCCACAATGGGGCCTTGTCGATATACTAAGCGCCGGCTCTGCCCGCCTTGGGCTGCTTAGGGATATCGACCATGCAATGGATCTTCATGCTGATTGGGTTGCTGTTCGGTTGGACACTCGATGAGAGGTTCAGTGATGCGCTCATCGGCGGGCTATTCGGCTTGGGGGTTGGTCAGGCGATTCGTCTCTGGATGCTGGTCTCGCAGACGGACGAGCAGGGCCGTCAGTTGGAGTCGACCAAGAATGCATTGAAGGTGGTCGAACAACGCCTGGCATTGCTGGAAAGGCCTGGCGCAGAGCCGGTCGTATCCAGTGCTGCGGTTGAGTCCCCCGAGCCCCTCGAGCCTTTTTTTACCGAAGATCCAATTCCCGATACCCCAGCGGCAGCCCCGCCTACGGAGCTTGTCTGGGATTTACCCGTCGATCTGGAGCCTGCCTACTCCGCGATAGCGGTCGAACCGAGTCGCCCATTGCCAGCGGACGTCTGGAGTGCCGCGCCGGTTGAGCGCGCCCCTGAGCGACCGGCTGAGCCGGTTGTGCCACGTGGGCCCAACTTCATCGAGCGCGCCATCAGCGGCGCCCGCAACTGGCTGTTCGGTGGCAATACCGTGCTGCGGGTGGGTGTGGTGCTGTTGTTCCTCGGCCTGGCCTTCCTGCTGCGCTATGCCACTGAAGGTATGGTCGTTCCAATCGAACTGCGTTACGCCGGCGTTGCTGCCTGTGCCTTGGGCTTGCTGGGCTTGGGCTGGTGGTTACGACTGCGCAACAGTAACTACGGGTTGATGCTGCAAGGCACCGGGGTCGCTGTGCTGTACCTGACGGTGTTCGCCGCCATGCGCCTGCACCCGTTGTTGGATCCCGGCGCCGCGTTGGGCCTGCTGGTGGCGGTCACGGTGTTCTCGGCGATCCTGGCGATTACCCAGAACGCCTTGGGCCTGGCGTGCGCTGCGGCCCTTGGCGGGTTCGCCGCGCCGATACTCACCTCGACCGGTGCGGGCAGCCATGTGGCGCTGTTCAGCTACTTTGCGTTGCTGAACGCCGGCATCCTGGGGATAGCCTGGTTCAAAGCCTGGCGTCTGCTCAACCTGATTGGTTTTGTCGGCACCTTCGGCATCGGCTTCGCCTGGGGCATGCGCTCCTATACGCCAGAGTTGCTCTGGAGTACTGAGCCATTCCTGGTTCTATTTTTCCTGATGTACCTGGCTATCGGCCTGTTGTTCGCCCGACGAAAACTGCTGGAGATGACCGACGCCCCTGAAGACGACAGCCGTGGCGCATTGCTGCGCTGGTCGGCGGCCAAGGGCGATTATGTCGACGGCAGCATGCTGTTCGGCCCGCCGCTGGTAGGTTTTGGCTTGCAGTTCGCGCTGGTGCAGCACCTGGAGTTTGCCGCTGCGTTCAGTGCGTTGGGCCTGGGCATCATCTACATGGGCCTGGCTCGCCTGCTCCAGGGTGGTCGCGCCTTGTTGCTGGCGGAAACGTGCTTGGCCCTGGGGGTGATCTTTGCCAGCCTGGCCATTCCTCTGGGGCTGGACGCACGCTGGACTGCGGCCGCCTGGGCGGTGGAAGGTGCCGGGATCTTCTGGCTGGGCTTGCGCCAACAGCGGCCGTTGGCTCGCGCTTTCGGCTTGCTGTTGCAGGTGGGCTCGGCAGTGGCGTTCCTCAGTGAGCTGCGTGTGGGCGAGAGCAACCTGTTGGACGGCGCACCGCTGGGTGCCTTGCTGTTGGGCGCCGCGTTGCTGTTCAGCTTCTATCAGTTGCGCAAAGCCCCACTGGAGCAAGCTGCAGATTGGGAGCGTCAAGGTTTGCCAGTGCTGGCCAGTGTCGGCCTGGGCTTCCTGTATTTGCTCGCACCGTTGCTGCTGTCGACTCACGGCACGGCCATCAGTTGGGCGTTGGCGGGGCTGGTGACCTTGGTGGTCGGCCTGCGCATCGGTTCGCGGACCTTCCTGTTCACCGCGTTTGCCGTGCAGTTGCTGGGTGGTGCGTTGTTCCTGCTGCGCTTGCAGGGTGCGAGCAGCGATTCGGGGGCGGTATTCAGTGCCGGTTGGAGCGGCTTGCTCACAGCCTCATTGATTGGCCTGGCTTTGATTGGCGGCATGCTGCTGGCGGCACGGGATGAGATGGTGCGCAACGATGTGCGTTTGTTGCGCGGCCTGTCGGTCGTGCTGTTGGCTGGATTGGTGTTGATCAACCTCGCGGTGCTGTTTGTCCTGCCTTGGGAGACGGCGAGCGGCGTGTGGGCGGCCAGTGGTTTGCTGATCATCTGGCTGAGCCTGTACCTGCAACAGCGGGTCAGTTTTGTCTTTGGATTGCTGCTGCAGGTGATCGGCGGCTGCTCTTTCCTGCTGGCGATACCGGACCTGTTGGGGCCGCTGACCAGCGAAGGTTTGCGCCCGCTGGGTCATAGTGGTTTCTGGACGCCGATGGTGTTGGGGCTGGCCGCGTTGGTGGGCGCTTGGCGCTTGCAGCGAGGGAGCCAGTCGCCGGTGTTCGAAGTGCTGAAGCTGAACCAGATGTCCGATCTGCTGTTGGTGTGGGGCGCGGCCTGGTGGACGTTGGCGCTGACCAGCGAGGTGCTGCGTTTTGCACCTCAGGCTGTGCAGGGCACCTTGTTGTTGGCCGTCGCCGCCATGAGTGTGGCGATCTGGGCGGTGCTGGCTCTGCGCATGCAATGGGCGTCGCTGGGGCTGCTGTGCACGCTGCTGATACCCGCGGCGGGCGTGGTGTTGCTGGGGGGCTGGGATTCGCGTTATCACCCGGCGGCGAACTTCGCCTGGTTGGCCTGGATCGCGGTGTTTGCCGTGCACTTCGTCTCCTTGCGCCGCCTGGCTTTGATCATCCCGGGAAAAATCTTGAGCGCCGCCCATGTGCTGGGCTGCTGGCTATTGATTGGCGTGTTGGCGCTGGAGCTGCGTTACGGCCTGTTGCTGCTGTCGGAGCAGTACAACGCCTGGCGCTGGCTGGGTTGGGCGATTCTGCCGAGCCTGTACCTGGTGTTGGCGGCCTCGCCACGCAGTTGGCCATGGCCGGTGTCCGCCTATCCGCGCGAATACCGTGTGTTTTCCGCACTGCCGTTGTCGGTGTTGATGTTGGGCTGGTTCTGGCTGGCCAACATTTTCAGCGACGGGACTGCCGAACCACTGCCTTATTTGCCGCTGCTCAACCCCTTGGATCTGGGGTTGTTGTTCGCGCTGCTGGGTGTGTATTTGTGGTCGCGTAGCGCGGCACCACAGATGGGCGTTCAGGGTGAACGGATTGCCCAGGGCGTCGCGGGTATTTCGTTGTTCGTCTTCTTCACTGCGCTGGTGATGCGTACCGCACACCATTGGGGCGGCGTGCCGTTCCAGCTGGATGCGTTGCTGGAGTCGATGCTGGTCCAGGCCGGCCTGTCGATTGTCTGGACCCTGATTGCCCTGAGCCTGATGATCGGCGGCCATCTGCGCCATCGTCGTGAGGTGTGGCTGATTGGTGCTGCGCTGATTGCCGTAGTAGTGGCGAAATTGTTCTTTGTCGAGCTGAGCAACCGCGGTGGCCTGGCGCGGATCGTGTCGTTTATCGGCGTCGGCGTGCTGTTGTTGGTGGTGGGCTATTTCGCGCCGCTGCCGCCCAAGCGTGTTGAGCCTGTGGTTGAAACTGAAGGAGCGTCCTCTTGATCGGCAAGCTGAGTGTGGCGGTGTTGGGCCTGTGTACAACGTTATCGGCATGGGCCCAGGAAATGCCCGGTGACTTCACCACCCAAGTGCCGCTGGCGGTGAGTGGCGAAGGCCCGTGGTATCGCCTGGAGCTGCCGCTGGCGGTGCAATTGAGCGCTCGTCAGGCGGATCTGAGCGATGTGCGGGTGTTCAACGCCGCCGGTGAGCCGCAGGCTTATGCGTTGGCTCGGCAGTCGGCGCAGCTGTCGGAAAGCCGCAGCGTGGCCAACGTCAAATGGTTCCCGTTGTACGTCGCTGCTGATGCCAGTGAGGCCGCGCCCAGCGTGCGCGTGCAATCCAGCGCCAATGGCACGTTGGTGCAAGTGCAGCCGGCGAGTCAGCTGGAAGTGGGCGAAGAAGTGCTGCGTGGTTGGCTGCTGGACGCCAGCGCGATCAAGGCACCGTTGCAGCAACTGATTCTCGACTGGACCAGTGAGCGTGACGGCTTTCAGCGTTTCAGTATTGAGGCCAGTGACGATTTGCAAAACTGGCGATCGTGGGGTGACGGACAGGTTGCCCGGTTGTCCTTTGCCGACGAGCGGGTCGAGCAGCATGAAGTCGGTTTGCCAGGGCAGTCGGCGCGTTACCTGCGCCTGTTGTGGAAGGGTCAGCCAGCGCCGGTGCTGACGTCGGCCCAGTTGGAGAGTGCCAGCGTCCACAGCTTGCCATTGCCGTTGGTGTGGTCGCAGCCGCTTGCGGGCAGTCGGCTGAAGGCAGGGGAATACAGCTGGCAGTTGCCCACCGGGCTGAATGTCGAACGCCTGCGTATCGACTTGAGCCAGCCCAACAGCCTGGCGCCGGTGACATTATCCGGGCGACGGGAGAGCAATCAGGCCTGGCAGCCATTGAGCAGCGGTTTGCTCTACCGACTGACCCAGAATGGGCAGGACGTGGTGCAGAATGAATTGCAGTTGCCAGGTCAGACAGTGACCCAGCTCAAGCTGGACGTGGATGAGCGTGGTGGTGGCCTGGGTGTCGAAGCGCCGGCCTTGAGCTTTGCCGTGCGCGCCACGCAGTTGGTGTTCCTGGCGCGTGGCGAGCCGCCATTTACCCTGGCGTTGGGCAATCCTTCGGTGAAAGGGGCGAACTTGCCGCTATCGACGCTGATTCCCGACTATAGCGTCGAGCGCCTGGCCGGTTTGGGGCAGGCCAAGGTAGCGGGGCCGGTGTTGGTGCTCAGTGCTCCCGCCGTGCCAGCGCCAGCGCCTACGGGCACGAACTGGAAGAA
The DNA here is from genome assembly GCF_012935695.1 of Pseudomonas sp. ADAK18. Classification (NCBI taxonomy): domain Bacteria; kingdom Pseudomonadati; phylum Pseudomonadota; class Gammaproteobacteria; order Pseudomonadales; family Pseudomonadaceae; genus Pseudomonas; species Pseudomonas sp. ADAK18. Next base: position 6,088,186 of record NZ_CP052859.1, read on the forward strand.
ATTCGGCTTGTGGGCCGTGTTGCTGCTGGGTGTGGCGGCGCTGGGGGCGATGGCCTACAGTTTGCTGCGCAAGCCACCGGTCAAACCTTAACGGCGTCTCATGAACTCTATCGGAGTTAAATCCTCTGATAGGAGGAAATACGCCTCGACTCGCGTTAAACTGCGCGGGTTTTTAGCCCCCCCCATTCTCCGGAGCCTTCCATGTCCCGCGTTACCCTGAGTCGCTATTTGATCGAGCAGACCCGCAGCAACAACACGCCTGCCGATCTGCGCTTCCTTATCGAAGTGGTGGCGCGTGCTTGCAAGGAAATCAGCCACGCCGTCTCCAAAGGCGCGCTGGGCGGCGTCCTGGGCAGCATGGGCACTGAAAACGTGCAAGGCGAAGTGCAGAAGAAGCTCGACGTGATTTCCAACGAAATCCTCCTCGAAGCCAACGAATGGGGCGGTCACCTGGCCGGCATGGCGTCCGAAGAAATGGACAATGCCTACCAGATCCCGGGCAAATACCCGAAGGGTGCCTACCTGTTGGTATTCGACCCGCTGGACGGTTCGTCGAACATCGACATCAACGCGCCGGTCGGTACCATCTTCTCGGTACTGCGTTGCCCGAACGAATACCTGAGCCAGAACGAAGCCTTGAACGAAAAGGCCTTCCTGCAGCCAGGCACCGAGCAGGTCGCTGCCGGCTATGCCATCTACGGCCCGCAGACCATGCTGGTGCTGACCCTGGGTGATGGCGTCAAAGGCTTTACCCTGGACCGTGAAATGGGCAGCTTCGTGCTGACCCACGAAGACATTTCCATTCCTGCGACCACTCAGGAATTCGCCATCAACATGTCCAACCAGCGCCACTGGGAAGAGCCGGTCACCCGTTACGTGGGCGAGCTGATGGCAGGCGAAGAAGGCCCGTTGAAGAAGAACTTCAACATGCGCTGGGTTGCTGCGATGGTGGCCGACGTGCACCGCATCCTGACCCGTGGTGGCCTGTTCATGTACCCACGTGACAGCCGCGAGCCGTCCAAACCGGGCAAATTGCGCCTGATGTACGAAGCCAACCCGATGTCGTTTCTGGTAGAGCAGGCGGGCGGTGCGTCCACCGACGGTCACCAGCGTATTCTCGACATCCAGCCTGAAGGCCTGCACCAGCGCGTAGCGGTGTTCCTGGGTTCGAAGGAAGAAGTTGAGCGCGTGACGGGTTATCACAAGGCCTGATTAAGTCCCCTTGTGGCGAGCGGGCTTGCCCGCGTTGGGCTGCGCAGCAGCCCTGAAATCTGACATTTCGTTTTTCTGACCCGCAGCAGCGCCCTTCATCGAGGGGTGCTGCTTCGCACCCCAACGCGGGGCAAGCCCGCTCGCCACAAAGGGCTTTTTTGTTTTCGTCTTTCGGGAACCAGACCCCCCTTTTCCCTTCTAAGCTTCTGGCAGACCCCCCAGGCTGCTTTGTCTCTCCAGGAGCTATTCCATGTCGTTACGCCGTCTTGCCCTGTTGTCGTTTTGCGTGCTTTTAGCCGCATGCAGCAAGGTCACCCAAGAAAATTACACGAAGCTTTCGGCAGGCATGCCCAAGGCCGAGGTGGAGTCGTTGCTGGGTAAGCCGACTGATTGTTCCGGCGCGCTGGGCATGTCCAGTTGCACGTGGGGCGATAAAAACAGCTTTATCAGCGTGCAGTACGCCGGTGACAAAGTTCTGATGTTCTCCGGGCAAGGCCTGAAGTAAACCGGGGCGAAAGCCTGCGGGAGAAAAACAATGATGCGTTTTGTTCTCTACCTCTGCGCCAGCCTGTTTTTGGCGGGCTGCGCCAGCCATTCTGGCGATGATCTGCAACCCAAGACCGTTGGCAGCGTCAACCTCCACCGTTACCAGGGCACCTGGTACGAGTTGGCCCGTTTGCCGATGTACTTCCAGCGCAACTGCGAGCAGTCCGAAGCCCGCTATTCCTTGCTGCCCGATGGCGACATGTCAGTGTTCAACCGCTGCCTGACGACCGACTGGAAGTGGGAAGAAGCCAAGGGTACGGCCACACCGCAGGTTGCCGGCAAGACCGACAAGCTCTGGGTTGAATTCAATAACTGGTTTACCGCGTTGCTGCCGGGCGTCGCCAAGGGCGATTACTGGGTGTTGTATGTCAGTGATGACTACAAGACCGCCATCGTCGGTAGCCCGAGCCGGCGTTATATGTGGCTGCTGTCCCGCACGCCGACGGTCAGCGCCGACACCCGCGAAGACCTGCTGAGCAGGGCACGGCAGCAGGGGTACGACACCACCCGATTGATCTGGCGAACGTCGGATAAGCAGATGGCGAAGTCTTCGCAATAATTTAAGAGCACCATCGATCTAATGTGGGAGCGGGCTTGCTCGCGAATGCAGAGTGTCAGTTGATAAGTATTTGACTGATATCCCGCATTCGCGAGCAAGCCCGCTCCCACATTTGTTATGTGTCGTTCTTAACCCAACAAATCCCGCAAGACCTGAGTAAACGCCCGGCTGCTGTCTTCTTCGCCAGCATGATGTCCGTCGCGGATCACCCACTGGCCGTTGACCAGTACATCGCGCACTTGCCGATCCCCACCAGCAAACAGCCAGCGATTCAGAATCCCGTCTTCACTGGCTGTTGCCAGGTACGGATCGTTGCCGTCCAGCACCAGCCAGTCGGCGCGCTTGCCGACTTCGAGTCGACCAATCGGTTGTCCCAATGCCTGAGCTCCGCCGTCCAGCGCCGCATCAAATAATGTGCGGCCGACCATCGGTTGATCGCTGCGGTACAGCCGGTTACGCCGCTGATCTCGCAGGCGCTGGCCGTATTCCAGCCAACGTAACTCTTCCACCACGCTCAGTGAGACATGACTGTCGGAGCCAATCCCCATGCGTCCACCCTGAGCCAGGAAGTCTACGGCCGGGAAAATGCCGTCGCCCAGGTTGGCCTCGGTGGTCAGGCACAGGCCGGCAATCGCCCGGCTCTTGGCCATTAGCGTGACCTCTTCCGGATTGGCGTGGGTGGCGTGTACCAGGCACCAGCGTTGATCGACCTCGGTGTTTTCATACAACCATTGCAGGGGACGACGGCCGCTCCAGCCCAGGCAGTCATCGACTTCTTTTTGCTGTTCGGCGATGTGGATGTGGATCGGGCACGCCTTGTCGCTGGCGGCCAACACTGCGCTGATCTGCTGCGGCGTAACGGCGCGCAGCGAGTGGAAGCACAGGCCCAATTGCTGCGCCGGTTGCGCTGCCAGAATGGGTTGCAGGCGCGACTGCAGGTTCAGGTAGTTTTCGGTGCTGTTGATAAAGCGCCGCTGACCTTCGTTGGGTGCCTGGCCGCCGAAACCCGAATGGCTGTACAGCACCGGCAGCAATGTCAGGCCGATACCGCTGCTGGCGGCGGCCTGGCTGATCTGCCGGGATAACTCTGTCGGGTCGGCGTAAGGCTGGCCGCTGACGTCGTGGTGTACGTAATGAAATTCAGCGACCGAGGTGTAGCCGGCCTTGAGCATCTCGATATACAGCTGGCGGGCGATGACCTGAAGTTGCTCGGGGCTGATCTTGCCCACCATGCGATACATCAGGTCGCGCCAGGTCCAGAAGCTGTCATTGGGGTTGCCGGCCACTTCCGCCAAGCCCGCCATGGCGCGCTGAAACGCGTGGGAATGCAGGTTGGGCATGCCCGGCAGCAGCGGGCCCCTGAGCCGTTCGGCACCGTCTGCGTGGGCATTGGCCTCAACGTTGGTCAGCAGGCCGTCGGCGCTGACTTCAAGACGTACATCATTGGCCCATCCATTAGGCAGCAGCGCGCGTTCGGCAAAGAAAGCGGACATGGTTCGTGCACCCCATCGTGTGTTATTTGTATATACATATACAGACGTTTGCCTGCTCGGTAAACTCCGGCAAGCTAGGCTTCTTTTTTCACCTGCAAGGATTTCCTGTGCCGACTCCGCCTGCCAACTCTTCGCTGGCTGCCCACATGGACGAAAGTCCGGCGCCCTTGTATGCCCGCGTCAAACAGATGATCAGCCAGCAGATTTTGAGTGGAAACTGGCCGCCCCATTACCGTGTGCCATCGGAAAGTGAACTGGTCAGCCAGTTGGGTTTCAGCCGCATGACCATCAACCGTGCCCTGCGTGAATTGACCGCCGAAGGCCTGTTGGTGCGCATGCAAGGCGTCGGTACGTTCGTGGCCGAGCCCAAGAGCCAGTCGGCGTTGTTTGAAGTGCACAACATTGCTGATGAGATCGCTTCCCGCGGCCATCGCCATACTTGCAAGGTCATCACCCTCGGCGAAGAGGCGGCAGGTTCCGAGCGCGCCGTCGCCCTGGAAATGCGCGAAGGCGGGCGGGTGTTCCACTCGTTGATCGTGCACTACGAAAACGATATCCCGGTGCAAATCGAAGACCGTTTCGTCAACGCCCTGGTCGCGCCGGAATACTTGCAGCAGGACTTCACCCAGCAAACGCCGTATGCCTATTTGAACCAGGTCGCGCCGCTGACAGAAGGCGAGCACGTGGTCGAAGCCATCCTGGCCGATGCCGAGGAATGCAAGCTACTGCAAATCGAAACCGGCGAGCCTTGCCTACTGATCCGCCGTCGCACATGGTCCGGTCGCCAGCCGGTGACCGCCGCCCGTTTGATCCACCCCGGTTCCCGTCACAGCCTGGAAGGACGTTTCAGTAAATGAGTGAAGTGAAAGTCTGGCGCGCAGCCGATTACGTGCGCATGCCGTGGAAAAATGGCGGCGGCAGCACCGAAGAAATCACCCGCGATGCCGGTGAGGGTCTGGACGGTTTTGGCTGGCGTCTGTCGATTGCCGACATTGCCGAGTCGGGTGGATTCTCGAGCTTTGCCGGGTACCAGCGGATCATCACTGTGCTGCAAGGCGCGGGCATGATCTTGACGGTGGACGGCGAGGATACGCGCGGGCTGTTACCGCTGGACCCGTTCCCGTTCAAGGGTGAAAGCCAAGTGTCCTGTCGGTTGGTGGGCGGGCCGATCCGTGATTTCAACCTGATCTACTCGCCGCAACGCTATCAGGCACGGTTGCAGTGGATGGATGGGGCGCAGCGCTTCTTCAGTGCTGCGCAAACGCTGTTGGTGTTCAGCGTGGCGGATGAAGTGGCCGTGCTCGGTGAAGTGTTGAGCCGCCACGATTGCCTGCAATTGGACGGTAACACTGGCTTGCTGGACGTATCCGTCAGCGGTCGATGCTGCGTGATCGAACTGACCGCGCGCGATTAAAAAATGTGGGAGCTGGCTTGCCTGCGATTGCGTTGGCACAGCCAATAAATCAGCTGCCCGACACTCCGCCATCGCAGGCAAGCCAGCTCCCACATTTGATCTCCACAAGCTCTGAAATCTGTTTCCCTACCCCGCACCAACTTGTTACCGAACGCCCCAGCATGGCGCAAAACCTTGTTTTGGTAACAAGCCTCCCTCGCTTCAAAAACTCTCTGTAAGAAATTTCATCAAGCTACGAAGCCTTATTTTCCAAGGCTTTCACATGGCCCACTAAAAAATCTTCAACCCTTGCCCGCCAAGTTGGCCGCTTGATTGCATATGCTTGTATGTACAAGTAAAGATGTGTGCGTAAGAGTCCATGAACATCCTCTTCGCACCAATCATGTTCGCGCATAGCGTTGAGGAGTTTTTTTCGTGACTACCAAGCCTACAAAATACCGTGACGTCGAAATCCGCGCTGCCCGCGGCAACAAGCTCACCGCCAAAAGCTGGCTGACCGAAGCGCCGTTGCGCATGCTGATGAACAACCTCGACCCACAAGTGGCCGAAAATCCGAAAGAATTGGTGGTGTACGGCGGTATTGGTCGTGCGGCACGTAACTGGGAGTGCTACGACCAGATCGTCGAAAGCCTGACCAACCTCAATGATGACGAAACCCTGCTGGTGCAATCCGGCAAGCCGGTTGGTGTGTTCAAGACCCACAGCAATGCCCCGCGCGTGCTGATCGCCAACTCCAACCTGGTACCGCACTGGGCCAGTTGGGAACACTTTAACGAACTGGATGCCAAGGGCCTGGCCATGTACGGCCAGATGACCGCCGGCAGCTGGATCTACATCGGCAGCCAGGGCATCGTCCAGGGCACCTACGAAACCTTCGTTGAAGCCGGTCGCCAGCACTACAACAGCGATCTGAAAGGTCGTTGGGTCCTGACCGCAGGCCTGGGCGGCATGGGCGGCGCTCAGCCTCTGGCCGCGACCCTGGCCGGCGCGTGTTCGCTGAACATTGAATGCCAGCAGGTGAGTATCGATTTCCGCTTGAGCAGCCGCTATGTCGATGAGCAGGCCACCGACCTCGACGACGCCCTGGCTCGCATCGCCAAATACACCAAGGAAGGCAAGGCGATCTCCATCGCGTTGCTCGGCAACGCCGCCGAAATCCTTCCGGAACTGGTCAAGCGTGGCGTGCGCCCGGACATGGTCACCGACCAGACCAGCGCCCACGACCCGCTCAATGGTTACCTGCCGGCCGGCTGGACCTGGGACCAATACCGCGCTCGCGCCAAGACCGAACCGGCTGCCGTGATCAAGGCCGCCAAGCAATCGATGGCCGTGCACGTTAAAGCGATGTTGGACTTCCAGAAAATTGGCGTACCGACGTTCGACTACGGCAACAACATCCGTCAGATGGCGCAAGAAGAAGGCGTGGAAAACGCATTCGACTTCCCGGGTTTCGTACCGGCTTACATCCGTCCGCTGTTCTGCCGTGGCATCGGTCCATTCCGTTGGGCTGCACTGTCGGGTGACCCACAAGACATCTACAAGACCGACGCCAAAGTAAAAGAACTGATCCCGGACGACGCCCACCTGCACAACTGGCTGGACATGGCGCGCGAGCGCATCAGCTTCCAGGGTCTGCCGGCGCGGATCTGCTGGGTTGGCCTGGGCCAGCGCGCCAAGTTGGGCCTGGCATTCAACGAAATGGTACGTAGCGGTGAGTTGTCCGCACCGGTAGTAATCGGTCGTGACCACCTGGACTCCGGCTCCGTAGCCAGCCCGAACCGCGAAACCGAATCCATGCAGGACGGTTCAGATGCTGTGTCCGACTGGCCACTGCTCAACGCCTTGCTCAACACCGCCAGCGGCGCGACCTGGGTCTCGCTGCACCACGGCGGCGGCGTTGGCATGGGCTTCTCCCAGCATTCGGGCATGGTGATTGTCTGCGACGGTACCGACGAAGCGGCCGAGCGTATTGCACGCGTGCTGCACAACGACCCGGCCACGGGTGTGATGCGTCACGCCGATGCCGGTTACCAGATCGCCATTGATTGCGCCAAGGAGCAGGGGCTGAACCTGCCGATGATCAAATAACAACCGGCTCGGTTCCTGTGGGAGCTTGGCTTGCCCGCGATGCAGGCGACTCGGTTTATCCGTAAACCGAGGTGATTCCATCGCAGGCAAGCCAGCTCCCACAGGAAAGCAGGTTTCACACAGGCTTATGAACAATCCATCAGAGGTTGAACACACATGGCTGCAAAAGACGCTCGTGCAAGCACCACCCCGTTGATCGAAAGGCGTTCGATCGACTACATCCCGGAAGCGGAAAGACACGGTCGTCTGTTAAGCCAGTTCACCCTGTGGTTGGGTGCCAACCTGCAAATCACCGCAATTGTCACCGGGGCCTTGGCCGTGGTGCTGGGCGGTGATGTGTTTTGGTCGTTGATCGGCTTGCTGATCGGCCAACTGCTCGGCGGCGGCGTCATGGCGCTGCACGCCGCCCAAGGCCCACAACTGGGCTTGCCGCAGATGATCTCCAGCCGCGTGCAGTTTGGCGTGTATGGCGCGGTGATCCCGTTGGTGTTGGTGTGCCTGATGTACATCGGCTTCTCGGCCAGCGGCTCGTTGCTGGCAGGGCAGGCGGTGGCGCAATTGCTCCACGTTGAAGACTGGGTCGGCATCGTGCTGTTTGCCGCCTTGATCATGATCTTCACCATCTTCGGCTACCGGGTCATCCACGGCATCGGCCGCGTGGCCAGTGTGCTGGGGGTGATTGCCTTTGTTTATCTGTTCTACAAGTTGCTGGCCGGTAATGACATCGGCGCGTTGCTCGGCAACAAGCATTTTTCCCTCAGCAGTTTCTTGCTGGCGATTTCCCTGTCGGCGTCCTGGCAGATTGCGTTCGGGCCTTATGTAGCGGACTACTCGCGCTACTTGCCACGCAGTACGTCGGCCTCCAAAACCTTCTGGGCCGTGGGCCTGGGTTCGGTGATTGGTGCGCAAGCCTCGATGGTTTTCGGTGTGTTTGCAGCGGCCCTGGCCGGCTCGCAATTCGCCCACCACGAGGTGTCGTTTATCGTTGGCCTGGGCGGTACGGGCATCGTCGCGGCGCTGCTGTATTTCAGCGTCGCCTTCGGCAAGGTCACCGTGACCACCCTCAATGCCTACGGCAGCTTCATGTCCATCGCCACCATCATCAGCGGTTTCCGTGGCAGCCGCCATATCTCCAGCGGTGTGCGCCTGCTGTACATCTTCATCATGGTGTCGATTGCCGCCGGGCTGGCGCTGGTGGGCAAGGATTCGTTCCTCAAGGACTTCTCCGCGTTCATCCTGTTCCTGCTGGCGTTTTTTACGCCGTGGAGCGCGATCAACCTGGTGGATTTCTACTGCATCACCAAAGAGCGTTATGACATCCCGGCCCTGTCCAATCCCAAGGGTCGCTACGGTCGCTGGAACGTCATGGGTATCAGCATTTATGTGTTTGGCGTGCTGATCCAGATGCCCTTCATCTCCACGCATTTCTACACCGGCCCATTGGTCGCCAGCCTTGGCGACACCGATATCTCGTGGATCATCGGCCTGGTGGTGCCGGCTGCGCTGTATTACTGGGCCGCGAAAAAGTGGCATAGCCCGATTCCTGAACGCCTGATCCTGCCGGTAGAGCAGGGCGCTACACCAACGACAAACGGGCTGGTTGCACAAGCCTGACGGGACGTGGACAAGGCAGGACGCCTTTTGACTGCCGTAATCCATTTCATGATTGGGAGCGTCACACAATGAAAATGAATAAGACCCTGCTGACCACGTTGTTCGCTGCAGGCTTGCTGGCCAGCGCTGGCGCCTCTCAGGCGGCAGGCTGGTGCGAGTCGGGCAAACCGGTGAAATTCGCAGGCCTGAATTGGGAAAGCGGCATGTTGCTGACGGACGTCCTGCAACTTGTGTTGGAAAAAGGCTACGACTGCAAAACTGACAGCTTGCCGGGCAACTCCATCACCATGGAAAACGCCCTGGGCAGCAATGATATTCAGATCTTCGCCGAGGAGTGGGTAGGCCGCAGCGAGGTCTGGAACAAGGCCGAGAAGGCCGGGAAAGTCGTCGGTGTCGGCGCTCCGGTGGTAGGCGCCATTGAAGGCTGGTACGTGCCGCGTTATGTGATCGAAGGCGACGCCAAACGCAAGCTGGAAGCCAAGGCGCCGGACCTGAAAACCATCGCCGACCTGGCCAAGTACTCTGCCGTGTTCAAGGACCAGGAAGAGCCATCCAAGGGCCGTTTCTACAACTGCCCGGCGGGCTGGACCTGTGAGCTGGACAACAGCGAAATGCTCAAGAGCTACGGCCTGGAAAGTACCTACACCAACTTCCGTCCAGGCACCGGCCCGGCGCTGGATGCCGCTGTGCTGTCGAGCTACAAGCGTGGCGAACCGATCCTGTTTTACTACTGGTCGCCAACGCCGCTGATGGGCCAGGTCGACCTGGTGAAGCTGGAAGAAAAACCAGGCGTGGATAAAAGCGTGACCATCAAGGTTGGTCTGTCCAAGACCTTCCACGAGCAAGCCCCAGAACTGGTGGCGGTGCTGGAGAAGGTCAACCTGCCGATCGACCTGTTGAACCAGAACCTGGCACGCATGACCAAAGAGCGAATCGAATCACCAAAACTGGCGAAAATTTTCCTCAAGGAACATCCTGAAGTCTGGCACGCATGGGTGAGCGACGACGCAGCCAAGAAAATCGACGCGGCCTTGTAGGTTGAGCGTTTTCGGTTGTCTCCACAGGCAGCCGGGCGCCCGGCCACAACCCACTGGATCGAGAGCACGATATGTTTCCTGAAAGTTTTACGTTTTCCATCGCCGATTGGGTCAACAGTTGGGTTGATTCACTGGTGACCAACTACGGCGACGTGTTCCGGCACATCTCCGACACCCTGCTATGGGCCATCGTCAACCTGGAAGGCGTGCTGCGTGCAGCGCCCTGGTGGTTGATGCTGGCGATCGTCGGCGGTATTGCCTGGCATGCCACCCGCAAAGTCGTCATGACAGCGGTGATCGTCGGCCTGCTGTTCCTGGTGGGCGCGGTCGGGCTGTGGGACAAGCTGATGCAGACCCTGGCGCTGATGATGGTGGCCACGGTGATCTCGGTGCTGATCGGTATTCCGTTGGGGATTCTTTCGGCCCGCAGCAATCGCCTGCGCTCTGTGCTGATGCCGCTGCTGGACATCATGCAAACCATGCCCAGCTTCGTGTACCTGATTCCGGTGTTGATGCTGTTCGGCCTGGGCAAGGTCCCGGCGATTTTCGCCACGGTGATCTATGCCGCGCCCCCACTGATCCGTCTGACAGACCTGGGCATTCGTCAGGTGGACGGCGAAGTCATGGAAGCCATCAACGCCTTCGGCGCCAATCGTTGGCAGCAACTGTTCGGCGTGCAATTGCCGCTGGCCCTGCCGAGCATCATGGCCGGGATCAACCAGACCACCATGATGGCGCTGTCGATGGTAGTGATTGCCTCGATGATTGGCGCTCGTGGCTTGGGTGAAGACGTGCTGGTAGGCATCCAGACCCTCAACGTTGGGCGTGGCCTTGAAGCCGGCCTCGCGATTGTGATTCTTGCAGTGGTCATCGACCGCATTACCCAGGCCTATGGTCGTCCACGGCATGAGGCGAGCAAATGACTACTGTCAGCAAGATTGAAGTCAAAAACGTATTCAAGATTTTCGGTGCTCGCTCCAAGGACGCACTGGCGCTTATCGGCCAGGGCAAGACCAAGGATCAGGTACTGGCCGAGACCGGTTGCGTGGTGGGTGTCAACGACCTGTCCCTGAGCATCGGCACCGGCGAAATCTTCGTGATCATGGGCCTGTCAGGTTCCGGCAAATCCACGTTGGTGCGTCACTTCAACCGCCTGATCGACCCGACCAGCGGCGAGATCCTGGTGGACGGCGAAGACATCCTGCAACTGGACATGGAAGCCCTGCGCCAATTCCGTCGGCACAAGATCAGCATGGTGTTCCAGAGCTTCGGCCTGCTGCCCCACAAAAGCGTGCTGGACAACGTCGCCTACGGCCTGAAAGTGCGCGGCGAAACCAAGCAAGTGTGTGCCGAACGGGCGCTGCACTGGATCGAGACCGTGGGCCTCAAGGGCTACGAAAACAAATACCCGCACCAGCTTTCCGGCGGCATGCGCCAACGGGTGGGCCTGGCCCGCGCGCTGGCGGCTGACACCGACATCATCCTGATGGACGAAGCCTTTAGTGCGCTCGACCCACTGATCCGTGCGGAGATGCAGGACCAGTTGCTGGAGCTGCAAAAGACCCTGCACAAGACCATCGTGTTCATCACCCACGACCTCGACGAGGCCGTGCGCATCGGCAACCGCATTGCGATTCTCAAGGACGGCAAGCTGATCCAGGTCGGCACCCCGCGCGAGATCCTGCATTCGCCGGCGGATGAGTATGTGGACCGCTTTGTTCAGCGGCGGGCGGCGGTGGTTTGATCCGGAATGTGTGGTGAGCCGGCTGGCCTCTTCGCGAGCAAGCCCGCTCCCACCTTTGACCTGTGTGAACCCGATCAAAAGTGGGAGCGGGCTTGCTCGCGAAGAGGCCGGTAAAGCAGCACAAGAATTCAAGTTTTCAGGAAGAGGCTCCCACATTTGACCTGTGTGAACCCGATCAAAAGTGGGAGCGGGCTTGCTCGCGAAGAGGTCGGTAAAGCAGCACAAGAATTCAAGTTTTCAGGAAGAGGCTCCCACCTTTGACCTGTGTGAACCCGATCAAAAGTGGGAGCGGGCTTGCTCGCGAAGAGGCCGGTAAAGCAGCACAAGAATTCAAGTTTTCAGGAAGAGGCTCCCACATTTGACCTGTGTGAACCCGATCAAATGTGGGAGCCGGGCTTGCCCGCGATGAGGCCGGCAAAGCTGCACAAGAATTCAGGTTTTAGGAAGAGGCTAAAGATGTCCCAGGCTGAAAAAATCATCATCGCCGACGCCCCTATGCGTTGGCAGGACGTGGTCGCCGTGGCCCGTCACGGTGCGGTCCTTGAACTGTCGGGCCAGGCCTGGGCGCGGATCGACAATGCCCAGGCCATCGTCCAGCGCATCGTCAGCAGCGGTGAACGCGCCTATGGCGTCAACACCGGCCTGGGCGCCTTGTGCAACGTCTCGCTCGAGGGCGAGCAACTGAGCCAACTGTCGCGCAATACGCTGCTTAGCCACGCCTGTGGCGTGGGGGCACCACTGAGCGACGAGCAGACTCGGGCAATCATCTGCGCTGCAATCATCAACTACAGCCACGGCAAATCCGGGCTGCACCCGCAGGTGATTCATTCGCTGCTGGCGCTGTTGAACCATGGCATCACCCCGCAGGTACCGTCCCAGGGCTCGGTGGGTTACCTGACGCATATGGCCCATATCGGCATCACGTTGCTGGGCGTCGGCACGGTCAGCTACCGGGGCCGCATCGTCCCGGTGCACGAAGCTTTGGCGGCCGAAGGTTTGCAGCCTGTGGTACTCGGCGCCAAGGACGGTCTGTGCCTGGTCAATGGCACGCCGTGCATGACTGGCCTTAGCTGCCTGGCCCTGGACGACGCGCATCGCCTGCTGCAATGGGCCGACGTGATCGGTGCCATGAGCTTCGAAGCCCAGCGCGGTCAGATCGACGCGTTCGATGAAGAAATCATCGCCCTCAAGCCACACCCGGGTATGCAGCAAGTGGGCATTAACCTGCGCGCGCTGCTGGACGGCAGTGAAGTGATTGCCACCAGTAAAGGGATTCGCACCCAGGACGCTTTGAGCATCCGTTCGATTCCCCAGGTCCACGGTGCGGCTCGTGATCAGTTGGAGCACGCCACCCGGCAGATCGAAACCGAACTCAACGGCGCCACCGACAACCCGTTGCTCCTCGGTACTGCGGACAACTATCGCGTGGTGTCTCAGGCCAACCCGCACGGGCAGTCGGTGGCATTGGCGGCCGACATGTTGGCCATTGCCATGGCGGAAATCGGCTCCATCGCCGAGCGTCGCCTGGACCGTCTGATCAACCCTCACGTCAGCGGCTTGCCGGCCTTCCTGGTGAGTAACCCCGGCGTCAACTCCGGGATGATGATCGTGCAGTACGTCGCCGCCTCGCTGTGCGGGCAAAATCGCCAACTGGCGCAACCGGCGGTGCTCGACAACTTCGTCACCTCGGGCCTGCAGGAAGATCACCTGAGCATGGGCACCAATGCTGCGCTGAAGCTGCATCAAGTGCTGGAAAACGTCACCCAGATCCTCGCCATCGAGTACCTGCTGGCGGCCCAGGCTTTCGAATTTCTCAAAGCACAACGTTTCGGCGCGGGCACTGATACCGCCTGGCGCGTGCTGCGTGAACAGGTTCCGGCTTACGACCAGGACCGTTGGTTGGCACCGGACATCGCTACATCGGCAGCGCTGCTGAAAGACACCGCCTTGCTGCAACGAACGCTACCGAATTTGCACTGAAAATTTTTCCAACAATAACCAGCGTGCCAAGCCGTCAGTCACTCAAAAAGAGGACAACGGCGGATAACGGAAGCATCCGGAGCGACTGGTAGTTAACAACACTCTCAAAAGGAGCATGAATGTGACTGCGCTAAAACTGATTCCAGGCCAACTGAGCCTTGCCCAACTGCGTGCCATCTACCAGCAGCCGGTAACCCTCAGCCTGGATGACAGCGCTTCGGCCCAGATCGAAGCCAGTGTCGCCTGTGTGGAGCAGATTCTCGCCGAGAACCGCACCGCTTACGGCATCAACACTGGTTTCGGCCTGTTGGCTTCGACCCGTATCGCCAGTGAAGACCTGGAAAACCTCCAGCGCTCCCTGGTGTTGTCCCACGCCGCCGGTGTCGGTGAACCCATCAGCGATGCGCTGGTGCGGCTGGTCATGGTGCTCAAGGTCAACAGCCTGAGCCGTGGCTTCTCCGGGATTCGCCGGCAAGTGATCGACGCGCTGATCGCCCTGATCAACGCCGAGGTGTATCCGCACATTCCCCTCAAGGGTTCGGTAGGTGCATCCGGTGACTTGGCACCTCTGGCCCACATGTCGTTGGTACTGCTGGGTGAAGGCAAGGCGCGCTACAAGGGCGAATGGATGGAGGCGACCGAAGCGCTGAAAGTCGCCGGCCTGACACCGCTGACCCTGGCCGCTAAAGAAGGCCTGGCGCTGCTCAACGGCACCCAGGTGTCCACTGCGTTTGCCTTGCGCGGCCTGTTTGAAGGCGAAGATCTGTTCGCCGGCGCCCTGGCCTGTGGCGGCTTGACGGTTGAAGCCGTGCTGGGTTCGCGTTCGCCATTTGACGCACGCATTCACGCGGCCCGCGGCCAACGCGGCCAGATCGACTCCGCAGCCGCTTACCGCGACCTGTTGGGCGAGAGCAGCGAAGTGTCCAAGTCCCACCAGAACTGCGACAAGGTTCAGGACCCGTACTCCCTGCGTTGCCAGCCGCAAGTCATGGGCGCTTGCCTGACCCAGTTCCGTCAGGCCGCCGAAGTGCTGGTGATTGAAGCCAACGCGGTTTCCGATAACCCGTTGGTGTTCGCTGCCGAAGGTGACGTGATTTCCGGCGGTAACTTCCACGCAGAACCCGTCGCCATGGCCGCTGACAACATGGCCCTGGCCATCGCTGAAATCGGCTCCCTGAGCGAGCGCCGCATCTCGTTGATGATGGACAAACACATGTCGCAACTGCCGCCGTTCCTGGTGGCCAATGGCGGCGTGAACTCAGGCTTCATGATCGCCCAGGTGACCGCAGCGGCCTTGGCCAGTGAGAACAAGGCGTTGTCCCACCCGCATAGCGTGGACAGCCTGCCGACTTCGGCCAACCAGGAAGACCACGTATCCATGGCACCGGCTGCAGGCAAGCGACTGTGGGAAATGGCGGAAAACGTGCGCGGTATTCTGGCAGTGGAATGGTTGGCGGCGTGTCAGGGCCTGGATCTTCGCGATGGTTTGAAAACCTCGCCGAAGCTGGAAAAAGCCCGTGGCATTCTGCGCAGCAAAGTGCCGTTTTATGAGAAGGACCGTTTCTTCGCGCCAGACATCAATGCTGCGAGCGAGCTGTTGGCCAGCCGTTGTTTGAATGAGCTGGTGCCGGCGAAGTTGTTGCCGAGCTTGTAAGCGCCTTGCTCAAACTGGGTCGCCAAGGTGATCCAGTGTGGGAGCTGTCGAGCTTCAGCGAGGCTGCGATGACGTCGGCACAGCTGGCATTAATGTCGCCTGACCCGCCGCTATCGCAGCCTCGCTGAAGCTCGACAGCTCCCACATGTGTTCAGCGCTTCACCTTCTCCGATAAGAACAATTAGGGACGAGAAATGCACCAGCAAGAAAAGGGTTTGAAACGCGGGCTGTCCGCCCGCCATATTCGCTTCATGGCACTGGGGTCGGCGATCGGCACCGGGCTGTTCTACGGTTCTGCCTCCGCCATCCAGATGGCGGGCCCCGCGGTGTTGCTGGCCTACCTGATCGGTGGTGCCGCCGTGTTCATGGTCATGCGCGCCCTCGGTGAAATGGCTGTACACGACCCGGTGTCCGGCTCGTTCGGCCACTACGCCAGCACCTACCTGGGACCGATGTCGGGCTTTATCCTCGGCTGGACCTACGCCTTTGAAATGATCATCGTCTGTCTGGCCGATGTCACCGCCTTCGGCATCTACATGGGCTTCTGGTTTCCCGAAGTCGCCCGCTGGGTCTGGGTGTTGGGCATCGTTCTGGTGATCGGCGGCCTGAACCTGTGCAACGTCAAAGTCTTCGGCGAAATGGAGTTCTGGCTGTCGTTGCTCAAGGTTGCGGCCATTGTGGCGATGATCCTCGGCGGTTTCGGCATCATGCTGTTCGGCATTCATTCGACGGTGGACGCACCGGCTACCGGCCTGAGCAATCTGTGGGCCCATGGTGGGTTTATGCCTAATGGCATCGGCGGTCTGATCGCCTCCTTTGCGGTGGTGATGTTTGCCTTCGGCGGGATTGAAATCATCGGCATCACCGCCGGCGAAGCCAAGGACCCGCAACGCGTGATTCCCAAGGCGATCAACGCCGTGCCGCTGCGCATCCTGTTGTTCTACGTGCTGACCCTGTTTGTGCTGATGGCGATCTATCCATGGCCGCAAATCGGCAGCCAGGGCAGCCCGTTTGTGCAGATCTTCAGCAACCTGGGCATCGGCTCGGCGGCGACCATCCTCAACATCGTGGTGATCTCAGCTGCGGTCTCGGCTATCAACAGCGACATCTTCGGCGCCGGCCGCATGATGTACGGCTTGGCCCAGCAAGGTCATGCACCCAAAGGTTTCGCCCAACTGTCGAAACAGGGCGTGCCGTGGATGACCGTGGTGGTGATGGGTGTGGCATTGCTGGGCGGCGTGGTGCTCAACTACCTGATCCCGGAAAACGTGTTCCTGGTGATCGCCTCGCTGGCGACCTTTGCTACCGTTTGGGTATGGCTGATGATCCTGGTGACTCAAGTGGCGATGCGTCGCTCGATGACCAAGGAGCAAATCGCCGAACTGAAATTCCCGGTGCCGTTCTGGCCTTACGCGCCTGCAGCGGCCATCGTGTTCATGCTGTTTATCTTCGGCGTGCTGGGTTATTTCCCGGACACCCAGGCCGCCCTTGTGGTCGGCGCCGTGTGGATTGTGCTGCTGATCGTCGCCTACCTGCTGTGGGTCAAACCTGCGGCGGGGCAAGCAGCCAAGGTTCATTACGACCCGGCTTTGACTCATCGATAACTGACGGAGACGTTGGATGAAAACGCTTTGGCAACACTGCCACGTCGCAACCATGGCCCAGGGCAAGTACTCGATCATCGAGGATGCCGCCATGGTGACGGCCGGTACGCTGATCGAGTGGATTGGCCCAAGGGCCGAGCTGCCGAGCGGCGACTACGCCCAGGTCCATGACCTGCAAGGGGCTTGGGTCACGCCGGGGCTGATCGACTGCCACACTCACACGGTGTTCGGCGGCAATCGCAGCGGTGAATTCGAGCAGCGGCTCGAAGGCGTGAGTTACGCCGAGATCGCAGCCGCGGGTGGCGGTATTGCCAGCACTGTGCGCGCCACCCGTGCCGCCAGCGAAGAGCAGTTGTTCGCCAGCGCCCACAAGCGCCTGCGCAGTTTGCTGCGTGACGGTGTGACCACGGTGGAGATCAAGTCTGGCTACGGCCTGGACTTGGCCTGCGAACGCAAGATTTTGCGGGTGATCCGGCGCTTGGGCACCGAGCTGCCGGTCAGCGTGCGTAGCACCTGCCTGGCGGCCCACGCTTTGCCGCCGGAATACGCCGATCGTGCCGATGACTACATCGAACACATCTGCCAAGAGATGCTCCCGGCCCTGGCGGCCGAGGGGCTGGTGGATGCTGTCGACGCCTTCTGCGAATACTTGGCGTTCTCCCCCGAGCAGGTAGAGCGGGTGTTTATCGTCGCGCAGCAACTGGGCCTGCCGGTGAAGCTGCATGCCGAGCAACTCTCGTCGCTGCATGGCTCCAGCCTGGCGGCGCGTTATCAGGCGCTGTCGGCGGACCACCTGGAATTCATGACTGAAGAAGACGCCATCGCCATGGCCGCTTCCGGCACTGTCGCGGTGCTGCTGCCGGGGGCGTTCTACTTCCTGCGGGAAACCCAGTTGCCGCCGATGGAGGCTCTGCGCAAGCACGGCGTGAAAATCGCCATCGCCAGCGACCTCAACCCCGGCACCTCGCCAGCCTTGTCCGTGCGCCTGATGCTGAACATGGCCTGCACTCTGTTCCGTATGACCCCGGAAGAAGCCCTGGCCGGCGCCACGCAACATGCGGCCACGGCTTTGGGCATGGGCGAGACCCATGGCTCGCTGGAAGTGGGCAAGGTCGCGGACTTCGTCGCCTGGCAGATTGATCGCCCTGCCGACCTGGCCTACTGGCTGGGTGGCGAACTGGATAAACGCGTCGTGCGCCACGGCGTCGACGTCACTGTTTAAGGCTGCCTTTGTGAATGAGGAGTATTGCTGTGGATAAGGTTCTGAACTTCAAACAAGGCCGTGTGCCGCTGCTGATCAGCATGCCCCACGCGGGCCTGCGCCTGGCGCCAGCCGTTGAGGCAGGCTTGATTCCCGAGGCGCAAAGTTTGCCGGACACTGACTGGCATATCCCCACGCTTTACGACTTTGCCGAAGAGCTGGGCGCCAGCACTTTGGCTGCCGAGTACTCGCGGTTTGTCATCGATCTCAACCGGCCCTCTGACGACAAACCGCTGTACGTCGGTGCGACCACCGGCCTGTACCCGGCGACGCTGTTCGACGGTGTGCCGTTGTTCCGCGAAGGGCTGGAGCCTTCGAAAGAAGAGCGGGCGACTTACTTGGAGCAGGTCTGGACGCCGTACCACCGTACCCTGCAAGAAGAACTGGCCCGGCTCAAGGCCGAGTTCGGCTACGCGCTGCTGTTTGATGCCCACTCGATCCGCTCGGTGATCCCGCACCTGTTCGATGGCAAGTTGCCGGACTTCAACCTCGGCACCTTCAATGGCGCTTCCTGTGATCCGCAACTGGCCAGCCAACTGGAGGCCATCTGCGCCGCTCATCCGCAGTACAGCCATGTGCTGAACGGTCGCTTCAAGGGTGGCCATATCACCCGGCACTACGGCAACCCGGCGCAGAACATTCATGCCGTGCAACTGGAACTGGGGCAATGCACGTATATGGAAGAATTTGAACCGTTCAAGTACCGGGCGGACTTGGCTGAGCCGACGCGGGTGGTGTTGAAGGAACTGCTGGAAGGGTTCCTGGCGTGGGGGCAAAAGCACTACCGGTAAGAACCGCCAGGGTCTGGGGCTGCTGCGCAGCCCAACGGGGGCAAGCCCCCTCGCCACAGTCGCCCCTGTGCAAAACCCTGTCGCCACAGGTCGCTTTCATTGAGGTTTCGCTGGGTAAGGTGTTGGGTAGGGCGCGTCAGACGCCATCCCCCGACAATAAAAACTGCCGAGTGAGACCTCTTTCATGAAAAGACTGTTCAACCGTTGTTTGTTGATCCTCACCGGCACCGCACTCCTGAGTGCCAACGCCATGGCTGCTGACCCAGCCGTCTGCAAAACTGTACGCATGGGCGTGGTCAGTTGGACCGACGTGGTGGCCACCAGCGGTGTGGCCGACGTGCTGCTCACCGGCCTCGGTTACGACAGCAAGCAAACCAGCGCCGTGCAGCAAATCATCTTTGCGGGCATCCGTGACAAGCGCCTGGACATCTTCCTCGGCTACTGGAAACCGGCGATGGACAACAACATCGCGCCGTTCCTGGCGGCCAAGCAGGTGAAGGTGTTTGATACGCCGAGCCTGTCCGACGCCCAGGCCACCTTGGCGGTGCCGCAGTACGTTTCTGACGCGGGCTTGAAAACCTTCGCTGACATCGCCCGCTTCAAGCAGCAATTGGGCGGGAAGATCTACGGCATCGAGCCGGGTAGCGGTGCCAACACCGACATCCAGAAAATGATCGACAGCAATCGCTTTGGCCTCGGAGGCTTCAAGCTGGTTGCTTCCGGCGAAGCGGGGATGCTGGCGGCGGTGCAGCGGGCGGTGAATCGCAAGGAGTTCGTGGTGTTTGTCGGTTGGACCCCGCACCCGATGAACATCAATATGAAGATGGCCTACCTGACCGGCAGCGAAGATGTCTTTGGCCCTAATGAGGGTGCGGCGACTGTCTCCACCGTTACCGCTCCGGATTACGCCGAACGTTGCCCTAACGTTAACCGTCTGCTGGAAAACCTTACGTTCACTGCGGCCCAGGAAAGCCAACTGATGGTACCGATCATGGACCGCAAGACGCCCCAGGACGTGGCCAAGCAGTGGCTGCGCGATAATCCTGAGGATTTGCAGCGTTGGCTGGCAGGCGTGACGACGCTTGACGGGAAAGATGGCGTAGCGGCCGTACAGGCCAGCCTCAAACCCTGACTCAACGAAGATCAAAATGTGGGAGCGGGCTTGCTCGCGAAGGCGGTGTATCAGTTGATACATGTGCAAGCTGACACACCGCCTTCGCGAGCAAGCCCGGCTCCCACATTGGATCTGTGGTGGCTGTTAAATCTTTGTCTTCAGGACGATCTCTTGCATGTCCCATTACCCGATATCACAGCAACTCTCAGCCTTTGTTGAAAAAACCGAATCCTTCACCAGCGCCGATACCTCCCTGACCGGTTTGCGCCAGGGTTACGACCGTATGTGCCGAGCCTTCACCCCGGGCCAACCCGAAGGGTTGCGGGTATCAGACTTTTCCTTGGCAGGTGTCGGTGTTCGCGGCTATCAACCGTCAGCACCAACGCCTCCCAACGGTTGGCCCTGCATCCTTTATATGCACGGCGGCGGCTGGGTAGTCGGTGGCTTGGACTCCCATGACTTCATCTGCCTTGAACTGGCCAGCACGTTACAGGTTCTGGTGATCGCCATTGATTACAGGCTTGCCCCCGAGCATCCGTTTCCAGCCGCGTACGACGATTGCCGGGCGGTCTGGCAGGCCATTCAGGTGGGCGAAGCGCCTTGTCACGTCGACCTCCAGCGGCTGGTGGTTGCTGGCGATAGCGCGGGTGGCAACCTCGCGGCAGCCTTGTGCCTAGGCCTGCGAGATGACCGGCAACCGCTGCCACGGGCCCAGGTGCTGATCTATCCAGGCCTGGGCGGCGCTGCCGACTTGCCCTCCCGGCGCGATTGCTTCGATGCTCCACTGCTCAGCACCAGCGACACCGAGTGTTACCTGACGCTCTATCTGCGGGGGGCGGGAAAACCGTCGCCTTACGCCATGCCGCTGCTGGCCGAGGACTTCAGTGGTTTGCCACCGGCGCTGATCGCCGTGGCGCAATTCGACCCGTTGCGTGATGACGGCATGCTCTACGCCGAACGCCTGCAAGGGGCAGGCGTGGCCGCCACGCTGTATCCGGGAAAAGGCCTGGTTCATGGCTGTTTGCGAGCGAGGGGGCAGGTGGGCGAGGTGGATCGGCTGTACGAATACCTGCTGGGCTACCTGCGCGAGGTTCTGTTGACGCAGGTCTGAAGCGTCAAGGACATGCTCATTGCACGATTCGGGTTTATGATGCCAGACGGCAAAATATTAGATGTCCCCCCAGGGATGAACTCGACCCCTTACGGAGCGCGCAATGCAGACTTTGTACCCGCAGATCAAACCCTACGCCCGGCACGATCTGGCCGTCGATGAAACCCATTTGCTGTATGTCGACGAAAGCGGTTCCCCGGAAGGTTTGCCCGTTGTGTTCATTCACGGTGGCCCCGGTGCCGGGTGCGACGCCAACAGCCGCTGCTATTTCGATCCCAACCTGTACCGCATTGTCACTTTTGATCAGCGCGGCTGCGGGCGCTCCACTCCACGGGCGAGTTTGGAAAACAACACCACCTGGGATCTGGTAGCCGACCTTGAGCGGATTCGCGAGCACCTGGGTATCGAAAAGTGGGTGCTGTTCGGCGGCTCCTGGGGTTCGACCCTGGCCTTGGCCTACGCGCAAACCCATCCAGAGCGCGTGCATGGCCTGATCGTGCGTGGCATTTTCCTTGCTCGGCCCCAGGATATTCAGTGGTTCTACCAGGCTGGCGCCAGCCGCCTGTTCCCGGATTACTGGCAAGACTACCTCGCGCCAATTCCCCAGGAAGAGCGCCACGACCTGCTCAGCGCCTACCACAAGCGCCTGACCGGTAACGACCAGATTGCCCAGATGCACGCCGCCAAGGCGTGGTCCACCTGGGAAGGCCGCATGTTGGGCCTGTGCCCGAACCCACAGTTGATCGAGCGGTTTTCCGAGCCCCAGCGCGCCTTGTCGATTGCCCGTATCGAATGCCACTACTTCACCAACAACTCGTTCCTTGAACCGAACCAGTTGATTCGCGACATGCACAAGATCGCCCATTTGCCTGGCGTAATCGTGCATGGCCGCTACGATATGATCTGCCCGTTGGATAATGCTTGGGAGTTGCATCAGGCTTGGCCCAACAGCGAGCTGCAGATTATCCGCGAGGCCGGCCATGCGGCTTCCGAGCCTGGAATCACCGATGCGCTAGTGCGTGCGGCGAGTGAAATGGCACGACGCCTGCTTGATCTACCGCCTGAAGAAGCATGAAAGGGCTTTTGCAACGGGTGCGAGGCGCCCGGGTCGAGGTAGAAGGGGAGGTTGTGGGGTCGATTGACCAGGGTTTGCTGGTGCTGGTGGCCGTGGAACCTTCAGATACCCAGGCTTGTGCCGACAAACTGCTGCACAAGCTGCTTAACTATCGGGTGTTCAGCGACGACGAGGGCAAGATGAACCTGTCTTTGAAGGACATTGGTGGCGGTTTGCTGCTGGTGTCGCAGTTCACGTTAGCCGCAGACACCAAGAGCGGCCTGCGCCCCAGCTTTTCCACGGCGGCTCCACCGGCCTTGGGAGAGGCACTTTTCGACTACCTGCTGTTACAAGCGCAACAATTGCATGGCAAGGTGGCGTCGGGGCGTTTTGGCGCGGATATGCAGGTGCATTTGGTCAATGATGGGCCGGTCACCTTCCTGTTACAGACCTGAATGTACTAAAAACGACTTTTAATGCCTAAAAACACAGGTTTTCGCTACAAATACTTCGCTACCCCTGATGCGTTGTCTCTCGGGCTACTAGATAATCGCGCGCTACGGGGATCAGCGTTGTTTGGTCCATTTTTGACTTAAGTAGAGCCTTGTCCGACAGCCTTTGGGGAATCATTTAGCCTCATCGGAGTCGGAACATTGCTCGCCAACCTGGCATATAGATAGCTGGCCGTTGGTTTTTTGATCTGTTTTCGGCGAGGGTTGCTCGTGATTGTTAGTCCCTGTAATGCACCAAAATTGTCTGCCAAACGGTTACGAAATGCACTGGTAACGGGCTCTGCCCTGTTTTGCCTGTTCGGCGCCGGTCAACTGTGGGCATTCAGTCTGGATGATGTGTCGGCCAAGGCAAAAGAGCTGGCCGGGCAGAAATACGAAGCCCCGCGCAGCAATTTGCCAAACGAATTCCGCGAAATGAAATTCGCTGATTACCAAAAAATTCGTTTCCGCAATGAGAAAGCCGAGTGGGCCGATCAGAAAACCCCGTTCAAATTGTCCTTCTATCACCAGGGTATGCACTTCGATACACCGGTGAAGATCAACGAAGTGACCGCCGACAGCGTCCAGGAAATCAAGTACGACCCCGCTCGTTTCGATTTCGGCGACGTCAAGTTTGATCCCAAGTCTACCGAACAGCTGGGTTATGCCGGCTTTCGCGTCCTGTACCCGATCAACAAGGACGATAAGCAAGACGAAATCATGACCATGCTCGGCGCCAGCTACTTCCGCGTCGTCGGCAAAGATCAGGTCTATGGCCTGTCTGCGCGTGGCATGGCCATCGATACCGCCTTGCCGTCCGGCGAAGAGTTCCCGCGGTTTACCGAGTTCTGGATCGAGCGTCCAAAACCGGGCGACAAGCATCTGGTGATCTTCGCCCTGCTGGATTCTCCGCGGGCCACTGGCGCCTATCGTCTGATCTTGCGTCCGGGCACCGACACCGTGGTCGACGTCAAATCCCAGATGTTCCTGCGTGACAAAGTCACCAAGCTGGGCATCGCTCCGCTGACCAGCATGTACCTGTTCGGCGCCAACCAGCCGTCCAAGGTCCTCAACTACCGTCGTGAACTGCACGATTCCAGCGGTCTGTCGATCCATGCCGGTAACGGCGAGTGGATCTGGCGCCCACTGAACAACCCTAAACACCTGTCTGTCAGCAACTTCACCGTGGAAAACCCACGTGGTTTCGGCCTGCTGCAACGCGGTCGCAACTTCAGCCACTACGAAGACCTCGACGACAACTACGACAAGCGTCCAAGTGCCTGGATCGAGCCTGAGGGCGACTGGGGCAAAGGTTCTGTCGACCTGGTGGAAATCCCGACCGCCGATGAAACCAACGACAACATCGTTGCCTTCTGGAGCCCGGAAACACTGCCAGAGCCAGGCAAACCGCTGGATGTCAGCTACCGCCTGCACTGGACCCTGGACGACGCTGCCTACCACTCGCCTGACAGTTCCTGGGTCAAGCAGACCCTGCGCTCGACCGGCGACGTCAAACAGTCGAACCTGATTCGCCAGCCGGATGGCAGCGTGGCTTACCTGGTTGATTTCGAAGGCCCTGCTCTCAAGAAGTTGCCGGCTGATGCTCCGGTTCGTAGCCAGGTCAGCGTCGGTGACAACGCCGAGATCGTTGAAAACAGCGTTCGCTACAACCCGCACACTCAAGGTTGGCGCCTGACCCTGCGTCTGAAGATCAAGGACGCGGGCAAGCCTACCGAGATGCGTGCAGCCCTGGTGCAGGACATCGTCAAGCCTGAGCCAGAGAAGGCTTCGAGCCAGGTGCTCAAGGCTGACAAGGTCTTGGCCAAGCAGCACGAGAAACAGGCCAAGAAAGAAGCCAAGGAAGCTAAAGACGCCAAGGACAAGGATGCCAAGCAGCCAGAAGCGGCTGCCCCAGCCACAACACCAGAACCGAACAAGACCGAACAAGTCCTGAGCGAGACCTGGAGCTATCAGTTGCCTGCCGATGAGTAATTCCCAAGCCCAACCAGAGACTCTTGCCGAGTACCTGGCGCACCTCCCGATGACTGATGAGCAGCGCGCCGAATTGGCGGGCTGCACGTCCTTCACCGAACTGCACGAGCGTCTGTCGTCGGCCACCTTCGATGCGCCTGTCGACGCTGCCCAAGCGTCGGTGGGCCGTCGTCTGACCCTCAACAGCGCCGAAGAGCTGCAAGATGCCGAAATGCTGGCGCTGGACGCCAGTGGTCGGGTCTGCCTCAAGGCCACGCCGCCGATCCGTCGGACCAAGGTGGTGCCTGAACCGTGGCGTACCAATATTCTGGTCCGTGGCTGGCGTCGCCTGACCGGTCGCACCAATCCTCCGGCGCCGCCGAAGGACGAACGTGTGTTGCCGGCTGCTCGCTGGCGCACCGTCGGTTCGATTCGTCGCTATATCCTGCTGGTGTTGATGCTCGGTCAGACCATCGTCGCGGGTTGGTACATGAAAGGCATCATGCCTTACCAGGGCTGGTCCTTCGTCGACCTGGACGAGATCCGCAATCAGACCTTGCTGCAGACGGCCACCCAGGTGCTGCCTTATGCCCTGCAAACCAGCATCCTGATTCTGTTCGGGATTTTGTTCTGCTGGGTCTCGGCTGGTTTCTGGACCGCACTGATGGGCTTCCTGGAACTACTGACCGGTCACGATAAATACCGTATTTCCGGGAAAAGTGCCGGTAACGAGCCGATCGCGAAAGAAGCGCGCACTGCCTTGGTCATGCCGATCTGCAACGAAGACGTGCCCCGGGTATTTGCCGGCTTGCGCGCGACCTTCGAGTCGGTTGCCGCTACCGGTGACCTGGATCGCTTCGACTTCTTCGTCCTCAGTGACAGTAACGAGGCCGATATCTGTATCGCCGAGCAGCAAGCCTGGCTCGACGTCTGCCGTGAAGCGGGTGGTTTCGGCAAGATTTTCTATCGTCGCCGTCGCCGTCGCGTCAAACGCAAGAGTGGCAACCTCGACGACTTCTGCCGTCGTTGGGGCGGTGACTACAAGTACATGGTGGTCCTCGACGCCGACAGCGTAATGAGCGGCGAATGCTTGACCAGCCTGGTGCGCTTGATGGAAGCCACGCCGGACGCCGGGATCATCCAGACCGCGCCGCGGGCGTCGGGCATGGACACCCTGTATGCGCGCATGCAGCAGTTTGCCACTCGCGTTTATGGCCCGCTGTTCACCGCCGGCCTGCACTTCTGGCAGTTGGGTGAATCCCACTACTGGGGGCACAACGCTATTATCCGCATGAAGCCGTTTATCGAGCACTGCGCCTTGGCGCCGTTGCCGGGTAAAGGTGCGTTTGCGGGTGCGATTCTCTCCCACGACTTCGTTGAAGCAGCGCTGATGCGCCGTGCCGGCTGGGGTGTGTGGATTGCCTACGATTTGCCGGGCAGCTACGAAGAGTTACCGCCGAACCTGCTGGACGAACTCAAGCGTGACCGTCGCTGGTGCCACGGTAACCTGATGAACTTCCGCCTGTTCCTGGTCAAGGGCATGCACCCGGTGCACCGCGCGGTGTTCCTGACCGGGGTGATGTCGTACCTGTCGGCGCCGCTGTGGTTCTTCTTCCTGGTGCTGTCGACGGCACTGCTGGCGGTCAACACGCTGATGGAGCCGCAGTACTTTATGGCGCCACGGCAGTTGTACCCGCTGTGGCCGCAATGGCATCCGGACAAGGCGGTGGCGCTGTTCTCCACCACTGTCGTGCTGCTGTTCCTGCCTAAATTGCTGAGCATCATCCTGATCTGGGCCAAGGGCGCGAAAGAGTTCGGCGGCAAGTTCAAGGTGACCCTGTCGATGCTGCTGGAGATGTTGTTCTCCATGCTGCTGGCGCCGGTGCGGATGATTTTCCACACTCGCTTCGTGCTCGCCGCGTTCCTCGGCTGGGCTGCGACCTGGAACTCGCCACAGCGTGACGACGACTCCACGCCATGGAGTGAAGCGGTCAAGCGTCACGGCCCACAGACCTTGCTCGGTTTTTTCTGGGCACTGTTGGTGGTGTGGTTGAACCCAAGCTTCTTGTGGTGGTTGGTGCCGATTGTCGGTTCGCTGATGCTGTCGATCCCGGTGTCGGTAATCTCAAGCCGGGTCAAGCTGGGCCTCAAGTCTCGCGATGAGAGCCTGTTCCTGATCCCTGAGGAGTACAACCCGCCCCAGGCGCTACTGTCGACCGACCAGTACACCCACGAAAACCGTTGGCACGCGCTCAATGACGGCTTTGTGCGGGCGGTGGTCGATCCTCAGCAGAATGCCCTGGCCTGTGCCCTGGCGACTTCCCGTCATGGTCAGGCCGAGCCGATTGAGTGGCTGCGCGTCGAGCGTGTTCGTCATGCGTTGAAAGTCGGCCCCGCCGGCCTCAACAACGGCGAGCGCCTGGCCTTACTCAGCGATCCGGTCGCCCTGGCTCGCTTGCATGAACAGGTTTGGAGCGAAGGTCACGCTGAGTGGTTGGCTGCCTGGCGTGAGTCGGTCAAGGCCGATCCTCATGCGCCATTGCTGCCTCTGAAACCGCAGTCGTCCCAGGCCCTGCCAGCCTGAATCTGACGCCCCCGAGCTAACGTCTCGGGGGCGTTCGATAGCCCCTTCCTACGGTGTTTTTCCCTTCTGTTTCATTGCGCCAAGCCCTTGTTATTTCGAAACAAAAGTCCCTCGTCTGGCCCGTACTTCCCGGCAGGGGAGTGGGTTAGGATCGCCCCCAAAATCTGACTCGTCTTTTCCTGTTTTGCACTGAGGGTGCGGGGACAGGTGCGCGAGTGCTTAATGGAATAGGGGCATTTGATGATCAAAAGGTATTTGTCGGCGCTGCTGCTTGGCATTGTTGTGCTTTCCCACGGCGGCCTGGCGCTGGCGGGTGCGATTGATGAGGCCGTCCGGCGTGGGGTGCTGAAAGTCGGGACTGATCCCACTTATGTGCCTTTCGAAATGACCGATAAGCGGGGCCGTGTCGTCGGTTTTGAAATCGATCTGCTGCGAGAGATGAGCAAGTCCCTGGGGGTGAAGCTGGAGTTGGTAACGGTGGCTTACACGGAGTTGCTTCCAGGGCTGATGGCCAACCAGTTCGACATGATTGGCAGCGGCATGACCGTGACCCAGGAGCGCAACCTCGCGCTCAATTTCAGTGATTCGTTCATCATCGTCGGGCAGACGGTACTGTTTCATCCTCGGTTGGCAGGCAAGGTGGGTAGCATCGAAGACTTGAACGAAGCGGGGTATCGGATCGTTGCAACCGAAGGCACCACGGGGGAGGCGGCGGCCAAACGGTTTCTTGGCACTGCACAACTGAACAGTTTTCCAACACCGGAAGAGGGTGTTAGCCAGGTGGTCGAGGGCAAGGCCGACGCCTTTATCCATGACGCGCCCTATAACCTGATCGCCATCGCCAGGCCGGAAAACAGCCAACTGTTGGCGTTGGAGCAACCGTTCACCTACGAGCCCCTGGCGTTTGGCCTGAAAAAAGGCGATTACGACAGCCTCAACTGGATCAATCACTTTCTCAACCAGATTGCCCAGGATGGCACCTACGATCGCCTGCACGACAAATGGTTCAAGGACACGGATTGGCTGGCGGAAATTGATTGAAGGTCATAACTACTTACACATCTGGAGAGGCTTGAGCACCTGCAGCGAACGGTCTACCCACGCTGTCTGCGCTGTATTTGTGGGGTTTTTCTGTCATATCCGCCAACAAACGTGGGCTAGACCTTTGTGCTATTGGGCGAGTGGGTTAGCATCGCACCCCGAAATGGTGCAGCCCTTTGCGCACCGACCTCACAATAAAATGAGTTCAGGGGACTTGATGATGAAAAAGTATCTTTCGATGCTGCTGCTTGGCGTCTCGGCGCTGGTGGCGGTCAATGCGGCGCACGCTGGTGCCATCGATGATGCCGTCAAGCGCGGGACACTGAAAGTCGGCATGGATCCGACCTACATGCCCTTCCAGATGACCAACAAACGCGGTGAAATCATCGGCTTTGAAGTCGACATCCTCAAGGCCATGGCCAAGTCCATGGGTGTCAAGTTCGAGCCGATCTCCACCGGCTATGACGGCATCATCCCGGCGTTGCTGACCAACAAGTTCGACATGATCGGCAGCGGCATGACCCTGACCCAGGAGCGCAACCTGCGCCTGAACTTCAGCGAACCCTTCATCGTCGTTGGCCAGACCCTGCTGATTCGCAAGGAACTGGAAGGCACCATCAAGTCCTACAAAGACCTGAACGATGAGAAGTACCGCCTGACGTCCAAGCTTGGCACCACAGGTGAGATGGTCGCCAAAAAGCTGATCGCCAAAGCCAAGTACCACGGCTACGACAACGAGCAGGAAGCGGTGCTCGACGTGGTTAACGGCAAGGCTGATGCCTTCGTCTATGACGCGCCGTATAACGTGGTCGCAGAGAAAAAAGTCGGCAACGGCAAGTTGGTATTCCTTGAAGAACCGTTCACCTTCGAACCCTTGGCGTTCGGGTTGAAGAAAGGCGATTACGACAGCATCAACTTCATCAACAACTTCCTGCACCAGATCCGTAACGACGGCACCTACGATCGCATTCATGACAAGTGGTTCAAGAGCTCCGAGTGGCTCAAGGACATGGAATAAAGCTGACCTGTGGCGAGGGGCAAGCCCCCTCGCCACAGAGGGGCACGCCTCGATCTTGATGGATGTTGAGCAATGAAACAGAAAAAAGCCCAATGGCCCTGGCACCTGCTGACGGTGGTCGTGTTGGTTGGCCTGGCTGGCGCCTTGTATTACGCCACCTCGCTGATGTCCTACGAATGGCGCTGGAACCGCGTGCCGCAGTACTTCGCCTATCAGGCCGAAGAGTCCCAGCGTGCAGCGGATATTTCCACCGTCGTTGAACTGGTACGCAAAGGCGATGTGGCCGAAGTCACCCTGCGTAATGACGCGGGTGTCGAACAGCACCTGACTGTTGCCGACAACAGCCTGCAAGTAGCGCGCGGTGACGATGTGGCTGAAGGCGACGTGGTGGGTGTGAACCGGCATTGGGCGTTGGGCCCGCTGATGTGGGGCTTGTGGACCACCTTATGGCTGTCGGTGGTGTCCGGTATTCTCGGCCTGGCGATTGGCCTGGCCACCGGTTTGTGTCGTTTGTCCAGTAACCCGACCTTGCGGGATTTATCGACGATCTACGTTGAACTGGTGCGCGGTACGCCGCTATTGGTGCAGATTTTCATTTTCTACTTCTTCATCGGCACGGTGCTGAACCTGTCCCGGGAATTCGCCGGGATCGCCGCCTTGTCGCTGTTTACCGGCGCCTACGTGGCAGAAATCATTCGCGCCGGGGTGCAGTCGATTGCCCGTGGCCAGAACGAAGCTGCCCGCTCCCTGGGTTTGAGTGCCGGCCAGTCAATGCGCCATGTGGTAATGCCGCAAGCGCTCAAGCGTGTGCTGCCGCCGCTGGCCGGGCAATTCATCAGCCTGGTGAAGGACACCTCCCTGGTGTCGGTCATCGCCATTACCGAACTGCTCAAGAGCGGACGCGAAGTGATCACCACCTCGTTCTCGCCGTTTGAAATCCTGTTCTGCGTTGCAGGCCTGTACCTGCTGATCAACCTGCCGCTGTCGAAAATCGCCAGTCGGCTTGAGCGGAGGCTCGCGCAAAGTGATTGAAGTCCGCGATCTGGTAAAAGTCTTCGACACCCGTGGGCACGTGGTCCGTGCGGTGGATAACGTCACCACTCAGGTGGCCAAGGGCGAAGTGCTGGTAGTGATCGGTCCGTCCGGCTCCGGCAAGTCGACCTTCCTGCGCTGCCTCAATGGCCTGGAGGAGTTCGACTCTGGCTCGGTGAGCATCGACGGCTTGCAATTGGCCGACCCGAAAACCGATGTGAATGCCTACCGCCGTGAAGTCGGTATGGTGTTCCAGCATTTCAACCTGTTTCCGCACATGACCGTGCTGGAAAACCTCTGTCTCGCGCAAAAGGTTGTGCGCAAGCGCGGCAAGAAAGAGCGTGAAGCCAAGGCCTTGGCCTTGCTGGAAAAGGTCGGGATTGCCCAGAAAGCCAATGAGTTTCCGTCGCGGCTTTCCGGTGGTCAGCAGCAGCGCGTCGCCATTGCCCGGGCGTTGGCCATGGAACCCAAGGTGATGCTGTTCGACGAACCCACCTCGGCGCTGGACCCGGAAATGGTTGGCGAAGTACTGGACGTCATGAAGACCCTGGCCCTGGAAGGTATGACCATGGTCTGCGTGACCCACGAAATGGGCTTTGCCCGGGAAGTGGCGGATCGGGTGCTGTTCTTCGATCACGGCAAGCTGCTGGAAGACGCCGCCCCGGCGCAGTTCTTCGATGCACCTAAGGATCCACGGGCCCAGGCGTTTTTGCGCCAGGTCCTGTAACGGTTCACACCTTGAACCTGCCCACCCACACCTGCAACTGCGCTCCCAGCCGTGCCAGTTCCACACTGGCCTCGGCGGTCTCCTGACTCGCGGCTGAGGTCTGCTCCGACACATCCTTGACCTTCAGTACACTGCGGTTGATTTCCTCGGCGACGGCTGTTTGCTCCTCGGCGGCGGCGGCGATCTGCGGGTTCATCTCCTGGATCACCGACACGGTGCGGGTGATACTGGAAAGGGCGTCGCCGGCGCGTCGAGTCAGTTCGACGCTGTTGTCGGTGAGGTTGCGGCTGTTGTCCATGATGTCTGCAACCTGCTGCGTGCCCCTGTGCAGGCTGCCAATCAACTCTTCGATTTCCTCGGCTGATTGCTGCGTGCGTTGCGCCAAACTGCGTACTTCATCGGCCACCACCGCAAAGCCCCGACCCGCTTCACCAGCGCGAGCCGCCTCAATCGCCGCATTGAGCGCCAGCAGATTGGTCTGTTCCGAGACGGACTTGATCACCTCCAATACGCTGCCAATCTTCTGGCTCTCCTGTTTCAGGCCTTGCATGGCTTGACTGGAACGGGCCATCTCCTGGGCCAGGTGCTCGATATGAGCAATGGCTTCAGCCACCACCTGATCACCCATGCCCGCCTGCCGGTCAGCTTCGGTGGCAGCCGCTGAGGCTTGTTCGGCATGGCGCGCGACCTCCTGGGATGTGGCGAGCATTTGGTTCATCGCGGTGGCGACCTGTTCGGTTTCCTGTTTCTGGTCGTTGATTCCGCTTCGGGTCTGTTTGGTCACGGCAGACAACTGCTCGGCGGCACTGGCAATTTGCCGGGCGCTGTCGCTGATGCCGCCGATCAAGCCCCGCAGGTTGACGGTCATTTGCCCGATACTGCGTTGCAACTGCCCCAGTTCATCCCGGCGCGTGGTCTGGACGTCGTGGCTGAGGTCGCCCTGGGCGATCCGATTGGCGGTCAGCAGGGCATGGCGCAGCGGTATGACGATCTGCCCGGAGATCAGCCACGCGGCCAGGGCGCCTACCAGCAGGGCTGCGGCGGTGACATTGAGCATCAGGGTGCGGGCCAGGTCTGCTTCTTTGTCACGTTGTTCGGTCTGGTACTGGCTCAGCAGGTCGCTTTGCTTGAGCAATTGATCCAGCCATTGCTCCAGTTGGTTCTGAGTAGTTTCGGTGGTGACCTGAGCGTCCTTGAGGCGGGTCAGTTGGATGCGGTAATCGGACTCGGCACTTTTAAGCGCAGTTGTGTCCACCGGCAGCGTCGCAACCGCCGCCAGTGAGCTGTCGAGTGCCTGGAGTGCGCCGGTGACGGCTTGTCCATAGGCATCCAGCGAGGCGGCCGCCCAGGCGGGGCTCTGGGCGCTGTCTTCGGCTCTTTCCATGGCTTGGCGCAGGTGTTCAATAGCGTCCAGCGCCTTCTCATCGTCCTGGTTGGGCAGGTCACTGGCCAACTGTGCGAGGGTGTCGCTGGCCTGGAGGGAGCTGTGTTTGAGCTGCGCACGTGTGCTTTCACGTTGTTCAATCAGGTTGGGCAGGCCGCCTAGAGCGGTTTTGAAGCTAGCCGTCAGACGGGTCGAGTCGTGTACTTGCTGCAGGCTGGCCGGGTGTTTCAGTCGGTCGGAGAGCTCGGCGAGGTAGTGGTCGATCTTCTCCATTTGCAGGCCAATCCTGGCCAGGCTTGCCGGGTCATTCAGGGTGCGGTAGACAATCCGGTCGGCGCGCAACTCCTCGCTCGTCACGGCCAATTGGGAAAGGACGGTCAATGATTGCGAGCGAAAGAGTGAGGCGTTCAAGGCTTGCCAGCCCGTCAGGGCAATAGCCAGGCTCAGTGCCAATACCAGGGCGAAACCGAGGATGAGTTTGAGGGTGACGCTGGTGTTGCCTAATACGCGGGTCAGTGGACGAAACATGGTGAGCCTCCAACGAATCAAAGAGAGCGTTTCGACAGTCCGGCTGACGCGGGTCAGGGGAGTTGAAACGCTACTTCTATTCGGCGCGAGGTGTGTAATCCACGACCTGAAAAACGTGTAGGAAACTTCACAAGTTGTCAGGGCGGCCATGTTGGCCGCCGCAACGGTTCAGGTCCTGAAGCGGCCCACGAGGGTTTGCAGGTAGATCCCCAGCCGAGCCAGTTCGGCGCTGGAAGCGGCGGTTTCTTCGCTGGCGGCGGAGGTCTGTTCGGAAACATCGCGCACGTTCAGCACGCTGCGGTTGATCTCTTCGGCCACGGCGCTTTGTTGCTCGGCGGCGGTAGCAATTTGTTGGTTCATTGCCTGGATAGCCGAGACTGTGCGGGTGATATTTTTCAAGGCGCTACCGGCTCGGCGAGTCAGTTCGACACTGCTGTCGGTGAGGCCGCGACTGTTGTCCATGACGGTCGACACCTGCAGGGTGCCGGCTTGCAGGCCGATAATCAGCTCTTCGATTTCTTCGGTGGACTTCTGCGTGCGCTGGGCCAGGCTACGCACCTCGTCGGCGACCACCGCAAAGCCACGTCCGGCTTCCCCGGCACGGGCGGCTTCGATGGCCGCGTTGAGGGCCAGCAGGTTGGTTTGCTGAGCCACCGACTTGATCACGTCCAGCACGCTGCCGATCTTGTCGCTTTCACGCTTGAGATGGCCCATGGCTTCGGTGGAGTTGCCCACTTCGCTGGCCAACCGTTCGATCTGTGCGATGGCTTCGCCGACCACCTTGTCGCCTTCACGAGCCTGCTGGTCAGCGGCGACGGCGGCCTCGGATGCCTCTTCAGCATTGCGCGCGACTTCCTGCACCGTGGCGGCCATTTCGTTCATGGCGGTGGCGACCTGATCGGTCTCGACTTTCTGGCTGTTGACCCCCGCGCTGGTCTGTTCGGTGACCGCCGACAGTTGTTCGGCAGCGCTGGCGATCTGGGTGACGCCATCACTGATGCCGCCAATCAATTCCCGCAGGCCCACGGTCATGCTTTGCATGGCCCGCTGCAGTTGGCCCAGCTCATCACGGCGCAGGGAGGTCAGGTTGTGGCTCAGGTCGCCAGAGGCCACACGCTCGGCGACTTTGAGGGTCTGGTTCAGCGGAATGACGATCTGCCGGGTGATCGCCCATGCCGCCACTATGCCGAAGACCAGCGCGAGGGCGGTGGCCAGCAGCAACAGGTTCTTGGCGTGTGCCGTGTCGGTGTCGCGGACCACGGTTTGCGAGATCGTGAGCTTTTTGCTGTGGTCCAGCAGGACGTCGCCTTGTTCGGCCATGATTTTCATCGCCGCCGCACTGGCTACCTGGGAATCTCGGTACTGACTGACAGCAGCGCGGTAGGCTTGCAGCGATACGCTGGCCTGTTGCAGGTTGGCCTGATATTGCTCCGGCAATTGGCCGTTAAGGCTGGTGATTTTCTTCAGGGCGTTGTCGATAGCGTCCAGGGCCGGCTGTTCTGCCTCAACCTTGGCACTGTAGGTGTAACCGCGCACTTGGAAGCGTGCCTGCTGGATCAGCTTGCTCAGGTCGACTACGTTGTTGAATTGACTGACGCTGTCGCCTTGCAGCAGCGACTTCTCGACTTCACCGACCTTGAGTACCGCGTTGTCGGCCGTATCACCGAGCTTGCTGCGGGCGTCTTCGCGATTGGCACCCGCCTGGGTCATGGCGGTAAATGCGCGCTTGTATTGCTCAACAGCAGCTAATTGCTCATCGATCAGGGCGATATCGGCCAGTTGTTCGATCAGGCTGCGAGCAGTTTTCAGGCCGGTGTCCAATTGGCCCAGCAGGTCGTTGACTGCCGCCGGACCCTGTTCGCCACGGCGCATTTCATAGTCCAAGCGCGCCAGGCGTAATTCCTGGGTCAGCTCATTGAGGCTGGAGATAAAGCCCAGCTTGTCACCGCGGCTGATCACGCCGCCAAGGCCGGTCCAGCCGGTGAAGCTGATCAACAAGGTCAATATCAACACCAGGCCAAAGCCTATGCCCAGCTTGCGATTGACACTCACATTCCCCAGATTCTCGGCTAACCAACGATACATGCTGCGAACTCCCTTTGAACAAGGCTTGGACTTATTCAAGGGCTATCGGCAGGGGCGCGGGATTCTGTAGGCGCTAAAGATTCTGTGGCGAGCGGGCTTGCCCGCGTTGGGCTGCGAAGCAGGCCCTCAAGTGGTTGAGGTATTTCAGGCAGGAAGGGGGATTATTGTCCCTGTGGTTGTCAGAACAGGCGGGCGAGCAGGGCTGTAACGGCGGTCTCGACTCGCAGGATTCGTGCACCTAGTTGCACCGGCTGCAAACCGGCCTTGGCCAGCAGGTCCACCTCGTAGGGGATCCAGCCGCCTTCCGGGCCGATGGCCAGGGTCACAGGCTCATCCAGGCCACGCGGGCAGGAAGGGTAGTCGCCAGGGTGGCCGATCAGGCCGAGCGTGCCGTGGGCCAGGGAGGGCAAACGATCTTCAACAAAGGGCTTGAAGCGCTTTTCGATGATGATCTCGGGCAGTACGGTGTCCCGGGCTTGTTCCAGGCCAAGAATCAACTGCTCGCGAACCGCTTCGGGCTCCAGGAACGGCGTCTGCCAGAAGCTCTTTTCCACCCGATAGCTATTGACCAGCACTACCCGTGGCACGCCCATGGAGGCCACGGTTTGCAGGACGCGACGGAGCATTTTCGGGCGGGGCAGGGCCAGCAGCAGGGTCAGTGGCAGTTTTGCCGGTGGCGGCTGATCGAGGCTGACCCGCAGCTCCGCTTCATGGGCTTCCAGGCGCAGCAACTCAGCGTTGCCCATCAACCCGCCAATTCGTCCGACTCGCAGGCTGTCGCCTACTACCGCACGATGAACTTCCTGCATATGCACCAGGCGCCGATCGCGCAGGATCACCCGGTCGGCCGCGATAAAGTCGGCCTCCTCAAGCAGCAGCAGGTTCACGGCTGAGTCGCTGGCGGCTGGTCGTCGTCGGCGGGCTGGTCATCCGGATGCTCGCCGCGCTTGCTCACCAGGCTGCCAAACAGGATGCCAATTTCGAACAGCATCCACATTGGTACGGCCAGCAAGGTCTGGGAGAAGATGTCCGGCGGAGTCAGGATCATGCCGACCACGAAGCAGCCGATGATCACGTACGGGCGGATCTTGCGCAGGTATTTGACGTCGACCACGCCGATCCACACCAACAGCACCACAGCCACCGGAATCTCGAAGGCCACGCCAAAGGCGAAGAACAACGTCATCACGAAGTCGAGGTAGCTGGTGATGTCGGTCATCATCTCCACGCCGGCCGGGGTGGCGGCGGCGAAGAACTTGAAGATCAGCGGGAACACCAGGAAATAGGCGAAGGCCATCCCGGTGTAGAACAGCAGGATGCTGGAGACCAACAGCGGCACCGCAATACGCTTCTCATGCTTGTACAGGCCCGGGGCGATAAAACCCCAGATCTGATGCAAGATCACCGGGATCGCCAGGAACAGCGACACCATCATCGTCAGCTTCAACGGCGTGAGGAACGGTGACGACACATCGGTGGCGATCATCGTCGCGCCGACCGGCAGGTAGTCGCGCAGCGGCGTGGAGACGAAGGTGTAGATCTGCTGGGTGAAGGCAAACAACCCGGCAAAGATCACGAAGATTGCCGCAACACACCGCAGCAGGCGGGTGCGCAACTCGGTGAGGTGCGAGACCAGCGGCATGTGCTGGTCGTTTTCCGGTTTATCAGCGCTCATGGGGCTCGCGGCGGCAATGTAGGGTCGTGGGGAGCGGGCGCTGTTGCGGGCGCCGGCGCGGGTTCTGTCGGGGCTGCGGGTGCAGGCTCTGTGGCGTGCACGGGTTCGACAAGCGGTGTTGGCGTTGGCGCAACGGGTGGGGCAATGGAGTGCTCGGCCACGGGTTCGACCGGCTTGGGCGTTTCCTGCACCGGAGAGAGAATCTTCCGTGCCTCCTGTTCCAACGACAGAATGTGCTCGTTGTGCAGTTGCCGGCGAATCTCGTCGGCACCGATTTCCCGTTCAACTTCCTGTTTGATGGCGTTGAAACTGCGTTTCAGGCGCCCGATCCACAGGCCAGCCGTGCGCGCGGCACCGGGCAGGCGTTCCGGCCCCAGTACCAACAGGGCAACGAGGCCGACGAGCAGCAGTTCAGAGAAGCTGATACCAAACATTAGTCAGTGCTCACGAGTCTTTGCGGGTCGGCTCTTGGACTTTCTCGGCCTGCACGTCGAAGGTGCGACGCTCGGTGATCGGCTGGGCGGCCTGGGGGTGGACAGGCTGCGCCGGTGGCACCGGGTTGGCGGCAGGGTCGGCCGGCTTTTCTTCGTCGTTCATGGCCTTGCGAAAGCCCTTGATGGATTCGCCGACGTCAGTGCCCAGGTTCTTCAGCTTCTTGGTGCCGAACACCAATACAACCACTACCAGAATAACGATCCAGTGTTTCCAGTCAAAAATGCCCATGCTGCAATTCCTCTCTAAAGATTATTCAGGCGGACGGGCGCGAGGCCTTTTCGGCGTGCCCGGACAAGCCGAAGCGACGGTCCAGTTCATCAAGCACGGCCTGCGGATGCTGCCCCAGTTGGGCGAGCATCACTAGGCTGTGGAACCACAAATCGGCTGTTTCATAGATCACATCGCTGCAGTCGCCGCTGATTTGTGCGTCCTTGGCAGCAATAATAGTCTCGACGGATTCTTCGCCGAGCTTTTCCAGAATCTTGTTCAGGCCCTTGTGGTACAGGCTGGCGACATAGGAACTGTCGGCGGCCGCACCTTTGCGGTCTTCCAGCACCTGGGCCAGGCGGTTCAGGGTGTCAGTCATGTTCAGTGTCCTGCCGAATAGATTGCGTGCGGGTCTTTGAGCACGGGCTCGACGGTCTTCCACTCGCCGTTCTCGAACACGCGATAGAAGCAACTGTGACGGCCGGTGTGACAGGCGATACCGCCGATCTGCTCGACCTTGAGGATCACCACATCGGCATCGCAGTCGATGCGCATCTCGTGCAGGGTTTGCACGTGCCCGGACTCTTCGCCCTTGCGCCACAGTTTGCCACGCGAACGTGACCAGTAGATGGCACGGTTCTCGGCGGCGGTGAGGCTCAGGGCCTCGCGGTTCATCCAGGCCATCATCAGCACGCGCCCGGTCTTGTAGTCCTGGGCAATGGCCGGCACCAGGCCGTCACTGTCCCACTTGATCTCGTCCAGCCAGTCTTTCATGTTCGACTCCGACAACCGGGCCCTGTCAGCCTCGGCAATTTACGACAGTGTATAACCGGACGGGCTATCGGCGCACGATCAGATACACACCCACGGCGACCATGATTCCCGCCGGCCAGTGGCCCAACTCGTTCAGTGGTCCGCCTGCGGCCAGGATCGCGCCGCCGGTCAGGTGGGCGGCGCCCAGCAGGCGCAGGAACCAGTCGTCCCTGCGCTTGTGCCACGGCGGTGCCGGGTCCTTCGCGTGGGGCTGGGACATGCGCTCCAGCAGGTCACGGGTCATGTTGGCCAGGTGCGGCAGTTGCTCGACCTGGCTTTGCAGGTTGCCCAACAGGGTTTTCGGGCTGACCCGCTCGCGCATCCAGCGTTCGAGGAACGGCTGGGCGGTGTTCCACAAGTCCAGGTCCGGGTACAACTGACGGCCCAGGCCTTCGATGTTGAGCAGGGTTTTCTGCAACAGGACCAGCTGCGGCTGCACTTCCATATTGAAGCGCCGTGCGGTCTGGAACAGGCGCATCAATACCTGGCCGAAGGAAATATCTTTTAACGGTTTTTCAAAGATCGGCTCGCACACGGTGCGGATCGCCGCTTCGAACTCGTTGAGCTTGGTTTCAGCCGGCACCCAGCCCGAATCAATGTGCAACTGCGCCACGCGGCGGTAGTCACGCTTGAAGAAGGCGAACAGGTTGCGGGCCAGGTAATCCTGGTCTTCCGGCGTGAGGCCGCCGACGATCCCGCAGTCGATCGCAATGTACTGCGGGCTCCACGGGCTCACCGTACTGACGAAGATATTGCCGGGGTGCATGTCGGCGTGGAAGAAGCTGTCGCGGAACACCTGGGTGAAGAAGATCTCCACGCCGCGCTCGGCGAGCATTTTCATGTCGGTACGCTGGTCGGCCAGGGTCGCAAGGTCTGTAACCTGAACCCCATAGATACGCTCCATCACCAGTACTTTTGGCCGGCACCAGTCCCAGTAGACTTGAGGCACATACAGCAGCGGCGAGCCTTCGAAGTTACGCTTGAGCTGGCTGGCGTTGGCGGCTTCGCGCAGCAGGTCGAGTTCGTCGTAGATGGTTTTTTCGTAGTCGGCGACCACGTCCACCGGGTGCAGCAAGCGCGCATCGGCGGAGAAGCGTTCGGCGGCGCGGGCGAGGATGAACAACCACGCCAGGTCCTGGCCGATGATCGGCTTGAGGCCCGGGCGGATCACCTTGACCACCACTTCTTCGCCCGTCTTGAGCTGGGCGGCGTGAACCTGGGCCACTGAAGCCGAGGCCAGAGGCTCGATATCGAAGCGGCTGAAGACCTCGCTGATCTTCTTGCCCAGTTGTTCTTCGATCAGTTTGACCGACTGTTGCGAATCGAACGGCGGTACGCGGTCCTGCAACAGCATCAGTTCGTCGGCGATGTCTTCGGGCAATAGGTCGCGTCGGGTGGACAGGATCTGCCCGAACTTGATGAAGATCGGCCCAAGGTCCTGCAACGCCAGGCGCAGGCGGGCACCACGGCTCAGCTCCAGGGTCTTGCGCGGGAACCAGCGCCACGGCAGTACGTAGCGCACCGCCAGCAAAAACCACGGCAGCGGCAGGGCGAACAGCAGGTCATCAAGGCGGTAGCGGATTACGACGCGCTGGATACGAAACAAACGGCGGACGGCAAGCAGCTTCATGCTTTATCGCTTGAATCAAGGGATTGGCTCAGGCGCTCGAAGCGCGCCTCCAGCCGTTCCAGGTCGAGTTTGGCCTGGTCGAGTTCACGAAAGCGCGCTTCGGCCTCCCGTTGTCCGACCAGGGTGCGCGATTCTTCGCTCAGGTATTCGGCCAGGTTCTGGTTCAGGCTGGCGAAGCCTTGCTGGTACCAGCGGGTGCGGCTACGCAGGTGGCCACTGATCAGTTGCGTGGCGACCGGGCCGAGCCAGCGGGACAGTTCGTATTCCCAGTCCAGTTCCAGGTCTTGCAGTACGGCGGCCAGGTCCATCAGCACCGTACTGTCACCTTCCAGTATGACGTCCGGGCCGTGAAGGATCGCCGTTTTGTCGCGGCTTAACGCCAGACGCAACAGGTTGGACGCGGACGCGCGCAGGGTACAGTCGGCATCGGCGGCCCATTGGGTCGCCAGCAGCAGGCCTTCATCGCTGGGCAGGATAAACAGCTGCAAGGCAGGGCTGGTGCAGTCGACGGCGATGACCTTGCCGTTCAAGTGTGCCAGCCGCGCCAGGGCGGTACTGTCCAGGCGCAGAACACGGTTGAGGCCGTGTTCAACGCTGGCGAGCAGGCCTGCGAACAGCATCAGGGCTTGATGCCGCGGTGCAGGGCGACGATGCCTGACGTCATGTTGTGGTAGGTCACGCGGTCGAAGCCGGCCTCTACCATCATCGACTTCAGGGTTTCTTGGTTCGGGTGCATGCGGATCGATTCGGCCAGGTAACGATAGCTTTCGGCGTCATTGGTGATCAGCTTGCCCATCAGCGGCATGAAAGCGAACGAGTAGGTGTCGTAGACCTTGGACATCAGCGCGTTGGTCGGCTTGGAAAACTCCAGCACCAACAGGCGACCGCCGGGCTTGAGCACCCGCAGCATGGAGCGCAGGGCGTCTTCCTTGTGGGTCACGTTGCGCAGGCCGAAGGCGATGGTCACGCAGTCGAAGTGGTTGTCCGGGAACGGCAGCTTTTCAGCGTCGGCCTGGACGAACTCAATGTTGCCGGCCACGCCTTTGTCCAGCAGGCGGTCGCGACCGACCTTGAGCATCGAGCCGTTGATGTCGGCCAGTACCACTTGGCCGGTAGGGCCGACCAGTTTCGAGAACTTGGCCGCCAGATCGCCCGTGCCGCCGGCGATATCCAACACGCGGTTGCCGGTGCGTACGCCGGACAGCTCGATGGTGAAGCGCTTCCACAGGCGGTGCATGCCGCCGGACAGCACGTCATTCATCAGGTCGTACTTGGCGGCCACCGAGTGGAACACCTCAGCGACTTTTTCCGCTTTCTGGCTTTCCGGGACGTTCTTGAAGCCGAAGTGAGTGGTGGGTTCGGCATCGCTGCCTTTGCGCTGATCAGTCATATCGCTGTCACCAAAAGAGAATGCGGGACATTCTAATCCCCAAGGCATGCTTTGTCTTGGCAACGGTGAAGGTAAGATAGGCCATCACCGAGACCTTTTGCCGCATGGAAGGTTTTCAAGTCTCTATAAAGAGGAGTCATTGCAATGGCCCGTATACACGTTGAGCGTGCCCACACTCTTGGTAAAGAAGCTGCCCGGGCCAAGGCCGACAAGTTGGCGCAAAAACTCAAAGATCAATATGGTCTGGAGCCTTCGTGGTCCGGCGACACGTTGAACCTTAAGCGCTCGGGGGTAAAAGGTACCCTGAAAGTGGCTGAAGACTCTCTGCGTATCGACGTTGAACTGGGCCTGTTGATGTCGGCCATGAGTGGCAGCATCAAGTCCGAAATCGAGAAGGCTTTGGATAAGGCCCTGGCGTGATATCGACCTTCTTAGGGTGCCGTTTCTAATTTTTCTGCCTACTTTGTGCATGAGCCCTCAACTCCTGTGGGCAGTTCCTCCACCCTTTTATGCGTGAGGTGCACCATGGCCAAAGTTATTTTGAAGAAAAAAATTGCTGCTTCGACTAACGCCTTCAGCGACGTTAAAACCTATGCCCGCAAGATCTGGCTGGCGGGTCTTGGGGCATATGCCAAGGTTGGAAGTGAGGGTGGCGAGTACTTCAAAGAACTCGTAAAGACTGGTCAACATGTTGAAAGTAAAGGCAAAAAAGTTGTGATTGAACAACTTGATGCTGCCAACAGTCAGATTGATCAAGTCAAGAGCAATGTCTCCAGCGTCAAAGGTCGCGTCGAAGTGCAACTGGATAAAGTCGAGAAGGCTTTTGATACTCGTGTTGCAAGTGCCTTGAATCGGATCGGCATTCCGTCTAAACATGACGTGGAGACACTCTCTGCTAAGCTCGATGAGCTGACGGCATTGCTCGAACGTGTCGCGCGTAAACATTAAGGAGACAACGGGATGGCTGTTCAAAAGAAAACTCAGAAAGAAGGCAGCTCGTGGATCGGGGAAGTTGAAAAATACTCCCGCAAGATCTGGCTTGCTGGTTTAGGCGTGTACTCGAAGGTCAGCAGTGACGGCGGTAAATACTTCGAGACTTTGGTTAAAGACGGCGAGAAAGCCGAGAAGTTGACCAAGACCACTGTCGGTAAACAAGTAGATGCAGCGAAAGGTTCTGCCAAGTCCCGCCTCGGTGCTGTAAAAGACCAGGCACTGGGCAAGTGGGATGAACTGGAAGGGGTTTTCGACAAGCGTCTGAACAGTGCCATTTCGCGACTGGGTGTCCCTAGCCGCAATGAAGTGAAGGCGCTGCACAGCAAGGTTGATACGCTGACCAAGCAAATCGAAAAACTGACCGGCGCTAAAGTGGCACCAGTGGCGGCGAAAACCGCAGCAGCAAAACCGGCTGCCAAGCCTGCTGCGAAAACGGCTGCTGCCAAACCTGCTGCGAAAAGCGCTGCCAAGCCACTGGTCAAGGCCGCTGCTAAACCAGCAGCCAAAAAACCAGCAGCCAAGGCGCCTGCAAAACCTGCCGCAAAAGCTGCTGCCAAGCCTGCCGCCAAACCGGCAGCGAAAACTGCAGCCGCTAAACCCGCCGCCAAGCCAGCAGCCAAGCCAGTCGCGGCCAAGGCAGCAGCAAAACCTGCGGCCAAGCCGGCTGCAAAACCCGCTGCAAAACCCGCCGCCAAACCTGCGGCGAAAACCGCAGCTGCCAAACCTGCTGCAGCCAAGCCAGCTGCCAAGTCGGCCGCTGCGAAACCTGCGGCAAAACCGGTTGCGGCCAAACCCGCCGCCAAACCTGCGGCTGCCAAGCCGGCTGCAAAGCCTGTCGCGGCAAAGAAACCTGTCGTAGCCAAGAAGCCAGCAGCACCCAAGCCAGCCGTTGCGGCCAAGCCTGCAACCCCGGTTCCATCGACCAATTCGGTCTCTGCGCCGACACACTCCACCGCTACCCCGACTGCAACGCCGGCAACCCCGACGCCTTCCAGTCAGTCCTGATTTCACGGGACATACAAAAACGCCCGGCCTGTGAAGGTCGGGCGTTTTTGTGGATGCGGTCCACGGCACCGCCGCTCCCACATTTTTATTGCGCGTCATCCAAATAGCGCAGCGCGAACCTTTCCGTTGCCTGTCGCGCCGGCATCAACAGGTGCGGTGCCACCAGCATCATGATCTGGTACACCACCACGCGCACCTCACCTTCACGGTCGAGAATCCGCTGGTAGTCCAGGGAAAACAGCAGGGTCATGGTGATTTGCTCCACCAGTTGCCCCAACGCCTGGGTATCACTGACGAGCTGCCCTTCGGTCTTGAGCCGCGCCAGCAACGAGGCAAGCGTGCGCTTCAGTGCCGTCAGAAGATGACGAATGCCTTTGGCCAGTTTCGGCAAGCGCCCTGCCAGATTCGAAAGGTCCTGGAACAGGAACCGATAGTGCGCCATGCGCTCGACGATCAGGTGCAGGAACAGCCAGTAATCCTCAGCCGCCAGTTGCACATCCGCCGGCGGATCAAGCAACGGCGCCAGTTCACCTTGAAAACGCTCGAACAGCCCAAGCACCAGCGGCTCCTTGCCATGGAAGTGGTAGTAGAGGTTGCCTGGGCTGATCCCCATTTCATTGGCCACCTCCATGGTCGATACATTCGGTTCGCCCTTGTGGTTGAACAACTGCAGGGCACATTCAAGGATACGGTCGCGGGTTTTCATCCAGTCTTCTTAGGTGATCGGTGAACCAAGGCGTCAGCGCACCCGCACATAAGTGCCGGGCGCCGCTTCCATCGGTGGGTAATTCTGGTTGCCCAGGGCGGTCAGGGTTTCGTGCTGCACGCCGGAGCGCTGCTGGATCCACGCAAGCCATTGCGGCCACCAACTGCCCTCGATGTGGCTGGCGTCGTAGTACCAGGCGCGCGGGTCGCTGCTCAGCCTGGGGTTCTCGACGAAGTTGGCCTTGGGGTTGCCCGGCGGATTGAGGATGCTCTGGATATGCCCGCTGTTGGACAGCACGAAGCGCTTGTCGCCGCCCAGCAGCAAGGTCGAACGGTAGACCGCATCCCACGGTGTGATGTGGTCGTTGATCCCGGCCACGCTGAAGCTGTCCACCGTGACCTTCTGCAGGTCGATGGGCGTGCCGCACACTTCCAGGCCACCGGGATGGCTCAGCGG
Source organism: Pseudomonas sp. ADAK18 (assembly GCF_012935695.1). Taxonomy (NCBI): domain Bacteria; kingdom Pseudomonadati; phylum Pseudomonadota; class Gammaproteobacteria; order Pseudomonadales; family Pseudomonadaceae; genus Pseudomonas; species Pseudomonas sp. ADAK18. The sequence goes on from NZ_CP052859.1 coordinate 6,132,693, forward strand.
GTTGTGCTTGAAGAAGTCCAGCAGGTCGCCATGCAGCGCGGCCGGCAGGCGTGTGTTGTCGTTGTTCCAGTACAGAATGTCGAAGGCCGGCGGTTCCTTGCCCAGCAGGTAATTGTTGATCCAGTAGTTCCAGATCAGGTCATTGGGGCGCATCCAGGCAAACACCTTGGCCATGTCCCGGCCGTCCAGCACTCCTTGCTGGTAGGAGCGACGCTTGGCGGCTTCCAGGGTCTGTTCGTCGGCGAACAGCGTGGCCGGGCTTTCGATCTGGCTGTCCAGCAGGCTCACCAGATAACTGGCACTGGAGATCCGCCGCAGCTGGCGCTTAGCTTGCAGGTGGCCTTGCAGCGCGGCGATGGTCAGGCCGCCGGCGCAGGCGCCCATCAGGTTGACCTCGCGGGCGCCGGTGATCGCCCGGCAGACATTCAATGCTTCTTCCAGGGCGGCGACGTAGGTGGAGAGGCCCCATTCGCGGTGGCGCACGTCCGGGTTGCGCCAACTGACCATAAACACCTGCAGGCCGTTTTTCAGCGCGTATTGGACGAAGCTGTTGGCCGGGCTCAGGTCGAAAATGTAGTACTTGTTGATTTGCGGCGGCACTACCAGCAGCGGCTTGGCGTACTGTTTTTCGCTCATGGGCTTGTACTGGATCAGCTCCAGCAATTCGCTGCGAAACACCACCGAGCCGGGCGTTGTGGCCACCGTTTTGCCGACTTCAAAGGCCTGCTTGGTGACTTGGCGCGGCAACCCGTTGTTGTGCAACAGGTCGTCAAACAGGTTGCTGACGCCACGCACCACACTGTTGCCGCCGGAGTTGAGCAGCTCCTTGATCGCCAGCGGGTTGAGCAGGGTGTTGGACGGCGACACGGCATCGTTGAGCAGGGAAAAGGCAAAGTGCGCCCGTGCCCGATCGTCGGCGCTCAGGGCACTGTCGTCGATCCAGTGGCGAGTCTGTTTCTGCCAGCTCAAATAGGCTTGCAGGCTGCGCCGGTAGAAGGGGTTGAGTTTCCAGGTGGGGTCGGCGAAACGGCTGTCACGAGGGTTGGGCTCGTGTACGGTTTCACCCAGCAGTACGCGGCCTAACTGTCCGCTCAGGGCCATGGCATGCCGTGCGCTGTGCAGCGGGTTGCGCAGGCTGTGGGCCGCGACGTTGCGCAAGGTCGACAGCAAATCCCGGCCACGCAGGCCGGTGATTGCACTTTGTGCATTGATGAACGCGGCGGGGATGGGCACCGCGTCCTTCATGGGTTTGTCTCGCATGAGTCAACACTCCTTCGTCAAGCCATCAACAAGCACGCCAATTCAGAACCATAGTCGGTTCTGGCTAAGTTGCGCGGGCGGGGTCTTCCTGACCCTGTGCGCGTTCCCTGCACCTACCCGTCGTAGCAGCTGTCGAGCGCCAGCGAGGCTGCGTAGGGCACACCTACGGTGTATCTGAAAGAACACGGTTGCATTCAACGCAGCCTCGCTGGCGCTCGACAGCTGCTACGTACGGGAGCTTTTGCTACAAGGCCGGCTGCGGATGAATCACCGCCCGCAAACGCTCTTCCTGGAGAAACTTCATGATGATCGGCGCCACGGCTTCGGCCCGGGTAATCAGGAACAGATGGCCGTCGTCGATGATGTGCAGTTGGGCATTGGGAATGCGCCAGGCCAACATGCGCATGTTGACCAACGGGATCAGTGGGTCGTCGTCGCCCGCCAGCACCAGGGTCGGCTGCTTGATCTTGTGCAGCCAGTGGATGCTGGTCCAGCCCAGTCCTGCGAACAGTTGCCAGTAATAGCCCAACTTGCCGGCCGAACGTACTTTGCTCGCATGTTCGGCCGCCAGTTTTGAATCCCGACGGAACGAGCCCCCATAGATCATCGGTGCAATGCGCACCACATGGGAGGGTTGGATATAGCGTCGAGGGCTTGCCATCAGCCACAGCACCTTTGGCTTGCCGGGGACCATGAACGCCCCGGCTGCCGTCGCCGCGAGGATCAGCTTCTTGCAGCGTTCCGGATAGTCGTAGGCAAATTGCTGCGCCAGCGCTCCGCCCCAGGAAACCCCCACCGCATTGACCTGGCCATAGTCCAGGTAATCGAGCATGCGGGCGGTGAGTTTGGCCAGGCCGGGAAAGCGATAAGGACGACTGGGTGTAGACGAACCGCCAACACCCGGTACATCAAAGGCAATCACTTCCAGGTCCGGATCCAGTGCCTGGACGAACGGAAACACCAGCTCAAGGTTGGCGCCGATACCGTTGAAAATCAGCAGCGGCGTCAAGTGAGACTTGCCCGGGCGTACCGCCGTGCGGATGGTTTGGCCATCCAGGTCGATGGTACGGAAGATGAACGGTTGCGGCATGCTCAAGCCCTGTGAAATGGCGCGCTATTTCCCTGTCGAAACTCGGTCAATGTGGGAGCTGGCTTGCCTGCGATGGCGGTATGTCAGGCACACTCATGTTGTATGTGCCTATGTCATCGCAGGCAAGCCAGCTCCCACACTGACCTCATTCCCGCCGCAAATTATGTTTACCGTTCGTGAACGTAAGTACCTGGCGCCGCTTCAGCTGCTGCATGCGCCTTGTTACCCAGCACCGTCGGTGCCTTCTTCAACTTGCCCGACCGCTCCGCCTGCCAGGCCTGCCAATGCAGCCACCAGGAATCGGTGTGCTTGGTAGCGTTTTCCTGCCAGTCCAGCGCCTTGCCCGGCATAGTGTCGCTGGTCTGGTAGCGTGACTTGGGGTTGCCCGGCGGGTTAAGGATGCTCTGGATATGACCGCTGCTGGACAGCACGAATTCCACCTTGCCACCAAACAGTTGCGCCGACTTGTAGCAGGACTGCCAGGGCGTGATGTGGTCGTTGGTGCCCGCCAGGGAGTAGATGTCCGCTGTAACCTGTTTGAGGTCAATCGGCGTGCCGCACACTTCCAGTGCATTGGCACGCACCAGCGGGTTGTTTTTGAACAATTCGATCAAGTCGCCATGGAAGGCGGCCGGCAAACGGGTGGTGTCGTTGTTCCAGAACAGGATGTCGAACACCGGAGGCTCGTTACCCAGCAGGTAGTTGTTGACCCAGTAATTCCAGATCAAGTCGTTGGGGCGCATCCAGGCGAACACCTTGGCCATGTCGCGACCTTCCAACACGCCAGCCTGATAAGAATGGCGCTTGGCCGCTTCCAGAGTCTGCTCGTCGACGAACAGCGCCACCTGGGTGTCCAGGGTGGTGTCCAGCACGCTCACCAGCAGGGTCAAGGCGTTGACCTTCTTCTCCCCCAATGCCGCGTAATGGCCCAGCAGCGCGGTGCAGGTGATACCGCCGGAGCAGGCGCCGAGCATGTTGACGTCTTTGCTGCCGGTGATGGCAGTGACCACGTCGACGGCCTCTTTCAGCGCTTCGATATACGTCGACAGGCCCCACTCACGCTGCGCCTTGGTCGGGTTGCGCCAGCTGACGATAAAGGTCTGCTGGTTATTGCGCAGGCAGAAGCGCGCCAGACTCTTATCCGGGCTCAGGTCGAAGACATAGAATTTGTTGATCTGCGGCGGCACCACCAGCAACGGGCGCTCGTGGACCTGTTCAGTGATCGGCCGGTACTGAATCAACTCCAGCACGTCGTTGCGAAACACCACGGCGCCTTCGGTGGTGCCCAGGCTCTTGCCCACTTCGAAGGCGCCCATGTTGACCTGGCTCGGCATGCCGCCGTTGTGTACTAAATCCTTGGCCAAGTGCGACAGGCCATCCAACAGGCTTTTGCCGCCCGTCTCGAAGAAGCGTTTGACCGCCGCGGGGTTGGCAGCGCTATTGGTCGGGGCCATGGCTTCGGTCATCAGGTTGATCACGAAGTGCCCGCGACTGATGTCATGTTCCGACAGGTTGCTGTCGCCAATCCAGTCGTGCAGCTCCTTGCGCCACGCCAGATAGGTTTGCAGGTAGCGTTTATAGAGCGGGTTCTGGCTCCACGCCGGGTCGTTGAAGCGACGGTCATCGCTCTCGGGTGCCAGCTCTGATTTGCCGAACACCACGTTCTTCAGCTCGACGCCAAAGTGGGCGACATGCTTGACGCTGTGCAACGGTTGCTTGATGGCTTGGGTCAGCACCATCCTCGCAGAAGCCAATAAATCCTTTTTACGTAACGCGATGATCGGGTTCAGCCCCAGGGTGTTTTCCGAGGCTTGGCGTTTCAAGTCATCGTTATTCTTGTTACTCATCTACGACGCTCCATTGTCCGAAAGACGAGTACCGGGTACCGCTGTGTCCTTGCTCTTGCGACACAGCACAAGCCAGGTACTGCTGCTCGGATGACCGTTGATACCGCATCGTCAAATGCAGGGAACTTGCCAGTTCCATTGGTTACCCGAGTTTAATTTTTTTCGCAAGCGGGCCAATCGTTGGCCACGCGACAGGGCATTCAAGCAGATGAAATTAGAAAATGCCCACTAATGAGCAAGAGGCTTGAGTTAGAGCATCAGCCTGACGACCGACTCGCTCGGATCGCGGGTTTTTCCGGCGGCTTTGAGTTCGGCCAGGTAATCGGCCCACAAATCGCCCTGACGCACGGCGAGCTGATAGAGGTAGTCCCAGGTGAACAGTCCGCTGTCATGACCGTCGTCGAAGGTCAATTTCAGTGCGTACTGGCCGGCCGGTTCGATCTTGGTCAAACCGACATTGAGCTTGCCGAATTGCAGGATCGGTTTGCCGTGGCCCTGGACCTCAGCGGAAGGCGAATGCACCCGCAGGAATTCGGCGGGCAGGTGGTAGACCTCGTCGGGACTGTACGTGAGGCCCAGGGTCTTGGAGGCTTTGTGCAGGTTGATGGCGGTGGGTATTTTAGACATTGGGTGAACCGCTCATGGATGATCCTGAAGGAACCGGCTGCAAAATGTGGGAGCGGGCTTGCTCGCGATAGCGGTGGATCAGTCGCTACCTCAGTGACCGGCACACCGCTATCGCGAGCAAGCCCGCTCCCACAGGCTTACAGGATATAACGAGACAGATCTTCGTTCTGCGCCAATTCGCCCAAGTGACCATTGACGTAGTCGGCGTCGATCTTGATCGCCTCGCCATTCTGCGCCCCAGCTAAGTCGCCGGCGCTGAAGGACACTTCCTCCAGCAGGCGTTCAAGCAAGGTGTGCAGACGACGGGCGCCGATGTTCTCGGTTTTCTCGTTGACCTGCCAGGCAATCTCCGCCAGGCGCTTGATACCGTCCGGCAGGAACTCGATAGCCAGGCCTTCGGTTTTCAGCAACTCGCGGTATTGCTCGGTCAGCGACGCGTGTGGCTCGCTGAGGATGCGTTCGAAGTCGCCCGGGGTCAGCGCCTTGAGTTCCACACGAATCGGCAGGCGGCCTTGCAGCTCCGGCACCAGGTCGCTTGGCTTACTCAGGTGGAACGCACCGGAGGCGATAAACAGGATGTGGTCGGTCTTGACCATGCCCAGCTTGGTGTTGACGGTGCAGCCTTCGATCAGCGGCAGCAGGTCGCGCTGTACGCCTTCACGGGACACATCGACGCCACCGGAGTTGCCACGCTTGGCCACCTTGTCGATCTCATCGATAAACACGATACCGTGCTGCTCGACCGCTTCCAGGGCCTTGGCCTTGAGTTCTTCCTCGTTGACCAGGCGCCCGGCTTCCTCGTCACGCACCAGCTTCAGTGCGTCCTTGACCTTGAGCTTGCGGCTTTTCTTCTTGCCCTTGCCCATGTTGGCGAACAGGTTCTGCAGCTGGCTGGTCATTTCTTCCATGCCAGGCGGGGCGGAGATGTCGACGCCGGACACTTCGGCGACTTCGATCTCGATTTCCTTGTCGTCCAGTTGACCTTCACGCAGGCGCTTGCGGAACAGCTGGCGGGTGTTGGAATCCGAGGTGGGCGCCGCGTCTTCGTTGAAACCCATGCGTGCCGGTGGCAGCAGGGCATCGAGGATGCGTTCTTCGGCGGCGTCTTCAGCGCGGTGGCTGACCTTGGTCATTTCCTGTTCGCGCAACAACTTCAGGGCGGCGTCGGCCAGATCACGGATGATCGATTCGACGTCGCGGCCCACATAGCCGACTTCGGTGAACTTGGTCGCTTCGACCTTGATGAACGGTGCGTTGGCCAGTTTGGCCAGGCGGCGCGCGATCTCGGTTTTACCGACCCCGGTAGGGCCGATCATCAGGATGTTCTTGGGGGTTACTTCAACACGCAGTTCTTCGGGCAGTTGCATCCGGCGCCAGCGGTTACGCAGGGCAATGGCGACGGCGCGCTTGGCATCGTCCTGGCCGATGATATGGCGATTGAGTTCGTGGACGATTTCGCGGGGAGTCATGGACATAATAATTGGCGGTCCTCAAGCAAGAAAAAGCCGACGGCTTATTCCGCGAGGTCCTGCTCCTCAATGGTGAAGTTGTGGTTGGTGAAGACACAGATGTCGCCAGCGATACCGAGGGCCGTCTCGACGATTTCACGGGCCGACAGATCGGTTTTCTTCAACAGTGCGCTGGCCGCGGCCTGGGCGTAGCCACCACCGGAGCCCATGGCGATCAGGCCGTGCTCTGGCTCTACCACATCGCCGTTACCGGTGATGATCAGCGAGGCGTCTTTGTTGGCGACCGCCAGCATGGCTTCAAGGCGGCTGAGGGAGCGGTCGGTGCGCCATTCTTTGGCAAGCTCGACGGCGGCGCGGACCAAGTGGCCCTGGTGTTTCTCAAGTTGGCCTTCGAAACGCTCGAACAGGGTAAAAGCGTCAGCGGTGGCGCCCGCAAAACCGGCGAGGACTTGGCCGTGGTACAGGCGGCGCACTTTTTTTGCGTTGCCTTTCATCACGGTATTGCCAAGGGAAACCTGGCCGTCGCCGCCCATGACGACTATGCCGTGGCGACGAACTGAAACGATGGTGGTCAAGGGGAGAGTCTCCACGCTGCGGGGCGAAAATGCCCTGATGGAACTCATATGGGGGTGGCGGGGGGATTTCAACTGTAGGAAGGGAGGGCGGACGAGTGGTGTTTACTGGCTTGGCGCACTCTTGAGGACAACAAAAACAAATGTGGGAGCCGGGCTTGCCCGCGATGGCGGTGGGTCAGTCACTGAAAATATTGACTGTTCCACCGCCATCGCGGGCAAGCCCGGCTCCCACATTTGACCGGCTGCGGTCTTGAAATCTAGACCGATCAGCGAGTCTGGCGCTGTTGTAACAACAGGTTGCTAAACCCTGCGCCGGCCAGTTGTTTCTGAGCGACGGTCAGTTGCTCGCGGTTGCTGAACGGGCCTACAAGCACTCGATACCAGGTCGCTTCCTTCACCGTCCCGGACTCCACCGTCACCGATTGCCCCAGCAAAATAATCTGCGCTCGCACCCGATCAGCATCCGCCTGTTTGGGGAATGAACCCGCCTGCAGGAAGAATTTGGTCACCGGTGCCGCCTTGGTGGTAGCGACGGGTGGCGGTGGCGGCGGGGTAATCCCGGCCAGTGCCGCCTGGGCCCGAGCGGTATCGATTTTCGCCGCTTCCGCTGGAGTCACAGGCGTCGTCGGTATCACGGGCACTTGCGGCGTCGGCAGGGTCTTCTCCGGCACGGCATCGGGTGGCACGATCACTTCCGATTCCGGCAGCAGCGTGTAGAAGTCGTATTTCGGCTTCACGGGTGCGGTTGGGCTCGGGACAGTCTTGTTCGCTTCGGCCATTTTCGTGGCTTTCTGCTGCTCCTGCTTGACCCGTTTGACGTCATCGCCCTTGCCTGGCTCCAGCTTCATCAGAAACACGATAAACGCGCCGACGGTCAGGCCGATGGCCATCCACAACCAGCCCGGAATGGGCTTCTTCGCCGGTGCCTGGTAGCGGCTGGCGCCGCGCTTGGGTGCAGGTTTTTTCTTGGCAGCCAACTTACATACGCTCCAGAGTTTCCAGGCCCAAGAGTTCCAGGCCTTGCTTGAGGGTCCGTCCAGCCAGTGCGGCGAGGCGCAGGCGGCTTTGCTTTTGCGCTTCGTCGTCGGCCGTCAGGATCGGGCAGTTCTCGTAGAAGCTGGAGAACAATCCGGCGACTTCGTACAAAAAGGTGCAGAGGATATGCGGTGTGCCTTTCTCGCCCACGCTGTTCAGCACTTCGCCGAACTGCGCCAGCTTGGCTGCCAGTTCGTGTTCTTGTGGCGCTTGAAGGTTGATCTGGCCTTGGACTTCACTGAAATCCTTGCCCAGCTTGCGGAACACGCCGGCTACCCGAGTGTAGGCATACAGCAAATACGGCGCGGTGTTGCCTTCGAAGTTGAGCATCAGCTCGAAGTTGAAGCTGTAGTCGCTGGTGCGGTGCTTGGACAGGTCGGCGTATTTCACTGCGCCAATGCCTACTACGCGGGCAATGTTACGCAGGTCGGTTTCGGCCAGTTCAGGGTTCTTTTCTTTCACCAGGGTGTAGGCACGCTCCTGGGCTTCGTTCAGCAGGTCAATCAGCTTCACGGTACCGCCGTCGCGGGTCTTGAACGGGCGGCCGTCGGCGCCGTTCATGGTGCCGAAGCCCATGTGCTCCATGTACATCGGATGGGTAACGAAACCGGCGCGGCGCGCCACTTCGAACACTTGCTGGAAGTGCAGGGCCTGGCGTTGGTCGACGAAATACAGAGCGCGGTCGGCTTTCAGCACGCCGCTACGGTAGCGCACGGCGGCCAGGTCGGTGGTGGCGTAGAGGTAGCCGCCATCGGCCTTGACGATGATCACCGGCAGCGGCTCGCCATCGGCGGTCTTGAACTCTTCGAGGAACACGCACTGGGCGCCGTTGCTTTCTACCAGCAGGCCTTTGGCCTTGAGGTCGTTGACCACGTTGATCAGGTCATCGTTGTAGGCGCTTTCGCCCATCACGTCGGCCGGGGTCAACTTGACGTTGAGCAGCTCGTAGATTTCCTGGCAGTGGGACAGCGAGATATCGCGGAAGCGGCTCCACAGCGCCAGGCACTCGGGGTCACCGGCTTGCAGCTTGACCACCAGGCCACGGGCACGGTCGGCGAACTCTTCGGATTCGTCGAAACGCTTCTTGGCGGCGCGGTAGAAGTTTTCCAGGTCGGCCAGTTCGTTGCTGGTGATCGGGTTTTCTTGCAGGTACGCCATCAGCATGCCGAACTGGGTGCCCCAGTCGCCTACGTGGTTCTGGCGGATCACGGTGTCGCCGAGAAACTCCAGGACCCGCGCCACGCCGTCACCAATGATGGTCGAGCGCAAGTGGCCAACGTGCATTTCCTTGGCCAGGTTGGGTGCCGACAGGTCGACTGCCACGCGCTGGGTCGGGCCAGCCTTGCGCACGCCGATCTTGGCGTCAGCCAGGGCAGTGTCCAGGCGCGAAGCCAGAGCCTGGGTGTTCTGGAAGATATTGATAAAGCCCGGGCCGGCGATTTCGGCCTTGCTGACTTGCGGGTCGGCGGGCAGCGCGGCGATGATTTTTTCCGCCAGGTCGCGAGGTTTCATGCCCGCAGGCTTGGCCAGCATCATGGCGATGTTGCTGGCGAAGTCACCGTGGGTCTTGTCGCGGGTGTTTTCCACCTGGATCGCCGGCGTCAGGCCTTCAGGCAACACACCTTCGTTGATGAGTTGGATGATGGCTTGTTGGATCAGCTGGCGAATGATGTCTTTCATGGTCTTCTCTTTCGACCGCAAGCGGCGGCGCGTCGATGCGCAGGTGGAAAAACTGGGCATTATCCGTGGCGAGGGCGGGCTTGCCAACCGTTCAGAATGGTTGGCGGACCTGCGGGCCTCATCGCAGGCAAGCCAGCTCCCACATTTGAAGGTGTTCACAAATCAAAGTGTGGGAGCTGGCTTGCCTGCGATAGCGTACTTTCTATCAATACAAATCTACAGGATCTACATCCAGCGACCAGCGCACCTGCCGCCCGCTGGGCATTTGTTCCAGGGCCAGCAGCCAACTGCTTAATAAACGATGCAACGGTGCCCGGGCAGTGGCTTGCAAGAGTAGCTGCGCTCGATAACGTCCGGCGCGGCGTTCCATAGGCGCCGGCACCGGGCCCAGCAACTCGACGCCGGTCAGCCCCAATTCACCCAGTAAACGCTCAGCCTCACTGCAGGCTTCGTCCAGAAAACCTTCGGCCTGGCCGGGCTTGTGGGCTTCGGCCCGTAGCAGTGCGAGGTGGGAGAATGGCGGCAAGCCGGCGGAGCGACGCTCGCTCAACGCCTGCTCGGCGAAGGCGAAATAGCCTTGTTCGGTCAGTTGGATCAGCAGCGGATGGTCGGCTAGGTGGGTCTGGATGATCACTCTGCCGGGCTCTTCGGCGCGTCCGGCGCGGCCGGCAACCTGGACGATCAACTGCGCCATGCGCTCGCTGGCGCGGAAGTCCCCGGAAAACAGCCCGCCGTCGGCATCCAGGATCGACACCAGGGTTACCCGCGGGAAGTGGTGCCCTTTGGCGAGCATCTGCGTGCCCACCAGAATGCACGGTTGGCCCTTCTGAATGGTGGCAAACAGCTGATTCATCGCGTCCTTGCGCGACGTACTGTCGCGGTCGACGCGCAATACCGGGTAATCCGGAAACAGAATCCCCAGCCGTTCCTCGGCGCGCTCGGTGCCGGCGCCCACGGGACGCAGGTCGACCTTGCCGCATTGCGGGCAATGGCGCGGCACTCGTTCCACATGCCCGCAGTGGTGGCAGCGCAGCTCGCCGGAGCGCTGGTGTACGGTCATGCGCGCATCGCAACGCTCGCACTCGGACATCCAGCCGCAATCGTGGCACAACAATGTGGGCGCAAAACCTCGGCGATTGAGGAACACCAACACTTGCTGGCCGGCCGCGAGGGTTTGGCCAATGGCTTGCTGCATGGGGCCGGAAATGCCGCTGTCCAGCGGACGACTTTTGACGTCCAGGCGCAGGAAGCGCGGTTGCTTGGCGCCACCGGCGCGCTCATTCAGGCGCAACAGGCCGTAGCGACCGGTGTAGGCGTTGTGCAGGCTTTCCAGGGAAGGCGTGGCCGAGCCCAGCACAATCGGGATGTTTTCCTGGCGCGCACGCACAAGCGCCAGGTCGCGGGCGTGGTAGCGCAGGCCTTCCTGCTGTTTATAGGAACCGTCGTGTTCTTCATCGATGATGATCAGCCCGGGATTTTTCATCGGGGTGAACAGCGCCGAACGGGTGCCGATAATAATATCGGCCTCGCCGTCCCGTGCCGCCAGCCAGGATTCCAGGCGCTCGCGGTCGTTGACCGCTGAGTGCACCAGGGCGATACGCGCGTTGAAGCGTTGCTCGAAGCGCGCCAGGGTTTGCGGGCCGAGGTTGATCTCGGGGATCAGCACCAGCGCCTGCTTGCCGGCTTCGAGGGTCTCGCGGATCAGTTGCAAATAGACTTCGGTCTTGCCGCTGCCGGTGACGCCAGCCAGCAGGAATGCGTGGAAACTGTCGAGGCCTGCGCTAATCGCCTCAAAGGCGGCGCGCTGTTCCGGGTTCAGCGGCAGTTCCGGCTGGGCCAACCAATGTTCGTGACGCTCCCTTGGTGCATGTTTGCGGATCTCCACCTGCACCAAACCCTTGGCGAGCAGCAGGTCCAGGCTGTCCTTGCTCAGCATCAGCTTGCTTAATAGCTGATGGGCTACGCCATGGGGGTGCTGGGCCAGCGTGGTCAGGGCGTCCCGCTGGCGCGGGGCGCGGGCGATGCGCGGGTCGTCGAGGCGGGCGCCGGGGACCATCGACCAGAAGCGTTCCTGCCGGGCTTCGGCCAGTTCGCCCTGGCGCAACAGCACCGGTAGCGCCCAGCTCAGGGTGTCGCCCAGGCTGTGCTGGTAGTACTGGGAGGTCCATAGGCACAGCTTGAACAGCGCCGGCGGCAGCGGTGGCGTGGCGTCGAGGATGGCCACGGCGGGCTTGAGCTTCTCGGCGGGCACTTCGCTGTGATCGGCCACTTCCACCAGAATGCCGATCATCTCGCGGCGTCCGAACGGCACCCGCACGCGCATCCCCGGCTGCAACTGCGACCGCAACACGCCAGCGGGTGCCCGGTAGTCGAACAGGCGGCGCAGGGGCGAGGGCAGGGCGAGGCGCAAAATGGCGTCGGGCACGCGGGAGGTTCTCATATGGCGGGCGGTGAAGAAGGGCGCGAGCCTAGCAGACCAGCGGTGGAAGTGTCCCCTGTCCTGTGGGAGCCGGGCTTGCCCGCGATGCAGGCGCTGCGGTATCTCAGGCACACCGTGGCGATACTATCGCGGGCAAGCCCGGCTCCCATAGTGTGTCGGGTTTGCCGGGCTTTTCTGATGAAAGGGCGAGTAGCGCCGCTTGCGCGTTTAAAAAGGTCTGGTAGAATCCGCGGCCTAATTACGTGCGGTATTCGACAATAGTGTCGAGTGGCGGCACGCTAGCCTGAGGAATACACCATGAAAGCCGATATCCATCCAGCGTACGAAACTATCCAAGTAACTTGCAGCTGCGGCAACAAGTTCGAAACCCGTTCGAACCTGTGCAAGCCACTGGGTACTGACGTATGCAACGAGTGCCACCCGTTCTACACCGGTAAGCAGAAGACTCTGGATACTGGCGGTCGTGTACAGCGCTTCGCAGACCGTTTCGGTGCTTTTGGCAAAGCCAAGACTCCTGCTGCAGAGTAAGGCTGAAGAGCCCGATGGGCTGTTCCCTGCTGTTAAAAAAGGCGTCCCTTGCGGGCGCCTTTTTTGTGTCTGCGATTTGGCTGGCGCCCGCCCAGGCGCAGGTGTTTTGCCCGGCTCCCAACGCCGTCGACACCTTTGAGGTGCAGCGAGTGGTGGATGGCGACACGGTTCGCCTGAAAGATGGTCGCAGCGTGCGCATGATCGGCGTCAACACCCCGGAAACCGGCAAGAGGGGGCGTTCCGACGAGCCCTTTGCCGTGGCTGCGCGGGAGCACTTGCAAGGCTTGGTGGATGCCAGCGGCGGTCGGGTGGGTGTGGTGCTCGGTCGCGAGAGCAAAGATCACTACGGACGCACCCTCGCCCATCTCTATGGCGCCAATGGGGCAAACCTGGAGGCGCAATTGCTCGCCGACGGCCTGGGTTTCCAAGTGGCCGTTGCGCCTAATGTCGACCTGGTCGCCTGCCAGCAGGACGCCGAGCGTAGTGCCCGGCAGGCCCAGCTTGGGCTGTGGCGCCAATCACCGGTCCTGAGTGCTGCGCAGATCAAGCGGTCCGGCTTTGCCGTCGTCAGCGGTCAGGTGAGCAAAGTAGAGCGCAATCGCGGTGGTATCTGGATCGAATTGCAGAACTCCCTGGTATTACGTATTGCTCCCAATCTGCTCGACCGTTTCGACAGTGCCCTGTTGAATCGTTTGCAGGGCCAGGAAATCGAGGTGCGCGGCTGGGTGGTGGATCGTTCCCGCCGTGGAGGCCTGGAAAATGGTCAGGCCCGCTGGCTTCTGCCACTGACTGACCCTGGCATGTTGCAGCTGGCGCAATAAGAAAAAATTGTAGACATTTATTCGTATGATTGTGAACAGTTGAGCCCTTGTATCTCGCGGCTCTTGGCCAAAAGTCGTAGGGTAGGGCCCTTGACACCTGTGACTGCCCAGTCTTGTAGGGACTTTGCGACACGCGTATCCTCGGCGGTCCGTCGTCCAACAGTAAAAGCGGAATGCCGATATGTCTGATTTGAAAACTGCCGCTCTCGAATATCACGCCAATCCTCGTCCAGGAAAGCTGAGTGTCGAGCTCACCAAACCCACTGCTACCGCTCGCGACCTGTCGCTGGCCTACAGCCCCGGTGTAGCCGAGCCCGTGCGTGAAATCGCCCGCGACCCTGAGCTGGCCTACAAGTACACCGGCAAGGGCAATCTGGTTGCAGTGATTTCTGATGGCACCGCGATTCTCGGCCTGGGTAACCTGGGCCCATTGGCTTCCAAGCCAGTCATGGAAGGTAAGGGCGTGCTGTTCAAGCGTTTTGCCGGCATCGACGTTTTCGACATCGAAGTCGACTCCGAAAGCCCGCAGGCTTTCATCGACACCGTAAAACGCATCTCCATCACGTTCGGTGGCATCAACCTGGAAGACATCAAGGCGCCTGAGTGCTTCGAGATCGAAAAGGCCTTGATCGAACAGTGCGACATCCCGGTATTCCACGATGACCAGCACGGCACCGCGATCGTTACCGCTGCCGGCATGATCAACGCCTTGGAAATCGCTGGCAAAACCCTCGGCGAAGCCAAGATCGTCTGCCTGGGCGCTGGCGCTGCGGCCATCTCCTGCATGAAGCTGATCGTGAGCATGGGCGCCAAGCTGGAAAACATCTTCATGGTCGACAGTAAGGGCGTGATTCAGTCCGAGCGTACCGACCTGAACCAGTACAAGGCCATGTTTGCCCATCCGTCCGAGAAACGTACCCTGGACGACGCCCTGAACGGTGCTGACGTATTCGTTGGCCTGTCTGGCCCGAACCTGCTGAGCGCCGAAGGCCTGAAGCTGATGGCGGCCAACCCGATCGTGTTCGCTTGCTCCAACCCGGATCCGGAAATTGCTCCGGCGCTGGCGCACGCTACCCGTGATGACGTGATCATGGCCACCGGCCGTTCGGACTACCCGAACCAGGTCAACAACGTACTGGGCTTCCCGTTCATCTTCCGTGGTGCCCTGGACGTTCGCGCCAAGCGCATCAACGAAGAGATGAAAGTCGCTGCCGCCAACGCCTTGCGCGAACTGGCCAAGCTGCCGGTACCTCAGGAAGTGTGCGACGCCTACGGCGGTATCAAACTGGAATTCGGTCGTGAGTACATCATTCCGAAGCCAATGGATGCCCGCCTGATCACCGTGATCTCCGATGCCGTGGCTAAAGCCGCCATCGAGACCGGCGTTGCCACCCTGCCGTATCCGAAGAACTACCCGCTGAAAAGCGTGGATGATGTGTTCAACGGCTAAGCCGTTGTAGCGCACCAACAAAAAGCCCCGGCTCGAATGAGTCGGGGCTTTTTGCTGTGTGGCGATTAGCTCAAGACTTGTGGAGATCCAAATGTGGGAGGGGGCTTGCTCCCTCCCACATTTTGGGCTTCGTTGGCTTAAGGTCGGGGTCAGAACAAATCGATCGGCGCGGCCTCATCTGCCGGCAGCGGACTTCCCGGCACAGCCCCATTACCCAGCTCATTGACCGACGGCGGCGTATCTTCGCTCTTGAACAGTTCGAAGTACGCATTCGGCGTGCCCGGTACGGCGGCACGGCCGCTGACGGGGTCGACCCGCAGGCTGAGGAGTCCTTCCGGCTCAGCCTGGCTGTGGGGTGGCATATCCTTGAGGGCCGCGCCCATGTAGCTCATCCAGATCGGCAACGCGACAGTGCCGCCAAATTCGCGACGGCCGAGGCTTTCCGGTTGGTCGTAGCCAGTCCAGACGGTGGTCACGTAGTCGGCGTTGTAGCCGGAGAACCAGGCGTCCTTGGATTCGTTGGTGGTACCGGTCTTGCCTGCCAGGTCCGTACGGCCCAGGGCCAGGGCGCGACGGCCGGTGCCTTTCTTGATGACGTCTTCCAGGATGCTGTTGAGGATATACGTGGTGCGGCCGTCCACCACACGCTCGGCCACTGCTGGCACTTGCGGGGCCGGTGGGGTAGCGGGTGCGCCAGTGGTCGGCGTCGCACCCGGCGTTGGTTCGATGGTGATGCCGCCATTGGTCGGTGCTGCCACGCCATCGGTAGCTGCGATGCCATTGACCACGTCACCCGGTACGCGCGGCGGGTTGGCGGTGAACAGCGTTTCCCCGTTGCGGCTTTCGATCTTGTCGATCAGGTACGGCGTGATCTTGTAGCCGCCGTTGGCAAACGTACTCCAGCCCGTGGCGATTTCCATCGGCGTGAGGGTTGCGGTACCCAGGGCCAGGGACAGGTTGGGTGGCAGGTCCTGCTTGTTGAAGCCAAAGCGGGTGATGTAATCGATGGTCTTGCCGACGCCCATCGCTTGCAGCAGGCGGATCGATACCAGGTTGCGGGACTTGTACAGCGCCTCACGGACCCGGATCGGGCCGAGGAAGGTGTTGGTGTCGTTCTTTGGTCGCCAGACCTTGTCCAGGTACTCGTCGACAAACACGATCGGTGCATCGTTGACCAGGCTGGCGGCGGTGTAGCCGTTATCCAGGGCTGCGCTATAGATGAATGGCTTGAAGCTGGAGCCTGGCTGGCGCTTGGCCTGGGTTGCGCGGTTGTAGTTGCTCTGCTCGAAGGCAAAACCACCTACCAGGGCGCGAATCGCACCGTTTTGCGGATCCAGCGACACCAGGGCGCCTTGTGCCACTGGCACCTGGCTGAATTTCAGGCTGTCGTCCTTCTGACGCTGCACGCGGATCAGGTCACCGACCTGCGCCACGTCCGACGGCTGCTTGGGCATCGGGCCCATGCTATTGGTGTTGAGGAATGGACGGGCCCATTTCATGCTGTCCCACGACACATGCTCTTCACCGGTGCGGGTCAGTACCTGCACGCCATCTTTCTTCACTTGGGTGACGATAGCCGGCTCGAGGCCGCTGATTGCACGCTGTTTACCCAGCTCAACGGTCCAGGCGCTCAGGGTTTTGCCCGGCAGGCGTGATTCGGGGCCACGGTAGCCGTGGCGCTGGTCATAGCTGATCAGGCCTTCGTGCACCGAGTGGTTGGCGATTTCCTGCAAGTTGCTCGGAATGGTCGTGGTAACACGGAAACCTTCGGTGTAGGCCTCGCTGCCATAGCGGCCAACCATCTCGGCCCGGGCCATTTCGGCGATGTACGGTGCGTTCACTTCAGGTGTCGGCACGTGATAGCTGGCGTTCAGCGGTTCGGCCACGGCGCTTTCATAGGCGGCTTGGTCGATCTTGCCCAACTTATACATGCGCCCCAGGATCCAGTCGCGACGCTCTTTGCTGCGCGCAGGGTTGGCCAAGGGGTTGAAGCGTGAAGGGGCTTTAGGCAGGCCGGCAATCATGGCCATCTGCGCCAGGCTGGCGTCGCGAATCGACTTGCCGTAGTACACCTGCGAAGCCGCCTCGATCCCATAGGCACGGTTGCCCAGGTAGATCTTGTTGACGTACAGCTCCAGGATCTCGTCCTTGGTCAGTTGCCGCTCGATCTGCAGCGCCAGGAGAATTTCCGTGGCCTTGCGGGAGAAACTGCGCTCGCTGGTGAGGAAGAAGTTCTTCGCCACCTGCATGGTGATGGTGCTGCCGCCGGACTGAATGTGTCCGCTTTTTACCAATTGAGTGGCTGCACGCACCAGGCTGCTGGGGTCGACGCCATAGTGATTGGCGAAGTTGTCGTCTTCGGCCGACAACAGGGCGTTGATGAAATTGGGTGGAATGTCGGCGAAACGGATCGGGGTGCGGCGCATTTCGCCGAACTCCGCGATCAGTTTTTCATCGCTGCTGTAGACCCGCAAAGGAATCTGCAACTGGATACTTCTCAGGGCCTCTACCGAGGGCAATCCCGGACTAAGGTAGAGATAGGCCCCGCTGAGAACGAGCATTAGCCCGCAGACGATAGCGACAATGGAGTACCCGAAAAACTTCAGCAGACGAATCAAGGCTTTTGGATTTCCAGAGAAAAGAATGAGTTAGGCGTCGGGGCATGCACGACAAACGATGGAGCAACCCGGCCTGCGGATAAAAAGCGGGAAAAAACGCTGGGCATTAAAGCATTTTTCGACTTGGGGCGTCATTCGCGCCTCTCAAACAAGCCGACCGAATGCATCAATCCAGACTGACAGTCAGGCCGTAAGACAGGGAAAGTTTTGGGGAGTTTTATGAGAAAGGGATTTTTCACGCAAAAAACCGATGCCGTCCTGGGTATCGACATCAATGATGCCGCAGTGAGGCTGGTGGAGCTGGAGCGCTCAGGTGCTGGTTACACGGTCCGGGCCTATGGCATCCAATACCTGCCGGCCCATGCCGTGATCGACAGCACACTGGTGGATCTTGACGCTGTGGGGCTGGCGCTTTCCAAGGTTTTATCACGTGCCCGCACATCCCTTAAAAGCGCAGCGGTTGCGGTGGCAGGGCCGTCAGTTATCACTCGGGTGATCGAGATGGACGCGGGGCTCGATGATGATGAGATGGTGCGCCGAATCAATCTGGAGGCAGACCAGTACATTCCCTATCCACTGGATGAGGTGGCAATCGACTTTCAGGTTCAGGGCGTCTCGGCCCTTGATCCCCAGCGCGTCGAGGTGCTGCTCGTCGCCTGTCTCAAGGAGCAGGTCGAGGCCCGTGAGGCCGTGCTGGCCTTGGCGGGGTTGGCGACACGGATAGTGGATGTCGAAGCGTTTGCATTGGCCCGCGCCAGCGGTCAGGCTTTCGACAGCATCGCGCCAGGCCATCGAGTCGATGGTGTGCAGTGGGCCAACGATGTGCAAGGGATGGGAGTTGCTTGCGGCTTGGCCCTGAGGAGTTTCGATTGATGACACGCATTAACCTTTTGCCTTGGCGCGAAGAGCGGGCCAAGCGTCGACGCCAATATTTCCTGACGTTTTTGTTCGGGATGGCGGGTGTGGCGCTGGCGGCGGTGTGGCTGGCGGATCGGGTGATCGACCAGGCGATTGATCGGCAAATGGCCCGCAGCAGTCACTTGGGCAAAGCAGTGACGGCACTTGATTCGCAGATCAAGAGCATCGATGAACTGCGCGAGCAGCGCTTGCAGCTTGTGGAACGAATGAAGGTCGTCCAGGGGCTGCAAGCCGATCGCTCGGCTGGCGCCTTGCTGTTCGACCAACTGGCCCGTGCTGTGCCGGATGGGGTGCAACTGCGCGAAGTCATTGTTGAGGGCGGCAATGTCGGGGTCCGAGGTAGCGCCGAGTCGAATCAGGACATTGCCCGGCTGCTGCGCGGCCTTGAGGCGAGTAATGACTTGCAGGCACCTCGGCTGCAGCATGTGCAGGCCGACGACGAGGGCGGCGGCAATGGTTTCCAGTTGATGGTTCGCCAAAGAGCGTCTGCCGAGGCGCTGCAATGAACCTGTCAACAAGCCTGCCAAGGCTGGCAGAACTCGAATTCGCTACGCTTTACCGCAACGCCGCGAACTGGTCCTTGCCTAGGAAAGCGCTGTTGGGGGGCGGGCTGATCTGCGTGTTGCTGGTGTTGGCTGACGTCTTCTACCTGAGCACTTCGCGGGAGAAGTTACACCAGCAAGAGGCACAGGAAGCGGTCTTGCTACAGCAATTTGCCCTGAAGTCGACCCTCGCCGGCAATCTTGAAGCCTATACCCTCCAGATCCAGGGCATGCAGGAGGCGTTCGCCAAGCTGTTGCAGCAGTTACCAACCGATACTGAAGTGCCGGGCCTGCTTGAAGACATTACTCGGCTGGGCATGGCCAACGGCTTGGCATTCGAGGGCATCAAGCTGCTGGACGAGCGGGTTCAGCCGCTTTACGTCGAGTTGCCTTTGCAGATTGGCGTTACCGGCGCCTATCACGACCTGGCGACGTTCATCAGCGCCTTGGCCGGATTGCCGAGGGTTATTACCTTGCATGACTTGGCCATCAGGCCGGCCAATCCTCAGGCGGGGCGGTTATTACGGCTTGAGCTGCTGGCCAAGACCTATCGCTACAACGAACAGGGGTTATTGCCATGAGCCGCGTCAAGGGTGTGTTCCTGGCCTTTGGCGTGGTATCGCTGGTCGGTTGCGGCGGTGGTGGTGATGTGCAGGCGTTGGAGGCTCAGTTGCGCGAGATTCGCCAACGGCCGCCGGTGCCCATGGAGGCGGTGCCGCAGCCTATTAGCCGCCAACGTTTTGTCTACGATCCGGCGTCCTTGCGTGATCCTTTCCAGCCGCCGTCTCGACAGGTCGAGCGTGCTACAGGGCGCTCGGCTCTCAGGCCTGATCCCGAGCGTCTGCGAGGGTTTCTGGAAGGTTTTGCCATCGAGCAATTCGAAATGGTCGGTACCTTGTCCCGTGGGGGGCAAACCTTTGCCCTGTTGCGTGGTGCTACGGCGGTACATCGCCTTGCGGTGGGCGATTACCTGGGGGCGGATCACGGACAGGTGACGGCCATTCATGACTCACACATTGAGCTTGTCGAGCTCTTCCCGGATGGCGAGGGCGCGTGGCTGGAACGCTCGCGAACCCTTGCCCTGAACGTGCACTCATAACGGAATCAAACAATGAAACGGACTTTTTCGTCCTTCGGTGTGGCGCTATGGATAGCGTTCATAGCACCGATGGCCAAGGCTGTGCCCAATCGGGTCGATCTGATTCACCTGCCGCCGCCTGGCGGTGCGCCACTCAATACCGAGCGTGCTGCGTTCAGTGGCGATAAGTTGAGCCTTAATTTCCAGAACATCGAAGTGCGTGTCGTCTTGCAGCAGATTGCCGACGTTGCCGGCCTGAACCTGGTGGCCAGTGATGAGGTGCAAGGTTCGATTACGTTGCGTCTCAAGGACGTGCCTTGGGATCAGGCTCTGGATCTGGTGTTGCAGACAAAGGGGTTGGGCAAGCGCGTGACCGCCAACGTGCTACTGGTCGCACCCGCCGAAGAGCTGGCGGCACGTGAGCTGCTGGTTCTGGAGTCGCGCAAACAGGTGGCCGAGCTGACACCGTTGCGCCGCGAGTTGCTCCAGGTGAACTACGCCAAGGCTTCTGACCTTGCCAAACTGTTCCAGTCGGTGACGGACGTTGAGGGCGCTACCGAAGAGCGAGGTTCGGTAGCGGTGGATGACCGGACCAACAATATCATCGCCTACCAGACCCAGGAACGCTTGGACGAATTGCGGCGGATCGTAGCGCAACTGGATATTCCGGTGCGCCAGGTGATGATCGAGGCGCGGATTGTCGAGGCCAATGTCGATTACGACAAAAGCCTGGGGGTGCGTTGGGGCGGGCGGCTCAACCGGGGTAATTGGAGCGCTGGCGGGATCAATAAGCCCGCGGCCGAAGGGGCAGAACTACCGGAGAATCTCCCGAGCTCACCCTTTGTTGACTTGGGTGCTATCAACGGCACGTCAGGCTTGGGCATCGCCTTTATCACCGACAACATCCTGCTGGACCTGGAGCTGACCGCCATGGAGAAAACCGGCAACGGCGAAATTGTCTCGCAGCCCAAGGTGGTCACTTCTGACAAGGAAACCGCTCGAATTCTTAAGGGCACCGAGATTCCCTACCAGGAATCCAGTTCCAGCGGCGCCACGTCAGTGTCGTTCAAGGAGGCCTCGTTGTCCCTGGAGGTCACGCCGCAAATTACCCCGGATGACCGGGTGATCATGGAGGTCAAGGTCACCAAGGATGAGCCCGACTACCTGAACAAGCTCAATGACGTGCCGCCGATCAAGAAAAATGAAGTCAACGCCAAGGTGCTGGTTAAGGATGGTGAGACCATCGTCATCGGCGGGGTTTTTTCCAATACTCAGAGCAAGGTGGTAGATAAAGTGCCATTTTTTGGCGATCTGCCGTATCTTGGCCGCCTTTTCCGGCGGGATGTGGTTTCGGAGAAAAAATCCGAGCTGCTGGTGTTCCTGACTCCGCGTATTATGAATAACCAGGCGATTGCTGTGAGTCGTTGATTCTGTGCGAAATTTGATTCTTGTTGGACCGATGGGGGCTGGAAAAAGCACCATCGGCCGTTTGCTGGCCAAAGAGCTGCGCCTGCCATTCAAAGACTCCGATAAGGAAATTGAATTGCGCACGGGCGCCAATATCCCGTGGATCTTCGATAAGGAAGGCGAACTGGGCTTTCGTGACCGTGAGCAGGCAATGATTGCCGAGCTGTGTGGCTGCGATGGTGTGGTATTGGCCACAGGTGGTGGCGCGGTGATGCGCGATGAAAACCGTCGTGCGCTGCATGCCGGCGGTCGGGTGGTCTATCTGCATGCGTCGGTTGAGCAACAGGTCGGTCGCACAGCCCGTGATCGCAATCGTCCATTGCTGCGTACGGCGGACCCGGCGAAAACCCTGCGGGATCTGCTGGCGCTGCGGGATCCGCTGTATCGGGAAATCGCCGATCTGGTGGTGGAAACCGATGAACGGCCACCTCGAATGGTGGTACTCGACATTCTGGAACGCTTACAGCGGCTGCCCCCCCGTTAAAGCCTGGCTCGAAATGCGCTATCCTCGGCGTCGCGCCATGGCCGTCAGAGTTGTGGCGTAGAGCCATCAGGCGGCGTCAGATCTCGACGTTGCCGACAAACGTAAATGTAGGGCAGGACACCTGCTTCCATCTTCAACGCGGGGACACATGCAGACACTTAAGGTCGATCTAGGCGAGCGCAGCTACCCGATCCATATTGGCGAAGGTTTGTTGGACCAGCCCGAGTTGCTCGCACCGCATATTGCCGGGCGACAAGTGGCGATTATCTCCAACGAGACGGTGGCGCCGCTTTATCTTGAGCGTCTGAGCCGCAGCCTTGAGGCGTTTTCCGTTATTTCGGTGGTGTTACCCGATGGCGAGGCCTTTAAGAACTGGGAAACCCTGCAACTGATCTTTGATGGCCTGCTGACTGCCCGTCACGACCGTCGCACCACTGTGGTTGCGCTCGGCGGCGGTGTCATTGGCGATATGGCGGGTTTCGCGGCGGCTTGTTACCAGCGCGGCGTGGACTTTATCCAGGTGCCCACCACCCTGTTGTCCCAGGTCGACTCCTCGGTAGGCGGCAAGACCGGTATCAACCACCCGCTAGGCAAGAACATGGTCGGTGCGTTCTATCAGCCCAACGTGGTGCTGATCGACACCGCCACCCTCAATACTTTGCCGCCCCGCGAGCTGTCGGCGGGCTTGGCGGAAGTCATCAAGTACGGGCTGATCTGCGACGAACCGTTCCTTACCTGGCTGGAAGAGCACGTCGATGCCCTGCGTGCCCTGGACCAAGTGGCGTTGACTGAAGCCATTTCCCGCTCCTGCGCCGCCAAGGCGTTGGTGGTCAATGCCGACGAACGGGAGTCCGGCGTACGCGCCACCCTGAACCTGGGCCACACCTTCGGCCATGCGATCGAAACGCACATGGGCTATGGTGTGTGGTTGCATGGGGAAGCTGTAGCGGCTGGCACAGTGATGGCGTTGGAGATGTCGCAACGCCTGGGCTGGATCAGTACCCAGGAGCGGGATCGCGGTATCCGCCTGTTCCAGCGCGCCGGTTTGCCGGTCATTCCTCCTGAGGAGATGACTGAGGCTGATTTTCTCGAACACATGGCGATAGACAAGAAAGTGATCGACGGTCGACTGCGACTGGTGCTGTTGCGCCGAATGGGCGAAGCGGTAGTGACCGACGATTATCCGAAAGAGATTTTACAGGCCACGCTGGGAGCGGACTACCGCGCCCTGGCCCAGCTCAAAGGTTAATAAGATCCCGATGACTAGTTTGCATGCCGACGAGGCCTTCCTCGGCCATTTCCAGTTAAACCATGACCCTTTTGCTCCACGGGTGCCTGGTTTCAAATTCTTCCCTGCGCAACGCAAGCCGGTGTTGGGCCAGTTGCACCACCTGGCACGCTACAGCCAGTTGCTGCTGGTGGTCACAGGCCCTCTGGGCAGTGGCAAGACGTTGCTGCGCCAGGCGCTTGTCGCCAGTACCAACAAGCAGTCGGTACAAAGCGTGGTGGTTTCGGCCCGTGGCGCCGGTGATGCGGCGGGCGTATTGCGCCAGGTCGCCCAGGCGCTGGACGTGGCCAATGCCGAGCCGAACGCGATCCTCAAGCAAGTGGTACAACTGGGCCTGACCGGCCAGGAAGTCTACTTGCTGGTGGACGACGCCGAGCAGCTCGACGAGTCCGCCCTTGAAGCGCTGCTGGCGCTGGCTGCGGGTACGCCTGAAGGTCGCCCGCACGTATTCCTGTTCGGCGAATCGTCGCTGATTGCCGAGCTTGAGCAGCTCAGTGGTGAGGAAGAGCGCTTCCACGTCATTGAGTTGCAGCCTTACGAAGAGGAAGAAACTCGCGAATACCTGGCCCAGCGTCTTGAAGGTGCCGGCCAGGGCATCGAACTTTTCTCCGCTGCGCAGATCTCTGATATTCACGAAAGCTCCGACGGCTGGCCTGGCACCATCAACCAGGTCGCCCGGGATGCCATGATCGAAGCCATGATTGCCAGCCGCTCAGCGGTGAAGCGTCCAAAGATGGGGTTCACCATGCCGAAGAAACACGTATTGGCGATTTCTGCAGTTGTCGTAGTTGCCGTTGCCGCCGCCTGGTTGATCCCGGGTCGCAGCAAGGCACCGGCCACCGGCGCGCCAACCGAACAAGCGCAGTTGCCATTGGGCAAGCCAACCCCTAACGTCGAGTTTGCCAACTCCGGCCAACCCACCAACCTGCCGATGGTTGGCCAACCCGTCATGCGTGGCCCATTGGCCGAAGCAGCTGGTGGTATCTCTGAAGGTGACGACGGTGTGCCGGTGGAAGGCTCCAGTGCTACACCGCCGACCGTTACCACCACCGCGCCACCTGCCGGCATTCCAGCAGGCCCTGCGCCGACACCAGCGGCCAAACCGACCCCGGCACCTGTCCAGGTCGCCACTGCCAAGCCAGCGCCTGTCGCCAAGCCTGCTCCGGCACCTGTGGCCAAACCGACTCCAGTGGCCAAACCGGTTGAAAAGCCGGTCACCGTCGCAAAAGCGGGTGCTACCGGCGGCAGTTGGTACACCAGCCAGCCAGCGGGTCACTACGTGGTGCAGATCCTCGGCACCAGCTCCGAAGCCAACGCTCAGAGCTTCGTGAAAGAGCAGGGCGGCGAGTACCGTTATTTCAAGAAAGTCCTCAACGGCAAGCCGCTTTACGTGATCACTTACGGCAACTTCCCTAGCCGTGCAGCAGCCGATACCGCTATCAAGGCCTTGCCAGCGAAGGTTCAGGCTGGTAAACCTTGGCCTCGCACTGTCGCCAGCGTCCAACAGGAACTGGCAGCAACTCGCTGAAGATTCGGCGGCCTTACCCAGGCCGCCTCTCCCGGCACCTCAAAAAAATCCGCAAGTGCGTGCTGCCTTCCAGGCCGCGCGCTTTGTGGTGTCCGCGCACGTCGCTTTTGAGTCGTAGCAGTCAGAATTAAAAAAGTTTTGACTAGCACAGCATATCGCTTTAAACCTTTCATAAATGCGACATAGATTTGCGACATTTCGTCGCTAAATTTGTGAGCGTCTGTGTCGGTGTGTACAATGACCTCCCTTTTGCCCCCGCTAAGCCGGCGTACGTTCGGCGTGGAAGGTAACCGGTTGAATTGAAAAGAAATTTGCCTCATAAAAAGAGGCAGCCTGGTGAGAAAGTGTCTATGAAAGCAGGTCTGTACCAACCCGATGAATTCAAGGATAACTGCGGTTTCGGCCTGATAGCCCATATGCAGGGCGAGCCCAGTCATACCCTTTTGCAAACGGCCATCGAGGCCCTGACCTGCATGACCCACCGCGGTGGGATCAACGCCGACGGCAAGACCGGTGACGGTTGTGGCTTGCTGATTCAAAAGCCCGACCAGTTCCTGCGTGCCGTTGCCAAAGAGCATTTCGGCGCCGATTTACCCAAGCAATACGCCGTGGGGATGGTGTTTTTCAACCAGGACCCGGTCAAAGCCGAAGCCGCTCGCGAGAACATGAACCGCGAGATCCTGGCCGCAGGCCTTACGCTCGTCGGCTGGCGCAAAGTGCCGATCGACACCAGTGTCCTCGGCCGCCTGGCCCTGGAGCGCTTGCCGCAGATCGAACAAGTGTTTATCGCAGGCGATGGCCTGAGCGATCAGGACATGGCGATAAAGCTGTTCACCTCCCGTCGTCGCTCGTCCGTGGCCAACGCCTTGGATACCGACCACTACATCTGCAGCTTTTCCCACAAGACCATCATTTATAAAGGCCTGATGATGCCGGCGGACTTGACCGCCTTCTATCCAGACCTTAAAGACGAGCGCCTGCAAACCGCGATCTGCGTGTTCCACCAGCGCTTCTCCACCAACACCCTGCCGAAATGGCCGCTGGCCCAGCCATTCCGCTTCCTCGCCCATAACGGCGAGATCAACACCATCACCGGCAACCGCAACTGGGCGGTAGCCCGTCGCACCAAGTTCGCCAACGATTTGATGGACCTGGAAGAGCTCGGCCCGCTGGTCAACCGCGTGGGTTCCGACTCTTCCAGCATGGACAACATGCTTGAGCTGATGGTCACCGGCGGCATCGACCTGTTCCGTGGCGTGCGCATGATCATTCCGCCTGCGTGGCAGAACGTCGAGACCATGGACCCCGATCTGCGGGCGTTCTATGAGTACAACTCGATGCACATGGAACCGTGGGACGGCCCGGCCGGTGTGGTAATGACCGATGGTCGCTACGCCGTGTGCCTGCTCGACCGTAATGGTCTGCGCCCGGCGCGTTGGGTCACCACCACCAACGGTTTCATCACCCTGGCGTCGGAAATCGGGGTCTGGAACTACCAGCCCGAAGACGTTATTGCCAAAGGCCGCGTAGGCCCTGGCCAGATCCTGGCCGTGGACACCGAAACCGGGCAGATCCTCGATACCGATGCGATCGACAACCGCTTGAAGTCGCGTCACCCGTACAAGCAATGGCTGCGCAAGAACGCCCTGCGTATCCAGGCGACCATGGAAGACAACGACCACGGCTCGGCTTTCTATGACGTTGACCAGCTCAAGCAGTACATGAAGATGTACCAGGTCACCTTCGAAGAGCGTGACCAGGTGCTGCGTCCACTGGGCGAGCAAGGTTACGAGGCCGTCGGCTCCATGGGCGATGACACGCCAATGGCCGTGCTGTCTCAGCGTGTGCGCACGCCGTACGACTATTTCCGCCAGCAGTTCGCCCAGGTGACCAACCCGCCGATCGACCCGCTGCGCGAAGCCATCGTGATGTCGCTGGAAGTGTGCCTCGGTGCCGAGCGCAACATCTTCCAGGAATCGCCAGAACATGCTTCTCGCGTGATCCTCAGCTCGCCGGTCATTTCCCCGGCCAAGTGGCGTTCGTTGATGACACTGGACCGTCCAGGCTTCGACCGGCAGATCATCGACCTGAACTACGACGAGAGCCTCGGCCTGGAAGCCGCTGTGCGTAACGTCGCCGATCAGGCTGAAGAAGCCGTGCGTGCCGGTCGTACCCAGATCGTGCTGACCGACCGTCACATCGCGCCAGGCAAGTTGCCGATCCACGCCTCGCTGGCCACCGGCGCGGTGCACCACCGCCTGACCGAAAAAGGCCTGCGTTGCGACTCCAACATCCTCGTTGAAACCGCCACTGCCCGCGACCCGCACCACTTTGCGGTGTTGATCGGCTTCGGCGCTTCGGCGGTGTACCCGTTCCTGGCTTACGAAGTGTTGGGCGACCTGATCCGTACCGGTGAAGTGCTGGGCGACCTCTACGAGGTGTTCAAGAACTACCGTAAAGGCATCACCAAGGGCCTGCTGAAGATCCTGTCGAAGATGGGCATCTCCACCGTTACGTCCTATCGCGGTGCGCAACTGTTCGAAGCCATCGGCCTGTCGGAAGAAGTCTGCGACATGAGCTTCCGTGGTGTGCCGAGCCGCATCAAGGGCGCACGCTTCGTCGACATCGAAGCCGAACAGAAAGCCCTGGCCGCCGAAGCCTGGAGCGCGCGCAAGCCGATCCAGCAAGGCGGCCTGCTGAAGTTCGTCCACGGTGGCGAATACCACGCCTACAACCCGGACGTGGTCAGCACCCTGCAAGCCGCTGTGCAGCAGGGCGACTACGCCAAGTTCAAGGAATACACCGCACTGGTGGATAACCGTCCGGTGTCGATGATTCGCGATTTGTTCAAGGTGAAAACCCTGGACACGCCGCTGGCCATCAGCGAGATCGAACCACTGGAATCGATCCTCAAGCGTTTCGACTCCGCCGGTATTTCCCTGGGGGCGCTGTCGCCCGAGGCTCACGAAGCCCTGGCCGAAGCCATGAACCGCCTGGGTGCGCGTTCCAACTCCGGCGAAGGCGGTGAAGACCCGGCGCGTTACGGCACCATCAAAAGCTCGAAAATCAAGCAGGTCGCCACTGGCCGCTTTGGCGTGACCCCGGAATACCTGGTCAACGCCGAAGTGCTGCAGATCAAGGTGGCCCAGGGTGCCAAGCCCGGTGAAGGCGGCCAACTGCCAGGCGGCAAGGTCAACGGTTTGATCGCCAAGCTGCGTTACGCAGTGCCGGGCGTGACCCTGATTTCGCCTCCGCCGCACCACGACATCTACTCCATCGAGGATTTGTCGCAGCTGATTTTCGACTTGAAGCAGGTCAACCCGCAGGCCCTGGTCTCGGTGAAACTGGTGGCAGAAGCCGGCGTCGGCACCATCGCCGCCGGTGTGGCCAAGGCCTATGCCGACCTGATCACCATCTCCGGCTACGACGGCGGCACCGGCGCATCGCCGCTGACCTCCATCAAATACGCCGGCGCGCCGTGGGAATTGGGCCTGGCTGAAACTCACCAGACCCTGCGCGGCAACGACCTGCGCGGCAAAGTCCGGGTACAAACCGACGGCGGCCTGAAAACCGGCCTCGACGTGATCAAGGCTGCGATCCTCGGCGCTGAAAGCTTCGGCTTCGGCACCGCGCCAATGATCGCCCTGGGCTGCAAATACCTGCGCATCTGCCACCTGAACAACTGCGCCACCGGCGTGGCCACCCAGAACGAGAAGCTGCGCAAGGATCACTACATCGGTACCGTCGACATGGTGGTGAACTTCTTCACCTACGTCGCCGAAGAAACCCGTGAGTGGCTGGCCAAGCTGGGCGTGCGTTCCCTCGAAGAGCTGATCGGTCGTACCGATCTGCTGGACATTCTCGAAGGCCAGACTGCCAAGCAACAACACCTGGACCTGACGCCGCTGTTGGGCAGTGATCACATCCCGGCAGACAAGCCACAATTCTGCCAGGTGGAGCGCAACCCGCCGTTCGACAAAGGCTTGCTGGCCGAGAAGATGGTTGAGATGGCTATCTCGTCGATCAACGACGCCAGCGGTGGTGAGTTTGCCCTGGATATCTGCAACTGCGACCGTTCCATCGGCGCACGGATCTCCGGCGAAATCGCGCGCAAGCACGGCAACCAAGGCATGGCCAAGGCGCCAATCACCTTCCGCTTCAAGGGCACTGCGGGCCAGAGCTTCGGTGTGTGGAACGCCGGAGGCCTGAGCATGTACCTGGAAGGCGACGCCAACGACTACGTGGGCAAGGGCATGACTGGCGGCAAGCTGGTGATCGTTCCGCCGGTGGGCAGCGTCTACAAGACTCAAGACAGTGCGATCATCGGCAACACCTGCCTGTATGGCGCAACCGGCGGCAAGTTGTTTGCGGCCGGTACTGCCGGTGAGCGTTTCGCGGTGCGTAACTCCGGTGCTCACACAGTTGTGGAAGGCACAGGCGACCACTGCTGCGAGTACATGACCGGTGGTTTTGTCGCGGTGCTGGGCAAGACTGGCTACAACTTCGGTTCGGGCATGACTGGCGGTTTCGCCTATGTGCTGGACCAGGACAACACCTTCGTCGACAAGGTCAACCATGAGTTGGTCGAGATCCAGCGGATCAGCGGCGAAGCGATGGAATCCTATCGCAACCACTTGCAGCATGTGCTGGACGAATATGTCGAGGAAACCAACAGCGAATGGGGTCGTAACCTCGCTGAAAACCTCGATGACTACCTGCGTCGTTTCTGGCTGGTCAAGCCCAAGGCTGCCAACCTGAAATCGTTGCTTTCCAGCATCCGTGCCAATCCGCAGTGATATGCGCCTGAAGAGTTTGATGAGGTTTTAACATGGCTGAACGTCTGAATAACGACTTCCAGTTCATCGATGTCGGGCGCAAAGATCCGAAGAAGAAACTGTTGCGTCAACGCAAGAAAGAGTTCGTGGAAATCTACGAACCCTTCAAACCCCAACACTCGGCCGACCAGGCTCACCGCTGCCTGGGGTGCGGTAACCCGTATTGCGAATGGAAGTGCCCGGTGCACAACTTCATTCCCAACTGGCTGAAATTGGTGGCCGAGGGCAACATCCTCGCCGCCGCCGAGCTGTCGCACCAGACCAACACCTTGCCAGAAGTCTGCGGTCGGGTGTGCCCACAGGATCGTCTGTGCGAGGGCGCTTGCACCCTTAACGACGGTTTTGGTGCGGTGACCATCGGTTCGGTGGAGAAGTACATCACCGACACCGCGTTCGCCATGGGCTGGCGCCCGGACATGTCCAAGGTCAAACCGACCGGCAAGCGCGTGGCAATCATCGGTGCCGGGCCTGCTGGCCTGGGCTGTGCCGACGTGCTGGTGCGTGGCGGCGTGACTCCGGTGGTGTTCGATAAGAACCCGGAAATCGGTGGCCTGCTGACCTTCGGCATCCCCGAGTTCAAGCTGGAAAAGACCGTGCTGAGCCATCGTCGTGAAGTCTTCACTGGCATGGGCATCGAGTTCCGTCTCAATACCGAGATCGGTAAAGACGTGACCATGGAGCAACTGCTCGAAGAATACGATGCTGTGTTCATGGGCATGGGCACTTACACCTATATGAAGGGCGGCTTTGCCGGTGAGGACCTGCCGGGCGTGTATGACGCTTTGGACTTCCTGATCGCCAACGTCAACCGCAACCTGGGCTTTGAAAAGTCGCCGGAAGACTTCGTCGACATGAAAGGCAAGAAGGTCGTGGTGCTGGGCGGTGGTGACACCGCGATGGACTGCAACCGGACTTCGATTCGCCAGGGCGCCAAGTCGGTGACCTGTGCTTATCGTCGTGACGAAGCCAACATGCCGGGTTCGCGCAAAGAGGTGAAGAACGCCAAGGAAGAAGGCGTGAAATTCCTCTACAACCGCCAGCCGATTGCCATTGTTGGCGAAGATCGCGTTGAAGGCGTGAAAGTGGTCGAGACCCGTCTCGGCGAACCGGACGCCCGTGGCCGTCGCAGCCCAGAGCCGATCCCGGGTTCCGAAGAGATCATCCCAGCTGATGCTGTGGTCATCGCCTTCGGTTTCCGCCCAAGCCCGGCGCCTTGGTTCGAGCAGTTCGAGATCCAGACCGACAGCCAGGGCCGCGTTGTAGCCCCGGAACAAGGCCAGTACAAACACCAGACCAGCAACCCGAAAATCTTCGCCGGTGGCGACATGGTTCGCGGTTCTGATCTGGTGGTAACCGCGATCTTCGAAGGGCGTAATGCTGCGGAAGGGATCCTGGATTACCTGCAGGTCTGATCCCAATCCCTGACTGGAATGGGATCAAAATGTGGGAGCGGGCTTGCTCGCGAAAGCGCTGTTTCAGTCACCAGATGTGTCGACTGACCCACCGCATTCGCGAGCAAGCCCGCTCCCACATTGGTTTCGGTGTATTCAAGACACCGCGACAAATTGACCCGATAGACAAAAGGCACGGCTCTTGCCGTGCCTTTTGCGTCGCGCTCTGAGAAAATGCCCGCACTTTTTTTGCGGATGCCGACATGACTGCCCTCAAGAACGACCGTTTCCTTCGTGCCCTGCTCAAGCAACCCGTGGACGTCACCCCTGTATGGATGATGCGCCAAGCCGGTCGCTACCTGCCGGAATACCGCGCCAGTCGCGCCCACGCCGGCGACTTCATGAGCCTGTGCATGAATCCTGCGTTCGCCTGCGAAGTCACGATGCAACCGCTGGACCGCTATCCACAGCTGGATGCGGCCATCCTCTTCTCCGATATCCTGACCATCCCTGACGCCATGGGCCAAGGCCTGTACTTTGAAACCGGCGAAGGCCCGCGTTTCAAGAAAGTCGTCAGCACCCTGGCCGACATCGAAGCCCTGCCGATCCCCGATCCCCACAAGGACCTGGGCTACGTCATGGACGCCGTCAGCACCATCCGCCGCGAGCTCAATGGCCGCGTGCCGCTGATCGGCTTCTCTGGCAGCCCATGGACCCTGGCCACCTACATGGTCGAAGGCGGTTCGTCGAAAGACTTCCGCAAGACCAAGGCCATGCTCTACGACAACCCGCAAGCCATGCACCTGCTGCTGGACAAGCTGGCGCAGTCGGTCACGTCCTACCTCAATGGCCAGATCATGGCCGGCGCCCAGGCAGTGCAGATCTTCGACACCTGGGGCGGCAACCTGTCGGCGGCGGCGTATCAGGAGTTTTCCCTGGCCTACATGCGCAAAATCGTCAGCGGCCTGATCCGCGAACACGAGGGCCGCAAAGTGCCGGTCATCATGTTCACCAAGGGCGGTGGCCTGTGGCTGGAAAGCATCGCCGATGCGGGCGCTGATGCATTGGGCCTGGACTGGACCTGCGACCTCGGTGAAGCCCGTCGTCGCGTGGGCAACAAGGTTGCGCTGCAAGGCAACATGGACCCGACCGTGCTGTACGCCAAGCCAGAAGCCATTCGCACTGAAGTCGGCCGTATCCTCGCCAGTTATGGCAAAGGCAGTGGCCATGTCTTCAACCTCGGCCATGGCATCACCCCGGAAGTGGATCCGGAGCACGCAGGTGCGTTCCTGCGGGCGGTGCATGAGTTGTCGGCGCAGTATCACGAGTGATCGTCG